>JBDTKH010000033.1:0-12548 GCA_039935415.1 Candidatus Dormiibacterota bacterium
GCTCCTGTTGAGCCCGATCGGTTGGGTCGAGTGGACTCATTTCGGTCTCTACGCGAGCTGGGTCGGGATGGTGTTCTTCATGCCGGCGCTGATCGCGCTTGACGCCTTCTTCGTCGCATGGCTGGCCGGCGACCACGGTTGGAGGTTCCGCGTTTCGGCGGTTCTGTTCATCGTCTTCGTGACGGCGATGGGGACGATCTCGCCCCACCTCGTCGCCGCGCCACTGCTGGTCGCCCCGCTGTACGCCGTCGCGCTGCCGCGGCCTTCCGCGCGGCGTGCGTGGAGCTGGGTGCTGCTAGCGGTGCCGCCCCTCTATGTCGGCGTGGCGTTGCTTTCTGCGTTCTGGCTCGGAGCCGAGCTCCAGTACCTTGCCGTCGTTCGCTCGCATTGGGCTGGGGCCGGAACGAGCTTCGACATCAACCGATTGTCTCCATTCGCCCTCGGCACCATCCTCTCGCTGCAGCCGCTGCGAAGTGAAAACCTCGGAGACCTGTACAGCGTCAGCCCGGCGGTCTTGCTGCCGGCGTTGCTGGCGATACCACTCGTCTGGAGACACGGGCGCGCGCGTTTGTTCCTGCTTCTGTGCGTGCTGGGGATTGTCCTGATGACGGATCGCGATCTCTACCGCCCACTGTTCCTGATTCCCGGATTCAAAGAGTTCGGGGTGGTGGCCCACCGGCCTCTGCAGCTGCTGGTCATCGTGTCCGCTCCGGCGTTGGCGGTGTTGGGCCTCTTCGAGCTGCCGCGGACACTTTCCGAGGTCGCGGCTCGACGGTGGTCATGGCCGGTGTGGGCCCGGTCCGGCCTCGCGGTTGGCCCTGTCGTGCTCGTCGCAGTTCTCGCGGTCGACGTTTACGCCTTCGGGGGCTATGTCGCCGGAGGCAACCAGCTGGCTTACGGGCCCAGCATCCCCAAGGCACCGGACCTGCGTGACCTGTGGCAGCTACATCCGAGCGATATGTCCCTTGCGTCGCAGCTCCTCGACGTCCGGAACTGGCGAGCGCCTGACATCACCTGCGACCTCGACTGCCCCGCGAAGCGCCAGAGGATCGAAGCGTTTGGGAGCACCTTCCCATCGCCACCGCAACGTGCCGAGCTCAACTCGAACATCGGTCCGCTGGACATGGCATTTCACGACGTGGTCGGCGGCGGGATTACGCACAGCTACAACGACCAGGTGCTTCCCTCGCGTGAGCTCTCGTCGTGGCTCGAGGACAGCATGCTGCGGAATGCCGGAACGACGGTCAAGGCGCAGCTCGCGCAAGCGTTGGGAATCGATGCCGTCGTTCTCTCCGATGCTCAGGCAGCGCGCGCCGCCGACTACCAGGCCCTCGGCTGGGCGCAGGTCAATGGCCAGCCGCTGGCCTTCGTCAATCCCCAACCCTCCGGCCTGGCCGCAGAGTGGACCGGCGGCACGGCGGTTCTGGTCGTGGGCAGCACCCAGGACAGCGTCCCTCAGCTCTACAACTCTGTCTTCGAGCGGGCAACGTCAGGCATGTTGCCGTTCGACTCAGCATGGCTGGCGCGTGGAAAGTCGCCTTACATAGATGACTATTCGCAGAAGGATTTGAGCCGCTACGCGGGCGTGATCATGCTCGGGTACCAGTACCACGACCAGGGTGCCGCCTGGTCGCGGGTCGATGGATTCGTGCGCGGTGGCGGCAGGCTCTTCGTCGAGACGGGCTGGCAGTACGTCGACCCGGACTGGAACGTCGGGACCGCTCCGTCGCCTTTGCCCGTGACCGGTCTGCGGTGGGGAGCGCTCGACCCAAACGCGCCGGTCACGGTTGACGGTCAGGTCGACCAGCAGTTCGGGCGCTTCGCGTACCAGGGCGGAGGGTGGGGCGCCAGCAGCGCATCGGGGTTGCGACCCGGCGCGTCCGCGCTGGTGACGGTCGGAGGTCGGATCGTGGCCGCGCAGTGGCGGGTTGGAAAGGGTCGGGTCGTTTGGAGCGGGATGAATCTCATCGCTCACGATGCCTCGAGCGGTTCGACCGACGAAGACCGGTTTCTTGCCTCCCAGTTTTCGTGGCTTTTCCCGCCGTCGGATTCGCAGGTGGCGGTTGCGCCGCAGTGGAACGGGGACAGTCAGGCGCGCCTCCCCTTGAATCCGTCAGATGGGCCTGCGCTGGTCCTGTTCAAGGAGTCTCTGTTTCCCGGATGGTCGGCCCGGCTGGACACGCCCAGCGGTTCGCGTCCGGTTCAGCTGGTGGGCAGCGAGATGGATTTCATGCTCGCGACGCTCGACTCCATCCCCGCGGGCTCGACCCTTGTCTTTACCTACGGCCCCACCACCTTCGAGGAGGCGTCGTGGGTTCTGAGCCTGGTCAGCGTGGTCGCTCTCATCGTGTGGGTGGCGAGGCCCGCTCTCTATGGGCGGGGCCGTCGGAGGGTTTCCGTCGCGGCGGGCACGCTCAGTCGTCGCCTGGTCGGTCGGTGGGGCCATGAGGATGGTTGAGCGCCGCTCGGAGCGGTGAGTCAGTCGACCGTGGAGGCCCAGGCGATCAGGTCTCTCAGGCCCCTGTCGAAGGTGATCTGCGGTTCCCAATCGAGGTCGTTCATGGCCTTTGAGATCTCGCTGACGTAGTAGGTCTGGTCGCCCTCGCGCCAGTCGGCGAAGGTGTACTTCGGCTTGTTGTTGGTCAGCTCCTCGATCTGGACGATGACCTCGAGCAGATTTCTCTGGTTCTCCGGGCCGCCGCCCACGTTGTAGATCTCGCCGCGCGTCTTGTCGATGTTCTCGATCACGGCCAGGTACATGGCGCTGAGGTCCCTCGCGTCGAGCAGGTCGCGCACCTGCGTGCCGTCTCCATAGATGGTGAGAGGCCGGTTGTTGAGGATCGAGTGAACGAAGTGCGCGACCCATCCCTGGTCCTCGGTGCCGTACTGGTGCGCGCCGTAGATGCAGCTCTGACGGAGCACCACGGTGTTCATCTGGAAGCAGCGGGCGTAGTCCCTGACGTACTGGTCCGCCGCGCCTTTGCTGCATCCGTACGGGCTGTGGAAGTCGATCGGCTGCGTCTCTTTACAGGCAACGTTGTTTCTATCGAGCTTCCCATACACCTTATTCGTCGATGCGAACACAAACGGCGCCTCGCGGTTGTGCAGGCGAACGGCCTCCAGGACGTTGAGGGTCCCGCGCGCGTTGACATCGAAGTCGGTGCTCGGATCGACCAGCGAGGTCGTCACCGCAACCTGTCCCGCGAGATGGAGGATCGCGTCCTGGTTCTTGACGTGCTCGGCCAGGGCGCTTGCGTTTCTGACGTCCTCCTTGATGAAGGTGGTGCGCGCCGGGTGCTGGTTGATCAGCCACTTGAGGTTGCGCTCCGTCCCCGGCCGGCTGAGGTTGTCGAGCAGCGTCACCTGCCATCCGTCGGCGATCAGGTGCAGGGCCGCATTGACGCCAAGGAAACCGGCGCCGCCGGTGATCAGGACGCGCCGACCGGCCTCGCCACCAGCACGGCGCGCCTCGGCGCGCGGCGCCGTGCGCGAGGGCGATTTTGGGGCGGTCATCAAGGTGGACGGATCCATAAGGGCAACCTACGTTAAGCCAATCGTTCGCGCACGGCCGCACTGGCGTGGATGCCGGCTGCGCACCGCGGTGTCACCGTCGACCCATCCCTACCATAGACGCGTGACCCCACCCGAACGCTCGATGTCTGGCACAGACGTCCGGTCGGTGCGGTCCAACTGGGAGAGTGAGGCCCGCATGGCTGCGGTTTACGAGGCGCTGGCGGGCGTCACGTCCGACGCGCGACTCAAAAGGCGCCTGATGGCTCTCGCCGAAACCGAGAACCGCCATGCCGATGCGTGGGCGTCGGTGCTGGACGGGGCTGGTGGCACCTCCGTAGGAGCACGGCCGGTCGTCGCGGCGCGGCTGCTCGCCGCGCTCGCACGCGTCGCCGGTACAGGCCCTGCACTCGCCCTGGCGGGCGTCGCCGAGGGCCAGGTGCTCCGTTCGTACCTCAACCAGGTCTCGACGGTGGCGGACGAACGCGCCCAGGGCGTGCTCCGCGAGGTGCTTCCGGAAGAGCTCGACCACCAGTCCGCCGAAGAGTTGGAGGGCGAGCCCGCGCCCGCTGCGGCTGGTCGGGGCGGCGACGCTCCGGCGGCGCTCGAGGAGTGGCACGCCGGCGGGGCCGAGAGCATCCGGAACGTGATCTACGGCGTGAACGACGGCCTGACCGCGACGCTCGGCGTGCTCGCCGGCGTCGGAGGCGCCAGCGTGGATCCGCGAGTCGTGCTCATCGGCGGCCTGTCGGCGATGGTCGCGTCCGGGGTCTCGATGGCCGGTGGCGCCTACCTGGCGAGCAAGTCTCAGCGCGAGGTCTTTGAGGGCCAACTCGCCCGCGAGGCGGCCGAGATCGAGGCGATGCCAGACCTCGAGCGCGCGGAGCTGGTCGAGATCTACCGCTCGAAGGGCCTCACGCCTGATGAGGCGGCAACCATCGTCGGGAGGATCACGTCTGACAAGAAGGTCTGGCTGGAAACACAGGCCCGCGAAGAGCTGGGCCTGGATGTGGCGCAGTTCGAGAACCCGACGCGGGAAGGCCTTGTCGCAGGCATCTCCACGCTCATCGGGGGAGCGATTCCCGTCGCGGGTTACCTGCTGGGCCGCACCCTCCTCGGCGGCCGGTTGAGCGGTCTGGCCGCGCTGGTGGTCGCGTTCTTCGTTTGCGCAGGCTTCCTTTTCGTCATCGGCTCGGCGCGATCGTTCTTCACCGGGAAGGGTGTTGCGCGGTCGGGGCTAGAGATGCTGGCGGTCGGATCTGTGGTGGCGGCAATCACCTACGGAGTCGGCGTTCTCTTCCGGGCTTAGCAACCTCCCCGCCACCACTGGGGTCCCCGCGCCGAAGGCGCGGGAGGTCGCCCGTTAGGCGCGGGTGGGGCTCAGCCGGTGAAGATGCCGCGGACGAAGGCGATGCTCACCACCCATGCGGCGCCAGCGATGATCACGGTTTCGCGCCTCTTGCTCCCGCCCTGCGCGTAGACGTAAGCGCCAGGTAGGAACAGGACCGCGAAGACTCCGTACACCATGTGCAGGAGTCCTTTCGCCGGCTGGCCACCGAACGCGAGTGCGGCAAGCCCGATCAGGCCCTGGATCGCTGTCAGGCCGGCCATGATCAGGTAGGCGGAGCGATAACCGCCGGGGAGCTCGCGGTTGCGGAAGTAGAGGTACGTGCCCCAGATGCCGAGCAAGACCGCGAAAATCACCAGCGCCGTGGCGCCCAATCGGTGCAGAGAAGTGAGCGCGCCGATCAAATCGTCATGACGCCGCCGATCGCACTCACGCGGTCGGGCTCGCCACCTGTTCGCGGAAGTAATCGACGGTGAGGCTCAAGCCTTCCTCGAGGCTGCTGCGAGGCTCCCAGGCGAGCTCCCGGCGCGCTCGGGCGTTGTCCAGGGCTATCCGGTACACGTCTCCCTTTCGGGCCGGTCCGTAGGTCGGTGCGAGCGTGTAGTCGGTGAGGATCGCGAGCTTCCTGAACAGCTCGTTGACAGAGATCGCGATGCCCGTGCTCACGTGGTAGGTGCCGCCGGAGCCCTTGTCGAGCGCCGAAAGGTTGGCGGTGGCCACGTCGCCCACGTGGAGCATGTCGCGGGATTGCTCGCCAGTTCCGTCGACGATCACGGGCTTGCCCAGGAGCATGCGGCTGGCGAAGATCGCGATCACCCGGCCCTCCTCGGCGTGGAAGTCCTGTCGCGCGCCGTAGATGTTGGCGTAGCGGAGGACCGTGTAGTCCAGCCCGAATGTGCGATGGAACGTGCCCAGGTATTGCTCGAAAGCCAGCTTGCTGGTGCCATACGGCGACAGGGGCCGCACCGGGTGATCCTCGTCGGCCGGAATGATGTCGGGTTCGCCGTACAGCGCCCCCCCGGTCGAGCTGAAGATCACCTTGCGCACTCCGTGATCGATGCACGCTTTGAGCAGGTTGAGCCCGCCGATGATGTTCACCTGGGCGTCGTAGGTCGGGTCGGCCACCGAGCGGGGCACTTCCGACTGCGCGGCATGGTGGTTGACCAGCTCGGGCCGGAAGGCAGCGATCGCCTTCTCCACCTCTGGCTGGTCGCGAAGGTCGACCCGGTGGAGCCGCGCGGCGGCGTTGACGTTCTGCTCGCGTCCCGTGCTGAAGTTGTCGAGGACGCCGACCTCGTGACCGGCGGCGATGTATGCGTCGACCACGTTGGAACCGATGAAACCGGCGCCGCCCGTGACGAGAATCCGCACCGCTGGTGACATTAGCGGGTTTACTTGTGACCGTGGCTGACCGGCTCGAGGTCGAGGTTGTCAAGGCCGTGCGCGCTGCCGTGCCCGCCGCCTTCATCAAGGAGGTGTTGACGCGGGCTGTGACGTTGCCGGAGATCGCGGCGCGCCTGCCGGAAGGCGGGTCCACCGTCGCGGTCCGGCTCGCGTCGGATCGGGAGCTGAGGCGGCTCAACCGGGTCTATGCCGGCGAAGACCACGCGACCGACGTGCTTTCATTTGCCGGCGCCGGCGACCACCTGGGCGACATCGCCGTCTCCTGGCCTGCAGTCGTGCGCCAGTCGACCCAATATGGGCATCCCGAGACCACCGAGCTCGCGCTTCTCAGCGTTCACGGGCTGCTGCATTTGCTCGGCTGGGACCACGCGACACGAGAGGAGCGGCGGGAGATGAGCCGCCTGAACGTCGCGGCGCTCAAGCCGTCGGGGCTGAAGCCGGCGATGAGATGGGTCCGGTCTGGGTACACTCCCCTCCAGGGTCTGCGGCACTCGCCGCGGGCCTAAGTGTGTCTGCCCGGAAATCTTGAATAGAAAAGGAGTCGGTCGTCGAAGAGCGGTTGATCGTCGGTCTCGGTAACCCGGAATCGGAGTACTCCGACACGCGCCACAACCTTGGTTTCGCGTGCGTGCGTGAGCTCGCCAACCGCCTGGGAGTGCGGTTAGACCACAAGCGGTGGCAGTCCCTGGTCGCTCGATCGGAGTCGCCAAGGGTGTGGCTGATGCTGCCGCAGACCTACATGAACCTGTCGGGGCAGGCGGTGGCGAAGGCGCTGCGCGACACGAAGTTGAAGCCACAGCAGACCTGGGTGGTGTACGACGAGCTCGACCTGCCCATGTGCCGGATGCGAATCCGGCAGGGAGGATCTGGGGCCGGCCACAACGGAGTGCTGTCGGTGATCAGCGCGCTGGGCACCGACGATTTCGTGCGCTTCCGGGTCGGGATCGGCAAGCCTGCGCGTAAGGGATCCCAGCCGGGGCGCACCTATGTCCTCGGCCGATTCACCAAGGCCGAAGCCGAGCGAGTGCCGACCGTGGTCGCCGGCGTTGCGAGTGCCCTGGAACTCGCCCTCGAAGCCGGAGTCGAGCGTGCGATGGACCGCTACAACCGAGCCGGCTCTCTGGGGTGTGAGGAGCTCCCATGAGCACGCTCTGGAGAAGCACCATCGATGCCGCGCCGGCCCTCGCGCGCTGGATCGACGGTTCGCAGGGGGAGCTCCACGTGGGCCGTCTGCCGCGTCCCGCGTGGCCCATCGTCGCCGGGTCGGTGGTGCGCGCCTGCGCCGAGCGCGGCCGGACGGTCCTGGTCCTCGTGCCGGGGCCGGAGCGGTTTGGCGATGAGCTTCGGCCATGGCTCGCCGGGCGTCCAGCGGTGCAGGCCTTCGCCGAAGTGGGAATCTCGTTCCTGGATCGCCCACCCGCCTTCGACGAATCGGTCAACAAGCGCCTCGAGGCGCTGGCCGCGCTCGCACGCGCGGATGAAGCGCCGGTGGTGGTCGTCTCCTCCAGGCGCGCGATCACGCGGCAGACCATCTCCCGCCGGGCGCTGGTCGACGGGACTCTGCGCCTGGCTCCGGGGCTTGGACCAGACCCCATCGCGGTGGCTCATCGCCTCGTCGAGCTTGGATATTCCCGAGAGCCGCTGGTCGAGGACCGAGGGCAGTTCTCAGTGCGCGGAGGGATCCTCGACGTGTTCCCGGCCGCTGCTGATGCACCCGTGCGCGCGGAGTGGGCCGGCGACGTGATCGAGACGCTTCGCCTGTTCGACCCCGACAACCAGCGGTCCGTCATGGCCATCCCCGACGCGACGATCCGGACCGGGCGGGAGCTGCTTATCGGCCCAGGGCGCGGATCGATCGCCGTGAATCGTCTGCGCGAGTCGGTTTCGCTCGATGGATTGCGCGGAGACGTCCGGGCGGAGTGGGAAGACGAGCTTGCCCGCCTGGACATGGGCGCTGCCTTCCCGGGGGTCGAGTTCTACGCGGCCTACCTGGACCCGTCGCGTCCGTCGTTGCTCGACCACCTGCCTGCGGACGTGCTCGTCATCGATCTCGAGCCTGACCGTCAGCGTGCCGACGCGCGGACGGTCCTCGAGGAAACCGAGATGCTGGCCGCCGCGGAGGCGGGCGGTGGCGAGCTGCCGAGAGGATTCGTCCTGCCGACGGTGTCCGTCGATCGTCTTGACGATTTCGGCGGGCGGCCGCGGCTCGAGGTCAGGGCGGCCGAATCCAGTGCCCACGCGGTGGACCTGGGCTGGGTCGAGATCGAACCGCTGGTCGGGAGACCGCGCGCGCTGGCCGAACTCGTCGCGCTCGGCGACTCGGCGACCGTCATCCTGGCGACCGAGCAGGACGAGCGGCTGCGAGCTCTCCTCGACGAGAGCGGCGCCCGTGCTCCGGTCCACGATGTCGATCTGGACCTCGATCTCGAGGTCGAGCCCGGGGTGCGGCGAGCGGACATCGACATCGCGGCGGGTTGTGCACTGCCTGAGATCGGTTTCCACCTGGCGACCGACGCCGAGCTCTTTGGCCGTCTCCGCCGCGCGTCTCGCGGCGCGCGGTCAGGCCGCACTCGAACCGAAGACCTGACGCGTGAGTTCACGCTCGACTTCTCCCCGGACGAGCTCGTTGTGCATGTCGATCATGGGATCGCGCTTTTCAAGGGCATGCGGCTGATCGAGTCCGATGGCGCGCACCGCGAATATCTCGAGCTCGAATACGCCGAAGGAGACCGCCTTTTCGTTCCCGTCGAGAACCTCGACCGCGTCCAGAAGTACCTGGGTGGCGAAGGTCAGCCGACGCTCCACCGCCTTGGCACCAGCGATTGGACGCGCGCGCGAGGGCGCGCGCGAAAAGTGGTCCAGGACGTGGCGGACGAGCTCCTCAAGATTTACTCGCAGCGTGAAGCCCGGCCAGGTATCGCCTTTGCGCCCGACACCGTCTGGCAGCAGGAGCTCGAGTCTTCCTTTCCTTATGAGGAGACCCCGGACCAGCTCGCGGCCCTGGCCGAGATCAAGGCGGACATGGAGTCCGACCGACCGATGGACAGGCTGCTGTGCGGCGACGTCGGGTTCGGAAAGACCGAGCTGGCGCTCAGGGCGGCGTTCAAGGCGGCGATGAGCGGAAAGCAGGTGGCTCTGCTCGCGCCGACGACGGTGCTCGCGCAGCAACACTTCCACGTCTTCCGCGAGCGGCTCAACAAGTTTCCGGTCGTGGTCGAGATGCTTTCGCGATTCGTGGACGACGAGACGCAGGCGCGCAACATCGAGGGCCTCAAGGCGGGTCAGGTCGACATCGTGGTGGGCACGCACCGGCTCCTGCAAAAAGACGTGCGATTCAAAAGACTTGGGTTGCTCATCGTCGACGAGGAGCACCGCTTCGGCGTGATGCAGAAGGAACGGTTGAAGAAGCTGCGCACCCAGCTCGACGTGCTTTCGCTGTCGGCGACGCCGATCCCGCGCACGCTCCACATGGCGGTGGGCGGGATTCGCGACATGAGCGTGATCCAGACTCCGCCTGAAGAACGGCAGCCCATCAAGACTTACGTGACGGCCGACGATGACGAGCTGGTCCGCGATGCGATCACGCGCGAGCTGCAGCGCGGGGGCCAGGCCTACTACGTGCACAACCGCGTGCGCACCATCCAGAAGGCCGCCGACAGGATCAGGGAGCTCGTGCCGGATGCGCGGGTGTCGGTAGGGCACGGCCAGATGGCCGAGGACGAGCTGGCCCACGTGATGGTCGAGTTCGAGGCGGCCAAGTTCGACGTGCTCGTCTGCACCACGATCATCGAGTCGGGCCTCGACATTCCCAACGTGAACACGATCATCGTCGAGCGATCCGACCGCTTCGGGCTGGCCCAGCTGTACCAGCTTCGCGGTCGCGTGGGGCGCTCGGGCCGGCGCGCGTACGCCTACTTCCTTTACGACCCGCGCCGGTCACTGACCGAGCAGGCTGACAAGAGACTGGACGTCATCTCGGGGCTGCACGAGCTGGGTCAGGGTTTCAAGATCGCGCTGCGCGACCTCGAGATCCGCGGGGCCGGCAACCTGCTCGGCACCGAGCAGCACGGCGCGATCGCGGCGGTGGGATTTGAGATGTACCTCCAGATGCTGCAGGGTGCGGTCGCGAAGATGCGGAGCGGATCGGAGGAGACCGCGGTGAGTGACGTGCTGTCGACTGTCGAGATGAATCTCGACCTGCCTCTCGACCATTTCATACCGCGCTCCTACATCCGCGACGAAAAGCTGCGGCTGTCCGCGTATCGGCAGCTGGCCGCGACCGAGGACGAGCAGGAGCTCGAGTCATTGCTGCGCTCGCTGGTGGACCGGTATGGTCCCGGCCCCGCGCAGCTGGACAACCTGGTCTACTCGCTACGCGTCAAGCTGCGCGGGCAGCGGATGGGGCTTCGCGGGGTGGTGGCCGAGGGACACGACATTGTGATTCGCGTCGATCCGCAGCGCTTCCTCGACGTCGAAGAGCTGGCGCGACGCATGGCCGGCCGGATCACGATCGCGCCCAACCGCTTGAAGATGCGGCGGCAGGGCGACGGTTGGCAAAAGGATCTGCTGCAGCTGCTTGACGAGATGGCCGACCTTTACGAGTCGGCTCGGCGCGTCGTCGCTCTGCCTGGGAGCTGAAGCGGTCGTGCCAGAATCAGGGCCCATGTCCCAGTCGACGCCGAAGCCGTATTCGCCTGGCATCGAAGCGATCTTCGAGGTGGTGGCGCGGCTGCGGGCGCCGGACGGCTGCCCGTGGGATCGGGAACAGACACACGAATCGCTTCGGCCGTACCTGCTCGAGGAGACCTACGAGCTTCTCGAAGCGATCGATTCTGGCGACAACGCGAACGTGAAGGAGGAGCTCGGAGACCTGCTGCTGCAGGTCGCGATGCATGCGGAGATCGCGGCGCAGGAAGGTCGTTTTGACGCGGCGCAAGTCTCGGAGGCGGCGGCCGCGAAGATGGTCGCCCGTCACCCGCATGTCTTCGGCACGACTCAGGTGGCTGACGCCGAAGAGGTGCTGCGCAACTGGGAGCACCAGAAGGTCCACGAGGCACGCGCGGCCGGCAAGGACGAATCGGTCGTCGATCGTGTCCCGACGACCATGCCAGCCCTGGCCTGGGCACTCGGCCTGCAGAAGCGCGCGGCCCGCGTGGGTTTTGATTTCATGTCGCCGTCCGAGGCCGCCGAATCCGTCGCCGAGGAGGCGCGCGAGCTCGCGACGGCGACCGATCCTCAGCAGGTCTTCGACGAGATGGGCGACCTGCTCTTCGCGCTGGTCTCGCTCGCCCGCCGGCTGAAAGTGAACCCCGAGGATTCGCTGCGCGTCGCCGGACAACGATTCCGCGAACGCTTTGCTAAGGCGGAGGCTGCGCTTCGCGACGAGGGCAAGACGTTCAGGGACCTGGATGCCGGCGAGCTGGTCAGGCGCTGGCAGGAAACTGGAAACGGGGAAGCCGGCTAGAGGCGTCAAACGCGGGGCCGTTTGCTATAGTCGGCTTCCTCCTCCGGCGGTCGTTCCTGATCACGTCACTGCATGAGATACAGCAAAGTCATAGTTGCCGCCGGCACCGTGCGCACAGGTTCGCTTGGCGTGCGGCAGGCGCTGCTGATCGTCGCAGCGGTGGTGGCGCTCATCTGGGCAGGCGTGGCTTTTGCGCAGGAGGCGTTCATCGGCCACAAGCTGAGCCAGCAGGTCGCCGACCTGCGCAAGCAGAACACAGTCCTCGCCGCGCAGAACCAGGGGTATCGGAAGGATGTCCAGGCGATCACCTCCGGCACAGCAGACGAGGAGGAGGCTCGTCTCAACGGCTACGCGCGCCCTCAGGAGCAGCTCTACCTCGTGACGGCGATGCCTTCCCCATCGCCAACCCCAGTCCCGACGCCCTCTCCGTCAGCCTCGCCGCGCAGCCGCTGACCCCCGCCGGCCGCCCGCGGAGGCGGCGGTATACTTCTGGCGCGGAGTGGAGCAGCGGCAGCTCGTCGGGCTCATAACCCGAAGGTCCTTGGTTCGAATCCAAGCTCCGCAACCATACTGCAACCAATTAGAGCTGGTCTCCGGCTCTGCCACATTCTCTGGAGAAGGCGTGAACAAAAGGAAGCGAGTGGCGCTGGCGAAGCGTCGCATGAAGAAGCGCAAGCTCAAGGCGCGGGCACAGACCGCAAGATAGGATCTTCTCCTCTGAGGGGGCGCGCTTCGCGCCCGGCTTGCGCGGTGCCGTAGCTCAGGTGCGCGGGCGCAGCCGCAAGATAGGATCTTCTCCTCTGAGGGGGCGCGCTTCGCGCC
>JBDTKH010000034.1:0-29130 GCA_039935415.1 Candidatus Dormiibacterota bacterium
ACCTGGTAAGTGCTCTCCTTGAACGGATGCTGCGACGTAGAACATCGCCAGTATCCCAGTTCAGGAGAGCATTTCTTTTTCTTGTCAGCGAGCCGCGTCGCGCGGCCCTATTGAAAAGTCCGGGTTACCCAATCCCTGCGCGCCGGCGATAGACGCGATGTCCTGGTCGTCAAGCCAGCCGTCCGTCAGGTATCGGGCGCAGTAATCCATCGCCATCAGGTGCAGCAGCCGAGCATTGACTCTCAGCCGCGCGAGTTCGCGGTCCATGAACACGTCGTCGGGGAGCTTCAGCCAGGGCATGGAAATGCCTCCTGGACGTCGGCCGCGATACGATCACGTGCGGTGGTTCGGCGACGGGCAAGCGTCAAAGGCCACCTCCTTTCGCTGGCGCGGCCGTCGAGTTGAAGGCTCGGCGGCCAGTGCCGGCGAAGTTCCGTCCCCAGTCGAGGGCGCAAGCACCAGTAGGTCGGTGCCGGGCACGATCGGTATCGCCATCAGTGCCTTCGCGAGCTTCCTTAACGTCGCTTCACTCAGAGACGATCCGTGGCGCGCCCGAGAAAGAGAGACCTCATGGACTCCGGCACGGCGACATAGCTCACGACCGGTAATGGCGCGCAGGCCCAGCTGGTAATCGAGTTGAAGCCAATCGAGCTTATGGCCGCTTCTACGGCTGAGGGCTTTCATACGCACGCTCCGTCATCGCGTCCCTGGACCGGCTCATCACCGGGGGTCGGGACGGTTGCGTGCTCCGTAGAACGCTCGGCGCTACCGCCTAACTAAGTCGAGTTCGACGCGAAGTCTAAAGCGGCGCGCAAGACCTCGTCAACCCCGATGACGCTAATCCGTTCGCATCGCGGGCAACGAAAGCGAACCGGTAACGTCAACCGGCGTAGGCCGAGGCCAGTGTTGCCCGTCTCTACAGACGGTGCATCACTTGGCCCGAGACGTGGCCGCCGCTGGCGGTATTCGCGCCCGTACTCCCAAATTCCGTCCGACTGATGCCATTGGTCAAGATCTAGGAGAACGTGGATCCTCGCGACGCCCGGCGGGGGAGGTTCACTGCCGAAGGCAACGTCGGGAAACTCGCCGCGACATCGAGGAATGTGGCACAGCACGCGGGTTCCCTTCGTAGTAGGCAGCAAGCGAGCCGGCCGCACTCGGTCCCGACCCAGGCGGGAACCTTCGCGAATGCTGTCATCGAAGCGACCCATCAGTCCTCGTCGCGCAGAAGCGTGAGCATCGCAGCGTAAGAATCGGTGTCGCTGAGGTGGCCGTAGACGGTTGAGATCATGGTCAGGTCGGCATGGCCGAGGATGTTCTGTAGCTGCACGACATTCATCTTTCCGCGCAGCGCGTGCGTCGCGAACGAGTGCCTGAAAAGGTGCGGATAGACCGGCCGCTCGATGCCTGCTGCCTGAGCGGCGTAGGTGATCATGTTCTGAACCGAACGCGCCGCTAGCGGCTCGAGTTCTCCAGTCTTCACGCTTTTCCTGGTCGTGACGAAAATCCGCTGCGACGCCGCACCGCGACGACCATGGTCGGCATAACGGCGCAGGCGAGTGAACAGAGTCGGAGTCAGCGGAACGCGGCGATCCCGCGCACCCTTGCCGCGGACCTTGATGTAGCGCTCGCGCCGATCCTGGTCGAGTAGGTCCTCGCGGCGGAGCCCGAGCAATTCACCCAACCGAACCCCGGTGTCTGCTAGGAGCCGGATGATCAGCTTGTCGCGCTCAGCGGTGGCGGCGTCCTCCAGCCGCTTTATCTCTTCGCGGCTCAGCACATTTAGGAGGCGGTGTTCTTTGCTCGGCCGCTTGGCCTGGACCTTGGCTCCCACAACCTCTGACTTCTGCGCCCACTTCAAGAATTGCGAGAGCTCGCGGACGTAGCTGCGCACCGACTCGCGGGAGAGCGGCTTGCCGGCGGGGGTGCGATGTTCCTCAAGCAGGAAAACCTGCCAGTCGTCGATTGTCCGCTGGTCCAGCTGATCGGGCGACTTCACGGCCTGCGCGGCGCACCAGGGCAAGAAGCGCTGCCGGAGGACGGCGCGCTCAAGGGCGATGGTGTGAGGCGACAGCCCCTCTGCACGGCGGTGGGCCAGGTAGTCGTCGACCAGGGATTCGAGGTCGCTGCTCGGATCCGGCTTGACGATCTTGAGGGGCGGTCTCGGCACGGGCAGCCTCCTTGGATGCGCATTCGTCGGGCATGACGCCATTCAATGGCGCGCAATACCCGCCAAGTATAGGCCGAATTAGGCCCGAGCTTAGGCCGAGTTAAGGGGTGTCAAGCGCCAGACCCAAATACGAATCAGGCGAAATGGTCGGGGAGGGGGGATTTGAACCCCCGGCCCCTTGACCCCCAGTCAAGTGCGCTACCGGGCTGCGCCACTCCCCGACGGAGACGTAATCGTACCCGCGGCAGAACGGCGGGCCTCCAGGGCCTTGAGGCAGGGCTCCATCCCGAGCAGCGCGATCCAGACCGGCTCCCAGGTCAGCATCCCAATCGCTACCCCGGGCCAGAGGGCGAGCGAAACCAGCAGCACCGTGACGCGAGCCAATCGTGTTCCCCGCGAGCGGGGAAGAACTAGGCGCGGCCGTAGGCGACCAGGCCCCTGTGCGTCGACGCGAACCCCGATTCGCGGAGCAGCGTGTTGAGCGCCGAGTCCATCACCGGCGTCCCGTCGACGCGCTGCACCTCCACTTTGCCGGCCAGCACTGCCATCCCGATCAGCGCCTTCAGGTGCTCCAGTTTCACCTCGCCGTTGGTCAGCAGCGAGCGGCCACCGCGCTCCAGGTAGACCTTCAGGTCGCCGTCGTCCAGGACGCAGTACGCGCCGGCGGCGCGGCCCATCCGGCCGTCGGATCGCGGCCATGTGAGCACGGTGCCGTAGGGATTTGCCGGGTCGGTCGCCGCGAGGGCGACGATCCCGCCGCCCGAGTCGCGCATCGCCCGAAGCCTGTCGACGGCCCCCGGCAGCGCGAACTGCGAGCCGCCCAGTCCCTCCACGAAATACCCACGGCGGATGCGACCGGACTCCTCCATCGCGCGCAGGACCGGGTAGAGGCTCGCGAAACCGCCCGGCCAGCTCTCGGCCACGACCGCTTCCCGGGTGAGCACGCCATAACGCTGCAGCAGCACACCGGCTTCGGAGTGCAGGCGCTCAGTCGGTGAGGCGCCCTCGCCGACCAGGTCGGCGACCAGCGACCAGCGGCCCGAGGCGCGCGGCTGCGTGAGGCGCGGCAGGCGTGGCCGTCGGGCCGGGCGGCGGGTCACCGGACCGAGAAGTCGCAACGGCGCGAAGGTGTCGTTGGTCACCTCGCCTGACCAGACGAGGTCCCAAAGTGCGTCCAGGATGGCGTCCTCGTCGCCGCCTCCGCATGCGTTGTACAGGTCACGGAAGAAGCTCGCCCCACGCGAGCCGAGGTGGTCGCGCAGGCGGTTGTGCAGCTCACCAGTCGGAGTCTCGATCGCCCCTGGGATCAGTCGTGGGGCATCGCCGCGCAGGTACAGCGCGACCCTGCCGTCGGTTGCGCCCAGCGAACCGCGTCCCACCCAGACCACCTCGCCCATCGACACGAGCTCGTCGAGCAGGCGGGGGTTGTATCCGCCGATGCGGCTCGCGATGACGTCGCGCTCGATCACGGTGGCGGGTAGCGCCGCGCCCTGCAGCTGGAAGACGACCTCGAGCAGCCGGTCGATTCCGGTCGCCCTGGCGCCGAGGCCGTGCCATGCGGGAAGGAACCGGGCCACAGCTTCCGGCCCGACGGATTCGACCTCGTGGCGAAGCGCCGCCAGAGAGCGCCGGCGCAGCAGCCTGAGCACCTCGGGGTGGCAATACTCCCGCCCCTGCTTCGCCCGGCGGAACTCGCCGGCGAGAACGTCGCCGCGAGCAGAGAGCCGGGTCAGGGCGGCTTCGATCGCCGTCGGCGGCAGCGACCAGCGACCGGCAGGGTCGGCGGTCACGAATGGGACGTGCGTGCGTGCCCACCTGCGAAGCAGCGAGTCGAGTGGCTCTGGTCCGGGTAGCAGGAAGATGTCCGGGAGCCCGATCGGGAGGCTTGCCCCGAGCGCTTCGCGATAGCGGCCGGCGTCTTCGGCGGCGATCCAGCGCGACTCGCCTGCCAGGCGGATCGACACCGCGCGCCGCTCGCGTTCGAGCGAGCGCAGCCATTCCTCCGAGATGCCGCGGGCTGCCGCCTCGTCCGGCGTCAGGTCCCCGAGCCGCACCAGCAGGTCGTGGGCCTCGTCGGGGTCACGCGGGAATCGCTCCGGGAGCAGGCCCTGGAGCTCGAGCTCGACTGAGGCGATCGCTTCCGGGTCGAGCAGCTCGCGCAGGTCCTCGCTGCCAAGGAGCTCGGCGAGGAGCTCGCGATCGAGCGTGAGCGCCTGGGCGCGGCGCTCCGCCAGGGGCGCGTCGCCCTCGTACATGAACTCGGCGACGTACGAGAAGAGCAGGGATGACGCGAACGGCGACGGCCGCTCGGTGTCTACGGCGACGACGCGGATCTCACGCGAGCGGATCGACCTGAGGAGGCCGACCAGTGCCGGCATGTCGAAGTGGTCGGTCATCACCTCGCGCCACGTCTCGGCGAGGATTGGGAAGTCGGGAAAGCGGCCGGCAACCTGCAGCAGTGCCGCGCTTCGCATGCGCTGCTGCCAGAGCGGCGTCCTTTGCCCGGGTCGCCGGCGCGGCAGCAAGAGCGACCGCGCGGCGTTCTCCCTGAAGCGAGCGGCGAACAACGAGGACCCCGGCAGCTGCCCCGCCACGAGAGCCTCGACCTCCTCCGGGTCGAGCATCAGCTCGTCGAGGTGTGGGGGTGTTTCGACCTCAGGCAGGTGCATCGCGATGCCGTCATCGGTCCACAGCGCACGTGCGTCGACGCCGAGCCTTTCCTGAAGGTGCGCCTCGAGCGCAAGCGCGAGCGGCGCGTGAACGCGACCGCCGAAGGGCGTGTGCAGGCAGACGCGCCAGTCGCCGACCTCGTCGCGGAACCTCTCCACGACCATCGTTCTGTCGTCCGGCACGGCTCCGGTGGCCGCGGCCTGGTCGTCGAGGTAGGCCATGAGGTTCTTGATCGCGCGGTCGTCGAAACCAGCCCGCTCTCGCAGCCTTTTCTCGGCGACGGGTCGTTCCGCGGCTCGCAGCTCGCGCACCATCTTCCCGAGCGCCGCGCCCAGCTCCACCGGCCGGCTCGGCGTGTCCGCCTTCCAGAAGGCGATCTTGCCGGGCTCGCCGGGTGCGGGCGTGACGATCACCTGCGACGGGGTGATCTCGACGATCCGCCACGTCGACGCGCCGAGGACGAACGTCTCGCCCACCCTCGTCTCGTACACCATCTCCTCGTCGAGCTCTCCGACACGCCGGCCGTCATCGGCCAGGTTGACGGAGTACAGCCCGCGGTCGGGGATGGTGCCCGGGTTTGTGACCGCCAGCCGCTGCGCGCCGGCGCGCCCGCGCAGCTTGCCCGCGACGCGGTCCCACACGATCCGAGGCCGAAGCTCGACGAAGTCGTCGGACGGGTACCGGCCACTCAGCATGTCCAGCACCGACTCGAAGGCGCGCGGCCCGAGGTCGCCGTAGGGATAGGCCCGCCTCACGACGCGCCCGAGCTCCTCCACACTCCACTCGTCCATCGCGCACATCGCGACGACCTGCTGCGCGAGCACGTCGAGCGGCCGACGCGGCACCACCGTGGATTCGATACGCCCTTCGAGCATGCCCTCTACCACGGCCGCGGACTCGAGCAGGTCGCCGCGGAACTTCGGGATCACCACGCCGCGGGAGATCTCCCCCACCGAGTGGCCGGCCCGGCCGACTCGCTGGATTCCGGCGGCGACGCTTGGAGGTGCCTCGACCTGCAGAACGAGGTCGACCGCGCCCATGTCGATGCCAAGCTCGAGGGTCGAGGTCGCAACCAGGCCGCGCACGACACCCGCCTTGAGCTGGTCTTCGATGATCAGGCGCTGCTCGCGCGCGATCGAGCCGTGGTGCGCACGCACCAGCTCCTCGCCCGCGAGCTCGTTGACGCGCGCGGCAATTCGCTCGGCAAGCCGCCGCGAGTTGACGAAGACGATGGTCGAGCGGTGCGCGCGGATGAGCTCGAGAAGGCGCGGGTAGATCGCGGGCCAGATGCTGTTCGCCCCCTTCGCGCCATCTTCATCCTGCGTCGTCAGCCGCGCCATGTCTTCGACAGGGACCTCGACGCGGACCTCCATCGTCTTCAGTCTTCCGGCGTCGACGATCGCCACGTCGCGGTCTGTCCCCCCGAGGAAGCGCGCGACCTCTTCGAGGGGGCGCTGCGTGGCCGACAACCCGATCCGCTGCGGCTCGACCTTCGTCACCGCGCAAAGCCGCTCGAGGCTCAGCGCGAGGTGGCTGCCGCGCTTGGTCGCGGCGACCGAGTGGATCTCATCGACGATGAGCCAGCGAACCGGCGCGAGGATTCGCCGCGCGGCACTCGTGAGGATCAAGAACAGCGACTCCGGCGTGGTGATCAGGATGTCGGGCGGGTGGCGCTCCATCGACCGCCGCACGTCGGACGGCGTGTCTCCGGTCCGGATGGCGACCGTGATTTCCGGCGCGCTTGCGCCCGAGGCTTCGATCTGGAGGCGAAGACCGACGAGCGGCGACCGCAGGTTGCGATCGATGTCATGGGCCAGC
The DNA here is from genome assembly GCA_039935415.1 of Candidatus Dormiibacterota bacterium. Classification (GTDB taxonomy): domain Bacteria; phylum Chloroflexota; class Dormibacteria; order Dormibacterales; family Dormibacteraceae; genus Palsa-870. Next base: position 6,659 of record JBDTKH010000034.1, read on the forward strand.
GCCTTCAGGGGCGACACATAAAGGACGCGACACCGCTCGGCCTCGGCCGGCACGGGCTCGCTGGTCAGGCGGTCGAGGCACCACAGGAAGGCGGCCAGCGTCTTGCCGCTGCCGGTGGGCGCCGCCATGAGAACGTGACGGCCGGCGGCCACCTCGTTCCAGCCCCGTTCCTGGACGGCGGTGGGTTCCGCAAACGCGTCGCGAAACCAGTCCCGAGTGGCGGCCGCGAAGAGATCTAGCGAGGTCCCCATGCCGACAAGTGTGACCCGTTATGGATCGGCAAACAAGTGTTCGTTAACAGGGTAGTTCTAGGATCGCGTGAGTGATCGATCCTCAGCGCTTTCGCGAGGTCATGGCCAGCTTCCCGAGTGGCGTCGTGGTGCTCACCGCGTTCGGCCAGGACGACCGTCCAAGGGGCCTGACCGTAAGCGCTTTCTGCGCCGTCTCCCTCGAGCCGCCGCTCGCACTCGCCTGCATCGACAAGACGTCGAACACCCTGCCTGCCGTGCAGCACGCGCGAGGCTTCACCGCCAACATCCTGGCCGCCGGCCGGGAACAGCTGGCGCGCCGTATGGCTTCCAAACTGACCGACAAGTTCGATGCCATCCCATGGCGGCGTCCCCCGGCAGGGCCGGGCGGTCCGATCCTGGAGGAGGACGCGGCCGCCTATGCCGTCTGCACGCTGCGCGACACGATCGAGGCGGGCGACCACTGGATCCTGATGGGCCTGGTCACCGAAGGTGCGCACCGGGAAGGCATCGCGCCGCTTGTCTTCAGCCGCCGGGGGTACTTCGACCTGTAACGCCAGCGTGGCTTAAGCCCCTCACCCAACCCGCTACCCAAAAGGGGAGCGGGGCTTCAGATTGTCGGCGAAGGCCACCACGGGAACAGCTGCGACAGGCCCGACGAGAGGACCGTCAGCCGGTTGGTCAGCAACAGCAAGCCCATGACGAGCAGCACCGCCGCGGACGCGAGGTCGATCGCGCGGCGGTGGCTGTTGACCACCCGGACCAGCGGGCGGGCGCGCTCCAGCGCGAAGGCCAGCGCGACGAACGGAAGTCCAAGACCCAGGCAGTAGGCGACCATCAGACTGAGCCCCTGGGCCGTCGTGCCAGCGGTCACCGCTGAGCTCAGCACCGCGCTCAGGGTCACGCCGATGCATGGCGTCCAGCCGCTGGCAAAGCCCATCCCCAGCAGGAACCCGCCGGTCACGCCGCGGCGCCCCGGAGCGCGGTCGACCAGGCGGTACTCGCGCCAGAGGAACGGGATGTGGATCACACCGGCCACCTGGAGCGCCATCACGATGACCAGCACCCCGGCCACCACAGGCACGTAGGCGCGGACCGGCTGCACGACCAGGGAGAAGACGTAGAAGAACAGGATGAAGATCAGGGACAGGCCGGCCACGAAGCCAAGCCCGGCCGCCGCGACGGGCAGGGAGGCGGAGGGCGGCCGCGCCGCGATAGTGCCACCGCCGGCCGTCACCGCGACGGGCTGGGCCGCCTGGGCGCCGAGGTAGGCCAGGTACGCCGGCACCAGCGGCAGAACGCAAGGCGAGACGAACGAGACAAGGCCGGCGAGGACGGCGATCGCGGGGCTGATCCCCTCGAGGCTGCCCGCCCCCGCGGCGAGGTAAATGCCAGGCACGTCTAGTGCGGCTGCTCCCCACCGGCGCTGCGCGCCACCTCCCCATGAATGGGGAGGCCATCCGCCTGGTCCGCCGTTGCCGAGATGGCGTCAAAGACCTGCGACCAGACTCGCTTCGGCAGGTCGTGCCCCATTCCCTCGAACTCGATCAAGCGCGCGCCCGGCACCGCGGCCGCCGTGATCCGCCCGTTCTCGACCGGCACCAGGACGTCATCCACGCCGTGAATCACCAGCGTCGGTGCGCCGACTTTCTTCAGCCGTTCGACGCGGCTATGGGCGGCCAGGATCGCCACGAGCTGCCGGCCGGTGCCGATAGGGTTGTAGGCACGATCGACGGACCGGGTCGCGCGCGCCCGCTCGAAAGTCTCGTCGAACGGGTCGCCCGGTCCCAACAGAGCCCTCCGGATGTGCATCGCCTGCTCGATCCGCTCCTCACGGGTGGCCGGGGGCATGACCATCAGGACGGCCGCGCCTTCGGGCCTTGGTGGAACCGCATCGGTGCCGCCTGGGCCGGACATGATCGACGTGAGCGACAAGACGTGGTCTGGGTGGTTGATGGCGACGAGCTGCGCGATGAAGCCGCCCATCGACGCGCCCACGACGTGAGCGGCGCGGATTCCGAGGGCGTCGAGCAGCCCGGCTGCGTCGGCGGCCAGGTCATCGAGCTGGTACGCGGGCAGCGGGTTTCCGCTGAACGCAGCCGCCATGTCGGGCATGCCGGCGGAGTCCATCCAGGTCGAGAGACCACTGTCTCGATTATCGAAACGGATGACGTGAAACCCACGATCCGCGAGCTGGGCGCAGAACTGTTCGTCCCAGGTCGTCATCTGGGCTCCGAGGCCCATGATCAGGAGCAGCGGCCGGGCGGCCGGGTCGCCGAAAGTCTCGTACTCGATCTCGATCCCGTTCGCTTCCGCTCGCGGCACGTTCCCATCGTAGTCGCCTAGTCTTAACGTCCGTGACGAAGTCGCTGCCGGCCCGTTCCCAGGTCGACAAGCGCTTCACATGGGCCGGTGAGACGGTCTTCGCCGACGATGCGGCCTGGGATGAGGCGGCGGACACGGTCCTCGCCCGGCTGCCCGACCTGGCCGAGTTCAAAGGCCACCTAGGGGACTCGCCGGACGCGCTCGCGGACTGGTTCGACGCCAGCGAGAGCGTCCACCGCCTGATGAGCAAGGTGATGGTGTACAGCACCATGTCCTACTCGGTCGACACCGGCAACCAGGCCGCGCTCGCCCGCACCGACCGCGCGCGATCGGTCGGCGCCCAGCTGGGCGCGGCGACCTCGTTTGCGCTCCCCGAGATGATCGCCCTCGGCATACCGAAGCTGCGCGGCTGGGTCGGCGCCTCGCCGAGGCTGGCGCATCTCGACCACTACTTCGACCGCATCGACAGGCTGCAGAAACGCATCCGCAGCGCCGAGGTGGAGGAGATCCTGACCCAGGCCTCGGACCCGCTGGCTTCGGCACTCTCCGTTCACAGCGTCCTGGCCAACACCGACCTCGTGTTTGCACCCGCGGTCGGAAGCGACGGAGAGCAGCGGGAGGTGGCGCAGGGGACGATCGGCGCCCTGCTCACGAACTCGGACCGCGAGGTCCGCCGCACGGCGTTCGAGAGCTACGCCGACGCGCACCTCGCAATGCAGCACGCCATGGCGGCGAGCCTTGCCGGAGGCGTCAAGCGTGACGTCTTCTACGCCCGCGCGCGCGGGTTTCCGTCATCCCTCGCAGCGTCGATGGAGCCGAGCCACATCCCGCCCGACGTCTACCACAACGTCATTCGAACGTTTCGTGACAATGTCGGCACCTGGCGCCACTACTGGCGTGTCAGGCGAAAGGCACTTGGCGTCGACGTGCTCAAGCCCTACGACACTCGTGCCCAGCTCGGCGTGTCGTCGCTCGAGGTTCCGTACGAGCAGGCTGTCGACTGGATCACCGAAGGGGTCGCGCCGCTCGGCGGCGAGTACGTCGAGATCATGCGGAAGGGAGCCCTGCAGGACCGCTGGGTCGACGTGTACCCCAACAAGGGCAAACGGATGGGCGCTTTCTCAACCGGTGCCGCTGACACCCTGCCGTTCATCTTCATGAGCTACAACGACGACATTTTCTCGATGAGCACGCTCGCGCACGAGCTCGGCCACTCGATGCATTCCTACTTCGCTCGCCGAACGCAACCTTTCATCTATTCGAACTACGGGTTGTTCCAGGCCGAGGTCGCGTCGAACATGCACCAGGCCCTCACGCGCCGCCACCTGCTCGCCACCAGGACAGATGCCCCTTTCCAGATCGCGCTGATCGAAGAGGCGATGTCCAACTTCTATCGCTACTTCTTCATCATGCCGTCGCTGGCGCGGCTCGAGCTCGAGATGCACGAGCGAGTGGAACGCGGTGGAGCCATCACCGCCGAATACCTGAACAACCTGATGGCCGACCTGATGATGGAGGTCTACGGCTCCGAGGTCGAGGTCAGCGGCCGCGATCGCGAACGGATCGGCTCAACGTGGGCCCAGTTCCACACCCACCTGTACAGCAACTTCTACGTCTACCAGTACGCGACCGGCATCGCAGGGGCGAACCACCTGGTGGAGCGCGTCGCGGCCGGTGACCAGAAGGCGGTCGACTCGTACCTGGCCTTCCTCAAGAGCGCGGGTTCGATGTACCCGCTCGAGGGCCTGCGGCTGGCCGGCGTCGACATGACGTCGCCCGAACCGGTGGAGGCCGCCTTTGCGACGCTGGCGCGGATGGTGGGCCGGCTCGAGGAGCTGGTCGGGGCGAGCGACTAGCCCAGCGTCATCCGGTACAGGTTGCTGTCGCGAAGCTCGAAGCCCATCCGTCGGTAAAGCCGGTTCGCCACCTCGCGCTGCCTGCCTGACTGCAGCTCCGCGACCTGGGCGCCTCGCTTTTGCGCAATTTCCAGGCATGCGCTGACCAGGGCCTCGCCGACGCCCTTGCCGCGAGCGTTTTCGTCGACGACGACCTCGTCGATGCGCGCCTTGATCCAGAAGGGCGTCGTGTAGACGATGACCGTGGCGGTGCCGACGACCTCGGCGCCGTCTCTGGCGAGGAAAACTGTCACCGCCGGGTCATCGATCAGCGCCCGAACGCGTTCCGCATCGGGAACCACGAGCTTGGGGTTCAGCTGAGGGAGCAGTTTGGCAAAGGCCGCCGCGAGCTCGGGTGTGGCCTCGGTCGCAGCCTCCACGCGCACCGCTGAGTCGCCCACACCCAAATCGGTCCTAACGCTTCTTCTTTCGAGAGTGCTCGACGTCGTAGGCGATGGACTTGGCGGCTTCCTTGACCCCACCCACCTTCTGGCGGGCCTTGCCTTTGGCCTGGAGCCCCTTGTCGCCGGTGGCCTTGCCCTTGATCTCTTCAGCTTTGCCTCGCACCTTGTCCTTCACTTCCAGACTCCTTGATTCAGGTTGACGTTCCCCATCGAAGGGTAGCGCCTGATGCCCTACCTGGCAGTGCTCGTGCGGAGTCGATAGAGCTGGGCGGCGATTCCGATCGCCATCAGGCTGGAGGTCAGGATGTCCCCGCCGACATCGTCGATCTCCGCGTGCTCGATGACGATCCCGGCCAGGTTGGTCAGCAAGGCGATGCCGAGCACCAGCGCCAGCGGAAAGTAGTTCCGACGTCGATTGCGCAACTCCTCCGACGAGCGCATGGCGCGGTCCCTCTGCAGCTGCACGATCGCGGCGACGATCAGGACCGCGCCGGCGAGGACCGCCACGATGACCAGTGGCAGGTCCTTCGAAGTTGGCGCCGAGAACATCAGGCGCCAATCATCCCGGATCGTAGTGCGAAGGCAGGATGATTTCGCAGGTGCAAGAGCTCGAGCTGTCGGCTTTTCGCGTTCGAGGAGAGCCCATCCCGTACGAGGAGGCGATCCGCGGTGAGTTCGTGCCCTTCCGCGTCGGAGACGCCTGGGGGTCGCCGTGGAGCACCACCTGGTTCCACGTCCGCGGCCGGGCACCGGACGGATGGGCCGGTCGGAAGGTGGTGGCCCTCCTCGACCTCGGGTTCGCCGGCCCGACCGGTTTTACCTGCGAGGCGCTTGCCTGGAAGGACGGGCGGCCGTGGCGTGGGGTCGACCCCAACCACCGTGCGCTGCCCGTCGACGGACCCGAGGTGGACTTCTACCTGGAGGCCGCCGCCAATCCAGGCGTCACGCTTTCCGGCGCGGAGCCGGCCGCGTCGATGATCGAGCTGCGAAAGTCCGACGTCCCCGCGTTCACGTTCCGCCAGGCCGAGCTCGCGCTGCAGGACCAGGAGCGACCGGCGGCAGAAAAGGCGAAGCTCGATCCCTCGCACGTGATCACAGCGGTCGGGCACGCTCACATCGACACCGCCTGGCTGTGGCCGCTGCGCGAGGCGCGCCGAAAGGTCGCGCGCAGCTGGTCGACGCAGCTCGAGCTGATGGATGAATATCCGGACTACGTCTTCGCCGCCTCGCAGCCGGCTCAGTACCAGTGGATGAAGGACACGTATCCCGACATCTACCGGCGAATCAAGGAGAAGGTGGCAGCCGGCCAGTGGGAGCCGGTCGGCGCGATGTGGGTGGAGGCCGACTGCAACCTGCCATCCGGCGAGTCGCTGGTCCGCCAGATGCTGTACGGCAAACGCTTCTTCATCCAGGAGTTCGGCTTCGAGACGAAGATCCTGTGGCTGCCCGACGTATTCGGCTACCCGGGCAACCTGCCGCAGCTGATCAAGGAGGCCGGCTGCGACTACTTCCTGACCCAGAAGCTGTCCTGGAACGACACCAACAAGCCTGAACACAACACGTTCATGTGGGAAGGCATCGACGGCACGCCGATCTTCACCCATTTCCCCCCTGCCGACACGTACAACGGCGACTTCAGCCCCGAGGAGGTCGAGCGAAGCGTCCGCAACTTCAAAGACGCGGACCGTTCGCACCACTCGCTCTACCTGTTCGGCTACGGCGACGGCGGAGGAGGTCCAACGACGGAGATGATCGAGTCCGCGAGCCAGATGCGGGTCGACATCAGTCGCGCCGCGAAATTCTTCGACAGCGCTTCTGCCGAAGCCCCTGACCTAGCCACCGTGAGCGGCGAGTTGTACTTCGAGCTGCACCGAGGCACCTACACGAGCCAGTCGCGGACCAAGCGGTTGAACCGCATCGCCCAGGAGGCGCTCCGCCAGGCCGAGATGTGGTCGGTGGCTGCTGACACGCGCCGGCGGCCTGAGCTGGACAAGGCGTGGAAGACCGTTCTCCTCAACCAGTTCCACGACATCCTGCCCGGATCCAGCATCGACTGGGTCTACGAGGAGGCGGAGCGCGAGTTGGCGGTGGCCGCGGCGACGGCGGCAGGCGTTGGCCGGGACGCCATCAACTCGATCACAGGGCATGGCGAGGCGACAACAGTCTTCAACCCCACTTCGCACGAGCGGCGAGAGCTTGCTCCCATCGGGCCTAACCCGGTGCGCTTAGTGGTGCCGCCGTGCGGCTGGGCGGCTTACACGCCACACGCGCACGAACCCGAAGTCGAGGTCTCGGATCACTCGATGGAGAACGAGCTCCTCCGCGTGGAGTGGGACGAGCGCGCGGTCCTGACGTCGATCTGGGACAAGGAGACGGGTCGCGAAGTGTTGAGCGGGCCCGGCAACGTGCTACAGCTGCACGACGACAACCCGCGGAACTGGGACGCGTGGGATCTCGACGCCGACTACAGGAACTCGTTGACCGAGATTGCCGATGTCACGCCGGTTCACCGGCGGAGCGGGTTGCGGGGCGGGATAGATTTCGAGCGCCGATTCGGCGGCTCGCTCATGCGGCAGGCGATGACCCTCGACGCAGGTTCACGAGTGCTGCGATTTGAGACCTCCGTGGACTGGCATGAGCGCCACAAGATCCTGAAAGTCGCTTTCCCGGTGACGGTCACGGCGCCCGGGGCGACGTACGAGATCCAGTTCGGCCACCTGCGAAGGCCGACTCACGAGGAGGATAGCCGCGCGAAGGCGATGTTCGAGGTGTGCGCGCAGCGTTGGGCCGACCTGGGCGACGGCGATTACGGCGTCGCGTTGCTGAACGACTGCAAGCACGGCTACGACATCCACGGCTCCGTCATGCGGCTCTCGCTTCTACGTGCGCCGACGCATCCCGATCCCAACGCCGACCAGGGCTTTCACCTGTTCACGTATGCGCTGATGCCGCATCCGGGAGACTTCCGCGAGGCGGGCGTGATCGAGGCGGCGGAGGACCTGAATGCCCCGCTCCAAGTCATATTCAAGACCGGGCTGCCCGCAGGAACCGCCCGCTCGCTCATCGAGGTCGATACGCGGCAGGTCATCGTCGAGACGATCAAGCGGGCCGAGGACTCGGACGCGACGATCGTCCGACTCTACGAGGCGTGGGGCCGACCGTGCCGCGCCCGTATCAAGACGACGCTTCCGGCCGGCCGCGTCACGCTGTGCGACCTGCTCGAGCGGGAACGCGAGAAAACGTCACTCGACCTCGACTTCAGGCCTTTCCAGGTAATGACGCTGAAGTTAGAGAAGGCGTAGCAATGCGGCGGTTGCGGCGGCGGTCGCGACCACGACCAGGAACGGAGCGCGCAAGACAACTGCGACCACCGCGACCGCGAGAGCCGCGGCTCGAACATCGACCACGAGGTGATGCCCGGTCGAAAACGTCTGGGTCGCGACCAGCGCCGCCAGCAGGGCGACCGGGATCAGGGGCACCGTCCGCTGGATGCGCGCGTCCTGCAGCCAGCGCTCTGGTAACGAGAGGCCGGCCAGCTTCAACGCATAGCACGTGGCCGAGGCGACGAGCACGCCGGCCCACATCATCGCGATCTGCCCAGGAATCCGTACATTGCGACGAGCAGGGCGACGATCAGCAGGGGCACCCCCGCCGGGACAAACGGCAGCAGGACAAGGGCGGCCACCCCGGACGCGAGGGCGATCGCCAGCGGCGCGCGCGCACGCAGGCGCGGGGCCAGCAGGGCGAGGAAGGCGGCCGGCGGCGCCGCATCAAAGCCCAACACCTTGGGGTCCGGCAACGCGTGGGTGGCGAGCGCCCCGATGAGCGTCCCGAGGTTCCAGAGCGTGAACACGGCAAGGGCGGTGGCCCAGAACGCGAGCTTGCTGCCGGCGGGCTTGTCACGCGCGATTGCCATCGCCGTCGTCTCGTCGATCACGAATTGCGCTGTGAGCGGCTTCCACCACCCTCGCGGTCGGAGCAATGCCGACAGCCGGACCGCGTACAACGCGTTGCGTGATCCCAGCAGCGCGGCCGTCGCGGCGCCCGCCCAGACGCTGCCACCAGCTCCGACCACGCCGACCAGCGCGAACTGCGAGGCTCCTGTGAACATCAAAGTCGATAGGGCCATCGTCTGGAGCAGCGTGAGCCCGGCGGTGGTCGAGATCGCCCCAAAGGAAAGCGCGTAGGCGCCTGTCGCGATCCCGATGCCGAGAGCATCGCGAATGATGCCCCTGGGTCGATCGATCGCCGCATCCGCGGAAGCCACCCGCAGAAGTTAACCGGCTTCTGCGGGTGGCTTGTTAGAACCCGGCGATCAGTGCATCGCCGCGCCGGTTGGAGTCAGGACCCACCACAGGGCCCCGAACCCGTTGACTCCCTGCCCGGTCGCGTCACCGGCCTGCTTGTCCTGCACGAAGTAGTAGAGGGGATGGCCGGCGTACGTGACCTCGACCTTTCCATCGCTGCGCGTCGTCGTCCCGAGGAGCGAGGCGGTGGCGCCCGTTCCAGCCTGCGGCGCGCCTGTCGTGAGGACCGGCGGCCAGATCTGGGCGCAGCTCGTGTAGCAGGTTGACGCGGTGCCGGTGTCCGCCACGAACAGGTAAACCGTGATGCCCTTCGCGTCGACCAGGATCTGGCCGAGCTTGGCGTTGGTGGCGACCGCGATCGTCGTTCCCGTTGCGGCCGCACTTGGCGCGGCGGTTGCCGCCGCCGAAGGCGACGGGCTCGAGCTTGCGGTCGATGTCGTGCCGCCACAGGCCGAGGCCAGCAAGGCCACGGCGGCGAGTGCGTATGAGACCACGAGTTTCCGTTGCATGTGGATGCGCCCCCTGAAGAGTCCTACGAGGATGCATCCGGATACCCTGGCGGGTTACGACCGGATTCCATTCAGCTGCGAGTTACGTGACCCACCACAGCCCACCGAACGCTTTCAGGCCCTGGCCTCCCGTTTCACCGGCCTGACTGTCCGAAATGAAGTAGTAAAGAGGGTGACCGGCATATGTCACCTCTACTTTGCCGTCGGCGCGCGTCGTCGTGCCCAACAGGGCGGCCTCGGCGCCAGTTCCCGCTTGCGGCACGCCGGTGGTGAGGACGGGCGGCCAGAACGGCACGCAGGCCGCCCCACAGGTGGAGGTGGTGCCGGTGTGGCCCGTGAGCAGGTAGACGGTCATTCCATTTCCGTCGACCAGGATCTGGCCTAGCTTGGCATTGGTGGCGACCGCGATCTTGGTGCCGCCGGTTGCCGCAAGGCTCGGCGCGGGGCTCGACGCCGGGCTCGGGCTCGCGCTCCCGGTCGGTGGACTCGAGCCACCGCACGCGGCCACGAGCAAGGCCAGCGTGAGGAGCCCGTTCGTGAGCCAGAGTTTCGATTTCATGTAAACCGTTTCTTGCGCTACTCCGGGGTGACGTAGGCCGCCGTGATTCCGCCGTCGACGGTGAACGTCGCACCGTTGACGTAGCTCGACTCGTCGCTGGCCAGGAACAGCGCCGCGTTGGCGATCTCGCGCGCCTTCGCCAGCCGACCCATCGGCAGGTGTACGCGCCGTCGCTCGTAGGCGCCTGGCGTCTCGGAGAACAGCCGCATCAGGAGCGGCGTCTCCACCGGGCCCGGGCACAGTGCGTTCACCCGCACGCCCTGGCGCGCGAACTGGACCGCGAGCTCGCGGCTCATCGACAGCACTGCGCCCTTGGAGGCGGTGTACGCGATCTGCGAGGTGGCGGCGCCCATGAGGGCCACGAAAGAGGCGACGTTGATCACCGACCCGCCTCCGGCGTCGAGCAGGTGTGGGATGCCGTATTTGCAGCACAGGAAGACGCCTTTGGCGTTGATGTCCTGCACACGGTCCCACGCGGCAGCCTCGGTGACCAGGATCGAGTCGTCGTCGGCCGGCATGATGCCAGCGTTGTTGTAGAGGATGTCGATCCGGCCATAACGCTTCGACGTCTCGGCGTACATCGACTCGACGCTCTTCTCATCGCTGACGTCGGCTTTGAAGAAGAACGCCTCCCTGCACTCGGCCGCGGTCTTCTCACCCGCGTCCTTGCTCACGTCCGCGACACATACACGCGCGCCCTCTGACGAGAACAGCAGCGCGGCCTCCCGACCGATGCCGCCGGCCGCGCCGGTGATGACTGCGACTTTGCCGTCTAACCTTCCCAAACCCTTTATCCCCTTTCGAACAACCGTGCCCGCTCGAAGTCGGTGACGACCTTGTCGAACTGCGCCTGCTCCGTTCGCGCGTAGTTGAGGTAGTGATCGACCACGTCGTCGCCGAACGCCTCCCTCGCCATCTTCCCGCGCTCGAGCTCCGATATCGCGTCGCGGAGCGCGTGCGGGAATCGTTTCACGTCCGACTCGTACGCGTTGCCCTTGAACTCGGGCGGCAGCTCGAGCTTCTTCTCGATGCCGTGCAGGCCGGCCGCCAGCAGAGCAGCGAAACAGAGGTAAGGATTCGCGTCGGCACCGGGGATGCGGGACTCGGTTCTCAGGTGCTGGCCGTGGCCCACGATCCGGAAGCCACAGGTGCGGTTGTCGTGGCCCCACGCGAGGGTGGTCGGCGCCCAGCTGCCCGCCGCGTAGCGCTTGTACGAGTTGATGTTCGGGGCGAGGAAGATCGCCAGCTCGCCGGCATGAGCGATGTGGCCGGCGAGGTAGTTGCGGAAAGTCTCGGATTCGCCGTCGAATGTGTTGCGACCGCCCTTCCACAGGCTCGAGTGCACGTGGCACGAGCTGCCGATCCAGCGATGGTCGGGCTTGGCCATGAACGTGACGGAGCAGCCGTGCTGGTGCGCCATCTCCTTGATCCCGTTCTTGTAAAGGACGTGGTTGTCGGCCATCGTCAGGGCGTCGGAGAAGCGGAAGTTGATTTCCTGCTGGCCCGGCCACGCCTCCCCCTTGGAGCTCTCCACCCGGATGCCCGCCGCCTTCATGCCCCTGCGCACGGCACGAATGAACGGCTCGTCGTAGGTCGTCGCGAGGACGTGGTAGTCGAGGATGTAAGGAACCGAGGGCGTCAGGCCGACGTAGTGCATCGCGTGGGCCTCGGCGAACGTCTCCTTGAGCAGGTAGAACTCGAGCTCCGATCCGAACATCGGCTCGAAGCCAAGCTGGCGGGCGCGCTCGATCTGCGCGCGCAGGACCTGCCGCGGCGACGGCCGCACGGGCTTGCCGTCATGCCACGCGACGTCGCACAGGACCATGGCGGTGCCCTCGAGCCAAGGGACGAGGCGCAGCGTCGCAAAGTCGGGCACCATGTCGAAGTCGCCGTAGCCGCTCGCCCAGTTGGCCATCTGGTAGCCGGGTACCGGGTCCATGTCCATGTCGACGGTGAGCAGGTAGTTGCACCCCTCGGTCGACTCGCCATCGAAGGACGTCTCGACGAAGTACTCGGCATCCACGCGCTTGCCCATGAGGCGCCCCTGCATGTCGGTGAACGCGACCACGACGGTGTCGATGTCGCCGGCGGCCACAGATTGCGCGAGCTGGTCTTTGGTCAGCAAATCAAGATTTCGCTGAGGCGTGTCGCGCGCGGATCACGAAGCGCTCGAAGAGCCTCCTCGCCCACGGAAGGTCCGACGTGAGCTCTTCGGGGTGACACTGCACGGCGACGATCAGGCCGTCGTCAGACTCCACGCCTTCGACGGTGCCATCCCCGCCACGGGCGCTCTGGTGGAGTCCCGAGCCGAGCTTCTTGATCGCCTGGTGGTGGAGGCTGTTGACAGGGATGGTGTCCTCGCCGGCGGCCCGAGCGAGCTCTGAGTCCGGCTCGACCTCGATCGTGTGGGCAAGGTGCCGCCTGCCGATCGCCCGTGCGTCGTGCTCGTCCAGATGCTGGATCAGCGATCCGCCCATGGCGACGTTGATCACCTGCTGACCACGACAGATGCCCAGTATGGGGAGCTGCCTCTTCCTCGCCTGCCGGAACATCTCCAGCTCGGTCGTGTCCAGCTCGGGGTCTGTCGGCCCGATCTTCTCGTCGGCCTTCTCGCCGTAGAAGGAGGGGTCGACGTCCCAGCCGCCAGGCAGCAGCAGCCCGTCGACGTCCGGCAGCGACCTCGTCCCCGGGACGAGGTCGACCGGCTCCGCGCCCGCGGCCACGACCGCCCTGCGGTAGGGCACGTAGTACTCGATGCCCCGCCGCGGGTGGACCGTGATCCCTATCTTCGGACGGTCGTCTTTCTCCGTGGTGCCGTCATCCAGCGGCGGCGAGTTCGGCTTCGATCTTGGCAAGCTCTTCCGCTGTCCCTTGTACCTTCGGTCCCTTGAACCAGTTTCTCGCCGAGAGGAACCAGTAGCCTCCCGAGTAGATCAAGACTACGGCGACCGCGACGATGGCGTAGTTGAACGTGATCAAGGTGTTCCCCGGAGCCGCTTGCGGCAGCACGAAGAGGATGGCGATGAAGGCGATCCAGAGCACCGCGATGATCCCCACCGGCCGGCTCCACCGCCCCAGGTGCCAGGGCCCGCGCTGGAATTTGTCTCCGGCCATCAGGCGCAGGAGGATAGGAATTCCATAAGCGATGTAGAGCCCAATCACCGCGATTGACGTCACCGCGAAATAGGCCACCGGGCTCCACAGGTAGGGCAGGCCGAGGATGAACGCGCCGACCGCCGCGAACCAGATGGAGTTGGTCGGAGTGCGCGTGCGCGGGTTGATCTTGTGCCAGAACTGCGAGCCCGGCACCGCGCCGTCCCGCGAGAAGGCGTAGATCATGCGCGAGTTGGCGGTCACCGACGACATTCCGCAGTAGAACTGCGCCCCGACGACGATGAAGAGCAGGAACAGGCCTATGTTGTGTCCGGTCGCGTCGATGAAGATCTGCGCCGCCGGCGTTACCGCCGTCGACTCTTTCGCGTAGTCCTGGATCGCGCCGGTGACGCCGATCAGCAGGATCCACCCGGCGATGAGGGAGATGACGATGGACCAGACGATGCCTCGCGGACCGGCGACGGCCGCGTTGTTCGTCTCCTCTGTCATGTGGGCTGAGGCGTCATAACCCGTGAATGTGTACTGCGCCAGCAACAGGCCGATCAGAAAGACGTAGAGGCCTGGTCCGAACCCGGTGTTGTTGACGAAGTTGGTGAAGACGAAGGACACAGTCTGGTGGTGGGCCGGGACGAAGAACAGGACGATGAAGATGATCGCCACGCCGACCAGATGCCACCACACGGAGATGTCGTTGAGCAGTGCGACGAGGCCGACTCCAAAGGTGTTGAGCAGCCCGTGTAGGAAGAGAACGACGCCGAAGATCACCACGATCCAGATCGGGGTAGTTGGGTAGTTGAAGAGGGCGTTGAGCAAAGCGTCGGCGAACAGGGCCAACCCGAAGTCGATGCCGGCAGTGACCCCGACCTGGCCCAGCAGGTTGAACCAGCCGGTGAACCAGCTCCACGCCGCCGCATTCTTGCCGCCGAGCTTGGCCGCCCAGTAGTACAGGCCGCCGGCTGTCGGATAGCTGGAGCAAACCTCAGCCATGGCAAGGCCGACCATGATCACGAAGAGGCCGACCAGCGGCCACCCGATGTTCATGTCGATCGGGCCGCCGGTGTTCATGCCGTAGCCGTAGAGCGTCAGACAGCCGGAGAGGATCGAGATGATGGTGAACGAGACCGCGAAGTTGGAGAACGTCGACATGCGTCGGCGCAGCTCCTGCGCGTAGCCCATCCGGTGGAGTGTTTCAACGTCGGATTGCCCGGCCTGGACGCTCATGAGCTTCCCTCTCCCATTGACGCCGCTTCACAGCGCCGCGCTGCCCGTAATCGGGGCTTGCGGGGAAGCTAACAGGCGATAGGATCGTTGTCAAGGATGGTTCGAGCCAGGGCGTTATGGGCCCAGATGTAACAAACGTCACTGCTGTGGAGTCGCGAGTGGTCGAGCTGGTCAGGCAGCGGCTCGACAGCTTGAGCCCAGCCGAGCGCAAGCTGGCCCGGGTGCTGCTCGCGTCCTATCCGATCGCGGGCCTGGAGAGCGTGGCTCGGTTCGCCGAGAGGGCCCACGTCAGCCCCCCGACGGTCACTCGCTTCATCACGAAGCTGGGCTTCCGTGGCTATCCGGAGTTCCAGGAGGTGCTGCGCCACGAGGTCCAGGCGCGGCTCAGCTCGCCGCTGGCGCGCTACCGCGGCGACCAGGCGCCCGCTGCCACCGACTCTGTCTTGAGCGACGCCCTCGAGGTGTCATCGCTCAACGTGAAGGCCACGCTCGAGGTGATCTCGCATCGTGACTTCAACGAGGCGGTGGACATGCTCGCCGACGTGCGTCGGCGCGTGATGGTGCTCGGCGGCCGCGTCAGCGCCCCCCTGGCGCGCTACCTCGCCGGCCAGCTGCACCTCCTGAGACCTGGTATCGGCCTGGTAGACGCCGAGCGCAGCGGGCCCGCGCAGCAGCTGGTCGACATGAGAAAGGGGGATGTGCTGATCGTCTTCGACTACCGCCGCTACCAGGCGGACTCGATCGAGAGCGCGCGCGTCGCATCGAACCAGGGCTGCAATGTCATCCTCTTCACGGATCCCTGGCTGTCGCCCGCGTCGGGCTTCGCCCGCCAGGTGATCGTCACGAGCGTCGACATGGTCGGCCCTTTCGACTCGCTCGTCGGGGCCATGGCGGTCGTCGAGGGCGTGGTGGCGGCGGTGCTGAGCCGGCTCGGCCCGCGCGCGCAGTCCCGCATGCAGAGCCTGGAGCGCCTGCGCGCAGGCGACGTGCTGGGAGAGGCCGACCAGAGCTTGGGGTAGGGCTTGGGCTGGCCTGGCCCGGTCTCTACGCCTCGATTGGTCGGAGGTAGCGGTCCGGAGTCTTCTCGAACTCGGCCTGGCAGCCCGCGCCGCAGAACCAGTATGTGACTCCCAGGTGATCCGCCCGGTGCTGCGACGTCAGGGGATCGACGGTCATGCCGCAAACCGGGTCCGTCGCGAAGACGACCGCGACGGCGGCCTCCCTGGGCGCGGTCACATGGCCGCGCCTGCGCCGGGCGGTGACCACCTCGGCCAGGGCCAGCACGGCAATCTCCTCCTGGCTCGCCCCGCGCACCCTGCCCGCCGGGGTTCGGATCCGCCCGAGCGTGGCCTCATCCATGCCGCGCGCGCGCAGCGCGTCGCGCACGGCGTCGGAGCGGCGGGCGCTCGCGATCAGCGCGACCTCCACGCCTGGATGCGTGAGCGCAGCCTCGAGGGCGTCCTCGTCGTAATGCCCCATCGTGGCGACCACCGCCCAACTGTCCGAGCCCGCGTTGGCTCCGCCCACGTCCAGGCTCCCGAGCACCAGGCCGGCGGCCGGGAAGTCCTCCTGCCGCGCGCCCGGGTGGACCAGGCACGTCCGGAACCCCGCCAGGGAGCCCATCTGGACCAGCGTGCGGGCGGCGGGACTGTCACCGAAAACCAGCAGCAGAGGCCGCGGCAGGCGCGGTTCGATGAAGATGTCGAGCGCCCCGCCGCTGGGGCACGTCGTAGCCACCATCAGCTCACCGCGCTTCCTGCTCTGCTTGACCTCGGGTGCCGGGACGATCCTCACCAGCTGGGGCACGCCCTCGGCCATGGCGCGCAGCGCCTCGCGCCGGACGATGGGCTCGGAGCAGCTGCCGCCGATCCAGCCGCGGAGCCGGCCGTCGGCGGTGATCACCGCCTTGTCGCCCGGGTGCGCCGAGGTCGGCGGCTCGCACCTCACGACGGTCGCCAGCGCGCACGGCGTGCCCGCCGCCGCGTACTCGCGAAGCAGGTCGATCAGCTCGTCGGCTATTCGGTCACCCCTTGCGATCTTAGAGCCGCCCACACCTTGTCCGACGTGACCGGCATGTCGATGTTGGTGATGCCGTATGGCGAGAGGGCGTCGATCACGGCGTTGACGTAGGCGGCGGGAGAACCGACGGTGGGCGATTCCCCGACGCCCTTCGCGCCGATCAGGTGGTGCGGGGACGGGGTCACCGTCTCGCCCAGCTCGAACTTCGGCGTTTCCACCGACGTCGGCAAGAGGTAATCCATGAAGTTGGAGCCGATGCAGTTGCCGTCGGCGTCGAAGGTGATGAGCTGCATGAAGGCGATCCCGTAACCCTCGGCCAGGCCGCCGTGGATCTGGCCCTCCACGATCATCGGGTTGATGCGGACGCCGCAGTCGTCGACGGCCACCATCCGGCGCACCTTGACCTGGCCTGTTCCCTTGTCGACATCGACCACCACCGCGTAGGTCCCGAACGGGTAGGTCATGTTCGGTGGGTCGTAGTAGTGCACGCCTTCGAACCCGGCCTCCATACCCTCGGGGAGGTTGGTGTAGGCGGCGAAGACGACCTCCTGGATCGTCTTGGCCCTGTCGGGCGAACCTCTCACGTAGTACTTGCCGCGCTCCCACTCGATGTCTTCCTCGGCCGCCTCGAGAAGGTGGGCGGCGAGCTTGCGGCCCTTCTCCCTGAGCTTCCGGGAGACCATGGCCGTGGCAGCGCCTGCGACTGGCGTGCTGCGCGAGGCGTACGTGCCGAGTCCGTAGGGCGCGGTGTCGGTGTCACCCTCCTCGACGGCCACGTCCGAGGCAGGGATGCCCAGCTCCTCAGCGACGATCTGGGCGAACGTCGTCTCGTGGCCCTGGCCCTGGGACTTGGTCCCCATGCGCAGCATGGCCTTGCCGGTCGGGTGCACGCGCAGCTCCGCGCTGTCGAACATGCGCAGGCCAAGGATGTCGAACTCCGCGCCGTGGCCCGCGCCGACGACCTCGGTGAAGCTGGCGATCCCGATGCCTGTCACCTCGCCTTTCTTGCGCCGTGCCTCGACGTCCTTGCGCATCGCGTCGTAGCCGAGCTGTTCGAGGGCCACGTTCATCGCCCTCGGGTAGTCGCCGCTGTCGTACACCCAGCCCGTCGCCGAGTGGTACGGGAACTGCTCGGGCTGGATGAAGTTCTTCATCCGGAACTCCGCCTGGTCGATCCCGAGCTCGATCGCCGCGTTGGTGACCAGCCGCTCGATGAGGTAGCTGGCTTCGGTCACGCGGAAGGAACACCTGTAGGCGACACCGCCTGGCGCCTTGTTCGTGTAGTAGCCGTCCGCTGTGATGTGCGCGGTGGGGATGTCGTAGGAGCCGGTGACGATGTGGAACAGCCCGGCCTTGAACTTGCTCGGCTGCGCGTCAGCAAAGAATGCCCCGTTGTCGCTGTCGAGGTGCACGCGGAGGGCCAGCATCTTGCCGTTCTCGTCGACGGCCAGGTCGCCGGTCATGTGGTAGTCGCGGGCGAATCCCGTCGACATGAGGTTCTCGGTGCGGTCCTCGATCCACTTCACCGGCCGGCCGATGAGCAGGCTGGCCGCCGTCGCTACCACGTATCCCGGGTAGACCGGCACCTTGTTGCCGAAGCCGCCGCCGAGGTCCGGCGAGATGATTCGGATGTTCTGCTCGGGCAGGCCCGTGACCAGCGCGAACACGGTGCGGATGGCGTGCGGGGCCTGGCTGGTCATGTAGATCGTGGCCTTGCCGGTCGCGGGGTTCACGTCGGCGATGCAGCCGCACGTCTCCATCGGCGCGGGGTGGCAGCGCGGGTAGAACGTGTGGAGGCGGATCACCTTCGCCGCCTTGGCGAAGGCCGCCTGCGTGGTCCCCTTGTCGCCCGACTCCCAGTGGTAGATGTGGTTGTCCTTCTGGCCTTCCTTCTCGTCGCGGATCAGGGGCGCGCCTTCCGCCTTGGCTCCGTCGGGGCTGATGACGGCGGGGAGGATGTCGTACTCGACGACGATCGCGTCGCGCGCGTCCTCGGCCTGGTACTTGGTCTCGGCGATGACGGCCGCGACCTCCTGTCCCTGGAAGCGGACCTTGTCGGTGGCGAGCACGGCCTGCGTGTCGCCGCTCATCGTCGGCATCCAGGCCAGCTTGTGCTGGGCCATCAGCTCCCCGGTGACGACGGCGATGACGCCGGGCATGGCGCCCGCGGCCGCGGTGTCGATGGACTTGATGCGCGCGTGCGCGTGCGGGCTGCGGAGTATGACCATGTGCAGCATGCCGGGCAGCATCGTGTCATCGACGTAGTTGCCCTTGCCACGCAGAAAGCGACCATCCTCCTTGCGCTTGATCGATTCGCCGATGCCACCGTGCATGTGCATCGTGCTGCTCATTCGACACCTCCACCCACCGAGGCGGTGGCCTGGGCGGCATGTGCCTGCGCCGCATCCGACGTGGATTTGGCGGCATGCTGGATCGCCTTGACTATGTTCATGTAGCCGGTGCAGCGGCACAGGTTGCCGCTGATCGCCCAGCGGATCTCGTCGTCGGTGGGATTCGGGTTTCGCTCGAGCAGTGCGGCGCCGACCAGCATCATCCCCGGCGTGCAGAAGCCGCACTGCAGCCCGTGCTCCTCGTGAAAGCCGACCTGGATGGGCGCCAGCGCGCCTCCCTGCAGGATGCCCTCGACCGTCTTGATCTCGCGCCCCTCCGCCTGGACGGCGAGCACGGTGCACGACTTGACGGGCTCTCCGTCTATCAGCACGGTGCATGCGCCGCAGCTCGTCGTGTCGCACCCGATGTGCGTGCCGGTGAGCCGGAGGTTCGTGCGCAGGAAGTCGACGAGAAGCACCCGCGGCTCGATGTCGCCGCCATGCTCCACCCCGTTGACTCGCATGGTCACCTTCACGCCTTCACCTCCTGGGCTCGAGCGAGGGCTGCTTTGAGCCCGCGCTGAACGAAGACCCGCACCACGTCCTTTTTATATGCCGCTGTGCCGCGGTTGTCGTCCTTGGGCTCGGCCGCGTCGGCGGCGAGCCTGGCAGCCTCCGCGATCGCGTGGTCGGTCAGCTCGTGGCCCGCGAGCGCCTTCTCGGCTTCTTTGGCCTTCAGGTTCGTCGGGCCGACAGACGTCAGACCGATGCCTGCCTTCTTGACCTTGCGGCCGTCGAGCTCGATGTGGACGGTGACGGCTACTGTGGCGAAGTCGCCCACCTTCCGTTCCAGCTTGTGATACGAGCCACCTGCCGGACCGGTGGGAAGCGGGATCCGGATCTCGGTCGCCACCTCGTCCGGCCGGAGCGCTGTCGTGAACGGGCCCTGGAAGAAGTCGGCGATCTTGATCACACGCTCGCCGGCTTCCGAGCGGGCCACCACCTCGGCGTCGAGCGCCAGCATGACCGAGCCCCAGTCGCCGGCGGGGTCGGCGTGGCAGACAGAGCCCACCACGGTGCCGCGGTTCCGCACCAGCGGATCCGCGATCCAGTGGACGGCCTCGGCCATCACGGGGACCAGCCGCGCGAGGTCGCGGCTGCGCTCGACGTCGACGTGTCGCACCAGGGCGCCGATCCTGACCTGCCCGTCGTCCCTGGCGATGGTCGCCATCTCGGGGAGGCGGCCGATGTCGACCACCAGGGCCGGCTGGGCGAACCTGAGCCTCAGCAGCGGGATCAGGCTCTGCCCGCCCGCCATCACCTTGGCGTCGTCACCTTTTTGCTTGAGGACGGAGAGCGCTTCGCCAAGAGTCGCGGGAGCGCGGTAATCGAAAGCGGCAGGAAACATTTACTTCCCCTCCCTGGCGACCCGACAAAAGCGGCGCTGGGGGCGATCCCCAGTACGCCCGGTGTGGTTGTAGCACCCGATGGTTGTGTTGTCAAACAATGTGGGGGCCGCGGCGCCTGCCTTAGGCAGCACCCCCATCCGGCGCATTCGCGCCACCTTCCCCGCAGGCGGGGAAGGGCACACCCGGCGCTCCCCATCCGGCGCTGCGCGCCACCTTCCCCGCGAGCGGGGAAGTCACCTATCTGTACGATGTCGGTGATGGTGACCGAGGCCGTCAAAGCCCTCAGCGCGGAGGAGATCATCGAGCTCTGCCTGAGGCACACGCTCTACGACTGGTCGGCGCAGGTGGGGCTGAAACCGATGGCGGTGGCGAGCGCCAGCGGCGTCTACTTCACCACCGTCGACGGACGCCGTTTCATCGACTTCAACAGCCAGCTCATGTCGGTCAGCGCAGGCCACGGTGACCGCAGGATCATCGACGCGATCAAGCGCCAGGCCGAGCAGCTCCCCTACATCACCCCCTTCATGGCCACCGAGGTCCGCGCCAGGCTTGGCGTCAAGCTCGCGGAGCTGCTACCGGGCGATATCGATAAGGTGCTGTTCACGCTCGGCGGGGCGGACGCCAACGAGAACGCGATCAAGATCGCCCGGGCGGTCACCGGCCGGACCAAGGTGCTGGCCCGTTACCGCTCGTACCACGGCTCCACAGGCACCGTGATCCAGGCGACCGGCGATCCCCGGCGGTGGCCCAACGAGCACGCAGGTGGCGTGGTCCACGTGCTCGACCCGTACCACGGGATCCAGCGCGGCACCGACTCCGCCGAGGTGGCACTGGCCCACCTCGAGGAGACGATCGAGCTCGAAGGCCCGTCGACCATCGCGGGCTTCATCCTCGAACCCGTCACCGGGACCAACGGGATCCTGATCCCGCCTGACGGCTACCTGGAGGGCGTGCGGGAGCTCTGCGACCGGTTCGGCATCCTGATGATCTGCGACGAGGTGATGACCGGGTTCGGGCGCACCGGCCGGTGGTTCGCGGTCGACCACTGGGGCGTCGTGCCGGACCTGATCACGCTGGCCAAGGGCCTGACGAGCAGCTACGTGCCGCTCGGCGCCGTCGGTATGCGGCCGAAGGTCGCGGCGTACTTCGACGACCACGTCTTCTATGGCGGGCTGACCTACAACAGCCACCCGCTCGGCTGCGCGGCAGCCCTGGGCGCCATCCAGGCCTACGAAGAGGACGACATGGTGGGCAACGCCGCGCGGATGGGTGCGGTGCTGGCGAGGCACCACAAGAAGCTGCAGGAGCGCCACCTCTGCGTGGGCGCGACGCGGTCGATCGGGCTGTTTGGTGCGCTGGAGCTCGTTCGCGATCGCCGAACCATGGAACCGCTCGCGCCTTTCAACGGCACGTCGCCCGAGATGAAGGCGATCGGGCAGGCGCTGCTCGACGCGGGCCTGTTCACATTCGTCCGCTGGAACACGATCATGACCAACCCTCCCCTGTGCATCACCGAGGCGCAGCTGGACGAGGGCTTCGAGATCATGGATTCGGCCCTCGAGATCGGCGACCGAGCGGTCAGGAACTAGGCGAGGCTCAGCTCGGTCACAACGAGGCCAGGAAGCTCTCGATGGCGCGGTTGACCGGTTCCG
The DNA here is from genome assembly GCA_039935415.1 of Candidatus Dormiibacterota bacterium. Lineage (GTDB taxonomy): Bacteria > Chloroflexota > Dormibacteria > Dormibacterales > Dormibacteraceae > Palsa-870. Next base: position 28,651 of record JBDTKH010000034.1, read on the forward strand.
GATGGGTCGTGCAAGCGCCCGGTGACGTCGTCGCGGTCCATCAGGGTCCTACAGGTCGACGTCAGGCTGGCGGGCTCGCGCGCCTTCCACTTGGCGATCCAGGGGCCAATTCGGGCCGCTGGTTGCCGACCGGTCCTGTATCCCCATCAGAAGGAGACAGGAACATGGTGACCTTTGGCGACGACAGCCACAAGCGGACTCACACCGTGGGTAAGCATCCAAACGTCGGTGCTGGGATTTGAGGGTGTCGGGGTTGGCTGGGTGCGTGACGGAATGGGAGCCCCGAGACTGAGGGCGTTCATCCCAACCCAGTCAGGAGGGCTCCCGTGCCGCAGTCTAACGTCGCACTCAACGTCACCCTCGACCTTCAGCACTCCGACGCAGCCTCCCTCGACCGCCAGATCAGCGGTGCTGTGGCCGAGGTCGGCCGTCAGCTCTGGACGGTGGTGTTCGAGAAGTTGAAACAAGCCGTAGAGTCCG
>JBDTKH010000035.1:0-74406 GCA_039935415.1 Candidatus Dormiibacterota bacterium
CTGTCACGCCAAAGCTGCCGCCTGCGGCACCTACGAAGCCGGCATCCAACCACCCTTGGCGACGACTCGTTGTGACTGGACCGCCACGCAAAGCCGCAACCCTATGAGCGCCCGAAAAACCGAGGCCCTACGACGCCTTGGGTTGCCCCGGACCCATCTGCCTCGACTCGCAACACCCGCTAGCAGCGATGATTACCAAGACGACGTCGGCACGACGGAATCGCTTGACGATTACCGCGACACTATTGCTCTACTTCAACAGATCCAATTTCGACCTGCTCCATGACGAAGGCCAGGATGTACGCCTCCTCGCGCCACGACTCGTAGCGGCCCGATGGCCCGGAGTGCCCCGAGCCCATCTCGGTCTTCAGGAGGACGGGTCGCTCGCCCAGGTTCAGCTCGCGCAACCGCGCGACCCATTTGGCCGGCTCCCAGTACGAGACGCGCGGATCGTTCAGGCCGGCCGTCACGTGCAGCGCCGGGTATTCGACCGCGTGCACGTTGTCGTACGGCGAATACTCCTTGATGTAGGCATAGAAGCGCGGGTCGGCGGGGTTGCCCCACTCGTCGTACTCGTTCACGGTGAGCGGCAGCTTGTCGTCCAGCATCGTTGTCAGCGCGTCGACGAACGGGACCTGCGCCACGGCGCAGGCGAACAGCGCCGGCCTCTTGTTCAGAACCGCGCCGATGAGAAGGCCGCCGGCGCTGCGGCCGCGAATCGCCAGCCGATCCGTATTCGTGTAGCCGCCCACGATCAGCGCTTCGGCGCACGCGATGAAATCGCTGAAGGTGTTGGCCTTGTGGAGAAACTTGCCGTCTTCGTACCACTCCCTCCCCATCTCGCCACCGCCGCGCACGTGAGCGATGGCGAAGACGAAACCGCGGTCCAGCAGACTGAGCCGGATCGGGTCGAACATCGGGTCGCTCGACAGCTCGTAAGCGCCATAGCCGTTGAGCAGCGCCGGGTGCGAGCCGTCGAGCTCGAGGCCGCGGCGGTAGACGACCGACAGCGGCACTCGAACGCCATCGGGTGCAGTTGCCCACAGCCGGTCGGTGACGTATTCGGACCGGTCGTAGCCACCACGGACGGGCTGCTCTTTGACCACCGTCCTCTGCCGCGTTCGCATGTCGTAATCGACCGCTGAAAAAGGCGCCGTGAGCGACGTGTAGAAGAAGCGCATGACCTGACTGTCGTAATCCGGGCTGGATCCGGGAAAGGCGGTGTAGGCCGGGTCCGGCTGGTCGATGACGTGCAGCTCGCCGCTCGCGCAGTCCAGCACCTCGAGGCGCTGCAGACCGTCGGACCGCTCACCCAGCACGACGTGGCCGGCGTGCACGTCGGTGAAGTTCAGGCGCACGTCCGGGCGTTCCGGCACCACGTCGACCCACGAAACGCGAGACGGGGTCGCGACGGGGGCCGCCATCAGCCTGAAGTTGAGCGCTCCATCGTTGGTGAGGATCAGGAATCGATCCTCCTGGTGGTCGATCGAGTACTCGACTCCATGACGCCTGGGCGCCACGAGCCGCGGTTCGCCTTCGGGGTCATCGCTGCGCAGGAACCTGCACTCGCTGGTGACCTGGCTCGAGATCGTGAACACGATGTAGCGCTCGCTCTTCGTCGGCTCGACGCTCACCTCGAAGTGCTCGTCGTCCTCCTGGAGCACGAGGACGTCACGCCCGGCCGGCTCGCCGATCGTATGCCGCCACACTTGGAACGGCCGCATTGCGTGGTCCGGCGTGACGTAGAAGAACGTCCTGTTGTCGGCCGCCCAGGCCGCGCCGTAGTAGACGCCGCGCACAACGTCGGGGAGGTCCTGCCCGGTCGAGAGGTCGCGGAAACGCAGCTCGTGCCGTTCGGAGCCGTCGAAATCCGCGGCGTAGGCGATGAGGTTCTCGTCCGGGCTTCGCTCGACATAGCCGAGGTCGAAGTAGTCGTGGCCCTCGCCCAACACGTTGCCGTCGAGCAGGACTTCCTCAGCTCCCTCCATTGAGCCGCGCCGCCGGCAGTAGATCTCGTAATCGAGACCCTCGACGGTGCGGGTGTACGTCCACCAGCCCTTGAACAGGACCGGCGCCGAGGTGTCGGCCTCCTGAATGCGGCCGACGATCTCGTGGTAGAGCTTTTCCTGCAGCGGCAAGGTGGGCGTCATCACCACCGCGGCATAGGCGTTCTCGGCCTCCAGGTATGCGATGACCTCGGGGTTGTCCTTATCGCGCAGCCAGTAGTACGGATCGACGCGCCGGTCGCCGTGAGCCTCGAGGAGCATGGGACGCATTGCAGCGATCGGCGGCCGAGGCGCCGTCAGCGGTGCGTTCAATAGGCGATCGGATGAAGCGCGACGAGCAGCCAGAACAACGCTTCGAAGCTTGCGGCGGCGATGAGGCCTAGGTATCCGAACGCCAGGGCGGCCCATGCAGCCCGGCGACCGCGGACCCGCGACCGGATCAACACCACGTGGCCGAGGACTATGGCGAGCAGTGACGCGATGAGCGGTGTCGCCGAGACGAGCACGTTCGCGACCGGAACGGCCCCGCTGCCCAGCCAGGTGAGCACGATCGGAAAGCTGTGCAAGGCGGCGAGCCCGATCAGCCCCGCGACGAGGCTGACGACGGCCAGCCGGTTCAGGCGCTCCGCTTCAGGCTGAGCTTGCTCCATGTCGCTTCGAGTCTAGGGTGCTACCGAGCCTGAGGGCCCTCCGGACCATCCGTCTGACCGCCGGCTTGTCGGCGTCGGACGGCTCGCGCAGAGTGATCGACCGCATCTCCTTTCCACCGCCCGTGAGCAGCCCGCTCCCGTCATCGAGCTCGCGGCCGCAGTAGAAGAACAGCGTTCGCGCGGTCGAGCGCGATGAAGTCGGGGCGCAAGAGTCGCTCCGTGGCGCGACGATGCCTCGGGATTGGCCGTCATCATGAGCATCGAGCTCCCGCCTGATGGCCAGCCCGCCGTTCTAAAGGGAGGCGCGTAAGTCTCTCAGGACCGGCGCTACTGGATCCTCGAGCCACGCCTACGCCACGGGCTACTGGATCGGAGCCTTCGCGTTCTTCGGCACGCTGCTGGCGGTCTACCGGTTCGTCGGGCGCTGGGGATGGGTTGGGCTCGCCATCCGCGCCGTGTGCGGCGGCATCGCAGTCCTGCGAATCCTCGCCATGATCGCGTACCCGCCGCCCGGCTGAGGCGCCTAGACGCGGGTAGGCGTGAGAGGCTTCGACTCGGCGTTGGAAACACGGTAGCCGCGGGCCGGGACCAGGCCGCTCACCTGCTTCAATGCTGAATCTCTCGCCTCCTGGTCGGACGCTGCGTCGACGCGGTGCACGCTGACCTTCACCCTGGCTGTGTTGGCGACCGGCTCGACGGCCAGCCCGGCCTCCGTCAGACGCTCGAGCACCGCGGGATCCCCTACCGTTCCCGGCTCTGGCTCGAGGATCACGCTGACCGCGTAAGCGCCGTTGGCACTGGCCGCCGCAATGGCGGCGGGCGCGACCAGGTGTCCATCGGCCGGCGTCACGAGCTGGGGTGCACCAGAACCGCGGACGCCGATCGGCTTGAACCTCCTGTCCTCCGCGGCGTCGAGCAGCTGATCGAGATCCCTTGTCGATCGCGGACCACTGAAACGCGCGGTCAGCGAGTACAGCACCGGCACGAGGACGAGGGTGAGGAAGGTGCTCGTGAAGAGGCCGCCGATGACGACGATGGCGAGCGGGGCGCTTATGAAGGCACCCCCGCTGTTTCCGCTCACCGCAAGTGGGACCAGGGCCAGCATGGTGGCGAAGGCGGTCATGAGGATTGGGCGCAACCGGTGGCGGCCGCCCTCGATGAGGGCGTCATGGAGGTTCAGGCCGCGGTCGCGATACTGCTCCACGAGGTCGAGCAGAACGATGGCGTTGGTCACCACCACACCTGTGAGCATCAGGATCCCGATCAACCCTGGCAGCGAGAGGGCGGTCCCCGTCACGACGAGCGCGATGATTGCCCCCGAGGCGGCAAACGGGATCGCGACCAGCAGCACCAGCGGCTTGAGCAGCGACCGGAAAGTCGCGACCATGATCATGTAGACGAGCGCGATGGCAGCCGCGAGGGCGAGGGCGAACTGGGTCAGCACGCTCGACAGCTGCTGGAACACGCCGCCTGTCGAGATCGAAGCACCCGCCGGCAGGGAGACCTTGGCCAGGGCGTTGGTCACATTCGTCTGCGCCGCGCGCGTGTCGTTGGCGGTGATGGTCCCAGTGATCGTCACGTCGCGGTCTCCGTTGACCCGGTTGACGGCCTGCGGGCCGTTGGCGAGCTGGATCGTGACCAGCGTTCCGAGGGGCACGATGCCGGTGGCAGTCGGGACCGGCAGCGCGGCGAGCGCGGCCGCCGTGTCCGCCGAGCCGGGCGTGAGCTCGACCCGGACGTTCATCGTCCCCTGCGGCAGGTTGATCTGAGCGGCGACCTGGCCGTTGACCTGCTGCGCGATGAAACCCGCCAGCTGCAGGAGGTTGAGACCGGAAGGGCCAAGCCTGTCCGTCGGCACCAGCTGGAAGGTTGGCTTCGAGCTGGCGAGGTTGGACTTGACGTCGGCCAGGCCGGGAACACCCGAGAGTGCCGCGAGCACGGCGGTCGTCGCGGTCTGGAGGTCTGTCGTGTTGGCGGCTCGGACGTCGACCTGCATCTGGCTGCTGCTCGCGTTCGAGCTGCTCTGCGCCTGGCCCACACCGATCTTGGCCGGTCCGTTGTAGAGCTTCAACGCCTGCTGGACGCCGGAGAGCGCCTGGTTGTAGGCGCCCGTGTTGACCAGGACAAGGACGGTGGCCAGCGTCGGATCGGCGGGCACGGTCCCTGGCGGCGCGAACGGGTCGGCCTGGCCCCCGACGATGGCCTGGTAGGCGGAGATGCCGGGGATGCCCTTCATCAGATCCTCGACCTTCAGCGTCTCGGCGTTGGTCTGGACAAGGGTGGAGTTGGCGGGCATGGTGATGGAGACGGGGAAGTTCGGGCTCGACGACTGGTCCAGCAGGTTCACGCGCAGGAGCGGGAGAAGCGCCATCGAGCCGAAGAAAAACGCTCCAGTCGCCAGCAGCGCGATCAAGCGGTGGCTGGTCGCCCACCGGATCACCGGGACGTAGACCTTCTGGATGAAGTCGTACTTCAGGCGGCGCTCCGCGACCTCCTCACGCACCGGCGGGAGTAACCGCGACGCTAGCAGCGGCACGATGGTGACCGCCACCACCAGCGAGGCTGCCAGCGCCACGACGACGGTTAAAGCGAATGGCCGGAAGAAGCTACCGGCGATGCCGGTCAGAAACGCGATCGGGAGAAACACCGCGATGGTCGTCAGCGTCGAGGACGAGACCGCGGTGATGATCTCTCTCGCGCCGGTGTACGCGGCCACGAGCGGCGGCTCGCCTTCGCTTACGTGGCGGCTGATGTTCTCGAGGACCACGATCGCGTCATCCACCACGCGGCCTATCGCCACCATCATTCCGCCGAGCGTGAGGATGTTCAGGGTGATCCCCTGCCACCACAGCACCAGCAGGGCGACCATCAGCGACAGTGGAATCGAGACCGCGGCAACCACCGTCGCGCGCGCGCTGCGCAGGAACAGGAAGATGACCAGGACGGCGAAAACAGCGCCGAGCAGGCCTTCGCGCAGGATGGTGGCGATCGCGTCCGAGATGGGCGTCGCCTGGTCCGAGATGCTCGCGAACCGGACCCCATTCCCGATCCTCGACTTGATGTCCGGAAGCGCGCCCTTTACCTCTTTCGCGACGGTGACCGTGTTGCCGTCAGGGGCTTTCAGGATCTGCAGGCCGATGCTCGGCTTGCCGTTCGTGCGCGTGATCGTGTCGGCAGGGACCGACACCTGCTGCACCGTTCCGAGCTGGTTGATCATCACCGGTGGAAGAGGCCTGCCACCGAGCGATGCCGCCGGCGTGACCACGATCTTGCCAATCTGCTCGAGGCTGGTCAGCGAGCCCGCGACCTGGAGCGGGATCGTGGTGTCGCCCTCCTTGAGGGAGCCGATCGATTGGACCGCCGACGCGGCCTGGAGGGCGGCCGCCACCTGGGACACGCCGACTCCGTGGGCGGCGAGCTTCGCCGGGTCGAGGATCACCTGGACTTCGTCCGTCGGCGCGCCGCTGATCACCACGGATGACACGCCGGCGAGACCTTTGAGCTTGGGCAGCGCTTGCGCCCGCAGCTGGCCGGCGAGATCACCGAGTGGCTCGTCGGCGGAGACGGCGTAGCCCAGGATCGGGATGTCGTTGGTCGAGAAGGTCTGGATCGTCGGAGCGATCGCCTGCTGCGGCAACAAAGGCTTGACCTTGTCGAGGGCCGCAGTGACATCCTGGCGAACGACCTTGATGTCGGTCCCGTCTTTGAAGATGACGATCACCAGAGATGCGCCCTGGCTCGAGATCGACGACACGGTGTCGACCCCGTTGACCCCGGTCATCGAGTTGACGACCGGCACCGTCACCTGCTGGTCGACGATCTCCGGCGATGCCCCCGGATAGGGCGTGATGACGATGAAGGCCGGAAACGAGATGTCGGGCAGCAGGTCCTGCTGGAGCTGGGTGGCGGCAAGGACGCCGCCGCCGAAAACCAGGGCCACAGCGAGGAAGGCGACCCCGCCGAGCTTGAGCGCAAACCGCGTGACGATCGACATCTAAGGCGTCACCTCCGAGATGACCTGGCCCGGGTCGGCTTGTGCTCGAAGCTCGCTCGCCGTGCGCAGGGGCACGTCGCGGAGCAGCAGCGTGAATGCGAGGCCGAGCACGCCGGCCGCCACAGTGATCCAGAACAGGTCTCCGATGGAAAGCGCGAGCGCGTTGTTGGACGCGGCGATCACCTTGGGAATCAGCGACTGCAGCGGCCCGGGCAGAACGTGCTCGAGCAGCGCGCGACCGTTGCCGACGTTCTGCAGGGCGCCCGACAGCTTGACGAGCTGTGGGATCAGCGACTGCGGCACGCCTTCCTGGGCGAGGTTCTCAGGCAGGCGGCTGGCGAAGGACGATGAAAACACGGTGCCTGCGATCGCCAGGCCGACCGTGGCGCCCATCTGGCGAAGGAATGTCAGCGTGCTGGTGGCGACCCCAAGACGGTTCACCGGCACCGCGTTCTGAACGACCACCGTGTACCCGGCCATCGAGGGACCGATACCCAGCCCGAGGAGGCCCAGCCAGAGCCAGAGCTCCCAGTCGGGGACGCCGGCGGTCAGGTGCGTGAGCAGGAAGCCGCCCACCAGCATGACCGCGGCGCCGGCGGTCATCAGCCACTTGTAGCGGCCGAGCTTGCTGATCAGGAGCCCCGTGCCGATGCTTCCCCCCATCAGGCCTACCAGAAGCGGCCAGATGTAGTAGCCGGAGGCGGTGGCGCTGATGCCGCGGACGGTCTGGTAGAAGCGCGGCATGAAGATCACCGCCGCGAACATGGCGACGCCGAACAGGGATACCGCGGCCATGCTCGTCGAAAAATCGCGGAGCCTGAACAGCTCGAGCGGGATGATCGGCTCCTTGGCCCTTGTCTCGACGAAAAGGAACGCAGCAATGAACACGATGCCGACGGCGATCAAGCCAATCACGTCGGGGTCGGTCCAGCTCGCGAGCTGACCCGTGCTGCTGACGTTCCCCTTGTTGGTCAGCCCGAGCATGAAGGGAACGACTCCGGCGGTGAACAGGACGATGCCCAGGTAGTCGAGGTCGCGGAGCGACGCGCGCCGGCGCCCGGCGCTCGGCAGGACCGTCGCGAGGACGACAAGGGACGCGATGCCAAAAGGCACGTTGACGTAGAAGACCCAGTGCCAGCTGATGTGGTCGGTGATCCAGCCACCGAGGAATGGTCCGACGATGAAGCTGATCGCGAATACGGCGCCGAACAGGCCCTGGAAGCGGCCGCGCTCGCGCGGGCTGTAGAGGTCGCCGATGATGGCGATCACGATCGGGAACAGGGCCCCGGCGCCAAGTCCCTGCACCGCGCGAAAGATGACGAGCTCGTTCATGTTCTGCGAGGCGCCTGAGAGCCAGGAGCCGACCAGGAACAGGCAGACTCCGATCATCAGCATCACCTTTCGGCCGAAGACGTCGGAGAACTTCCCGTAGATGGGCACGGTCACGGTCGACGTGAGCAGGTAAGCGCTGACGACCCACGCATAGAGGCTTGCGCCGTTGAGGTCTGTGACGATTCTCGGCAGGGCGGTGCCCACCACCGTCTGGTCGAGTGAGGCTAGGAAGAGGGTCAGAAGAATCGCGCCGAGGATCGCGAGCTTTCTTCGCGGCGCCAGCGACATCATCGACGGCGCGGCGGTGCTCACCTCGGGGGCGGCTGCCTCTTGATCCTGCGGACGGCTCTCTTCGACGGCGGACATGCGACTAGCTCTTCTCCATCTCTTGCGCGTTGGCCAGCAACTTCAAGCTCAGGTGCCGCAGCTGGATGAGCTCCTCCCCGGAAAATCCGGCCGTCAGCGGAGACGTGAGTTTCCACGTCGGCTGTCGCAGGGACTCGATTCGCGCTTTGCCCGCGGGCGTCAGGCGAGCCAGGATCGAACGGCGGTCGGAAGGCTCCGCGACGCGCTCGACAAGTCCCGCCTTTTCCAGGTTGTCGACCAGGCCGGTGATGGTTCTCGGGGTCACGCCCTGCAGATCCGCGAGATGACCGAGGCTGATACCGCCGCCATCGCCGAACCTCTTGAGCATGAAGAGCAGCTGCATGCGGCCCTCGCTCAAGCCATGGGCGTCGGCCCACCGGTCCTGCATCAGGTGCAGGTAACGAGCCGCGGCGCGCACGGCTGCGATCGCCTCGAGCGCCGGCGCCTCCGCCCTCTTCCCCACGAACTCGCGAGTCCTCTCATCGAACAAGCAGCCGTTGGAATCCCTGGCCAGTCTGGGTATCCTCTGGTCGGTTTCCGCCTTCATAGTGTGGCGCTACATTATCACACCCCACAGCAACTGGGACCGGCTCACGCATGGAAGTATCGATTGCCGCATCAACTCCTGGTTTCAGTCGTTGCGCTAGATTTCAAACAGTGAGAGCAACACCCTTCAATCAGAAGACGATCGACGAGTTCCACGCCAAGAATGGGCGCGGGGTGGGTCCGTGGGGCGACCACGCACTGCTGATGACCTCGAAAGGAGCCAGGAGCGGCGAGGCCATCACGACCCCGCTGGTGTTCGGCCGGGACGGCGACGACTACGTCATAGTGGCGTCGAAGGGTGGTGCGCCCCTCAACCCGACGTGGCTCGGCAACATCAAGGCCAATCCCGAGGTCGAGGTCGAGGTTCCGACCGACGCCGGCACCGAGAAGTTCAAAGCCCGCGCCCGCGTGGTCGATGACCGGGCCGAGCACGACAGGCTGTACGAGGAGATGACCCGGATCTGGCCCTCGTTCGCGGACTACCAGACGCGGACGGAGCGCCTGATACCCGTGGTCGTCCTCGAACGCGCTGACTGAATCCGAGCTTTAGGTCAGGCGCGAACGACTGTAAGGACGACGTTTCCAGTCTTCTGCTCCGTCTCGACGTACCTCGTCGCCTCGACCACCTCTTCCAGCGGGTAGGTTCGGTCGATCACCGGCCGGTACCTTCCCGCCTCGGCGAGCTCCTTCAGGAGGATGACGTCCTGCTTCGGTTATCTGGGTGGCATCCGGAAGATCACTCTTTTCCCTCGAAGAGCCGCGGCGCCCAAAGCGACACGGTCAGGTTCGAGAGACCGTCGGTCGCCAGGTAGCAGCCGCCCGGCTTCAGCGAGCCCTGGCAGCGCGTGAACGGGCACTTGCCGACCGCGTCGAAGATGACATCGTAGGTTTGGCCGCTTTTCGTGAAGTCTTCTTTCGTGTAATCAATGACCCTGTCGGCTCCAAGAGATCTCACGATCTCTAACTTCTTGGTGTTGCACACCGCGGTGACGTCGGCTCCAAAGTACCTGGCCAGCTGCACCCCGGCAGTGCCGATGGACCCGGACGCACCGTAGACGAGGATGCTCTGACCTGCCTGAGGATTCGCGCCTCTCAGGCACCACAGTGAGTTGAGGGCTCCGTCCAGAATCGCTGCGGTCTGCTCGAAGGTCATGTTGGTGGGCTTGGGCGCGATGAGGGCGCTCTCCTTCATGCAGGGGAACTCCGCGTGTGCCCCGAAATTGAAACCGGTTGCGCCGAATACCTGGTCGCCGACCGCGAACTCTTTGACGGCCGCGCCGACGGCTGCGATCTCCCCTGCAAGCTCGGTGCCGAGAATCCGCTGCCTCGGGCGGCGGGGACCGGAGATGAGACGGCTGACGACCGAGATGGGCAGCCCGTCGCTTCTGTTGGCTTCGCGAATGTGCAGGTCCGACCGGTTCACTGTCGTTGCGTGGATCCTGATGAGGACTTCGTCTTACTTGGGAACGGGCTTCTCGACCTTTTCGATTCGCTGAACGTCAGCGGGCCCGTACCTGTCGTAGACAACCGCTGTCATGAGGCCTCCCATCAGGGTGCGCCTCGCATCCTCTCGAGGCCGTCGAGGATCAGGGCTTTGCGCCTAATGAGAGTCGTGCCGCGCGCGGTTCACCAACAGCAGGATGCCGAAGAGAATCACAAGCACCGGCCACAGCACGTCGCCATTGAGCCAGTTGAGCAGGCCAAGGTTGGTGAGCAGGTAGTAGCCGCCGATCAGGATCAGCGCGGCGCCCCAGAACCAGCCCCAGACACCACCCCGTCCCCCGCCCCAGCTCCACGGACCTGGTCCATACCAGCCGCGGCCGGCCCACTGATCGCGCTCGAAGTCACGGTTCCGGTGGCGCCAGGCGCGCCACTCATCTCGCGACGCGCCGGGTCCTGGCGATGGCGGCGGCCCGGGAGTCGAAGTAGATGGTGCAGCCGGAGGCTCGCTGGACATCGCCTGGGATGGTACGCGGCTCACCAAATGTTAGGGTGCGGCTGAACATGGCTGAGCTTCTGCTCTTCCATCACGCTCAGGGATTGACAGCCGGGTGCATCGCCTTCGCGGATGAGCTCAGGGCGGCCGGACACCTGGTTCACACACCGGATCTCTACGACGGCAAGACCTTCGCCACGCTCGCCGAAGGCGTCGGCTATGCGAAGGAGGTCGGCTTCGACACGATCCTCGAGCGCGGCCGGCTCGCCGCCGAGAGCCTGCCGAACGAAATCGTCTATGGCGGATTCTCGCTCGGCGTGCTGCCGGCGCAGATGCTGGCCCAGACGCGCCGGGGGGCAAAAGGAGCTTTGCTGTTCAGTGCCGCCGTCCCAGCGTCCGAGTTCGGCCCGTGGCCGCGCGGCGTCCCGCTCCAGATCCACATGATGGACGGCGACGAGTGGGTCCGCGAGGGCGACCTCGATGCCGCCCGCGAGCTTGCCAGGACGATCGAGGGCGCCGAGCTATTCCTCTATCCCGGCGACCGGCACCTGTTCGCCGACCGCAGCCTGTCCGACTACGACGAGGGCGCCGCGACGCTGCTCACGCAACGCGTGCTGAGCTTTCTCGACAGCGTCTAGGCCTTCCTTACGGCCTTCGCGGCAAGCCATTAAAAAAGTCCCAGACGACCGCGCTGGCGTTCGGCTCGCCGGGCACAGGGTCGACAGTCGATCCGAACCAGGCGTTGTGCCCACCGGTCACCGTGTCGAGCCTGACGACTGCCGCGTCCATGCACTGTTTCCAGACTGAGGTCTTCGTGATGCCGTCCTGACTCGCCGATGGATCCACGCTGCAGCCGTCGCGCGCAGCCCAGTATTTGACCAGATCGACGGTGGCCGGTGCGTCGAGCGGGCCGCCACCTTCATAGGGAATGAGCTCGTCGGCCGTACCGTGCATTTCCATGACAGACACCGGCCTGGGCTGATTGGCGCCCGAACGGCTATCGAGTGGCATGCCGCCCGATACCGTGGCGATGCCGTCGAGCCCCTCCGGGTTCTTATTTCGCCAATTCGGATCGGCTCACCCGAATCGGCGCAACTTCCAATGACACGCAGCGACACGATCCGGTTGGCTACTAGCTGGGTACTGGTACCCATCTACCGAATTGTCGCCCGCTACATCCAGCGCTGGCGGCCACGATAGATTTCCACGACCGGGCCGCGAGGACGCCGGCGACGGTATGCGCGAAACCGCGCCAGCAAGCGCAGGTAGCGGCGATCCGACGACCGCAGTTTGCGGTGCGGAATCTCGAGGAGATAGTTCTCGACCTTCCAGATGTTTGTGAGGGCCAGGCGCCAGTCGTACTTGCCCAGCTTGCGCAGATCCACCAGCTGGTAGCCAGTAATGCGGCCGGTGAAGTCCACGTATGGATCGAAGTAGCTCCACACAAGATCGCGAATGCTGCGGAATACCGGTTTGCGACCGTGCAGGCCCGCATCCCTGGACCGGGCGACCGCGCCCCACCGACCTCGGCGGCGAAACACGTAGATCACATGATCCACCCCGTCTTTCGACTCGAAGCTGACCACAAGCGGGGGGTGGCCGTGTTGCTCCAAAATCACGGCGGCGACGAGCGCCGCCTCCAAACAGTGAGCGGTCTGGTGGCGCACAACCTGGCGATAGGAGCGAAGGGTGTCCCCCTGCAGTTCCCAGTTGTAGGGCAGCCTGCGCAGGAACTTCTGGACCTGTTCAGGGGTGCGGTGTCGCTCGATGATTCGCCGTTCTTGACGGGTGAAGACGTCCCGCGCCGGGGGCGGCTGGGTCATGGGCAGAGTATTTCGTAACGGCCACTCGCGATGCCATCCGCTGCTTGCGCGCGTGTGCGCCGGGACTTCGTTCTGGACCGAGTCGAGAACTGGGTTTGTGGGCCGAGGACGGCGCGTAAGCCGGGTTCTGTTTCCCTTGCGGGACGGTGACCATCTGTCTGGGACGCCGGTTGCCCGGCGCCTCTAGCGACCGATACCCGAGAGCTCGGCGAGCCGCCGTCTTTTAACCGGATCCTTCGATCCGGCTGGCCCTCCTATTTGGTCTTGCTCCGGGCGGGGTTTGCCTGGCCGGCCGGTCACCCGGCCGCCGGTGGGCTCTTGCCCCACCTTTTCACCCTTACCTGACTGCGTCTCTCCGGAGATCGATGCAGCCCGGCGGTAATTTTCTGTGGCACTTTCCTTCGGGTCGCCCCGACTGGGTGTTACCCAGCGCCCTGCTCTGTGGAGCCCGGACTTTCCTCCAACGCTATTTACTTCGCCGGCGGTCACCCGTCCGCCTCGGCCCGGAACGGATTCTACCCAGGTGCCCCAGACTTCTTAACGTGCTCGTCGATCGCCATATTGGCGAGGGCGTCGGCGCCTTTGTTCTTTTCGCGCTCGACGTGAGAGATAACCACCTCTGGAAAGGCCTCCAGCAGCGCCTTGGCCTCGGCGTGGAAGGGCACCAGCTCCGGCTTCTTGACCTTGTACCGTCCCTGCACCTGCTCGGCGACCAGCTTCGAATCGAGGAAGACCTCGAGCCGGTCCGGTTTCCAATCGGCCACCGCCTTCAGGCCTTCGATCAGGGCCATGTACTCGGCCTCGTTGTTGGTCCTGCGCCCCAACCAGCGGTGCAGGCCGCGAAGCCGCACGCCGTGCTCGTCCTCGATCACCACGCCCGCGCCTGCGGGGCCTGGGTTGTTGCGGGAGGCGCCGTCGGTGTACAGGCGGAGGGTCTTCAGGCCAGGACCAGGATGCGGCCGCAGTTCTCGCAGTGCACCAGGTCGTCCGAGCCCTTGCGCAGCAGCTGCATGCCAGAGGACGTGACGGTGACCCGGCAGGCCTGGCACTGGTTGCCGACCACCTGCGCGACCGGCGGGAACATGCGCATGCGGGTGTAGGCGGTCCGGGCCACCGGCAGAACCTCATCCCAGACCTTGTCGCGCTCGGCTTCGACCTCGGCGAGGTCCGTGATCCATGCCGCCAGCTCCTGCCTCAGCTCCGGATCCTCGGCGACCGAGCGCTTGCGGGTTTCATCGAGGTTCGCGACGGTTTCCCGAACCGTTGTCTCGGCCGCGTCTGCGTCCTCCATGAGCTGCAGCTCGGCTGCCTCCTCCTCCTCGAAGCGGGCCTTCATGTGCGAGACCTCATCGGACATCTGCATCAGCTCGGACGGGCTCCGGATGCGCCCGCTCATCAGCTCCTTCTCTCGCGTGCGGAGGCGGGTGCGGTGCGCTTCGCGCTCGTGGTCCGACGCTCGCAATGTGGCCGCGGTCGCCTCCTGGGCGGCGCGGGCCTCGACCAGCCTCTCCTCGAGCTGCACCACTTCAGGATCCGACTCGAGTCTCGAGGTGACGCGCGCGATGTCTTCGCGAAGCGCCCGCTCCCGTTCGACCAGGCGGTGGTACTCGAACAGGAGCTGGGCGGGCTTCACTCGAGCACGACCAGGACCTGGCCTTCTTTGACCACCTCGGTTTCCTTGACGCGGATCTCTTTCACCGTTCCGGCGCGCGGGGCGGTGACCGAGATCTCCATCTTCATCGACTCGAGGATAAGGAGGACATCGTCCTCGGCCACTTTGTCGCCCGGCTTGGAAGTGATCTTCCAGACGCTGCCGACCAGCTCTGCTTTGACCTCGGTCATGGCTTCGTTTCCGGCGTTGCTGCCGGCTTCAGCCCCTCTCCCCGACGGGGAGAGGGAGCAAGGTCGAGCTGCTCTCTTGCTTCGGAGATGCTCGCGACCTGGCGCCCCAGGGCGCGCGCGAGGCGCGCCGCCTTCTCGACCAGGTCGGCGTTGCTCTTCGCCATCTTTCCGTCCTCCACGTAGAAATTGTCTTCAAGACCCACGCGAACGCTGCCCCCCATCGCGATCGCGGCCGCGACCAGCGGCCACTGGTTCAAACCGATGCCGATAACCTGCCAGTGCGACTCGGGCGGAAGCGACTCGACCTGATTCACCAGGTGGCGCGTGGTGCCCGGGATGCCGCCGAGGACTCCCATGATGAGGCTGAACTGGTACGGCGGTTTGAGGACGCCAAGATCGATGAGGGGAGCGGTGTTGGCGATGTGGCCCGTGTCGAAGCATTCCATCTCGGGCCGAACGCCGGTGCCGTTCATGGTCTCCAGAAAGAAGCGGATGTCCTTGAACGGGTTGGCGAAGACGTGGTCGTGGTAGAACGCCTTCTTCTTCGCCGAGTAGATCGCGTAGTTCATCGAGCCCATGTTCAGCGCGGCGATCTCCGGTCGCAGCTCGCGGATGTGCGCGACGCGGTCCTCGACAGGGATTCCTATCGCACCCGTCGAGAAATTGACGATGACGTCGGTGCGCGCGCGCACCTCGTGAAAGATCTTGGCAAAGGTCTCGACGCTCCAGTCGGGCCCGCCCTGAGGCGTGCGCGCGTGGATGTGGACGATGGCGGCGCCGGCGTCGGCGGCTCGCTTTGCCTCCTCGCCGATCTCCTTGGGCGTGTAGGGAATCGCCGGGCACTGGTCGCGCGTCGCCAGGACGCCGGTGAGCGCGGCGCTGATGATGACCTTAGCGAGGGGCCCCCGCGAAGTCACGGTCGCAACCTCTGACTTCGTGCGGATGTCATACGGGGATGTTGCCGTGCTTGCGCCAGGGCCGTTCGATCTTCTTGTCGCCGGCCTGCTGGATGCCGTGGATGATCACGCGACGGGTCTCCGCGGGGTCGATGACGTCGTCGATCATCGCCCACCCGGCGGCCAGGTAAGGATTGATCTGCGCCCGGATCGCCTCGATCATCTGCGCCCGGGTCGCCTCGGGATCGCTCGAGGCTTCGATCTGCTTGTTGAAGATGATGTTGACCGCGCCCTCGGGCCCCATGACCGAGATCTCGGCGAGTGGCCACGCGACGATGGTGTCCGGCTGGTAACCCTTGCCGCACATCACGTAGTAACCCGCGCCGTATGCCTTGCGCATGATGATCGTCACCTTCGGCACCGTCGCCTCCGAGGTCGCGTACAGCATCTTCGCTCCGTGCCGGATGATCCCTTCCTTCTCGACCTGCGAGCCGACGATGAAGCCGGGCACGTCCATGAGGTAGACGAGCGGCACGTTGAACGCGTCGCACATGCGGATGAAGCGCGCCGCCTTGTCGGCGGCGTCAGAGTCGAGGACGCCGCCCTTCTGCATCGGCTGGTTGGCGATCACGCCGACCGCGTAGCCGCCCGCGCGCGCCAGGCCGATCACGATGTTCTTCGCCCACGTGGGCTTGATCTCTAGAAAGCTGTCGCGGTCGAACACAGCCTTGATCACCTTCTTCACGTCGTAAGCAGCGCGCGGGTTTACCGGGACGATCTTGTCCAGGCCGTGGACCGGGCGGTCGCCCGAGTCGTCGGCGGCGCGGTACGGTGGCTGCTCTGTGTTGCTCGAGGGCAGGTAGGAGAGGAACTTGCGGACGAGCTCGATGCACTCGCGGTCGTCGTCGACCTCGTTGTCGCCGACGCCCGACTCGTAGCAGTGAACCTGCGAGCCGCCCATGTCGTGGTCCGTCACTTCCTCGCCCGTGGCGGCTTTGACCAGGCGCGAGCCGCCGAGCGACATCGACGACGTTTCCTTGACCATCGGCACAAAGTCGGCCAGGCCCGGGATGTAGGCGGTGCCCGCGGCGCACGGGCCAAGCATCGCGGCGACCTGCGGGATGACGCCGGACATCACCACCTGGTCGTAGAACAGGAAGCCGGTCCCCGCGAACGTCGAACCCGCCGCCTCCTGGATGCGCGCGCCGGCCGAGTCGAGCAACCACACCAGCGGCTTGCGGTAGCGCAGTGCGAGCTCGCGGACCCGGGCGGCTTTGAACTGCTCCCCCACCGCGCCCATCGAGCCGGCCATCACCGTGAAGTCGTACGCGATGACCCACACCTGGCGGCCCTCGACCAGCCCGTGGCCGGTGACCACGCCGTCAGCGGGGGTTCCGTCGGCGTCCACCTCTCCCCCACGCACCGCCTGCTGGTGGGCGAGCAGGCCGAGCTCGACGAACGTGTCCTGGTCGAACAGGATGTCGAGCCGCTCGCGGACGGTGAGCTTGCCCCGCTCGTGCTGCTTGGCGATCTTCTCCTCGCCGCCCATGGCGAGGTTCTTGCTGCGCCGAGCCTTGAGCTCGGAGATCCTGGCCGGGTAGTCGTCTTCTGGCACTAGAGTGTCAAATTCTATTTGGCGACCAGCAGGTCGGCCCGCTTGCCCCAGCGGTCAAGGAACCGGTACAGGTTGCGGCGCGAGAGCCGGTCGCGCTCCTGGTGATCGGTGTTCTCCCACAGCCGGTGCTCGTGCTTCACGACCGGCAGGTTGGGAATCACGACCGCGTGGCCTCCATGGTCGCGGAGGCGGAAGCTGAACTCGATGTCGGCGATGCGGTAGAAGCGGAACTTCGGGTCGAAGCCTTCAATCGCCAGTGCGTCCGCTCGCCGGAAGGCCATGCAGTAGCCCTCGATCGCGTCGACCTCCGGGCCCTGGCTCGACTCGAACTCCTTGAGCGTGCCGCTGCCGCGCAGCCCAAAAGGCCCGGCGACGACAACCGACGGGTCAGCCAGAGCCGCGACCAGGGGCGAGACGGCGTCGCCCGTCAGCTCGACGCCTGGATCGAAGAGGATGACGACCTCGCCGGCCGCCGCCTCGATGCCCGCGTTGGCTGCGGCGGCGAACCCCAGGGTTGGGAACAGGGGGATGAAGCGGAACCTCTCGGCGGCGCGGCTCTCCAGCCACGCGGCGATCTGGACTTCGTCCGAGTTGTCCACGATGAGCGCCTCGAAGTCCGCCTTGCAGTGCTGGAACACCGAGAGCAGCCACCGCTCGGCGTCGGGCTTCCACCCATGCACGACGGTGAGCAGCGTGACCGCGCGTGGAATCGGTGGCGGCGCGGTGCTCGGCGGCGCCTTCTGCGCCTGGAGCTCGCTCCCTTCGGCCGAGTCGACGACCTCCCACCCACCCTCACGCAGCTGCTCGCGCAGGGCATCGGCGGCGGCGAAGTCGTGCTCCCGCCGGCGCTCGATGCGCTGGGCGAGCAGCTGCTCCGCCTCGTTTCGGTCTAGCGCTTCTTGGCCTTGACGGCTGCGGTGAGAGCCGGGACGATCTTCAGCGCGTCGCCGACGACACCGAGGTCGGCCATCTTCATGATCGGCGCCTCGGCGTCCTTGTTGATGGCGATGATCACCTTCGAGGTCTTCATGCCGACCGTGTGCTGCATGGCGCCGGAGATGCCGACCGCGATGTAGACGCCGGGCCTCACCGACTTTCCGGTCTGCCCGACCTGCATCGAGTAAGGCACCCAGCCGGCGTCGACCACGGCGCGGCTCGCGCCGACGGCCCCGCCCAGCGCGCCCGCGAGGTCTTCCAGTAGCGGGAAGTTGTCAGGGCCGCCCATGCCGCGGCCGCCGCTGATCACGACCTTCGCGTCCTCGAGCTTGACCTTCTCCGAAGCCTCGACCACTCGTTCCACGATGTGCGCGCGCTTCGAGCCGTCGCCGATGGTGACGGCGAGCTCCTTGACCTCCGCGGTGCCGCCGACTTCGGACGGCTCGAACGACTTCGGGCGGATGAGGACGATGGCCGGCTTCTTGTTGGCCTTCAGCGAGGCGACCTTGGCTCCGCCGAAGTACGGCACCTTGGCGACGAACCCGCCGTCGTTCCTTACCAGGTCGCCCGCATTTGAGATGAGGCCGACCTCGAGGCGCGCCGCCAGGCGGCCTGCCACCTCCCGGGAGTCGGAGGTGAAGCCGAAGAGGATCAGGTCGGGCGCCCCCTGCTGGTTGAGCGCGGCCAGGGCATCGGTCGCGGGCTCGGCAAGGTAATCGTCGAACGCCGCGTCCTCATGGACGTGGACGACCTTTGCCCCGTGCTTGCCCAGCGTGTCGGCCGCCGCCTTGGCGCCGGCGCCCAGCGCGATCGCCTCAACGTCGCCCAGCTCGCGGGCCTTGACCATCAGCTCCAGCGCCGTCGCCGAGAGGGCGCCCTGGTTGAGCTCTGCGTAGACCCACACCTTCGCCACGACTAGATCACCTTCGCTTCGGCCAGGACCTGCATGATGCGGTCGATCGCCGTGCCATCGAACTCGATCACCACGCCCGCCTTGCGGGTCTCGGCGTCGGTGACGCCCTCGATCGTCTCGGCGGACTCCCCGCGCTCGATACCGAGGTCGCCAAGCCCGACCTGCTTGATCTCCTTCGAGCGCGCGGCCATGATCCCTTTGAGCGACGCGTAGCGCGGCTCGGCGATGGCCGCGGTCACGGTGATGAGCGCGGGCGTCGCGGCTTCGAGGACCTGGTATCCGTCCGCCGTCTGGCGGTGAACCTTGACGTTCGTGCCGTCGACCTCGACTTTCTTCGCCACGGTCAGCTGAGGCATGCCCAGCAGCTCGGCGAGCATCGGCGGCACCATGCCGGTGCTGCCGTCGTACGACTCGGTGCCACAGATCACCAGGTCTGGTGCCTCCGGCTTGATCGCGGCGGCCAGGGCCTTCGCGGTCAGCAGCGCATCGGCACCGGCCAGTTGCGGATCGGTGATCAGGATGCCGCGGTCGGCGCCCATCGAGAGCCCCTTGCGGATGGCGTCCCTGGCGCGCTCGGGGCCCATCGAGACGAGGATCACCTCGCCGCCATGCGCCTCCTTCAGCTGGAGAGCCTCCTCGACCCCGCACTCGTCGCCGGGATCGAGCACGACCTCCTTCTCGCGGGAGATCGTGTTGTCGGCCTCCAGGGCAAAGGTGGAGTTGGGATCTGGGACCTGCTTTACCGTGACGACGATTTTCAAAGCGCTCGTCAATTATCGCTGCGCCGAAAACTCGGCATTGAAGCGCTCGAGATCGGCGGGCGTATTCAGGCTGCGAAAGACGTCGGGGTCGAGCCCCTCGAGCCAGGTGACCTCGAGCTCGCCGGCGATGTCAGCCGTCCGAAGCCGGCCGGCGTCGAGCGCATTCGTGATCGCCGGCAGGGCCGAGCGGCTGTAGGCGCCGCATACGGGCTCGGGGCGACCGTCGATGCGTGGAATGGCCGCATCGACCCCGCGCGCGGCGCTGACCGCGATCTGCGCCACCTCGGGCGTCACGTAGGGCATGTCGCAGGCCACCGCGAACACGACGTCGTGCCTGGCCACCGCCAGGCCCGCTTCCAGGCCCGCGAGCGGGCCCGCGGAAGGCTTGCGGTCGAACACGATCCGGTAGGGCAGCGGCTCGTCGAACTGCTCCGGCCTCGCGAAGGAGACGATCACCTCCGAGAACGCCGGTGCGAGCCGCTCCACCACGTGGCGCAGCAGGTTGGTGTCGCCGACCTGGAGCCAGGCCTTGGGGCGGCCCATGCGGCGGCTCTCGCCACCCGCCAGCACGAGCAAGGTCGCCTGCACGACCATAATCATGGCCACCGTGAGAGCCATCGATTTTCACGTTCACCTGCCCACGCCCGAGTGGCTCGACGCCTCGATGCGTGGCTACGTCGAGGCGGCGGAGGCCTACTTCCGCTCCAAGGTGGTCCGGCGCTCGCTCGAGGAGCTGGCGCGGGAGTACGAGGAGCTCGACGTGCTCGCGGTGCTGCTCGCGTGGGACGCGGAGACCGCGACGGGCCGGCCACGAGTGCCCAACGAGCTCGTCGCGCAGGCGTGCCACAACCACCCGAAGGCCTTCACGGGATTTGGCAGCGTCGACCCGCTGAAGGGCGAGAAAGCGGTCGAGGAGCTTGACCGCATCGCTGAGCTCGGGCTCAAGGGCGTCAAGCTGCACCCGTCGCTGCAGGCCTTCGCTCCCGACGACGAGCGCCACTGGCCGCTGTACGAGCGCTGCGAGGAGCTCGGCCTGATCATCCTGTTTCACACCGGGACGAGCGGGATCGGGGCGGGCCAGCCGGGCGGGCAGGGCATCCGGCTCGACTACGCCCGGCCGATCCGGCTCGACGCGGTCGCGGCATCATTCCCCGACCTGAAGATCATCGCCGCGCACTTCGGCTACCCGTGGCACCTCGAGCTGCTGGCGATGGCGCTGCACAAGACGAACCTCTACATCGACATCTCCGGCTGGGCGCCGCGCTACATCCCGACCGAGGTGATGCGCGACATGAAGGGCCGGCTGCAGGACCAGTTCGTGTTCGGCAGCGACTATCCGTTCATCCAGCCAAAGCGGTGTCTTGACGAGCTCGCAACCCTCGACCTGCCCGAAGCCGTGCTTCAGAAAGTGCTGCTCGGCAACGGCAAGAAGCTGCTCGGGCTGTCGTAGCCGGCGACCAGCCGCGCCGTGGCACGCGCGCGCAGGGTTATCGGACCGGACAGGAGGCTGAACGGCATGGTCAACGATTCGCTAGTGACCAGCTTGACGTCGACTCCGCTTACCGAAGCCGTATCGACTACGGCGCCAGGCTCTTCATCAGTTAACGCCTTCGATGCCACTAGCTTCGCCGCGGTTGTGTCGAGCGCAAGCCCACCCCCCGACCGAATCGCATCGATGTTCAGCTGCTGCGCCGCCGTCTCGGCTGCCTCGGCGGTCGCGGCTTGCAGTCCTGCCGCGCGCAGCGCTACGACCGCCGCATCCACCGAGTAGGCGGCAACGGGGAGCAAGACTACGGGCAGGGCGACAGCGAAGAACGCGAGGACCTGGCCGCGCTCGAGTCTCATTGCTGGAGCGCGTGAGTGCGCCAGGCTTCGAGCGGAATCTCGACCCGCGAATCGAGGGTCAGCCTGCCTGGCACGACCATCGCTGCCCACGAAAGGTCGATGAGACCCGTCGCGGAGGCCACCACCCGGTCCGCGCGGTTGAAGCCCCCGAAAGTGATGCGCAGCGTTGCGGACCGAAGCGGGTAGGCAGCGACCGTGGAAGCGAAACTGTCCTGGGCGGCGCGCTCGGCGCTGATCGGGTCTGGAGCGCGAGCAGCTTCGTCGGCAGCGGCCCGCGTAGCGGCTTCGAGCCCCGCGCGTGCGTCCACGATTTCCACAATGGCTGCGGCGCCGAGCGTGAGCAGCACGATGACGGGCGCGCACACCGCCAGCTCGACGAGCGACTGGCCGCGACTCACACAAAGATCTCCTTCTTCAGAACGACGTGCGCGCGCAGCGGAAGATCGCGCCCAGGAACGACCGGGACCAATGAGGGCACTGAGCCGCCGACATCGACCTGGACTGACCCACCCAGGTCTGTCGCGCACACCCAAACGGATGGTGGTGTGCCGCCCTGTCCCGGACACCAAGGGCCCGCCCGGGCGCCGACGAGGCTCGGGCCGAGGGCCCGGAGGGTGACGATCACGGCGACCTGTGGGTCTGAGCCGGCCACAGAGGCCGCGCGGGCGCCGGCAAGCGCGGCGGAGCGGGCGGCAAACGACTCCGAGCCCCAAACAGAGAGCTCCACACAGCCGAGAACGAGCAGGAGGGCGACCGGCCACGCGAGCGCGAACTCGATGATCGCGGCGCCCTTGAGGTGCTTCACCGCAGGCTGCCCTGTAGGACGGAAACGGCCGGGAACATGAGCACGCCGAGGAATGGCAGCAACACCGCGACCGCCGACGGCAGCAGCACGTTGTTCAGCGCACGGCGGCTCTGCGCGATCAGCTCCCGGCGCTGCGCGCGCCGCAGGTCGGTGGCAAGCGCCCGGACCCCCTGGCTTGCCGCTGTGCCGTAGTCGCGACTGGCCGCCAGGATCGTGGCGAGGCTGCCAAGGGCTGCGAGGTCGACCGCCTCCGAGTACTCGATCAGACGCGACTCGAAGGACGCTGATCCGGTGACCTGTGAGGCGATGAGCATCCGCCGCAGGTCGTGCGCCAGCTCGCTCTCAACCTGCACGCTCACGGATCCAAGTGCCGCGAGGGGGCTGCCTCCAGCGCTCAGCTCGAGCGTGAACAGCTCGAGCAGCGGCACCAGCTCGGCTGAAAAGCGTCGGCGGCGACGCACGATCGACGAGTTGAGGACGATAAGACAGACTGCACAGCCCACGACGAATGCCGGAAGAGTCAGCGCCGGCGACGCGGCGCCGGCGAGCACCGCGAGCGAGAGCGCAAAGGCGGCGGCAAGAACCGCAACCCGCTCCGGGCCCTGGTTCCAACCCGCCCGCGCGACCATGCGAGCCCACCGGCGGCGAGCCAGCGCCACGTGCGGCCTCTCGACGAGCTCGGCTTTCAGTCGGCGCGTCCACGCGGCCGCGCTCGGGCCTTGCCGCCCAACGGCGAGCAGCGACGCGCTGCACAGCGCTCCCGCCCCGATGGATCCGAGCGCGACCAGCGCTTCAGGCATCGCTGAGCCGCACGCGTTGAAGACCGGGCAACCGCAGCAGCCGCCTCATCCAGACGTAGCCGCCCGCCATGACGGCGAGCATCGCCATCAGGAATGCCTCCCCGGCGGGCTTACGGAAAGCGTCCAGGTACGGAGAGTGCAGTGTCGAGAGGATGACGAGGAACGCGATCGGGAGCGCGACGATGATGGTCGATGCGGAGCGGGCCTGCGCCTGCAGGGCGCGCGCTTCGCGCTCGACCTCCTGCGCCGCGCTGACCGACGTCTCGAGATCCGCGAAGAGCGG
Organism: Candidatus Dormiibacterota bacterium; assembly: GCA_039935415.1. Classification (GTDB taxonomy): domain Bacteria; phylum Chloroflexota; class Dormibacteria; order Dormibacterales; family Dormibacteraceae; genus Palsa-870. The sequence continues at coordinate 23,350 of JBDTKH010000035.1, forward strand.
AACGAGCTCTCCACCTCCGGGGCGCTGGATCAAGACCGCTGCGGCGAGCATGTCGAAGAGCGGCTCGCCGACCCGCTGGCGCGCCTCCTTCCAAGCCTGCCGCCGGCCGACCGACCTTGCCGCGATGAGGCGGAACTCCGGCCGCAGGGCGATCGGTCCGCGCTCCGCGAGCACCGCGATCGCCTGGTTGACACTCGTGGCGCCGGTTTCCAGGAGCTGCCTCAGCATCCGCGTCGCCTCGAGGACGGAATCCTGGCGTATGACCTGCAGCCCCCGAGATCGAGAGCGGACCACTGCTCGCACCATCGACGCCCCTCCCGCCGCCGCTGGAATCGCCAGCACCGGCAGGCCCGTCACGGACGCCGCGCTGATCGCGCATGCCAGCGCACCGGCGCACTGCACCAGGAGGTAGGTCAGCCCGTCGAGCCATGACCACCCGGCGGCGCGAGCCAACCCTGCCTCGTGGCTCCACCATCGACGCAGCCAACCCTTGATCCAACCTGGCAGGGTCGGAGTCGTGCCTGCCGAACCAACGGCCAGGACCGCCGCCATCATCCCCAGGCCGGCACCGGTCGCCGCGACGGCTTCAATCATCGAAACCGTCGAGAATCCGAGCCGGATCGCATACCTGCGCCAGCTTCGACCACACACGCTCGGGCATGGCGGCGGGTGAGCCGACACGATGCCACCTGCCGTCGGCGCGCAACGCGACGAGCTCCTGCATCAGCGGTCGCCCATCGTCAAGCCCGGCGACACATCCCAACGAGACGAGCCTCCGTTCCCTGGCACCGCTGCCCTCGCCAGGCCGCCTCACGATGCCCGCGTGCACAACCAGGTCGACGGTATGCACCACTTCTGCCAGCACTGCCTCGGCTCGCGGGGCTGACGGGTTGCGTAGGGCCAGGCGAACGAGTCGCGGAAGCGCCTCGCGCGGGCTGTCGGCGTGGAGCGTGCAGATCGAGCCCGGGTGCCCGGTGTTCATGGCATCCAGAAGGTCGAGCGCCTCGCCGCCTCTGACCTCGCCGATGATGATCCGGTCGGGAGACATCCGCAGGGCCTCGTGGACGAGCATCTGGATGGTGATCGCGCCTCTTCCCTCTGTGTTCGACGGCCGGCCTTCGAGCGCGATGCAGTCCTCGAGCTCTCGCCACAGGTGCAGCTCGGCCTGGTCTTCGATGGTGACGACGCGGTCGTCCGGCCCGATCAGGCGGGCGAGGACTCGCATGAAGGTCGTCTTGCCAGCGCCGGCGCCGCCCGAGACGAGGATGTTCAGGCGTCCCGCGACCGCAGCCTCGAGCAAGCCGATCAGCGCGCCAGGCAGAAAGCCCGCCGCCTCGAGGGCGCCCAGGTCGGCGAACCTGGCGGGCGGGTGCTTGCGAATCGTCACGCTCATCGGCCACGCCGGCGGCGAGAGAGCCGCGTGCAGCCGGCTGCCTTCGGGCAGGGTCATCGTGACCGTCGGGCTGGCACGATCCAGCCGCGCGCTAGGCGTGCCGTCCGTGTACCAGTGAACCAGCTCGACCAGGGCGTCCTCGTCGTCGAACGGCGGTGGAACAGCCTGCCGCTCACCGGCGCGAAAGACGAAGCAGGACGCCGTTCCGTTGATGCGGACTTCTTCGACGTCAGGGTCTGCGAGGTGCTCGGCCAGCGGGCCCAGCGGTGTCACCGACGCGAAGACGCGGCGCCACAGCTCTTCCGACTCCCCGCCTCCAAGGTCATGCTCCTCGCTGACCAGGCGGCCAACCAGGTGGTAGATCCACCCCTGGTCCTCCACGCGGAGTCGCGTGCGGTCGCGGCGCGCCAGCTCGAGCGCGAGCGCCGCCTCGACGCGGGCGCGGATCGCCAACTCCACAGCCGCAGGTGTGATCGCGCTCATCGCTGAGTCGCGACCGCCATCGCCTGGTCCTCGGCCGAAACCGCGCCCTCTGCCCCAGTGCCGGTTCCGGGCTCCGCGATGACGGCGGTCAGCTTCATCGCGTTCGCCGCGTAAACAAATGCCGGGGCCTGCTCGGAAGACACGACGACGATCAGCCCTCCCGCAACCGCCGCACGGACCTCTACGCCAAGCGCGAACGGGACGACCGACACGTGGTCGGCCGAGACATCGACGGCCAGCAGGTCGACCTTCGAGCCCGACACCAGCGACGGCGAGTCCTTGATGGGCACGAAGACGAGCCTCCTGTCGGTGCTTGCGTCATCGGCGCTCACGTCACCGCGCTGGATCAGCTGCCCGGACACCAGCTCGTGGGTCGCGCGAAGCCCTTCGAGCTTCACTTGATCACCGCGCGCGAAGAGCACAAGCCGCGCGCTGCCGGCGTTCACCTTCACGAGGGTGATGGCATCAGGCCCAAGCGGCGCACCGGATTGCACATCGTGCGCGGCGGCGTAGACCTCCGTCTTATCGCGGTCCGGGCTCGTGAAGATCAACAGAGCCGCGCTCACTCCACACCCGATCGCCAGCGCCAGTGCCGCCGTAAGCCAACGTCGCATCACGACGCGACCTTATGGCCAGCGCGTCACGGGGACAATCCAGCTTGTTAAGAAGAAGTAGCTTGTAAACTTATACTTGACAAACGATTTGGGATGGCTATGGTGCTGCGCATGGCCGTCACCGCGACCCTGGCTCAATCAGACGAAGCCACAGAGCATCGCCGAAGATCTCTCCTCGCCGAGTCCGACGTATTGCTCGATCACGTCGAGGCGCTGCGGCTCGAAGACGAGACCGAAGCGCCTCCCCGCGTTCGCGAGGCGATCCAATCACTGCAACTGCGGCTAGGCAGGCGAAATCCACCGCTGCCGCCGTCGACGCTGCACGCCGCGCACGACCTTGTCTTCGCGGTCCAGCAGCGGCTGATGGCGGCGAATCCGAACCACGCTCACCCGAATCGCCACGCCGGCCGACCGAGCGGTCAGCCGGTCATGACCGTGGTACGCGATGACCAAGTGTGGAAGGTGCTCACGCTGCCGGGCCCAACCAACAACGGCGCGGATGGTGAGTGGCTCGAGCTCATCAACTGCACCGTCGAGCGTGCGTGGGACAGGTGGTGCTACGCACAGCAGCATGCCGTGCGAGCGGCCCGTGAGCGCTTCAAGGCGCGCGGCGCCGTAGCCGTCGCCCGGGCCGCGTGGATCAACTACTGGGAGCTGCTGCAGGAAGCCGAGCTGATCAGGGAGCGCTTGCGCGCTCGGCGCGGCGCAGGAAGCCTTGAAGCTCCTCGTACCTGATCGGCGCGGCCGACGCTCGGATTCGGGCCGCGAACAGCTCGAGGAACATGCGCAGGCCGGCGTCATCGAGCAGCGTAGCCGCCTCGATCACGCCGGCGACCGCCTCATGGTGCCCTGGTTGGACGACGCGGGCGAGCGTCTCCGCAAAGTCCGCAGGCAGCACGCCCATGGACCGGGAGTGTAGAGCCAGGCCAACTAGAATCCTGACGTGGTGCAGCCGGTAGTCATCGGGGACGTGATGTGGGAGCCAAGCCTCGACGTGATCGCGAAGAGCCGGCTCAAGCGGTTCATGGACCAGCACGGGATCGAGACCTTTGCCGAGCTGCTCAAGCGCGCTGACGACGACATCGAGTGGTTCTGGGACGCGGCGATCAAGGACATCGACATCGCCTTCTACCGCCACTACCACAAGGTCGTGGACCTGTCAGAGGGTAAGCCCTGGGCGAAATGGTGGATCGGCGGCCGGATGAACATCGTCCAGAGCTGCCTCGACCGCTACCGCGACAGCGAGCACCACGACAAGCTCGCGATCGTCTGGGAGGGCGAGCCGGGCGAGGTCCGCAAGCTCACCTACGGAGAGCTCGACCAGCAGGTCTGCAAGCTGGCGGGGTCGCTGCGCCGCCTCGGCGTGCGGCCCGGCGACCGGGTCGGCATCTTCATGCCGATGTGCCCCGAGGTCGCCATCTCGGTGCTGGCCACGGCCAAGATCGGCGCGGTCATCATCCCCATCTTCTCTGGCTACGGGCCCGACGCGATCGCCGCCCGACTCCGCGACGGCGAGGCGAAGGTGCTGATCTGCGCGGACGGCTTCTACCGCCGCGGCAACGTTGTGCCAATGAAGGAGACCGCGGACAAGGCGCTGCTGTCGTGCCCGACCGTGACCAGGGTGATCATGCACCGCCGCGTCGTGCGCGACGTGCCGTGGACCCACGGCCGCGACTACATCTGGGAGGTCCTGCTGGAGGACGAGCCCGACCGCACGCACACGCACGAGCTGGACCCCGAAGACCCGCTGATGATCATCTACACGTCGGGCACGACCGGAAAGCCCAAGGGCACGCTGCACGTGCACGGCGGCTTCCCGGTGAAGACCGCCCAGGACATGGCGCACGGCTTCGACGTGGGCCCGGACGACACGATCTTCTGGTACACCGACATCGGCTGGATGATGGGCCCCTGGCTCATCTTCGGGTCGCTGATCCTCGGCGCCACGATGGTCCTGTACGAAGGGACGCCCGACTACCCGGCGGCCGACCGCCTGTGGCGCATGGTCGCCGACCACAGGGTGACGGTGCTCGGAGTCTCCCCCACCCTGGTTCGCGGCCTGATGTCGCACGGCGCCGAGGTGCCCGCGCACCACGACCTGAGCAGCCTGCGCATCCTCGGCGGCACCGGCGAGACGTGGAACCCCGAGCCGTTCCAGTGGTTCTTCAAGCACATCGGGGGCGGGCGCATTCCCGTCATCAACTACTCGGGCGGCACCGAGATCTCGGGCGGCATCCTGTGCGGCAACGTGATCACGCACCTGCGGCCCTGCTCGTTCGCGGGCCCGGTGCCCGGCATCGCCGCCGTCGTGCTCGACGCCGAAGGCAAGCCGGTGCGCGGTGAGGTCGGCGAGCTCGCGATCCGCAACCCGTGGCCCGGCATGACGCGAGGCTTCTGGGGGGACCGCCAGCGTTACCTGGACACGTACTGGAGCCGGTTCGAGGGCATCTGGGTGCACGGCGACTGGGCGTACGAGGCTCCCGACGACGGGCTGTGGTACGTGCTGGGCCGCTCCGACGACACGATCAAGGTGGCCGGAAAGCGGCTGGGACCCGCAGAGGTCGAGTCGGTGCTGGTCGGGCACCCGGCGGTCGCCGAGTCCGCCGCCATCGGCGTGCCCGACGAGCTGAAGGGCGAGGTGCTCGTGTGCTTCGTCATCCTGCGCCCCAACCGCAAGCCCAGCGACGCGCTTGGGGTCGAGCTCCAGGACCTGGTGGCCGCCGCGCTGGGAAAACCGCTGCGGCCAAGCGCGATCCACTTCGTCACCGACCTGCCGCGGACCCGCAACGCCAAGATCCTGAGGCGGGTCGTGAAGTCCGTCTATACCGGCAAGGATCCCGGCGACCTGTCCTCGCTCGAGAACCCCAGCGCACTCGCGGCGATCGGCGCTACTAGAAGCTGAGGACCTTGTCGGCTTCCATCGTCAGCTTCACCAGGTCGGGCGGCGTGATGTACGAGGCATTCGGGGTGAGCATCTCCGGTAAGACCCCACGGGCCTCAGCACAGCCTTTTCAAACGTAGAGGCGTACGTCCTTCTCCAGGCATTTGTCGAGCAGCTCACGGAGCGGCGGGATGCCGAGACCGAGGACGTTGGCGATGACGTCGGGTTTGATCAGCTCCGCGGCCCCGCCCGCAAGCGCCACGGCGACCTCCACCCCAGCGGGCCGGGCGCCGTTCACCGCGATGTGGAACGGGACGCTGGCGCGCGTGGGGTCCTCGGGTCCGGCGGCGGTGACGATGAGGAGGCCTGCCACGCGCACAAGTATGGGGGAGTCGATCATTAGCGCCGCATGAGGCTCACACGTGCGGACGGTGTGCGGCTCCTCCTGCTGTGGCTGGGCGGGATCGACCTACGGCTGACGATGCTGGCCGTGCCGCCACTCGTTCCGTTGATCCACCGCGAGCTGCACCTCGGCGAGACGGCCGTCGGCGCCCTGGTCTCGCTGCCCGTGCTCCTGCTCGCCGTGGCCGCGGTGCCGGGGTCGCTTCTCATCGCGCGGCTCGGCGTGCGGCGCGCGCTGCTGATCGGCCTCGGGTCCGTGGCCGTTTTCGGCGCCCTGCGCGGATTGGGTCCGAGCACGCGGGTCCTGTTTAGCGCGACGTTCCTGATGGGCGTCGGTATCGCGGTGAGCCAGCCGGCGTTCCCGTCCCTGGTTCGCGAGTGGTTCCCGCGCCGGATCGCCATCGCGACCGCCGTCTACACCAACGGCATCCTGATCGGCGAGACGGTGCCGACCGCGCTCACCACGCCCGTCGGCGTCCTGCCGCTCGCGCACGGTGACTGGCGCTATGCGATTGCCATGTGGTCGGTGGTGGTGGCGGCGACCGCGCTTGCGATCACGCTCGCCCTTCCGCGACGCGGACTGCGGCCGGCCGTCCCCGCGCGCTGGTGGCCCAGCTGGCGCGAGGGTCAGACGGTGCGAATCGGCCTGGTCATGGGCATGGCATCGGCCGTGTACTTCGGCAGCAACGCGTACATCCCCGACTTCCTCGACCAGTCCGGCCGCCACAACCTGATCACGCCGACCCTCGCCGTCTTGAACGGCTCACAGCTGCTCACCGCGCCGGCCGTGGCGATCTGGCAGCGCCTGTTGACGGGGCGTGTGGGATTCATCGGCTCCAGCGTGCTGATGGCGGTGGCGCAGCTGGGCATCATCGTGACCCCGGGCTGGGGCGTGGTCGTGTGGGCTTTCGTGCTGGGCTTCGCCGCCGCGCTTGCGTTCATCGTCGTGTTGACGCTCCCGCCGAGGCTGGCGGCGGCCGGTGACGTGCACCGCATGAGCGCCGCCATCTTCACGTTCCAGTACAGCGCGGCGTTCATCGTGCCGCTGGTCGCGGGCGCGCTGTGGGACGCGAGCGGGGTGGCGGTGCTGGCTTTCGCGCCAGGCGTCGCGGCGGCCGCAGCGATGGCTTGGCTCGCCCTTCCCCTGCGGATCCCGCCCGCCGAGCCGCTCACCGCAGCGTCTTGAGCAGGCGCTCGAACTCGGCTTCGGAGAACGCTCGACACGCTGCCCTGGCTGCCGGTCATCAACGCGAACTTCGCTGCGCGTCGTTCAACGGCGACACGAACGACCCGAAGGTAGTCGGCCGGCACGTGGAGCTGGGCGCCCGCTGTGGCAGAGTTGCACGCGAGCATCGACATGACAAGCGCAACGACCATCAGCAGCCTGGTCAATGTGTTGCCGACGAGAATTCAGATCCGGTCCGGTCCGAAATTGGATTGGAGCGGGAAACGGAGTAAGACATCCGAGGTGCCAATCAACAGGTTGAGTTCGTTTAACCGATTCGGCAGCTGAAGCCGCACCGATCTCGTGCGCAGGTTACGCGGGGGCAAACGTGGCTGTTCAGTAGACCGCGTCACGGCGTTGGCGTGGGAGTCGGGCTGGTGGAGGCTGGCGTTGCAGTAGGGACTGGTGGCAGCGCAACCCGCGGTGGCAGGAGGGTTTGTCCGTTCTGATCTCGCTGGTCAAGTGGGTACGCGTTGGGGATTGGCAGGCCGTCAGCGCCAATCGGAACGTTTGTGATCACACCGCCCTTGCCAGTGTCCAAGACCAGTGGATGCCCGTCCTGGTCGTAAAGAAGGACCCCCTTCAGCGGCTTTCCATCTGCCGAATACGGATAGACGTTGGTCACACCTGGGATGTAATAGCTCGCCTCCACTGGCGGGGCGTACGAGCCGGAAGTGTCGGCGCCGCTGTACGCGTACGTGGAGCCGGTGCCCATGTCCACGAGGACGGGCAACGCCAGCACCATGATCGCCGCGTTTGCCCCCATCGCGGCGACTCGCCAGCTCCTCTTGTCGGGTAAGCCCCGCCGGCCAAGTCGAACCGAGACGACGATTGCGCCCACGGTGGCCAGGATCTGGAAAAGGCCGAGGCTCGAGAACGGGTTGGGGATCGGCCGAAGATTGTCTTGTCCTCTGAACAAGAAGGCGAGAAACAGGACGGCCAGGTAGGCCCGCAGGATCCACCAGCCCGGGCGCAGCTCGGGCAGCATGGCGTGCACCTCTCGATAGGCCCGAGTGCCAGTGACCGCGTGTATCAACGACATCGGCCTCTCGCGTATCGGGCTGCGCCGTTGTGTCTCGTTCGCATCCGCCGCGGCGCCGTAAGCGAGTTTGAGCTCGGCCGCGTAGGCCTCGGGCCTCCCGAGTCGTTCGTGCAGCGGAGAATCCGACTCGCTCGCGACCTCGGCCAGATGGCTCTCGAGATCTTCGAGGAGGGTCTCACGCTCCCTCTCGGGGAGTGAGGCAAGGGCGGCCCGCACCGCGTCGGCATAGCCGGCAACGTCGTTGGCTGGTTTGCTATCTGGCATTGGCAGTGCTCCTCCCGTTGAGCAGGTGATCGAGGGCCTTGGTAAACGAGCCCCACGTCTTCGCGGATTGGTCGAGTGAGGTGCGGCCGCGATTGTTCAGCGCGTAGTACTTGCGATGCGGTCCTTCCCCGGACGGAACGACGTACGACTTGAGGTCTCCCGCCCGATAGAGCCGCCGCAGCGTTCCGTACACGGAGGCGTCGCCTATGCCATCCAACCCGCTTTCGCGCAGCCGGCGCAAAACGTCATATCCATAGCTGTCCTGCTCGGCGAGGACCGCAAGGACGGCGAGGTCGAGAACGCCCTTCAGAAGCTGGCTCGTGTCGATCGGGCCACCGTTGGAGTGCTGCATCCTGCGCATGGAATAGTACTACGGATTGCGTACTAGCGCGCATGAATCAAGCGGGCGTGCAGAACGGCTTCGCAAGGCAGCGCACAAGCGTGGTACCACTCAAAGCGGGCTCATCGTCCATGGAGCTCGAGGCGGCCACTAGCTTGATCCTGCGCTCGGCGTGTTAGTGGCCGTCGAGATGCCCGACCTGCACTGGCGGTCTTGGGTCTGCTCGCCGCAGATTCAGAACTCTTCGAGATGCGAGGCTTGCCTCAGGACTCTCATCGGCGCTCGGTTGAACTGCTGACCAGATGTCGACCAGACGTATTCGTGGATTGACGCGATCGTCAGTCAGCCGAAGCTGGAAGACAACCAGCAGGTTAAAGTTCATGGCCGTCTTGTCCGTCGCCCGCCCGCCATTCTTGGTCCGGCTCCGCCTGGCCGCCACTCAACCTTGGATGATCAGGCTCTCAGCGGGTGCCATCACCGCTGCCGGCATCTGGACCTACGCAATCAGCACCCTCTTCCTTTCCCAGAAGTTGCAGCCGATGGGTGACTTCGACGCCTACTACCGAGCCGCCTCCGACCTCAACCACAACCTCGATCCCTACCTGCGCTACAACCATCATCTTGCCTTCTCCCTCTCGGTGGGCTACATCTACCCGCCCTTCTTCGCCCGTCTGCTACAGCCCCTGGCCCTGCTCTCGTTGGATCAAGCCCATGTGGTCGCCCTGGTCGTCCTCCAGCTCTCTGTCCTCGCCTCGGTGGTCCTCACATGGCACCTGCTTGGTGTGAGCTCCTGGACCGCCCGCCTCTTCACCCTCGACGCGTTCTTGCTCTCGAGCGGCCTGGTTGCCAACCTTGAAGCCGGCAACCTCAACGTTGTCCTGGTTCCTCTCTCCTTGGCCTGGGTTCTCGCTTACCGTCGCGCCGCCCAGTGGGGCTGGTTCTTCGTCGGCCTCAATGTGGGTCTCAAGCTTCAGCAGGCACCACTCCTTGCACTCGCCCTGTTCCGTCGTGAATGGCGCGGTCTCGGCTTAGCGACCGCCACCCTGCTCGCGACGGTCCTGGTCGGCGGTCTCGCGCTCACGTACGAGTTCCTCACGACCGTCTTGCCACGGCTGACCAACACCGTCCCCACCGGCGCCCAGAACACCTCCCTGCTCGCCGACTTCGAGCGCATGCTCCACCCTGGGGCTGACAATCTCTACTACGACCCGACCTACCCTGAGGCCCGCTTCTTCCTGTTCACTGTTGTGCTGGTCGTCCTCTTCTTCTCCGCTCGTGCCCTCAGCGGCCTTGCCGACCGCCATCTCGAGGCGTTGATCGCCCTCGCCGCGGTGCCTCTGCTCAACAATTACCTCGGGGCTCCCCACCTCCTCCTCCTCCTCCCGGTCGGGCTGCTGCTGGCCGCTCGCGCCCTGCGCTTCCGCGCCTGGTTCGCACTGGCCATGCTCGCCGTCTCGCTCTTCTTCGTCGCCGAGTATCCCGTGCTCTACACCCTGGTCACGACACTCAACTACTTCGTGGCCCGCGCTGTTTTCTATGAGATTGCCCCCGGCTTGGCAGCCCTCTGCATCTGGCTGGTAAGCCTCCGCTTGGGCGCTTACACGAAAGCCCTCCCGCTCGCCGCATCCGCCTCTCTTACGCCTGAATGAGACTCCCGAATATCTCCGACGCGGTACTGGCTGCCTTCTACTGACCGCTCGCGCCGGACGGCGAGAAGGCTCGCGATCCAGATCAGAATGACGCCGACCACGCCGAATTCCGCCATCAACCGGAGCACCAACACGTTCGAGTAACCGGATGCGAGCAGCGTTCCGAACCAGTGATGGGCGGGGCCAAGCAACAGATCACTCGCCGCGATGAGACCCAGAACCGTCCAGTCGCGGCGGCGTACGCCCCAGGCGATGAGGACCAGCATCGGAAGCAAGAGCAGGACCAGGTGCGTACCCCATGAGTAACTGGCCACCATCGGCGTAACAGCCACGATCGCGGCTGCTTCTAGTGCACGGCCGGGCGAGAAGGCGGCCGGCGGGCGCACTACCCACAGCGTCAGGGCAAGGGCGGCCAGTGCGATGAGCAGCGCAATGACGCGTGCCGCGGGTGGGCTACCTCGCACAGCGCCGAAGAACGTATCCGGTTGGAGCAGCCGCGTGACCGTCCCGCCCGGCGAATGATTCTCGAACAAACCCGTACCGGCGTCGATCGCAGGGAGCACCTTGAACACGTACTCGGTCAGGTACTGCGGCGCCGCCACCAGCCACAAGCCCAAACCCGTCAATGCCGCCGCCGCCAGCATCGACCACCTGCGCGCCACGAGGAGCAAGAGGCCGACCGGCGCCTGAATCAACTTCAGGGCCACCGCTGCGCCGAGCGCGACGCCACCCCACCAAGCGCCGTCGACCCAGGCCCAGAGCCAGACTCCCGAGAGAGCTAGCAATACAAGGTTGACCTGGCCTTCAGCTACGTTGCCTATGACCGGCTCGAAGCTGACCGCGACCAGCACGAGCAAAAGCCCAAGCTGCCAGTCACGCACCCTCAACACCCGCAAGGTGCAGAAGAGGAAGACGGCCAGCGAAATGTTCAGGACGATGATCACAGCGACGCCAAGCAGATGCCCCTCAACCCCGACGACAGGCTGCAGGAGCCAGGCCAGCAGGGGCGGCATTACGAACTGAGGACCCGTCGGCTCCAGGCAACCCACCGTCTGGCACAGGTCATAAGGATCCATACCGGCGGAAAGGCGTCCGGCAGCTCGGAGGTAGCTCTCCTGAAAGTCGCCTAAATCGCTTCCGAATAGGAGTGGCTGCAGCAGACCGAACCAAAAATAGAAAAACGCGATCGGCAGCCCGGCCCAGACGAGGAGCAGCCCGCGAAAACGTCGGTTGGCCAGAGCCCTCAACCGGACCGCCGACAGCCCGTCCATCGATGGGAGATTATCCGCAGGTAGCAGCCCACAACACGAAGTAAGGAAGGCACCGCCGACGAACTTGGAGCGGGAGACGGGGTCCAACGCCCCAAGTGCCAACCAGGGGGTCGAGTTCGTTTACCGCTTTGACAACTGCGGGCGTTCGATCCCATACACCGGCTACGCGGGGGCGACCGTCGCTATCCCTAGGTCCGAAGCGGCTGCAGCCATCCTGCTGTCGTAGGTCACCAGCCGTCGAAGGCTCACACCCAGCTGCCGCATCGTCGCCAGGTGAATGGCGTCCAGCGAGCGAAGTTCAACAGGAGGCAACGACCCGGCCTCCAAAAGAATCCGGTCGCTCACCCGGATCAGCTCGATGCGGCTCAGAACATCGTGGCCCCTTTGCACAGCCGCAGCGCCCAGCGGCAGGAGCGCTCTGGCAACCTCGGTTCGCGCCAGTGCGCTGACGACCAACGGGGCACGGCGACGCAAATATCTGCGCAGCGCGGCTGACTCGCTCTCCGCGATGGCGAGCTTTACGATCGCCGAGGAATCCAGATAGATCGCCCGGTCAGCGGTCATCGCGCCGCAGCCGAGCCAGGACTGCCGAGGGCGCTTCCTTCCCCGCCGGCAAAGGCAAGGGCTTGGGAAGATCGTCAAGACCACCAGCAGCCGCAATTACCTCACCGGCGGCTCGAAGACGCTCAAGAGGCTCGGCCTCCGGCATGGGGGCCAGAACGGCTACGGGTCGTCCCCGATCCGTCACCTCGATGGTTTCACCCGCTGCAACGCGACGCAGCAGTTCGCTCGCGCGCTGGCGGAGTTCACGAACACCTACGGTAGCCATGTGCTATTTGTAGCACAATCAAAGCTGGAGCGGGAGACGGGACTTGAACCCGCTACCTCAACCTTGGGAAGGTTGCGCTCTGCCAGGTGAGCTACTCCCGCCTTACGAGACAGATGATTCTAGGGCGCTACGTCTCGACCACGGCTTCGGCCCGCGGTGCGGCTTCGGCCACCACAGAGCGCACCAGCTGCGAGTACTCGCCGACGAGCCGATCCGAAACGGCCTGGTCGAGGGTCGATGCGATGATGTGGTACTCGGGCCGGTCGGCGTCGGGCACCACCAGCACCCAGCCACCCTCGACGAAGACCTTCACGCCGTCCGTCAGGTCCACCCGGTCCCGCATGTGCCTCTCCATCATGGTTCTCATCACGCGGCCCTTCACCTCCCACGGACAGAACTCGACCGCGGTGCGGTGAGCTACGGGCGGGATGCGCTCGCGCAGGGCGCCCAGCGACGTGCCGTTCTTGGCGAGCAGCTCGAGGACGCGGACCGTCGTGAAGATCGCGTCGAACGAGACGGCGAAATCCGGCCAGCAGTAACCGCCATAGCCGTCCGAAGCCACCACCGTGTCGGCATGCTGCGCAGCACGCAGGACGGCACCCGGCGTGATCTTGGTTGGCACGAACCGGCTGTTTAGCCGGTCCGCGATCATCGAAAACGCCAGCGATGCGGACGCCGGCCCTTGCACCATCCCTGAGCGGTTGACCAGCGCCAGCTGCGCCAGGACCGCGAAAGCCGTGTCGTGGTCGAGCACCGAGCCCGTTTCGTCGACGAGAAAGCACCTCTCCCCCGGGGTGTCGATGAAGACCCCGAGCTTGGCCCTGATCGCCGAGACGATCACCCCCATCTCGTTCAGGTGGTCGCGGAAGGTGCTCTCGTCCTGCTCCAGGACCACCTCGGCCGGAGAGGCGTTGAGCGGGATCACGGTGCAGTTCATCTCCTGCAGCACCCTCGGTAGCACGATCGCGGCCGCGCCGTTGTTGTAGTCGATGAGCACCTTGAAGGCCGCTCCGCGGAGAACCTCGAGGTCCAGCTTGGCGATCATGTCGTCGACGTATCGTTCCGTCTGGCCGTCGCGGCGCACGATGCGCCCGATCTCGTAGTGAGACACCCGCCGGATGTCCTCGCGGAAGAAAAGGCCCTCGAGCTTGCGCTCGCTGCGCTTGTCGAGGTCCAGCCCCTGGTCGTCGAAGATGCGGATGTCGGCGGAGCGCGGGTCGACCGGCGAGGTTTGCACGTGCACCGAGGAGACATGGTTGTGGCGCGCCCAGTACCGCGACACCGGCGCCGGCAGGACCGACAGGTCGGTGGCGTTTGCGCCGGCCGAGATCATCCCCGACATCAGCGCGCGGCCGATCATGCGCGACGACCGGTTGTAATCGCGCGAGATGCCGATGTCGGTCCCCTTCGGCGTGAGCGCACCAATCGCTGCGCCCAGCCGCGATGCGAACTCGGGCGTGAACTCGACGTTGATCAGCCCGTTGAGCCCATAGGAGCTGAACAGCCCGCGCTTCCACGAGCCCGCCCAGATGATCGATTCGTGCACGACCGCGCCGGGTTCGACCTCTTTGTTCGGCCAGATCCGCACATTGGCGTTGATGGTCGAGCCCGCCCCGATCACGACGTCGCTGCCGACGACGCTCCCCTCTTCGAGTAGGCACCCGTTCTTGATCGTCACCGAGCGGCACACGACAGAGCCGCGCAGCCTCGTGTTGAGGCCGACATACGTGTGGTCCCACGTGATGGAGTTGGAGATCTTCGCCCCGGAGTCGATGGTGGTGTACGGGCCGATCACGCAGGGCCCGTTGACCCACGCGCCCGAGCGCACCTTAGCGCCGGCGCAGATGAGCGCAGGGCCGTCAATGCGCGCGCCAGGCGACACCTCCGCGTCCGCGTGGACCCACGTCGAGTCGCCTGTCCTGTCCGCGGGGATCTGCACCTTGACCCTTCCCTCGAGGCAGTCGAAGTTGGCTTTGACGTACGCGGCGTGGCTGCCCACGTCCTCCCAGTAGCCCGAGGCAACCCACCCGAAGACGCGCTCGCCCTGCTTGAGGAGTTTCGGGAATACGTCGCCCGACCAGTCGGTCACCTCGCCCGGCCGGAAGAAGTCGAAGACCGCGGGGTCGAGGATGTAGATGCCTGTGTTCGCGAGGTCCGAGATGACCTCACCCCAGCTCGGCTTCTCGATGAACCGCTGCACCGCCCCGCCGTCATCAACGACGACGACGCCGTACTCGAGCGGGTTGGGTACCGGCTTGAGCACGATGGTGGCGATCGCGCGGCGCTCGCGGTGGAAGCGGGCGGCGGCGGCGAGGTCGATGTCCGTCAGCGAGTCGCCCGAGATGACGACGAACGGCTCGGTGAGTTGCTGGCGCGCGAGCATGACCGAGCCGGCCGTGCCGAGAGGCGAGTCCTCGACCGAGTAGGTGAGCGCGACACCCTGCTCGGAGCCGTCGCCGAAATAGTTGCGAATCGACGCGCCGAGGTACTGCACCGTGGCGACGATGTCCCGCATCTGGTGCCGCTTCAGGTGCAGGAGGATGTGCTCCATGATCGGCCGCCCTGCGACCGGGACCATCGGCTTCGGCTGGCGGCTGGTGAGCGGGCGGAGGCGCGAGCCCTCGCCTCCGGCCATCACGACCGCCTTCATCTGGCCAACCCAATACGATCTTAGGAGTGTCGATGGGGTTCCGGCCGAGAGATTCTGTGTCCAGGTGGTCGCAGTGCTAGGCGCTTCCGAGCACGCGAGGGAGCGCATCCCGTGGATGCGTGACCGAGCGCGCGCAGGAAGCAACGACGCAATGCGGCCGCCTGGGCGCCGAAGATCCGGCCGGAATCCCCAGCGACACTCCTGAGAGTGTCCGTGCTTGAGGAACTCAATCAATTTGCCCACGACCTCCTCTGGACCTGGCAGCCTCGAATCAAATCGCTGTTTCTCATGATCGACCCCGAGCTGTGGGAGTCGACCCACCAGAACCCGGTCCTCATGCTCGCGACGCTCGGCGAGGATGGAGTCGCCCGCGCCGCCGAGCGGCCTGAAGTGCAGGCCGCTTTGGAAGGTGCGCGCACGGCTTACCGCGAGTACTACGACCGCCACCCGGGCTTCATGGAAGCGAAAGCGCCCCTGGTCGTCGCGTACTTCTCGCTCGAATTCGGCCTCGCGGAATGCCTCCCCATCTATTCAGGAGGCCTCGGCGTCCTCGCCGGAGACCACCTGAAGGCGACGAGTGACCTCGGCCTGCCGCTCGTCGCGGTCGGCCTCTTCTACAGGCAGGGCTTCGGCCGGCAGGAGATCGACGCGCGCGGCCACCAGGTCGAGGTGTATTCCGAGAACCGGGGCGCGGAGCTGCCGGTCCACAAGGTGGAGGGAATCGAGGTCGAGGCGCCGATCGGATCGCGCAACGTGCGCATCGGCGTGTGGCGCGCGCAGGTCGGCCGCGTGCCGCTCTTCCTACTCGACACCGACCTCGAGGCCAATGAACCCGACCTGCGTGCCATCACCGATCGCCTGTACGTCCCCGAGCCCGACCGCCGCCTGCGCCAGGAGATCGTGCTCGGCATCGGCGGGGTTCGCGCCCTTCACGCCCTCGGCATCGACGCGGGAGTCTTCCACCTGAACGAGGGCCACAGCTTCCTGTGCGCGATCGAGCGCATCCGCGAGCTCCGCACCTCGCGCCAGATGACACTCGAGGAGGCGCGGCTCGTCGCCCGCGCTGGCATCGTCTTCACGACGCACACGCCGGTCGCGGCGGGGAGCGATTTCTTCGAGCCCGGCCTCGTCTGGGACCTGCTGAACCCCTACCTGAGCCAGGTCGGCATCTCCTTCGACCGTTTCATGGACCTCGGGCGACTGCGGCCTGGCGACCCCCGCGAGATGCTGACCACGACGTACGCGGCCCTGCGGCTGGCGGACCAGTCGTTCGGCGTGAGCCGGCTGCACGGCGCGGTCTCCCGCCGGCTGTGGAAGGACGCGTGGAAGGACCTGCCCGAGGCGCAGGTGCCCATCGGCTCGGTCACCAACGGCGTGCACATGCCGACCTGGCTCGCGCCCGAGATCGCAGACCTGCTGACCCGGTTCGTCGGTCCGGACTGGTGGGACCTCGACGGTTTGGACGGGCGCTGGCAGGCGGTGTTCGAGATCCCGGCCGGGGAGCTGTGGGCCACCCACTTGAAGCTGAAGGGCCGCCTGATCGAGATCGCCAACAAGCGGTCGGAAGACCACAAGGTGCTGGACGTCAACGCGCTGACGTTTGGTTTCGCCAGGCGCTTCGCACCGTATAAGCGCGCCGACCTGCTGCTGCAGGACCGCGAGCGACTGGGCACGCTGCTGAACAACTCGAAGCAGCCGGTGCAGCTCCTTTTCGCCGGGAAGTCGCACCCCGCCGACCAGGCTGGTAAGGAGATCCTTGCGCGCGTGGTGGCGGTTTCTCGCTCCGAGCCACGCGTCGCGTTCCTCAAGGACTACGACATCGCGCTCGCCCGCCACCTGGTGCACGGCGCCGACGCCTGGTTGAACAACCCTCGCCGCTTCCTCGAGGCGAGCGGCACGAGCGGCATGAAGGCGGGCGCGAACGGCGGTCTCAATGTCAGCATCCTCGACGGGTGGTGGGACGAGGCATACCGTCCCGAGCTCGGATGGGCGATCCCCTCAGGCGCGACGCTGGACCGCCAGGAGGTGGACGACCACGCCGAGTCCGAAGGGCTCTACCGCCTGCTCGAGCGCGAGGTCGTGCCCGCCTACTTCGAGCGGGACGCGAACGGCATCCCGCAGCGCTGGGTGGAGATGATGCGCGCCTCGATCCGATACACGGCGACCGCGTTCTCGGCGCGTCGCATGGTGATCGACTACTTCAACACCGCCTACGCACCGGGCGCGCGGCGCGTGGACCAACTGAGGTTGCTGCCCGACTGGGGAGGGTAAAGCTCCCGTCTTCGTGGCGCTGTACCAGACCAATCCGGAAGCCTCGTGAGGGCCGCCAGTAGCAAGGCTCGGCCGCGATGGTCAATGGTTAGACACTGTGTAGGAGTCAATGACGTCGGCCGCTCGGGCGTCGCCGGGCTGACCCCGCTCGCGGAGCCGTCTCGCGACCTTCCTTTTGGTCTCGGCGGAGCCCGCCGGTCCGGTCTTGAACTTGACGTGGCGGCGCACAATGCGCAGCTGCATGGTGGCCAGGCGCCGCAGGCGCGATCCGTAGAACTCGCCCATCTTGATTGGCTCGTACGAGGCGTTTGGCTCGTACGCCGCCACCAGCCGGCTGAGGGCGCCGGCCACATCTTCGGGGTCGGTCGATAGTTTTTCGACGTCGCACTCGAAGGCCACGGCGCGGAAGTGAAGCGTGGCTCGACCGGCGTCGTGCTCGCTGACCCAGTCATGAGGCGACCACGCGAGGAAGTCCGAAACGAAGAATGTGACGCGCGAGGCGGAGCGAACCGCTTCAAAAGTCGGATCGTCCTGGACACAGTGGAGCTCGATGACGTCGCCGGTTTTGACAAACGGCAGGATGCTGACTTGCGGGTAGCCGCCGGCGGCGCACGCGACCAGCGTGCCATGTCTCATCTCGGCGACGAACCGGTCCGCCGCCTCCTGGTCGGGCGGGTAGTTCGAGCTGTCAAACACGCGGTTAGTGTGGCGCACGTCATGAGGGTTCCGCGTTCTTCTCCCTCCTCTCTGCCCGCTTCAGCACCACTCCCAACCCTCGCCCCGAAGGGGCGAGGGGATCAATCCGCCACTGCTGTGAGGCCTCGGCGCTCTCGGCGTGTCGCTACCGCGGCCACGTAAAGCTGCACGTAACGGTGCGCCGAGCGCGACCACGACACGTCCTCCGTCATCGCGCGGCGCACCAGCCACGCCCACAGTTGCGGGTGGCGGAACGTCTCGGCCGCCCGCACGACGCACGCGAAGAACTGCCAGGGGTCGTAAGCCTCGAAGGTGAAGCCGTTGCCCGTCCCCGCCACGGGGTCGTAGTCCCGGATCGTGTCCGCCAGCCCACCGGTCGCGCGCACGACTGGAATCGTTCCGTAGCGCAGCGCGATCAGCTGCGCCAGGCCGCACGGCTCGAACCGCGAGGGCATCCACAACATGTCGGACCCGGCGTATATGCGTTGGGCCATCGCCGCGTCGAATCCGATCGACACGGAGACCTGGTGAGGGGCCTCGGCCGCCAGGCGCCGGAACATGTCCTCGTACCGGCGGTCGCCGGTGCCGATCACGACGACCTGCAGGCCGAGATGAAGGAGCTGCGGCATCGCCTGCTCCACCAGGTCGATGCCCTTCACGTCGTAGAACCGCGAGACGATCGCGCACAGCGGCTTGCCGGAGTCGTCTAGACCCAGCTGGGCGCGAAGCTCTGTGCGGCACAGCGCTTTCGGCTCAGGAACCTCGCCCGAGTAGTGGTGAGGGATGTTCGGATCGCGTTCCGGATCGAAGATGTCGTAGTCGATGCCGTTGACCACCCCGTGTAGCTTGTGCGCGTTGCGGCGCAGCAGCTCATCGAGACCCTCGCCGTACTCGGGTGTCTGGATCTCCGCCGCGTAGCGCTCGCTGACGGTGTTGACCACGTCCGCGAAGTGGATGCCGCGGCCCAGCGCGTTGACCACGTTGTCGAGGCCCGGGATGCCGACGTGGATCAGGCCCCACTCCTCGAGGCCGGCCAGCACCAGTGCGCCAAACCCGAACACACCCTGCGCGGCAAGGTTGTGGACCGTCAGGTTCGTCGATATGTCGGCGTACGGGCCCTGCGAGTAAACGCGGTCGAGCAGGTTTGGCACGAGCGCTGCGAACCAGTCGTGGACGTGGATCACGTCCGGGAAGAAGTCCAGCGCCGGCAGCATCTCGAGCAGCGCGCGGCAGAAGAATACCGACCGCGCGTCGTCATCGCCGAAGCCGAACATCCCGTCGCGGTCGTACAGCTGCGGGCAGTCGACGAAGTAGACGACCATCTCCCCGAGGCGGCCTTCGTAGATGGTCGCCGCGATCTTCTGGGCGCCCAGCGGGACCTGCAGGTCTTTGACCACGGCGCGGAGGTTGTACCGGCTGACGTCGACCTGGCGGTAGCGGGGCAGCACGACTCTGACGTCGTGACCGAGGCGGCGCAGCTCCTTCGACAGCGACGCGGCCACGTCGGCGACGCCCCCGAGCTTCGCGAAAGGCGCCAGCTCGGCCGTCGCGACCAGCACCTTGAGGTGCTGCGCGTGTGGAACATCCGCGGTCAGGGCCTCGCCGGGGACGCGAACGCCAAGCGAGCCTGACGGCGGAATCTCTTCGATGTCGCTCCCGTCGCGGCTCACGACCAGCGCCATCTCCACGGTGTCGCCCGGCCGCTTGCTTAGCAGCTTGAAGGGGATGGTGACGAAGAACGGGTCGGGCACCTCCCAGCTGCTCTCGACCACGGCCTTCGATGACGGCTCATCTGGTGCGCCCTGCGCGCGCCCGGCCGGCTCCACGATCCGCGCGGCGGTCACTGTGCCGCCCTGTGCTCGCGGCACGATCCTGATCACGTAGGCGGGCTCGAAGCCGAGGTCCACCGTCTCGGACTCGGACAGCGGCAGGTCCATGTCGCCGGCGCCGTCGCCGGCGGGCGCGCCGGAGCAGTAAAGCCAGAAGTCGACCTTCTGCGCCTGCAGCTCGGCGGGCGAGCGGGGGCTGTCGATCCGGACGTGCAGGTTCTTCTCGTCGTTCCCGTAGAGGACGCGCTCGACGATTCCGGCCGGGCGGTGCAGGGCCCCAAAGCCTGACCCGACGAGGTAGTAGCCCGCGTGGTTCCAATTGGGGTCGTCGCGAGAGGCCGGGCTGATGAGAGCCGCCGGGCCGCCGCGGTCAGCCGCCGGCGCCCGCTTGATGATCGGCTGGAAAAGCCTCGCTGGGGCGCGCGCGCCCATCAGCTTGTACACGTTTCGCAGGTGCAGCCGGAACTGGTTGTCCCAGATCTGGTCCATGCCGGAGTCGTGCTTGCGGCTGAACCACCAGAACCAGTCGCTGCCCTCGGTGATCAGGATCTCGCGCCAGGCGAGCATGGCCTGCTCGGACTCCTTAGGCCGCAGCTTCGACTGCTCATCGAGCCAATCGCGCGTCTCGGACAGGAGGTCCCACGCGACGTTGTGCTCCGGGTCCCCGATCCACGTGTCGAGGCTCGCGCCTATCCAGCTGCCTGTATGCAGGTGGTGGAGCTGCTGCTCGGGCGGGTGCTCGGCGATGAACTCCGACACGGTCGTGGTGACGATCTCCTGGTTCGCCTCCAGCTCCGAGTACAGGGCGTTTAGAAAGTCGTGACCGTCGCGTGGGTAGAACTCCCACGCGTTCTCGCCGTCGAGCGCGATCACGGCCAGGAAGTCGCGTTCGCCCTGCTGGTCGCGGATGCGCCTCAGCCGGCCGACCAGGTTGCGCGCCGCGTCGTTGGACGGCAGGCGCTGGTAGTCGAACCCGATGGCGTTGGACAGCTGCGAATCGCGGAACACGATGGCCACGGCCTGGCCCTCGCGCTCCAGGCGCTTCGGGCGGTAAAGATCCTCGTCACGAGAATAGTGGGCGTCGAGCGAGCGGGCCAGCACCTCCTCATCGCTGATCATCCAGTCGAGGCCCGCGCCGGTGGCGAGCCCGATCACGCTCTCCCCTACCGCCATCTCCGAGGGCCACATGCCCTTCGGCCTGCGACCGAGCAGTCGCTCGAACAGGCCGGATCCGAGGCTGATCTGCCTTTCCGCATCCTCGCGGTGTGAGAAGTGCCGCTCGGGCAGCTGGATGTTGGGGTTGGCGCTGCGCGCCGAGTCGACGTGGCAGGTCAGAGGAAGGATCGGGTGGTAGTAGGGCGAGAACGTCAGCTCTGCCTGGCCGCGGTCCGCGAGCTCCCGGTACTTGGGGATGACCATCCGCATGATCTCCATCTGCGCGTCGAACAGCGGCTGCTTGTCGCGCTCCGAGAAGTCGCGGTCCTTGCGCTTGAGCTCGGCGAGGCGGGGATCCGACTCCACCCGCACGGGGTCGCACCACGCGAGGTTGAACCACACCTGGAGGTCGCGGATGTCGGCGATGGTGAACTGCGCATCGGCGGAGCGCGAGGCGAGCTCGAGGTAGCGCGGGGACTGCTGGACCCGCAGGGCCCGCGGTGACTCGCGCGCCCAGCGGAGCAGGAACTCACGCTCTTCGGGGGTGAGCTCGGCGGCGTCGCGCTTGCTCAGGTTGAGGAACAGGTCGGCCGACTCGTCTTTTCCATAGTCCTCGATCTGGGTGAGCAGCGACGGGACGAGGTTGAACGTAACGCGGATCTTCGGGTAGGCGTCCAGCAGCGCCGGCATCTTGTAGTAGTCCTTGGCCGAGCGAAGCCGCACCCACGGCAGCAGGTACGTGCTGGTGAGGTCGTCCTTGTAATACGGCTGGTGCATGTGCCAGAAGAAGGCGACGTGGAGCGGTTTCATGGCGTGGCAGGGGCGGCCGAGTTCATCTCGGCCGCAACTCCGAGTGCAGCCTGGCCACCAAGGCGCGGCAAGGAGAAACCTTTCGGTAAATCCAATCCTGGAAGGTGAGCGCCGGCCTTCCGAACCGAGCATGACCTGACCCTTTTGTGGTGAGGGCCGGGTCCCCGTCGGCGAAGCCGACCGGGCGATGAGCGGAAACCGTCGGTTTCCGCTCATCTCTCTGGTGCATGTGCCAGACGAACGCGACGTGGAGCGGTTTCATCGGCGTTTAGTTCGCATATTCATCGAGAGCGCGGATGAAGTTTAGATAGATGCGCTGCTGTTCCCTGATGATTCCGTTCGCTCCGAGGCCCCACCACTCGTCCGGCGTGAAATAGGCGCTCACCTCCGCCTGCGACCCGGAGCGGCCGAACCACTGGATCAGGTGCAGGTTGTCCGACTGCAGCAGCCACCTGGCCACCTCGATCAGCCTCGGGTCGCCCGTCAGCCTCGCCTTCGAATATGCGTGGTGCATCAAGCGGAAAAGGCCCTGCTGCGCGGGGTTGCCCAGGAAGAACTCCATACCGCCCTCGCCCGCCCACGTCGTCCCGTACTCGTTGATCGGCACCTCGTAGCCCGGGTCGGCCAGCACGGCGACCGCCTCTGAGGGCAGCATCATCCGCACGTTCCGTTTCTTCAGCTGCGAGTTGAGGGAGCGCACGAACTGGAAGATGCCCGAGTCCTGACGGTGGTGCTCTCCGAACGTCTCGAAGTCCCAGCCCAGCGTCACGACGTCACCCCAGGTCTCGCGGATCCACCCGGCGTACGTGTCGGCCGCCAGGGGCCACATGTTCCAGCCGCGGTTGGAGAACCGGTAGCCGACATCGTCCGACAGGTCGTGGTGGCGGACAAGCAGCGCGAGGTTCTGCAGCGGGTATCGATAGACGTGGGTGGGCTCGCGCCAGCCCATCTGCCATACGCGGCCCTCCATGAACGCCCCGCCGAAGCCGCACTGCTGGAGGGCGAAGTACACGTCGTTCGACATGAACATCTCGGTCGTGTCGGTGACCGCGACCGGCTTCTGGAACAGGTCCTCGAGGCGCCGCTTGGCCCATAGCATCGACTCCTTGAACTCCACGACGTCCAGGTACATCAGCCACGAGTGGTACGGCTCGACGCAGACGACCTCGACGTTCGGGCCGGCGCACAGCCGTTTGAAGGAGTCGAGGACTTTCGGCCCCCACATCTCGGCCTGCACGAGGAACGAGTTGCTGAAACCGATCGACATCCGCCAACCTCGCCGGGTGAGGTCGCGGAACATCGCGGAGGCCGGCACGTACGAGTACTTCGCGACTTTCTCGAAGTAGCGCCGGTCCATCTCGTCGTCGAATATGTAGGCCGCGAAGTCGTCGGGCGCGGTCTTCGGGGGGATCACCTGCGCGGGCAGCTTCAACCGCCTGGGCTGGTGCACGATCGTGTAGACGACGAGGTTCTCAGCCACGGCCGGCCGCCGATCTTCTCGCCGGCGGTCGCGCGCCCCTCGCCGCCGCCCCGGCAGGCGCCGGCGGCACCCTTACGGCCTGCTGGGCGGCGGCGAACTCGACCCGTAGCAGGAGCTGACCGATGACCTTCTCCCAAACGTAGTCGCGGGCCGTCGCTCGCCCGCGCTTTCGCATCGACGCGGCGAGGGCCGGTCGGTCCTTGACCAGGGCGAGCTGCGTCACGAGCTCGATGGGGTCGTCGGTCTCGAGCACGAGGGCGTTGCGATAGGCCTCGGCGTAATCCTCTCCTGTCGACCCGGTGACCGCCACGCCTGCCGCAGCCATCACCTCGAGGCCGACCAGGCCGAAGGGCTCGCGGCCCGAATTCGCGAGCACCGCGTCGCACGTCGAGTAGAGGAGGCCGAGCATCGCATCGCTGACGAAGCCGGTGAGGTTGATGACGTCGGCGTCGGGGTTCTGCGCGAGCAGGCTTGCCATCCCCGCCGCGTCGACGGGCGTCGTTGCGTCGACTACGACAAGGTCCTGGTGGCGGGCATGATTCATCACCTCCGCGCCGTGCGGCTCGCGACCGCCGCGCATCAGGAGCTTTACGCGCCCGCCTCGCTGCTTGAGGTACGCCATGGCTGAGACGGCCATGAGCCATCGCTTGTCCGGGTCGAAGCGGCCGATCTTGAAGCAGAAGTGGTCGGCGGCCGCAGCGTCGCGCAGCTCGGCCACCGCCGCGGGATCCGCGTCGACGATCGACGAGCGCGGGATTCCGTTGGGGATGACGATCGGGTTCTGGCCCGAATCCCACATCCTGAACTTCATATAGCGGCTGACCGTAGTGATCGTCGCGGCGGACGTGAGAGCCGCCCAGTCGATCCTGTGAAACCCAAAAGTGTTGTTGGCGTTCCACAGCATCACCACGCGATCGCGCAGGCCGCGGTAATAGAGGCCGTCGGAGATGAGCTTCATCGACCACGACGTGTGCCACTCCTCGCCGAGCAGGACCACGTTGAGGTCGGCGGCGGCGGCGGGGACGATCACGTTCTCGATGAGGCTCGGCGGTAGGCTCGAGTTCCAGTCGCGGATCTTGCCTTCTTCCCCGTCGTAGACCCCGCCGCGATGCATCGCGGAGATCCACTGGCACCACCTGCGGTAGTGCAGCCTCCCGCCCTCGAGGGTTTCCTCGGAGGGCAGGTCGGGGTCGCCGCAGAAGTAGAGGTAGGTCTGGAAGCCGAGGCCGGCGAGCGAGCGGGACAGCCACTTCACGCGCACGCCCAGCCCTCCCGCCTGGCTGTAGAGGTCAGGCCCCTCGAAGCTGAGCAAGACGACGACGGTCCGGGCCGGGGCGAAGATCACTGAACCGAGCTGAGCAGTGCTAGCGCCTCGGCATGAAGCTCTCGGGTGGGGGCGCACAGCAGCGTGGTGCGCCGGTCGAGCGATGCGGAAAGTGGTCCTACGGGCTTTCCCTGCATGTCGGTCGCCACGCCGCCCGATTCGGAGAGCAAAAGCAGGCTGGCCGCCATGTCGAAAACTCGAACCGGCATCGGTGCGCAGAAGACGTCGAACCCACCGGCGGCCGTGTGAGCGATGGACAGTGCCATCGAGCCCAGTATGCGGACCTTGCTCGCGTGCTCCACCAGCGGTCGCGCGAGCGTGAGCGCTCGCGGCGTGCTCTCGAGCCCGAGGATCTGGATTCGCTTCGGATCCTGGCGTGGAATCACGGTCAGCGGATGCCCGGCGCGCCACGCGCCCTGCTTCCGGATCGCGGTCCACACCTCGCCGTTGTTCAGGTTGAGCACGCAGCCGGCGAAGGTGTCGTCGATGGCCGAACCGTCGAGCACCGCGAGCATCAGCCCGAAGACGGGCACGCCCTGCTTCGCGTTGAGGCTCCCATCCACCGGGTCGACGAGGACCAGCGGGTACTCCGCGCCGAAGCTGCGGAGCCCCACCTCCTCCGAGAGAACGGAGAACCGCTCGCCGCGCGCAGCCATCGCCTCGAGCTCGGCGAAGACGACGGCTTCGGCGGCGCGATCGAGCTCCAGCGTCTGGTCACCGCCCGCCCCGACCGTCAGCCCGGCGCGACCAGCCTCGGTTCCGGCCAGCGGCAGCACCACCTCGCGCACGCCCGCGCCGATGCGCTGAAAAACGTCGAGCCAGTCGCGCGGTTTCAGGATGAAAGAGTCGGGCCCGCGGCGTCGATCGAGACTTTGCGGCGACGCCGGCGCCGGCGCTCGACGACGATCGTGATGAGGTAGGGCTGCTGCATCGCCCACACCCGCTCGATGAGCTGCGGCACGGGGATGCTGTGCGGGCCCTCGATCCCAAGCATGACGAGCGCTTCGGCAACGTGATCGGGCAGCTCGGTCTTGTCGTGAAGGTTGAGCTGCTCGAGCGTCTCGAGTATGTCATCGAGCCGGCGGAGTCCGCCCCTGCGCTCCTGATCGGACCGGTTCAGCACCGTAGAAAGCTTACTCATTGGAGGCTCGCGTGAGGAAACGGCTCACCTCGTCGGGCCGCTCGAACTGGAGCCAGTGGCCAGCGCCTTCGAGGACCTCCAGCCGGTAGTTCGCGTCGACCAATGCGCGGGTGGCCTCCACCGCCCGCCTGCCCAATGCGGGATCGTCGGAGCCCCAGATCAGCGTGGTGGGCGTGGTGATCTCCAGCCTCCTGGCCAGCGTCGCCCATGCTCCCCCATCGCCTGAAAGGTTCGCGCGGTAGTAGTTGAGCGCCGCGGTGAGCCGGCCGGGCCGGCTGAGAGATCTCGTGAAGTGGTCGACCACCGGTACCGGCACTGCGTCCGGGTTCGGGCCCATCGCGAACATCGCGCGCAGCCTGCGGTAGTCCTCGTCCGCCAGCACTCGCTCCGCCTTGCCCTCCTGGAGGAATAACGCGACATACCGTGATCGCGTCCGCTGGTCTTCGTCCTCGCGGCTCGCCGCCGCCAGCGCGGCGGGATGGGCGACCGACAGGACGGTCAGCGATTTGGTCATGTTCGGATGGCGGCTCGCAAAGAACCACGCGACGGTTGCTCCCCAGTCGTGGCCTGCGATGTGCGCGGCGGTCCGCCCGAAAGCCCTGACGATTCCCGCCACGTCCTCGACCAGGCGCTCGACGCGGTAGTGCTCGACTCCGTCGGGCGCGTCGCTGAGCCCGTACCCGCGAAGATCCGGCGCGACCGCGAGGAACCCCGCGTGGGCGAGCGCGTCCACCTGCGTCGCCCACGACTCAGCCCCTTCGGCAAAGCCGTGGAGGAGGATGAACATCTCGCCGTCCGCCGGCCCGTCCACCATGGCCCGGAACCGAAGCCCATTGGCCTGGACCATGTGCTGCGAAGCAGTCATGTCAATAAAGTCACCTCATCCCCCCATGCGGGGAGGTCGGCGCGCAGCGCCGGGTGTGGGGTAGTTCACTTTGGCAAAGCCTTGATGAACTCCGCCGCCACATCGAGCGCCTGGTCCAGCACCTTGAGGAGCCCGTGGCCCTGGCCCTCGAAGATCTCCAGCCGGGAGTTGGGAACGAGCTTCACGTACTTCTTCAACAGGTCCAGGCGCGCGAACGGATCTCGATCGCCGCTCAAGAAGAGCGTCGGGCAGCGGATCGAGCGGAGGTGCTCGATCCGGAGCTGGTCCGTGAAGCCCGGGCGGTGCAGCGGATACGAGAAGAGGACGAGGCCGCCGAAGTCGGCCTCCACCGCGGCCATGCTTGCGACGCGTCCGCCGAACGATTGACCACCACCGACGACCTCGTGCCCTCGTCCTGACGTCTTGATGAACACCGGCACCGCTTTCTCCGCGCCTCCACGCGGAAGGTCGACCGCGACGGCATCGATTCCTCGCTTTTTGAAACCGACCACGTAGGGCTTCATCGACGCCGCGTTGCCTGATGCTCCATGACCAAGAACGACTCTCATGTTTCTTTCGTCTCCGTCACATCGACCGACTGACGACGTCATCATCGACCATCGACGCAGACTTTTTCGGAGGGCCTGTCGAAAAGAAATCTTCAAGAACAGTTGACGTGAGCATGTTCATTCAGGTATCACAACAACCTGTATGGCGATGCTGCTCGTGGTTGCCACCACAGAGGCGACGGACCCGACGCGAGTCAGCCGTCCATTTCGTTCAACCGCCAACGTCACGAAGTCCTTGTCATTGAGGCCTCCGCGGCGAAACCCGTGGGGTTGCAGAGGAGGTCGTTCAGGAGAGATCGTCAATCACGTCTCACCGCGACTCGGCATCCACCAAACCAATGGAACCTATCGGGTCCGTATCAACTGGAGAAGGAGGTAAGCACATGGCAGCTAAGAAGAAGGCCGCGAAGAAGACCGCAGCGAAGAAGAAGCCCGCAGCGAAGAAGAAGAAGTAGTAAATACTTCTTCGGTTGTTTTCTAGTCGTCAGTCATGAGCCGGGATTCTGTGGAATCCCGGCTCTCCTCTTGACGTGAGCGGTCCATTGAGGTATCAAACACCACGAATGGCGATGTCACTCGTGGTTGCCGCCACAGAGGCGACCGCAATCCGCCGCGAGGGCGTTGCCCATTTCGCAAGCAGCTCAGGTCTCGGAGTCATCGTCACAGAGGCTCCGCGGCAAAAGCTCAATCGCTAACGAGGAGGTAAATGATGGCAGCGAAGAAGAAGGCCGCGAAGAAGCCGGCCGCCAAGAAGAAGGCCGCGAAGAAGAAGTAACAACTTCTTCAACCGTTTTCTGATTCGTCGTTTCGCGCCGGGGTTCTGTGGAGCTCCGGCGAACTTATGAGATGGAACCCACGGGTTCCCTCTCATGGCTCACCCTCCCTCCTCGCGACGCGTGAGTCATGAGGACAAAGTCGCGGCCGGGTTGAACTCGGCCGCCCTGGCACGCTGGTAGTGCGGGGCCACCACATATAAGAAAGAGGGCCTGGCATTAAAGGGCTTGACTTACGAACATCTGTTCGATATGGTCAGCGTGCCTCCACTTCCCCCCTGCGTCTTCTCCCCCCGAGGCCGACCAAAAGATGCAGGAACCAAACCTTGTCTCTGCCATTGATTCGATTCGGGTCCGTTTCGGCAGCCAGGCGCTGACGAGGGCGGCGGAGCTTCCTCCCCCCCAGCCCTGGCCAAGCCGTTCCCCGATCGATCGCCTGACGGGCATCGGCGGGCTGCCCCGCGGCCGGCTCACCCTCCTGACCGGCAGCGGGACGTGCGGCAAGCTCACACTCGCCCTCTCCCTGCTCGCGGGCGCGACCCACGAGTTCGCGCACGTGCTTGTGATCGATCGTGGTGGATTCGATCCTTGGGCTCTACATCCCTTCTACCCCGAGCTGAGCGCGCTGGCCGTGGTCCGCGCGCCAGCTCCTGAGCTCGCGGGCGAATCGGCGGCGGCCCTGGCGAGGGCGGGCGCCGGCTTCATCCTTTTAATGGGGGAGATCCCAGAGCACTGGCTCGGCCCCCTCGAAGCCGGCGCGAGCCGATCTGGAACCGTGCTGGTCGGGGTGGTCGACGCGCCAGGCCGAGCGTTCGCCCACGCCTCGAGCCTGAGCATTGGTTTTTCCCGGGCGGACTGGATCTGGGAGCGCGGCCAGCTGGTCGGGCTTCGCACTTCCGCCAGCTGCGTGAAGAACCGGGTGGCACCGCCACTTGGAGAAACCGAGCTGGAGATCCGCTACCCGCTGGGCGCGGTGAAGCTGTTCGACCACCAGGTCCACATCGCTGAAGCATCTTCACCTCCCAACCTTGTGGGGAGGTCGGCGCGTGAGCGCCGGGTGGGGGTGGCGGGGAACTGATTTTGCGCATCTGCTGTGGTCTGACCGGGCACCTCGAGCTCGCCCGGCGCCCCGACCTCTATGGGAGCCCCGTGGTGGTCGGGCTCTGGGAGGAGCACGTGATCGCCGCCTCCGAGGAAGCCCTGCCGTTTGGCGTGCTGCCTGGGATGGCGCTGCGCCAGGCCGAGCACCTGTGCCCACAGGCGACCTTTCTGCCACCCGACCCCGAAGCCGCCTCACACATGCGAGAGCTGATCTCCTCCGCGCTCTACGACCTCGCCCCGGTGGTCGAAGTCCGCGTCGAGGGCGTCGCATGGATCGACGTGAGCGGAGTCCCGAAACCCGGGGAATCGATCCGCGAAGCGCGGCGCCGGTTGAAGACGGCGATCGGCCGCGAACCGCGGCTCGGTTTTGCGCCCGGCCCGTTCTCGGCCCAGCTCGCCGCCGCACGCGCGCGACCCGGCCGCCTCATGCGTGTCGAGGATGCGAAGACTTTCCTCGCCTCTTTTTCCTCACACGAGCTTCCGCTGGACGCCGAGCAGCTCGAGCGGCTGAATCTTTTGGGGCTCCGCACGCTTGGCGCGGTGGCGGCGATCGGCCCGCGTGAGCTGGAGAGCCAGCTCGGACGCGACGGGAGACATGCGGTCCTGCTCGCGAGAGGCCTCGAGCCCGACCGGCTCACGCCGTGGCGACCACCACTTTTCACAAGCGCGCATCGACAGTTCGAACCGCCGGTGGAAGACCGCGAGGCGCTGCTCTTCGTCGCGCGCGCGCTGTGCGGCGACCTCGCCGAAGAGCTGGGACTGCGCGGCGCAGGCGCGAAGCAGGTCCGCGCGCGGCTGATGTTCGAGTCAGGCGAACCGGAAGCACGCGACTCGCTGGTCCGTCATCCGCTCAGCAGCGCCGCCGAGCTGTTCGGGCTGCTGGGCTCGTGGATCAAGAAATGGCAGCCGCGCGCTCCGATCACCGAGCTGTGGATCGAGCTGCCGGTCCTCGAGAGCGCAGGCCGGCGGCAGCTGCGGCTGTGGGCGGGCGGCGACGGGACCAGCGAAGAGGTGATCGCCGCGCTCGAGCGACTGCAAGAACGTTTTGGCGACGATGTGGTGCACAAGCCGCGACCGGCGCTCCTCTCCTCCCCCATCCCCGCCGAGCGCTTCGCGTGACAAGGCTGCTCTCCCCGCCTGCCGCCGTCCAGGTCACGCTGAGCGATGACGGCACTCCGTCGTTCATCTCAGGCGCCTTCAGCGGGTCGATCGACCCCATCACGCGGTGGAAGGTCGAGGCGAAGTGGTGGAACGACCCCATCGTCCGCGAGTACTGGAAGGCATTGCTCAACAACAACCTTCTATGCGAGCTCTACCACGACCTCGTGCGAGACGTGTGGTTCGTGGAGAGGGTCTATGACTGATTACGCTGACGAGCATGCCCGACACAGGCTCCTGGCCCCGGGGCACCCAGGATCCGATTGGTCAGGCAGGCGAATTCCTGGTCTGGGCCACCTTGATCGCGCAGTCAGGTGGTGGCCTCCATGTTTTCCTGCCTGTTCTCGATCGCGGCCTCGATGCCCTCGTTCACCGGCTCTCCGACAGGAAGTACCTGGCTTTGCAGGCGAAGACCAAGACCTACATCCAGTCTTCGGAAGCACCCATCGCTGTGTTGGAGAGCCACATCTACACGCCCGACCAGCTGATCGTCGGAGTTCACCTGGATGGGTACCGTCTCGGCGAGTACGCGCTGGTAGCGGATGGCGAGACGTACGCCAAGAAAGCCGGCCGAGTCATCGATGGCACTCGAGTCCTGCTGGTCGCCGACATGCCGGTGAGGCCAATCCCCGGCCATAAGTGGTCAGACGACCTGGTGCCGATCGGCGAGCTGGCTCAGCGGCTGGGCGCGCGCGTGCCGGCGCTCGCGGCGCCATCTCCTCCTGTGCCGCCTCCTGCGGACGCGGATCGGATCATCGGATCTTGGGGCGAGCTGGAAGTCCTTCGCCGACTCTTGATGCTCGAAGACTGTGGCCTGTTCCGTCCCTTTCCTGACAACGAGACCGCTGAGGTCGTGGTCCGGCGCCTGGCGACGGGCGCGACAATCGGCCTGCAGGTCAAGACGGCGCAGCTCGATCAACGGCACTCGTATCGCCACGTCCTGGTCAATCGATCGAACTTCGTCTCAGATCCGGCCACCTACGTGGTCGCGCTGGCGTGGATTCTTCCGGAACGCCGTTTTCACGAGACTTGCCTGCTGATCCCGAGCGAGCTCCTCACATCGATCGCGGGCGCGAGCGGGCCCTATTACGAGCTCCACTTCCGCCCCGACGGCAGTTCGGAGACGAGCAAGCTCGACGGGTTTCGGCTGCCCCTGGAGTCCCTCGGAGCCGAGATCGCGCGCCGGCTAGGCAGCTGAGAAAACTCCTCGGTTAAGAGCCTTGACATGGGAACGTTTGTTCGTACGATGGAGAGATGCCATCATCGGTCGATCAACTGCTGGCAGCGGCGGAGCTTTTCGCAGCCTCTTCCCCATTCATGGGGAAGTACCCGCCGAAGGCGGGGGATGGGGCCGGTTCAGCTTGTCGCTCGCAACTCTCCGCTGACCTGGTCACCGTCCGTCACGCCGTCAGCAGCTCACCACGTGGTGCACTGGTCCAGGGGTGGTTCGACTGACCTTTCGAACCTCATCCTTCTCTGTTTATCGGCATCACTGGTTAGTTCACGAAGGCAAGTGGCAGCTCGTCAAGGCCGACGACGGCCGGATGCTCTCCATCCCGCCACAGATGGACATCTTTCAGCAGCTGGCCCGCGGCCCCGACATCGAAGCCGCTTGATGCCGACTCATCTATGGCCCAGAAAAAGAAGTGACCCCGCTGGTTCGCCTCGCTGGCTCCGGGACCTGCCTTGCGGCCGGTGCCAGATCCCTCGATCGTTTCCCTCGGGGTCGTCAACTACCGTAAGGCTCGCGTCGACGTGATGCAACCCCCAAAAAAAATGCGTCGCTTGGCTACGGCAGGTAGCTGTCGGTTTTGGACGTACGCCCTGCGCGCGCCCGGCTCGTGAACCCATATGTCGAGCTCCACTGCCACTCCAACTTCTCGTTCCTCGACGGCGCCTCACATCCCGCCGAGCTGGCGATGCGGGCGGCCGAGCTCGAGATGCCTGCGCTCGCGATCACCGACCGCGGAGGCGTGTATGGAGCGGTGAGGTTCCTCCAGGCCTGCCGAAAGCTGGGGGTAAAGCCTCTCATCGGAACAGCGCTCGAGGTCGATGACGAAGAGGTCGTCATCATCGCCCGCAACCTCCCCGGCTACTCCAACCTCAGCCGGCTGCTGAGCTTTGCCCACGCCGACCAGCCCAAGGGCGAAGCGCGCGCGACCCTGGCCCGGGTCTCCGAGCATCGTGGGGACCTTTTCTACCTCAGCGCCACCGACCAGGAGGAACGGCTGCGCGCGCTCCAGGAGGCGCTCGGCAAGGAGAACGTCTTCAGCGAGCTCCATCACCATCTTCGAGCGGAGGACGACTGGGTGCTCGCGGGCCGCGCGGCGATGGCGAAGCGTTGCGGGGCCGCACTCGTCGCCACCAACGAGGTCCACTACCACGTCCCGGAGCGCAGGCGGCTTCACGATGTGCTGGTCGCCATCCGTCACCGGGCCACCCTCGAGGAGGCGCGACCGCACCTCTTTCCCAACGCCGAGCACCACCTGAAGGGCGGATCTGAGATGAGGCCGCTGTTCAAGGGTCACGGCGAGGCGCTGGCGACGCCATGGGAGATTGCCCAGGAGTGCGACGTGGACCTCAACTTCCGCAAGGTCCGTTTCCCCGGCTACCCGGTGCCGGCCGGTGAAACGTCGTTCTCGTTTCTCTACAAGCTCTGTTTCGAGGGCGTCAAGGAGCGCTACCGGCCGATCACTCCTGAGGTCGCACGCCGCTTGCAGCGCGAGCTCGAGGTGATCGAGAAGACGGGGCTGGCCGAGTTCTTCCTCATCAACTGGGACCTGATGCGGTTCGCCCGCGAGCGTGGAGTCCCAGGCCAGGGGCGTGGTTCGGCCGCCGACTCGATAGTCGCCTACGTGCTGGGCATCACGCGCGTCGACCCGATCGAACACAACCTCCTGTTCGAGCGGTTCCTGCACGAGGAGATGACGAGCACGCCGGACATCGACATCGATTTCTCCACTGAGCACCGCGAGCAGGTGATCCAGTACGTCTACGACAAGTACGGCTGGGAGCGGACAGGGATGGTGTGCAACGTCGTCACCTTCCAGCCGCGAATGGCGATCCGCCAGGTCGGCAAGGCGCTCGGTTTCTCGGCGGAGCTGCTCGACCGGCTCGCCAAGGGCGTCGACCGATGGTTCAGCGAAGACGTCGAGGACTCGATGACCGGCGCGGTGCCGCCGCCCGACATGCGGCCTCAGAGCTGGCAGCAGTTCCTCGAGCTCTGTCGCGAGGTGCAGGACTTCCCGCGCCACCTCTCGATCCACAACGGCGGGATGCTGGTCACCGGCGAGCCGCTGGTCGACATCGCCCCGGTCGAGCCGGCGACCATGGAGGGCCGCCGCGTCGTCCAGTTCAACAAGGACGACGTCGAAGACCTGGGCCTGATCAAGATGGACATGCTCGGACTGCGCACGCTCTCGGTGGTGGCCGAGACGCTGGACCTGATCAGGGACGCGACCGGTGAGCGGCCCGACCTCGACCAGCTGCCGCTCAACGACCCGAAGGTCTTCGAGATGTGCAGCGCGGCCGACACGATCGGCGTGTTCCAGATCGAGTCCCGCGCCCAGATGCAGACGCTGCCGCGCACGCGGCCGGAGACGTTCAACGACCTGGTGGTCGAGGTTGCGATCATCCGCCCCGGCCCCATCCAGGGCAATGCCGTCCATCCGTACATTCGCCGCAAGCAGGGCCGCGAGCCGGTCACCTATGCGCACCCGCTTTTGGAGCCGATCCTCAAGGACACGCTCGGCGTGATCCTTTACCAGGAACAGATCATCGAGGTCGCCATGTACGTCGCGGGCATGAGGCCTGCGCAGGCGGACGGGTTCCGGCGCGCGATGACGCGTCACCTCAACCGCGTCGAGATGTCATCGCTGGAAGGCGACTTCATCAACGGCTGCCTCACCAACGGGGTGCCTCGCGAGGTGGCCGACCAGCTCTTCGCCGCCGTGCAGGGCTTTGCGGTTTACGGGTTCTGCCGCTCGCACGCCGCCGCCTTCGCGCGCACGTCATACGAGACGGCGTGGTTGAAGCTCAACTACGCAGTCGAGTTCGGCTGCGGCCTGCTCAACAACCAACCGATGGGCTTCTACCACCCGAGCGTGCTGGTCGAGGACCTGAAGCGGCACGGCGTGACGGTGCTGCCCGTCGACATCAACCTCTCCGCTGTGCGATGCCTGCCCGAAACCCTGCATCCAACCTCCCCAGAGACACACCTCACCGAGGGCCCTCCCTCCTCCGAGGTTTCCTACTGGGGTCCCCGCGTCGTGGTCGCGGGGCCACCCCGGCCAACCGACCTCAGCGTATCGGGCGCGTCAACCCAGCCTGTTAAGACCCAGGCCTATGCCATGCGCGTCGGCTTCAACTACGTCCGCGACCTCGGAGAGGACGGCCGGCTGGCGATCGTCGCCGAGCGTGATCGAGACGGACCATTCACCTCCTTCGACGATTTCCTCCACCGCCTGCGCGGCGCCCCGGTCGGCCCGCGCGCCGTCCGCAACCTCGTCATGGTCGGCGCCTTCGACGCCCTCGGCCAGCCCCGCCGCGGGCTGCTCTGGGGATGGCAGGAGCGCTGGCATGGCCACGGCCTGCGCCGCAGCATCGACCGGCAATCCGAGCTGCGGCTCAACGGCACCGCACCGGCCCTCCCTCAGATCGACGACTTCGACGCCAACCAGCTCGAGTACCGGATCTCCGATCTCTCGACAGGCCACCACCTCATCCACTTCTGCCGCGAACGCCTTCAGAGCATGGGTGCGCTGGAGAGCAACAAGCTCGCGGCCGTTCCCGACCGCCAGAAGGTGCGCGTGGCCGGGCTCGTGATCACGCGGCAGGCACCATCGACCGCGAAGAAGATCCGTTTCTTCACCCTCGAGGACGAGTTCGGCCAGGTCAACGTGACGATCAAGCCCGACGTCTACGACCGCTACCGCCAGGTCGCGAACCGCCAACCGATCCTCGTCATCGACGGCGTGATGCAACGCCATGACGGCGTTTATTCGGTCCTCGCCAGCCACATCGAAGCGCTCGCGGGCGTGCCCCGCCCCCACCAGCGCTCCCACGACTACCGCTGACCCCACCAACCCCACGGCTTACCTTCCGTAGCCAACCGGGGGTCTTTTGATCCAAGCTATGCCAATACGCAGCCTTGCGGGGGCTCCGGCCGCCGCAGTCGCAGCAACCCCAAAGGAAGGATCCATGTCGATCGGCAGAGAAATCGAAGACATCGCCCGCGACCTGATCAAGCATCAGCACGACCACCCGCCGGTCCGCGACCTGAATCGCGAGGTCGACCGCAAGCTCACGTTCGCCGACCGCGTAGCCGACGATTTCGCCCGCCTGGTCGGCAGCTGGGTCTTCGTCCTGGCCCAGGCCGGGATCATGGTCCTGTGGGTCGGGCTCAACGCCTTCAACCTGATCCACCCGTGGGATCGCTACCCGTTCCTCTTCCTCAACTTCATCCTCACCCTCGAGGCCGCGCTGTGGGTGTCCGTGTTGCTGATGGCCCTGAACCGGCTCGCCGACCGCGATCGCCTGCGCGCGCAGCACGACTACGAGCTCGACATCAAAGCCGAAGAAGAGCTGAAGGCGCTGATGAACCACCTGATGCACCAGGACGAGATCCTGCTGCAGATCGTCAACCGGCTCGACCGCAGCGACCGCGAGATGAAGCGCATCGCGCGCAACCTCGAGCAGGTGATCGAATCCGGCACCCACCCTCCCGCGCCGCTGCCGGCAGCGGGTCCGGAGCGGCCTCCGATCAGCCTCCCGGCGCCCTAGCCCTCTGGCGGACGTCGCCCAACGGCCGGACCAGCGCCTCGTCGATCGTCGCGAGATAGGCCTCGGCCTCGCACTCGATCAGGCGCAGGGCTGCCTGCATCTGGTCGTGGTCGTTCAACAAGTCCGGCATGCCGCCAAATCTACTCGCGATTGGTCCGGTAGACCGCGTACTCCCCGTTGTCGTAGACGAGCGTGGCGTGCTCGTCCCAGTACGCACGGCTGGCGCCGCGCGCCAGCTCCTGCGGACCGATCATCACGTAGGCGATCCCATACTTCTTGACCAGCGCCGGCGTCGACGCATCGCCGTCGAGGATCGCCTTGTCGTCGATCCCCTTCTGGACGTAGTCGGGCAGCCCGTACGTCCACAGCCAGCCCGGGTAGCCGATCAGCTCGCGCCGTCCCGCGAGCGTCGGTATCGGGCTGTTGTGCTCGTCGGCCACGGCGAACACCGCGTCCGGGCTCGTGTGTGCGTGCACCCAATCCGCGACCTGCAGGCCGCGAGCATCCGTGAACTGCACCGAGCTGACGCTGAAGTCCGACGCCCGCGCCAGGTCAAGCGCTCCCGAGAGCCCGAGCAGCACCAGCAGCACCGCCGCGAGAACCGCGGTGCCCGGGCCCCGCTGGAACATGCGGGCCAGCAGGCCCCCCACCAGCACGCTGCCCAGCAGCGCCCAGAAGACGAAGAACTTGGTGTTGTCCCAATCCCACGGCTGAAGCACGATCAAGTTCGGCACCACGAACCAAAGCCACATCGGCGCGAACCACTTCGGGAAACGCGTCGGAAACCAGCTCCGCAGGAAGTGAGCAGCGATCAACAGTGGGATGAACACCGACGTGTTCTTGATCCAGAACCAGACCCAATCACGGCCGAACCACACCAGGCCGTCGCGCGACCAGTCCAGGTAGGAAAGCCAGCCCAGCTCGAAACAGTAGCCGTGGATGCTAGGGCTGTCGCCGCAGATGCTCGTGTTCGCGGCCGGCCACATCCACGCGAGGATGGGAATGCCGATGACCAGCGCCGGCGCGAAGAACGCAAGCCACTCACGGCGCCGCTTGAAGAGCGCCCAGAAACCCGACAGCGCGACCACGGTGCCGAACGCGTGCACGTGGAACAGGGGCATCACCCCGGCGACAACGCCTGCAAACAGGAACGGTCGCCAGCCGGCGTCCTCGCTCAGCGCCAGCCACAGGATCACCAGCACGATCAGGGCGAGGCTGAACCCGAAGAGCGTCGAGCGCTGGGGCACGAGGTACGCGAGCACCGGGTTGAGCCACTGGAAGTTCAGGTCCCGATTCAGCGTGTACTCGCGCGTCAGGTGCGCCAGCCCGGCGAGCCCACTCCGCTGCAGGTCGCCGATGAGAAAGAAGAAGCCGAGCCCGCCGCTCAGCAAGAACACGAAGACCGCGAGCGCAGATGCGAGGCGGCCGCCGATGAACCGCTGTGCGGACAGGTAGAGGACCGCGGGAAAGGCGAGGCCGAGCAGTCCGCTCGAGGCCACCAGCGCGGAGGTGAGCCGGCTTCCCAGCGGCACCAGGTCGGCGGCGAAGAAATCGATCATGAACGGGTAACCGAGGTTGTGGCCCGGGTCGATCGGGTACTGGGGCGGGAAGTTGCGGCCGTAGGCGAACGAGCCCGCAAAGCTCAGGTGCGCCGCCCAATCGCCCCAGATGTTCACGTACCCGGCGTAGAGGCCATTCGGCGTGTAGACGTAGGCCTGATGAAGGAAATGCACGGTCCATGCGCCGCAGACCAGCACCACCACCGCGAGCGGCCACGGGTGTCCGGCTGACGACGGCGATGCGAGCCAACGCTTCATGGCGTCGGCGACGTCGTGGGCCAACCGCTTCCTGTCGAACACCGCCGCGACGAGTCCGGCGACGAGCGCGACCGCAAGACCTGCCACGTCGGTCGTCACCGTCACGTCGCGGACCACCATCGACAGCACGAAGGTCGACCCGGCGACGGCCATCGCCCCGATCACTGCGCCGAACGCGATGCGCTCCTCGAGGGTCAGGCCGAGGCCGGTGAGGTAGGTGAGGCCGAACCCGGCCACCACACACGCCGCGAGGAATGCCGCCGGGGCTAGTTCCAACAGAAGAGCTGTGGCTGGCTGGGCAGCAGGTCGTTGCGGCAGTTGACGAGCCACGTCTTCGGCCCCCACGGCGGGGTTTGTGGCCCTTCGAAGTAGGCAGGCCCCGAGATGGGAAGCCCGGTCCACACCGGGTAGAAGTAGAAGAAGAACAAGACGGCCAATCCCAGATGCCCGCCCACGAGCAGGAGGCGGCCTGGCGGTTTCAGGTTTTGCGCGATGTGCGTGAGCACAAATGCCACGGCCAGCACCATGAAAATGAGCCCGCCGAACATGTGATACATGAACAGGACCCGGCTGATCGGCGCCCACGGCAGCCACTGGGTGATGAAGCCGAGCAGGATGACGGTGGCCGGGAAGCTGCGGTGCCGGATGATGAAGTACGGCAGCGACACGACGCACGGCAGGCTCGTCCACCAGATCCACGGGTTTCCGAGGTCGGCCATGCGCGCCACTAGCTGCTCGCCGGTCCAGTGGTCGATGCCGAGGTTCGCGTACTCGGCGTAATAGAGCACCGGCCGGGAGAGGAGCGGCCACGACCACCACGGCGAGCCGTACGGGTGCGTGGCTTTCAAAGTCGCGTGGTAGATGTACGACTGCTTCTGGTACTCGATCAGGTCCGCCAGGTTGTGGAACTGCCCGCGCGCGAAGAACGGATACCAGGACTCGACGTAGATGACCAGCGGGATCGCCACGAGGGCGACCGCCGCAACGGCCAGGTACACCGGCCACTGCACTCCGCCGGGAACTGCTCTCCGCCACAGCATCCGGACCAGGAGGAGGAACACGATGCTGGCGAGAGCCGCCAGCACGATCCATTTCGACGCGATGCCGATTCCCAGCACCACGCCCAGCGCCACCAGCGAGACGAGCGACGCCCTCTTGGTGCGGCTCTGAATGTGGACCAGGTACAGGAAGTACGCGAGAAGGATGAAGAAGATCGGAAAGATGTCGATCATCCCGATCCGCGACTGGATGAAGAACATGCCGTCGAAGCACGCGAACGTCGCCGCGGCGATCGCGAACAGGCGCTTGGGCCACAGCCGGCGCGCGAACAGATACATCATCGGGATGCACAGGACTCCGAAGATGCACGCCGCGATGCGCCAGCCGAACGTGTTGAACCCGAGGTCGATGTAGTCGCCGGAGGCCCCCTGGAAGTGGACGCGGTACCAACCGTAGCTCCACTCCCCCGAGCCGATGATGAGCTTCGCGAGCGGCGGCTCGGGGTCGAAGTAGTTGAAGCGGCAGTTGGACGTGGAGGGCCGGCACATCTCCACGCCCTTGAAGTCGTCATAGGCGTCGACCGGGAAGTAGATCTCGTCGAAGACCTGGCCGTTTGGCGGCGAAAGCTGGCCGCTCGCATCCGGATAGCCGCGGTTGAACGGGTACGCGAGGCCGCACAGGGTCCCGGGGTCGCCGGTGGAGTTGACGGGCGTGTGCGAGACGCAGTCGGTGATCGCCGGACCCTGGAACGGGTGGAGGAAGAAGTCGGGCATGATCGGGCTGTAGAAGCGCAGAACGAAAGCGACCGCGGTGAGCGCCAGGATTGCGACCAGGTCCCAGCGATCGAAGTAATTTGTCTTCCCGACGGGTTTGTCCGGCTGCGACTCCTCTAACTGGTAGGCGCGGGGCCGGCTCACCGCCGCCGTTTGCGCCGCTTTCCGCCGCCCTGGTTCTGCCCCAGGCGCTCCGGCAGCCTCGACATGATCTCCCACGCCACCGAGTCGGCATCGGGAACCGGGATCGCGATCGTGTCCTCGTACATGAGGCGCGCACCAAGCTTCTTCTTGAACGCCCCCAGCTGCTCCTCGTCGCCACGCACGCGGATGAAGAGCGCCGGCTTGTCTATGTGCGCCTTCATGACGGGCGCGACCATGCGCTTGCGGCCGTCCTGGAAATGCGTCCGTAGGGGCATGGCCTTGACCGACTTGATCGTGTTGTAGTCGATCACCACGCTCGAGAGCAACGTTGAGATCTTGACGCCCTCGTCGAGGATCCTTACGTGGCTGCGGTAGCGGTAGTAGAGGAACAGCCCGCCAAGCAGCAGACCGCTTGGGACGTACAGGAGCCAGACCACGTTCGCGGCTTTGTTGAACTGGTGCTGGTAGATGAGCAAGACCGTCATCACGATCCCGACCGCGACCAGGAAGCCGGCGAAGAACCGCTGCTGCTGCCAGAGCTGGTGGGCGTGGAGGTTCTGGTGCCGCTTGCCGGAGGCCACAGGGGGTTGATCTGACAAAGCGCTACTGATTATCAGGGGTACGGCCCGACGGACCCCCCTCCGCCCAGTGCCGGCTCCGCTCCACGGCGCGGCGCCACTGCGATTGCAGGGAGTCGGCGTGGTCTTTCGACATGCTTGGCTCGAACTCGCGATCGAGCTTCCAGAGGTCCTGGAGGTCGACGTCGGCCCAGATCCCGGCGCCAAGCCCGGCCAGGAAGGCCGCACCGAGGGCGGTCGTCTCGGTCTGGCGCGGTCGCCGGACCGGGATGCCCAAGAGGTCGGCCTGGAACTGGCACAACACGTCCATCACGGCCGCGCCGCCGTCGACGCGGAGCTCCTGCAGGCTGGATCCAAGGTCGCGCTCCATCGCTTCGACGACGTCGCGCGTCTGGTAGGCCATCGCCTCAACCGCCGCCCTGACGACCTGCGCCCGCCCGCTTCCTCGAGTCAGCCCGACGATCGTTCCTCGCGCGTACGGATCCCAGTGCGGCGCGCCCAGGCCGACGAACGCGGGGACCATGAACACGCCACCGCTGTCGGGCACCGACGACGCGAGAGGGCCTGCCTCCGCGGCGCTCGCGATGATGCCGAGGCCATCGCGGAGCCACTGCAGCGCGGCGCCTGTGATGAAGATGGCGCCCTCCAGCGCGTAGCTCAATCTCGCGTCGCGCCGCCACGCCACGGTGGTCAACATGCCCGCGGTCGATGCGACGCGGTCGGCCCCGGTCAGCGTCAGCA
Organism: Candidatus Dormiibacterota bacterium; assembly: GCA_039935415.1. Lineage (GTDB taxonomy): Bacteria > Chloroflexota > Dormibacteria > Dormibacterales > Dormibacteraceae > Palsa-870. The sequence continues at coordinate 64,398 of JBDTKH010000035.1, forward strand.
CGAACGAGCCGGTGCCGTAGGTGTTCTTCGCCATCCCGACCTCGGTGCAGGCCTGGCCGAAGAGGGCCGCCTGCTGGTCGCCGGCGATGCCGCTGATCGGCGCGTCGACACCGTCCAGTGCGTCGGGGTCGGTGTGCGACAGGTGGCCGGCGGAGTCGACGATGCGAGGCAGGTTCGCCAGTGGGACGTCGAAGAGTTCGCCCATCTCTTCGCTCCAGGTCCCGCGCCCGATGTCGAACAGGAGCGTGCGCGATGCGTTGGAGGCGTCGGTGACGTGGTCGCGCCCGCCGGACAGTCTTGCGACAAGCCAGCTGTCGACCGTGCCGAACGCGGCGTTCTCCAACCCCTCGACGTGCTTGACGAGCCACGCGAGCTTCGTCGCCGTGAAGTACGGGTCGAGCACGAGGCCGGTGATCGTGCGCACGCGGTCCTCGTGGCCGGCTTGCCGGAAGCGCTCGCATTCGTCCGCGGTGCGCCGGTCCTGCCAGACGATCGCGGGGGCGAGCGGCTGCAGCGTTTTGCGGTCCCACGCGACGAGGGTCTCTCGCTGGTTGGTTATGCCAATCGCGCGCACGTCGGCGGGCCGTGCGTTTGCCGCCTCGAGCGCCTGATGAGCCGTCCGCTGGACCGCCGCCCAGATCTCGAGCGCGTCGTGTTCGACCCACCCCGGCTGCGGGTAGTGCTGCGTGATCTCGTGATAACCCTTGCCGCGCACGACGCCGTCGAGGCCGACCACCACAGCAGTCGCACCGGTGGTGCCCTCGTCGAGGCTGAGCACGACTCCCGGGTCCTCCCCATTCATGGGGAGGGGGCGGCGCAGTCGCCGGAGGGGCTCATGGCGAGGTGCCGGCGCAGCCGCCGGAGGGGCTCACGGATCGGTCCGCTATTTCGACGGCTTCCAGGTCCGGTTCAAGCTGCCAGTCGCGTACCCCTCGAGGTCGGCGGACACGAACTTGTAGCCCGCGTGGCGCACGACTTCGACGACGCGCTCGCGCTCCGCGATCAGCCGCTCGATCTCCGCGCCATCGACCTCGATGCGAGCCACGTCGCCGTGATGCCGCACGCGCACCTGCGCGAAACCCAGCGCCCTGATCCCTGCCTCGGCGGCTTCGATCCGGCGCAGCGCCTCGACGGTGACCGGAGTCCCGTGAGGGATCCGCGACGAGAGGCACGCGAACGACGGCTTGTTCCAATTGGGCAATCCCAGCTCGCGCGCGGCGGCGCGGATCTCGGACTTGCCCATGCCCGCTTCGAGCAGTGGAAAGCGGACGCCGCGCTTGATCGCGGAGGCGTGGCCCGGCCGGTGGTCGCCCGCATCGTCGGCGGTGGCGCCGTAGGCGAGGTGATCGAGACCGAGCCCCACCTTCACCGGCTCGAGCGCGTCGAACAGCTCTTCCTTGCAGTGGAAGCAGCGGTCCGGATTGTTGCGCGCGTACTCCTCGAGCTCGACCTCGTCGGTCGCCACCTCGACCAGGCGTGCGCCCAGCGATCGCGCGAGGATGCGCGCCTCCTCCTGCTCCGATTCGGGGTAGGCGGGCGAGCTGGCGAGGACCGCGACGGCGCGGTCGCCGAGCTCGTCGAGCGAGAGCTTGAGCAGGAGCGTCGAGTCGACGCCGCCGGAATACGCGACGAGGACGGACCCGAGGTCGCGCACGATCGCGCGGGCTCGGTCGAGGCGGGTCGCGTCGTGTCGGTCGAGCTGGATTATCACTCCAGCTGAGAGGTTAGCTCGCGCGGGCTTCCGAAGGCTCCATCGCGAGGGCGCCGCACCACGCCTCGTAGTCGATGAGGCCGGTGACGGTCGGGTTCTCCCCGCACAGCGGGCACGCCTTGTTCTGGCGGAGCTTCAGCTCGCGAAAGCTCATGTCCTCGCCCTCGAAGAGGAGGTAGCGGCCGATCATCGGCTTGCCGATGTCGAGCAGGTACTTGATCGTCTCGAAGGCCATCATGCTGCCGATGATCCCCGGCAGCACGCCGAACACGCCCGCCTCGGCGCAGCTCTGCACGGAGCCCGGCGGAGGCGGCTCGGGGAACAGGCAGCGGTAGCAGCCGGTGCCCTTGGCCGCGTCGAACAAGGCGAGCCGTCCCTCGAAACGGAAGATGCTGCCATGGACCAGCGGCTTGGCCAGGAAGTACGCGGCGTCGTTGGCCAGGTAGCGCGTGGGGAAGTTGTCGGTGCCGTCGACGATGACGTCGTAGGGAGCGAAGATCCTCATCACCGTCTCGGAGTTGAGGTGCTCGTTGATGGGAACGACCTCCACGTCCGGGTTCAGGTTGCGCAGCGTGTCGGCGGCCGACTCGACCTTGAGCCTGCCGATGTCGTCGTGACCGTGGAGGATCTGCCGCTGGAGGTTGGACGCGTCGACCACGTCGAAGTCGACGATGCCGATCTTGCCGACCCCGGCCGCCGCGAGGAACATCGAGGCGGGAGAGCCGAGACCGCCGGCGCCCAGGAGCAGCACGCTCGAGCCGAGCAGCTTGCGCTGGCCGGCCCCGCCCACTTCGGGCAGGATTAGGTGCCGGGCGTACCGGGCGACCTGGTCTGGTGTGAATGCCATCTCAACTCACTATACCCAGGGTCGATCGGGGGTTATTCCTATGAGGAGCCGCCGGAGGGTCTCCGGCTCGTCCTCATATAGTGGGAGGGCCTATGGAAACCGAGTACCTCGACGAAGAGCAGGTCATCGCCCTCTACAACAAGGTGCGGACCGGGAAGAAAACTTGGCCGGTCGGCATCTGGACCTCCCCCGCGGCGCTCCAGTACGCGGTCACGGTCTTCGACTACTGGATCCACAACGTGATGGGCTGGAAGGCGTGGCCTGATGCGCGCGGCAAGGTGACGCCGGCGCTGCTCGAGGAGCACAGGCTGGCCGACCTTGTGGAGAGCGTCTTCGTCCCCGAGTTCGGCGAAGACTGGCTCGACTTCGAGGTCGTGCTCAACGAGAGCATGCGGCTGTCCGAGGACGAGGCCTGGGCGCCGGACGTGGCGGACAGGCAGGAGCGCGTGGAGGCGGCTTTCGAGCACGCCTTCGAGCAGCTCATCGGCTCGCCCAAGCAGCAGCCCAAGCTGCTGCCGACCTATCACCGGTTCCGCAACCACCTGCTGCGGATGTGGAGCGCGTTCCAGGAGGCGCAGGCGGAGCACGACAAGGCGGAGCGCGAGTCGGCCGAGCGCTTTTGGGCGCCGCTGCGGCTGGTCCGTTCGACTCGGGCGCAGGCGGCTGAAGCGTGGTCCATCGTCAACGCCGACGACGAGCGACGCGGCGAGGTGACGATGGTCTGGGGCGAGCCGCATCCGTACTGCGTGGTCGTGCTCGACGATGACATCGAGACGGGCGGGTGGGAGCAGGTGATCTACCGGCTGGAGCAGGAGATCCTGGTCGAGGAGCCCGGCGTCGTCAGCTACGCCGTTTGGCACAAAGGGTTCGTCGGCGAGTACTACCGCTGCGCGGACTGCGGCGAGCTGCACAGCCAGTTCGACGAAGACGCGGCCAACGAGCTGCGCCTGGACGACCTGGAGCCGCCCGAAGAAAGATAGTCACCTCCCCGCCATGCGGGTCGGCGCGTTAGCGCCGGGTGGGGGTGATGCCCTCCCTAGTCAACCGTCACCGTGAAATTCTTCCCCTCCCGGCCCGTCACGTAGTGCGCGGTCCAGGAGAAGTCGGAGCCTCGCGGCATCTTGTTGCACGGGATCTCGGCGACCCAGACGCCCAGCGTCGTGTCAAGGGCCTCGACCTCCTCGAAGGTCTGCCACTCGTCGAAGGTGTAGTGGACCGCCCCGGGACGCGGCAGCTGTACGCGCAGCCGCCGTCCGGCGACGATGCGAGTGATCTGGTGCTTGTGCGACCAGACGAAAGCCGGCTCCTGGGCGTGACCCTCCGTGTAGCGCCGGCGTGCCGGCATTACGATGTCCGGGAAACCCGCGAGCGCGATGGTGACGAGCAGCTCGAGGTATTCCGCGTGCGCCCACCCGAGCGGCGTGGCCGAACCGTTGGGCTGACCGAACTGCAGGCCGCGGCTCGGGATGTCCGCCGCGTCCCAGACCTGCTCGGGGAGCATCAATCCCTGGCCGGCGAACCCCTCGAGCGTGCGCACGAGCTCGGCGGCTGGCAGGCCCATCGAGAAGAAGTGGCGCGCGCGCTCGCCGGTCAGCACAGGCCACGGCCGCCCTTTGCCGCTACCGTCCCACGGCGATCCGTCGTCATGCTCGCCGTACACGTCGCCGACGTAGCGGCGCCAGCTGGGCCCGGCGGGCAGGCTCGCCTTCAGCGATGTGTCCACGCTCTGCAGGCTACGGAGGATCCTCTCGTCCTTCGGGCGCCGAAGGCCGTAGCGGACGAGCTCCAGGAACTCAGGAGCGACGGCGCCTTCGGTCGGGCGATGGTCGGGGTCGCCCGCGAGGCGCACGTACTGGCCTGCGGCGGTTGAACACCACGTCTCGACGCGGTCATTCCAGTAGTCCGCGACGGCGCGCAGGTGACCCGCGGCGACCTGCTCGCCCGCCTCGTTGGCAAACTCCGACGACACGATGAGGGCCGCGATGCACGCCGCGAGGGTCGAGGGGGAAAGGCCGCCGAGGTCTTCCCAACGGTCGAGCTGCGTGAGCGGTCCTTCGCGGATGATGAACTGCGCGGCGGGCCGGACCATGACCGGGTAGGGGTCGTGGTCGAGGCAGTTCGCGATGCCCAGCCGCCAGGCGAGAAGGATCGGCAGCGCGACCTGGTCCAGCTCCGTCGAGGTCCAGTGCGGAGTTCCGTCGAGAAACCAGTTCTGGTACCAGCCACCGTCAGGTCTCTGTCGAGACTGCAGGTGGCGGAACGCGCGCAGCGCCGCGGCGCTGTCACCGGCATCGAGCAGCGCGGTTGCCATGCGGCAGAGGTCGCGCGGCCACACCAGGTTGTAGACGTGGTTGCCGTCGTGGTTGGTCTCGCCCCAAGGGGCGCACGGTGCGGCGACGTACGCGCCGGCGTGTGACTTGTCTTCGAGGCAGCGGATCACAGTCAGCGATGCACGCGCGAGCATGCCCTCGTCGCCGCTGACCTTCGCCAACGCTTGCGGCATATCCGGCTGCGCCCGCCACGCGCGTTCAAACGCCTGGCGGATGGTGCTCGCGCCTTTTTGCAAAGCCTGTCGGGCGACCTCCTCGGCCTCCGAGCGGGTATGAGCGAAGCCGATCGCGATCTGGAAGGAACCAGCGCGAATGCCGATCTCCGCCCCGACCGCGACGTTTCCGGGACCGGCCCGCTCGTAGGCGTTGGTCAGGTAGCCGTCACCGTCGTGAAGGTCGACCTGCAGGTCGGAGCTCCGATAGAAACCGGCCGTGCCGCGGCTGAAAGGGCCGACGATGCAGATCCACACGTCCTGCTGACGCATGAGCAGCGCCGGCGGGCTGGTGTCGAGGACCTGGCCGAAGTTGCCCTCGGTGCCCGGCTGCCAGTGCGCGGACGCCTGCATGTACAGGCGGACGTCGGGAAGTTCGGGCGTGAACGTCGCGGCGATCAGGAGGGTGTTTTCCTCTGGGTCGGTGAAGAACTCCTTGGTCAGGCGGTATTCAGGGTGGGTGCTGTCGACGGTGAACGCCGGCACGCCGGGGCTGAGCCACGTGACCTGGTGCTGGCCGTCCATCGCATCGTCGACGGGAGGCGCGCCGCCCGCCGAGGCGAAGAAGCGGAGCTCGTGTAGCGCGACGCGGTCGAGAAACGGAAAGAAGACCTCGCTCAGCGAGCCTTCCGCGAGCGTGTACCAGAGCTTGCTCTTCGGACCGGGCGCTGCTCCAAAGGCCATCTTGCGCCCAGGACCCCACATGGGCGGCGCGCCTGGTCCTCCTGGAGCCTCCATCGGGGGTTAAGTATGGAGAGCGGTTGGGGCGGATAGAATCGAGCGACCGTCCGGGACTCCCCGGGGAGGTGGCTGAGTGGCCGAAAGCACCCGCCTGCTAAGCGGGTAGGGGGTGTAAAGCTCCCTCGAGGGTTCGAATCCCTCCCTTCCCGCTCCCATAATCTGATCGCATCGCACCTGGGCCACCACCACGGAGGCTCCGCGCGGTCTGCGCGTCCTCAGGCAGTGGGCCTTCCCACGGGTCAACATCGGTGAACACTCCGTTTTGCACGTAGTCCAGCGCGGTGTTGATCAGCTGGTGGACACGGCGCACCCGATCTGCGCGGGCCACGAACCTGTAGACCCCACGGTTGCGAATCTCGATGCGCTCAAACAACGCGCTCAACACGGCGTGCCTCACCGTGACGTCACCCTGCTCCCACTGCTGTCCGAGCGTGACGAGTTCGGCTGGAGCGGGCAGCGGTGCAGCCTCTGACTGACGATCCTCGATCTGGCGCTGCACCACCGTGCGCTTTGCCACGTACTCATCGCGTGTCCAGTCACCATCGCTGTACTGCTCCTTGAGCCGGGTGAGCTTAGCCTCCAGCTTGGTGATCGCAGCGGCAGCGGTTTCGCGGGTGATCGTGGGGTTGAATGTCGGTATCCCGTGCAGGAAGTCTCCGAACACAGAGTCAAGCACCGGCAGCAAATCCCGCTCCAACAGCGCGTGCTTCCCCATCTCGCACGGCTCCAAGCCCAGGTGGGACGCGCACCGATACATCGCAGTGCCGTGGCTCTGCGCCGCGTTGAACCTCTTGCCACAGGCGGTGCAGTAGAGCAAGCCACGGAACACGTATGGCCGCGTCACGGTGCCGTAACCCGGCCTGAAGCTAATCCCTGGTGCCCGAGACTTGAGCCGATCCTGCACCCGAGCGAACAGCGCGGCATCCACCAGTGGTTCCCATCGTGCCGTCGCAAGCTCACCCTTCCGGGCTGCGCGTCCGGCTGTGTAAATCTCACCCTTGTAGGCCGGGTTGGCGAGGATGCCGGTGATGATGTCTGGACACCCAGTCCAGCCGGGAAGCCCAAAGCCTCATCGACAAAGTGAGGGGCCAGGTGTCCACCTATGTCGTCGTGGCTGGACAACGAGTGCAGGCCACTCGATCAGGCGAGAAGCCAGCAATCAAGCCGGACACCATCGTTCCGAACGTGCAGGACAGGCCAGCGCTCAAGTTTGAAAACTTGATCAGCAAGACGCGTCAGAAATCCAACACAAGGAGGTAACCCTAATGGCACTCAAATCTTCTTCAGCACCCAAGAACGGTGCGCCATCAGCCACGCAGCGCACAGACGGATTCTTGAAGGTTCCATCAGTTGCGACCGCGCAGAAAGGCGCGACCGTCAACCCAAACTCGTTGACTGAGACCACCCCGAAGGCACCCACGAACTGGGTCAGCGACAAGCCAAACCTTCCGAGCAAGTAAACAGGCCGGAATCGCAAGCTAGGCATGCTCTCGCTGGCTAGGAGCCAGCGCAACGCGCGGGTCTGACTCCGCGTCAACCAGACCAGTAGAATCAGCGACGGCTTCAAGCTTGGTCATAACAGGCTTGGGGCCGTTTTGCTGTCTAATGCAAGACACCCGGCTCCACGTTGAAACCGGGTGTCTTGGGGCAGGAGGGGATGCTTACTTCTTGGCTGCCTTCTTTGTGGCCTTCTTGACTGCCGGCGCCACTGAGACGGCTGGCGCGGTGGTGGTCGCAGCCTTCTTGGCATCGCGCAGAATCTTCTCGTCAGCGCGGCACATGTAGTACCGGCCATCCTTTTTGTTGGACTTGTCGCTGGCGAAGTCATCAAGGGGCAAATCCTTGCCGCACTTGGGGCAGTGCTTGAGGTCTGACGCGGTGACCGGCGGCGCGAGCGTGAGCACCGGTGCGGTGGCCTTCTTGCTGGCCTTCTTGGCAGCGGCGAGCTTGACCGGCTTGGCCCTCCACAAGGTTGAGTGCAGCCGGGATCTTCTTGGCCTTCTTGGCGGCAGGGATCGTGTCAGCGATCTGCTCAGCGTCGAGTGCCTTCGCGGCTGCATCCTTCGCGGCGATCTCCGCGCGTGCCTTGGCCAGCTTCTCGTTGCGCTCTGCTTCCATCTTCGACATCAACCTTGTGCCTCCTGAACCGGCTGGGACGGCGACAACACCTAGCTGGGCCTGCATCTCTGCGGCCATTCGCTGGCCCTTGGTGATCTGCGTTCCTGCTGCGCTCATCTGAACTGCTCCTTGCGTGAGTGCGGTCATAACGCACTGCGTCAATCATCTGGAGCCGGGCGCAGAAAAGGCAAACGGCCCACTCACACGCGGGCCGTTACAAATAGTTAACAGCGGTAAATTCTTGGGCCTACTTCCAGAGCCGTCCCCAGAATCCAAGACGGCTGAGCGCGCGACCCACTGCGACGTTCTTGACCCGGCGCACGATGCGCTTCGGATGCCCAGAGGCCACTGCCCGATGCAGTAGCACTCAGGCGCGCGAGTTTGAACAGCGTGTGACGTGAGCTTCATCACGATCTCCGAGCTTGGCGGGCACCCCAGATAGCACCACCTGCGATTGCTACGGCCAAAGCAGGGATGCGCCAATCCAGCGAGATGACAGAGGAGGCAGCCGCGATGGCTGCCCCCATGCCGATTCCCACGATGAACAAGACGGCGCGCATGACTACGGGGTTGAAAGCGTGAAGGTGAAGAGTGCCCCTGAGCAGGCGTTCTGCGGCACACCGAGATTGACCCACGTGATGGTAGCGATACCGCCAGAGACACCACCGGCCGTGACGTTCGGGTTGTTCACGTTGATCGTCGGCATCGTGAATGAGCCGGGAAGGGTGGCCATGTCGCACCCCGACTTGTTGCTGATCCAGCTGGTGAGGTTGATGGTCGTGACATCGGCCGGACAACCAGCGGTGCAGGTGATGAGGGTGGAGAAGCTGACGGTGCCTCCTGGCGCGAGGTTTGTGCTCGATGGCCCTGCGTAGGTCAGGCCACCGTTGGCGGCGATGGTGACGACTGAGCTTGGGCTGGCCGCCGCATTTGTGACGACCGTGCCCGAACCCGTGGCGCTGTAGAACGCGAGTGCGGTTGCTACCGGCAGCACGAACATGGCGATGGCAACGGCGATACCGAATGAACGCTTGCGGCCGATGTGACCACGCGCGACAACACGACTGAGGATGGAACGAAACACTTGCTGACCTCCTTGGTCATGAAAAGCGGCTCAGCCGGGATATCACCGGCCTGAGCCTTGACGCGGAAGTCTATGACCTAGATGACAGCAGCGGTATCACCAAAGTTGACAGCGGCGATGGGGTTTGTTACGCTTCGCGGTTATGAAGAAACGAGTGCCCATGCGAGTCATAAGGGTCACCCTGCAAGACGAACTAAGACACAAGCCCAAGCCGCTCCGGAGATCGCCTTCACCCACCCGCACCGACGGGCAGAACCTGGATTTGCGTCCAGAAGTCACCAGCACCAGCGCAAGGGATTTGATCAGTCGCTTTTCCAACATTGGGGTCTAAGCGCGTGACCACCCGAACACCGTCGCTGTTGTTGGTCATGTCGCAGATCACTCCCCCAAGCGGCTCGGCTCCAATCTGAACGGGCGTGAACCCCGCTTGCAGCGCTCTAAGGCAGATATCGGGTGCGCCCTTCTCGTAAATGGTGACGTTGGTTCGTGCGTCCAGGCTCCATAGGACACAGTGGGTGGGACCGACTGGAGGCGTGGCAGGGTTTGGGATCAGATGGACGGCGACGATCACGATTCCCAGCGCGAATACGAAACCCAGGACAAAGTTGAGCCAGCCGCGCCGAACGGTGTTCATCAATGAGAGGACTCCATTGTGTCCGATTGGCTCAATTTTCTCCTCAGCCGCCTGGCGAGTGAGGGCGGGTAAAAGGCGGCTAGGGGAATCAGCAGGTAGCGCGCAGGGTCAAGGCTTGGCCAGCCGCCCGGATCACAGGCTGGTTGTGTAGAGGGTGATCCGCTCGGCCCGGTTATGGGATCGGGTTCGAATCCCTCCCTTCCCGCCATTGTCCTGTCTCAGGACATCGAGGACACCTGTTGCAAGACATTGTGCACAGGCCAGCGGCCACCGAGGGGCTGGTAATTACGTGTCGGGTCGAGGGTGAGGGCGCGTAGCAACTCGCCTTGCTC
>JBDTKH010000036.1:0-19525 GCA_039935415.1 Candidatus Dormiibacterota bacterium
GGCCTCGGTTTTTCGGGCGCTCATAGGGTTGCGGCTTTGCGTGGCGGTCCAGTCACAACGAGTCGTCGCCAAGGGTGGTTGGATGCCGGCTTCGTAGGTGCCGCAGGCGGCAGCTTTGGCGTGACAGGTTGGCGTGGCATGGGCGCTGGCGCTTGTTCGGCAGACTTGCCCTTGACGCGAGTGCGGTAGTTCCTGGTCGGCTCGGCGACGATTTTCTTGGCGACGCAAACGCCATGGAGATAGACGGCGAGGGAGCCGTCAAAGCGTTCGTGAACATCGACCCGGGCATGAGCAAAGGAAAGGCGTCGGTCGGCCGGAGCAGGAATGTCGATCAGGTGCTCGGCCAGCCGCACCGTGTTGTCATTGAGAACCACGCGTCGATACTTGAAGCAGAAGAGTTCATCGAGCCGGCGCTCCTTGGACCACGGCACCCACGCCGTTTCGGAGTTCTGGGCGGCGACCGAGAAGCGCCGGTTGTGCTTGGGTAGCAAACGCCAGAGCACTTCGTTGGCCTCTGCAGCATTGGTGGCGCCGGCGAGTCGGAGCTCACTGGCCAGGCGGTCCTGGAAGGTCCCCCACAAGCGTTCGATTCGACCCTTGGCCTGGGGCGAGAGCGCGTGGATGAGCTGAACGCCCAGTTCGTTCAGCAGCCGTCCGAACTGAGTTGGCGTGCGTTGCCCGGCCAGCTGCTCTTCCATCGACAGCTTGCGCAGATGAGCCTCCTTGCCCTGAAAGAAGATCGAGTGCCGGTCCGCGTAGGCGGCCATTGGAATGCCAAACCGCGACACCGTCTCGCGCATGACCATGAAGTAGCCCTGGGCGTCCTCCTGGTCGCGGAAACAGGCCCAGGGGACCTTGCCGGTGGCGTCATCGATGCCACCGACCAGGCTCAGATATGGGCCGCGGCCCTCGAGCCAGTCGTGGCGACTCGCATCCAGCTGCAGCAACATGCCTTCCCTCGGATAGCGATCACGTCGGCGACGGTGTTTGGGAGCCCGTCGCCGACGCGGTGACGAAATGCCCGCTTCGCGAAGGATGCGACGCACCGTCGGGCGTGAGAGCTCGATGCCTTCATGCTCGGCCAGCATCTCGGTCAGGTGCTGCTGGTTGAAGCCCTTGTACTTGATCGTCGCCAGTTCGACGATCTGAGCGGCAATCGCGCTGTCGACGGCGTTGTGGGCTTGCCGGCCGCGGTTGCCGTGCGCCAAGCCAGCGACTCCACGCTCGCGATAGGCTCGGTGCAAGCGCTGGACCTGCCGCTCCGAGATCCCCAGCAGGCTGGCCGCCTCGCTGTTGACCAGGGCTCCTGAGTCCAGGTGGTTGAGGACGGTGACGCGACGCTGTTCAGCTCCGTTCAAAACGATCCTGTCCCTCTGTGAGACTTGGGGAGTCCCAGCATGGCCGGCATGACTCACTGTCCCTCAGGTCCATCGACGAGGAGCGATGGTGCCTTGCCCTTGACCTGTCTGCCGGCCGTGCCTGGTGGCCGACCTGGCCTACCGGAGGATGGCCTGATAAGAAGCTTGTCCACCGTTTCCGGTGTGACTCCTCACAGGGTTGCCCCCTCGGTACTTTCACCCCAGGCCGGCCCCAGAACACAGTCACCTTCTGGGAGGAAAGCAACCATGCAGATGCTGGCAGATCGCGTCGACTTCGTCATCGGAGTTGACTGTCACAAGGACAGCAACACGGCGGCCATCGCCGACAGGCTAGGAGGCCTGCTCACGCATATGGCCGCGCCGACGAATGAGTGCGGCTACGCAGACCAATTGAAATGGGCATGCAAGCTGGCACCAGGGCGGCGGGTGTGGGCAGTTGAAGGTTCTGGCAGCTTTGGTGCCGGCGTCACCGACTACCTGCTACAGAACGGTGAGTGGGTGGTCGAGGTCGACCGGCCTAAGCGGTCGGCACGCAAGGCGGGAGTCAAGTCCGATGAAGTGGATGCCCTTCGCGCCGCACGAGATGCTCTGAGCAGCAAGCGCTTGGCCGAACCGCGGCAGCGAGGTCCGCTGGAGGCCATTCGCGTACTCAAATCCAGCCGCAAGCAGACGATAAACGTATACGCGGAAGCGGTCGTCCAGCTCAAGGCCTTGGTGGTCTCAGCGCCTCACGGCTTGCGCGATAAGCTGCGCGATTTGTCCGCGAAAGAGCTCCTGGCCACCTGCTCGGTCATGCGCGACCAACCGTCGCAGTCAATCGATTGGCAAGCGACCACGAGGGCTATGCGCACGACAGCCCGGCGCGCTTTAAGCGCGCTGGCGGACGCCGCCGAGCTCGAGAGTCAGCTGGCCGAGTTGGTCAAGACCCAGGCGCCAGCCGGGCTGCTGGCAGAGAAAGGCGTTGGCAACGTTGTCGGCGCAGAACTTCTATGTGCTTGGTCGCATCGCAACCGTCTTCACTCTGAGGCAGCTTTCGCAAAACTCGCCGGCGTCGCTCCGGTCGAGGCGTCTTCTGGGCAAGTGGTCCGTCACCGCCTCAGCCGCAGCGGTGACCGTCAGCTGAACTCTGCGTTGCGAACTGTGGTCATGACCCGACTCGCCAGCGACCCCAGGACCAAGCAGTACCTCACCCGCCGTCGAGCAGAGGGGAAAAGTGACCGCGAGATTCAACGCTGCCTAAAGCGCTACGTTGCCCGCCACCTCTTCCGAGTCATGGAGGCAGGCTAAAAAAGAGTGCTTGACAAACATAGAAGCGTCATGGGGTGACAGAATCGCTTTTCGTTTCACCCCTGACAGAATCGCTTTACTCCCACAAGGTCGAAATTGGATCTTGACTTGGGTCTCTGGCGGGTTTAGGCTACGTTGGTTCTACACCCATCCGGGTGTGTCTAAGGAGTGTGCTAATGCGCGGCATCACGAAGGAACGCTTCGCCGTCCTGGGCGAAGCACGCCTTTTGACCGCACATTGAGCCTCGACCGGTAACCGAAACCTAAAGCAGACACAGAAACCGACGGAGGACCGTGCGGTCGTTGGGCACCGCACGGTCCTTTTCTATTTATTTCACCTCCTCGCCATGCGGAGAGGTCAGGCCGGCCGAAGGCCGGTCAGGTGGGGGTGATGGAGTTTTGAAATGCCAGGGAGAGAAATGTCGATGACGGCGATCGAGGTCCACGGGGTCCGGAAAGCGTTCCGGCGCCGCGAGCGTGAAAAGGGTGCGCCCTGGTGGCGGCGCGAGTGGAAGGACAAGGTTGCCCTGCACGAGCTCGACCTCGTGGTCGAGGCGGGCGGGGTGACCGGCATCCTCGGCCCCAACGGAAGCGGCAAGTCGACGCTGATCAGGATCCTGGGGACCCTGCTCACGCCTGACGCCGGCCAGGCGTTGGTGTTCGGCTGGGACGTGGTCACCCAGCCGCTGTCGGTGCGCCGCCACGTGAACCGGGTCTCGGTCGAGGCCGCGTTCTTCAAGGAGCTGAGCCCCTGGGAGAACATGCTCTACGCCGCGCGTCTCTACGGCGGCGGAGCCGCGGGCACGCGCCGGCGCGTGATGGAGATCCTCGAGCGCCTGGGCCTCCCGCTCGACACCGTCGACCAGCCGATGAAGCAGCTGTCGCGTGGGCAGCAGCAGAAGGTCGCCATCGCGCGCAGCTTCCTGACGGCGCCGTCTCTGCTGCTGATGGACGAGCCGACGACCGGCCTCGATCCGCGATCGAAGAAGGAGGTCCAGGCCTTGCTGCACATGCTGCGCGCGGAACGCGAGGTCACCGTCCTTTTGTGCACGCACGACATGGACGAGGCGGCGGAGCTGTGCGACCGCGTGCTGATGATGGACGGGGGACGGGTGCTCGCCGACGGGAGTCCGCCGGACCTCTGCCGGCGCTATGCCAAGCCCGCCTCCCCACCCGGCGCCTACGACCAACCTCCCGCGCTTCGCGCGGGGACCCCAGTGGTAGCGGGGGAGGGGCACACCGGATCGCCGCACACCGCTTCGCTTGAGGACGTTTTCATGCACCTGACCGGCACGAGCTTTGCAGTCGCCGAGGAGAAGGAGGAGGTGCTCACATGAGCGTCGGGTCCATCCGTCACGTCGAGCTGAACGCGCTGTACGGCTTCGCCGAGCGCCAGCTGCACGTCGTGAAGCGCTACTGGCTGTGGGAGGTCGTGTGGCTCTTCTACAGCCTGGTCAGCGTCTTGTCGATCGGCTTCCTGGCCTCGGGCCTCGGGTCGCTCGGCGCGCATGGCGGATCCTTCGACCTGCGCAAGGCGCAGCTGTACCTGCTGATCGGCGCGTTGCTGTGGGGCTACCTCTCGCTCGTCTTCATGGAGGCGGCCTACGCCATCGCATGGGAACGGTGGGAGGGGACCATCGAGTACACGTTCATGGCGCCCGTGCGGCGTGTCACCCACCTGATGGGAATCTGCCTGTTCGCCATCGGCTACGGCCTGGTGCGCACCTTCGTGGTCTTGCTGGTCGCGACCGCGATGTTCCACCTCGATTTCTCCAACGCGGACATCCCGGCGGCGCTGGCAGTCCTGGCCGCGTCCACCGTGCCTCTGATCGGCCTGAGCATCTTCACCTCCGTCCTGCCGCTCCTCTCGCCGCAGAAGGGCGAGCAGATGTCAGTCGCCGTCCAGGGCTTCCTCCTACTGGTCTCCGGCGTGTACTACCCTCTGAGCGTCCTGCCGGTGCCGATGCAGGTCGCGGGCGCCGCGAGCCCGCTGACCTACGCGCTATCCGGCATCCGCGGCAGCCTCCTCGACGGGGTCGGTTTGCGCGCCCAGCTGCCCGTCATCGCCATCCTGCTGGCGATGGGGGCGGTGATGATCCCCGCCAGCATCCTGGTCTTCGGCTGGGCCGAAAACCGGGCGAAAAGGCTGGGCCTGCTGAAGCGGAGTGGGTAGAGGCTTCTCGACAAAGCCGCCTGGTGCCCAATGCGCCAACCAAACTAATGTTCGAGACTATCAAGTTTCCCCACGTCATGTAGGCGCGAGCGCCGGCTGAAATACAAGATGTTGTGCGCGCTAGCTCCACGCGCCTTGCGCGGCCATCTACATCTTGTGGTAAGGGTATTGACAGGCTGAGGGCACCTTGATACCTTTCGCGGCGAATCGCGGTGATCAGTGGGGAGAAGTGGTGAATCCAGCAAACGTCGCAGCAAACGTCGTTCCCTACGTCCAGGTAAGGCACGCCATACACCTCCTCTACGCCACTTCTCCCCGCAGCCGCGATGGCCAGTACCCGCCGCTCAATCATCGCTTCGACAAGCAGGGCAACCGCCTACCCCTCGAGCTTCACGGCTGCGGTTGCAGCCTGTGCGCTCGCCAGCAGCGAACCCGCCAGCAGTTCTGGCAGGCCCGATGAGTGTTCACCGGAGCGCACAGGGTGCGGGTGGACGACAAGGGCAGGCTGGCCATCCCGGCCGCCTTCCGCAAGCAGCTCCCGGAGGGGAGCTTCGTGTCGGTCAGCCAGGACCAGGCGCTGGCGATCTATCCGCCGGACCTGTGGGAGGCGCTGGCGCAAGAGCTGCGCAGCCCGCTGCCGGGACCCGACCAGCGAGCGCTGGCTCGAACGCTCTACCCGATGTCGCAAGGATTCGAACCGGATGGTCAGGGACGGATCAGCCTTCAGCCCGAACAGCGCCGGCTGGCGGGGATCGACTCCCCGTCGACGGTGGTCGTGATCGGAATGGGATCGCGGGTCGAAATCTGGCCCGAGGCCCGATGGGACAACTACAGCACCGACGCGCAAGGGCGCTTTACCGAATTCGCTGACAGGGTGATCTCAGGGCACTGAGTCCGCACCAGCCCGCACTTTCACAAGAGGTAATAGAGCTGCTCCAGCCCCGAGTCGGGGCGGTCGCGATCGACTGCACCCTCGGGCAGGCGGGCCACGCCCGCCTGATTCTGGAAAGAATCACACCCGGCGGCCGGCTGCTCGGGATCGACCGCGATCCCGAAGCCGCGCAGGCAGCCCGGGTGGCGCTGGCCCAATTCGGGCCGGCGGCGGTCATCGTGCAAGGGCGTTTTTCCCAGGTGGCCGCACTGGCGGCTGCGAACGGGTTCGAACCCGCAGACCTGGTCCTCTTCGACTTCGGTCTCTCCAGCAACCAGATCGACGACCCCCAGCGTGGGTTCAGCTTCCGCGGCGAGGGCCCGCTCGACATGAGGATGGACCCGAGCTCAGGGCTCACCGCCGCGAAGATCGTCAACGGCTACGACGCCCGCGAGATCGAGCGAATCCTGCGGGACTACGGCGAAGAGCGATGGGCTCGCCGCATCTCGCAGTTCATAGTGGCGCGGCGCCCGCTCCGCACCACCCTCGACCTCGCCAAAGCCGTTGAGGCCGCCATTCCCAGGAAGGCCTGGCCCAAGGACATCAACGTTTCGACCCGCACCTTTCAGGGTCTCCGCATAGCCGTCAACGACGAGCTAGGCGAGATCGAAGCAGGATTGCGAGCAGCTCTTTCGATTCTCAAACCCGGTGGTCGTATGGCGACGATCAGCTTCCACTCACTGGAAGACCGCTTGGTCAAGTCATTCTTCAACGTCGAGTCAAAGGACTGCATCTGCCCACCCCAGCAGCCAGTCTGCACCTGCGACCACCGGGCCACCCTTCGGATCGTCACCCGCCGTCCACTGCGGCCGTCCGACGAGGAGGTCGCGTTCAATCCCCGAGCCCGCTCCGCGAAGTTGCGGGTGGCGGAAAAAATCTGACTCCAAAAGTCCTGGTGGCCGGCTTACCCCTCCGGCCACCAGGCGCCAAACCTCCCCTGGCCCCCCACCCTGTGGGGAGGAAGACCCGGGCCGCGCAGCGGCCCCGGTCAGGAGGGGGTGGCACAACAATCAATGCGATCCGCAGAAGTCACAGTAAACATCCCAGCAATAAATGAGGCACACCCTTTGACATCGACCCGAATACTGGCCCGGCGCCGCCTGACCGTTGCAGGCGCGCAGCACGCTCCCGCCCCGCTGCGGCGCCGGCGGCGCACGCGCGGCTTCATGCAGGTGGCGAGCTCGGTCGCGGCCGAGCGGCTGCACCTCAACTCGTTCGGCCACGCCTACCTCGGACTGGGCGCGGTCGTGATCGTCGTGCTCTTCTACCTCGCGCTCGCGGCCCAGATCACACAGGCGTCCTATGACATCGCTCGACTCGGGGATCAGCAGCGCCAGCTCATCGCCGAGCAGGACCAGCTGCGCTACCAGGAGGTCACGCTCCACGCGCCTGCCCAGGTCCAGCAGCAGGCGACGCAGAGCGGCATGCAGCGTGTGGTGCCGTCGGGCTACGTGGCGGGCCAGCAGGTCGCGATCGACCTCGGCGCGCCGGTCGGCGCCTCGCCGAACGACGTCACGCCGCTGTGGGAGCGTGCCGTGGCGGCCGTCATAAACACGGTAGGCGGCACGCGCGACGTGCTGGCGGCGAATCGCTGATGTCCGTCAGGCCTGTGCACCCCAGAGGCCGGCGTCTCGAACGCGTCGGTTCGACGCGCCTGCGTGTCTTCTCGATGCTCGCGGTCGCGCTCGTGCTGGCGGGCTGTGTGTGGTCCCGCCTGGCGTACTGGCAGATCGTGCAGCACGGTCAGCTTGCCATGCAGGCGCAGGCCCAGTACCGCGAAATGGTCCAGCTGCCCGCGCTGCGCGGAGCGATCTTCGACCGGAACCTGACGCAGCTGGTCGTCAACACGACGGTCTACTCGGCCTTCGTCGCGCCGGACCAGGTGGCGGCAACCGATCGCCCAACTGTGACGTCTGCCCTTGTCTCCGTCATCGGCGCCGACCCCGCGAAGGTCACGACGACCCTGCAGTCTGGCTCCAAGTTCGCTTACATCTCGCCCCGCCGGTTCTCCAAGGCGAAGGCCGACCAGCTGAGGGCGCTCAAGCTCCCCGGCGTCGGGCTGGAGGACGAGACGCAGCGCTCATACCTCCCTGGCGTCGGCTCCGGCACGACGCTCGCCGCGAACCTGCTGGGTTTCGTGAACTACAACGGCGACGGCCAGTACGGGCTCGAAGCCAACTACCAATCGATACTTGCCGGCACGCCCGGCTACATCTCGAGCTACCGCGACCTGGCGAATCGCGAGATCGTGCTGGGATCTCACACGCACCAGGACCCCGTGAACGGCTCTGACCTGGTCCTCTCGCTCGACGCGAACATCCAGTACGCGGCCGAGCAGGCGCTCGCCGACGGCGTCAAGAAGGACAGCGCGGAGAGCGGCAGCGTGCTGGTCATGGACCCGACCACCGGAGGGATCGTGGCCTGGGCCGACTACCCGAGCTACAGCGCCAACAACTTCGCCGGCACCGACCCGTCTCTCTTCCTCGACAACGTGGCGAGCTCCGTCTACGAGCCCGGATCGGTGATGAAGGTCGTCACTCTCGCCGGCGCGATCAACTCAGGCGCGATCACGCCGAGCACCGTGATCAACGACCCCGGATACCTGTCCGTGGGCGGCTATCGAATCTACGACTGGGACCGGCGCAACCACGGCAACATCGACTACACCTACGTTCTGGAACACTCGCTCAACGTCGGCGCGATGAAGGCGATGCAAGCAGAAGGACACAGTGCCTTCTACAGCTACCTGCAGGGCTTCGGGTTGACCAAACCGAGCGGCATCGACGTGGCCGCCGAGGATTCCGTGCCGCCACCCGGCGCAGCGCAGATGGCCGATGCGCAGTACGCGACGAGCGCTTTCGGCCAGGGCATCGACGTCAACATGGTCCAGATGCTCGCCGCGGTAAACGTGCTTGCCAACGGAGGCCGCTACGCGCCGCCGCACGTCGTGGAACGGGTCGGCACTCACATCAACCCGCTCTTGCTGCAGCCCGAGCGCCAGGTGATCAGCCCGGCGGCCGCAGCGCAGATGACGACGATGATGCAGGCCGTCGTCCAGCACGGTTCGGGCTACACGTCAGTCGTCAAAGGCTTCGGGCTGGACCAGGCCGGCAAGACGGGCACCTCGCAGATCCCGGTCAACGGCCAGTACACGCAGGACGTCTGGGCGTCGTTCGTCGGCTTCCTGCCGGCTCAGCACCCCCGGTTCACGATGCTGGTCGTGGTACGCAAGCCGCACGCCGCCGGCAGCGACCGCGACTGGACCCTCAACGACGGCTACATCACGGCCGGTCCGATCTGGCAGAAGATCGCGCAGGCCATGGTCGTGGACTGGCACATAACGCCCGACCCCCAATAACGGTTCTCATATAGATATGAGGCTCAGCCTCCTCGAGATCCTCGAGGCGACCGGGGGCGGCGAGGTCGGCGGCACCCAGGTCGGCAATACCTTCTCGACCTTCCACACCGACTCGCGCCAGGTGGCGCGGGGCGGCCTGTTCTTCGCTCTGCGCGGCGCGGAGATGGACGGCCACCGGTTCATCAACGACGCCATCGCGCGTGGCGCCGTGGCGGTCGTCGTCCAGCGACGCATGGACATCCCAAGCGGCATCGTCGAGGTGCTCGTCCCGGACACATGGGCGGCGCTGTACTCGCTTGCCCGCTACGCGCTCCAGCGGGTCAACCCGCTGGTGGTCGGGGTGACCGGAAGCAACGGTAAGACGTCGACGAGAGAGATGATCGCGGCGATCCTCGGTCGTCGTTTCAACGTCCTGCGGACGCAGGGCAACCTCAACACCGAGACCGGCGTGCCGCTCACGATCCTTTCCATCGAGCCGCACAACACCGCGCTCGTGCTCGAGATGGGCCTGCAGCACGCAGGCGACATCGCCCGCCTGGTGTCGCTTACTCACCCGAAGGTGGGCGTCATCACGAACATCGGCACGGTGCACATGGAGTACTTCAACGCACACGAAGACCTGGCGCGAGCCAAGGGAGAGCTGGTCGCGGGCCTGGACGAGGACGGCGTAGCGGTCCTCAACGCCGACGACCAGTTCTACCCGATGCTCGTCGCGATGACCGCGGCGCGGGTCGCGAGCTTCGGCATCGCAGCAGGCGACTACCGCGCGGAGGACTACCGCGCCCTGACTGGAGGCGGCGTCTCGTTCTCCGTCCGCGGCGTCGAGGTGCGGCTGGGCCTGGACGGGCGCCACCAGGCGCTGAACGCGCTCGCCGCCCTTGCGGCCGGCGAGGCCGCCGGCGTTCCGCTTGCCGAAGGAGCCGAGGCGCTTCGCGACGTCGTCGTCGACCATCGCCTGCAGGAGATGCCGACCGCGGCCGGGTACTCGATCGTCGACGACGCGTACAACGCAAGCCCCGAGTCCATGCTCGCCGCGTTCGAGACGCTGGCCGAAAGCCCGCGGCGGGGCCGCCTCCTTGCGGTGCTCGGGCAGATGGGGGAGCTGGGCGCCCTGGCCGAGGAGTCGCACCGGCGAGTGGGCGGCCGCGCCGCCGAGGTCTTCGACGCGGTGTGCGTGGTCGACGGCGAGTTCGCCCGGGTGCTGGCCGAGTCCGCCGGCGCGGAGCTCGTGCCGGACAGGCCATCGGCGAGGGAATGGGTGCGGCGAAACGCGCGAGAAGGCGACCGCGTGCTGGTCAAGGGGTCGCACGGGATCCACCTGGATGAGGTGGTCAGAGAGCTGACCGAAACTTGATCCTCGACGCGATCACTTTTGTAGTGGCGTTCGCGATCGCGCTCGTCCTGTATCCGCCGTTGATCGCTGCGTTACGGCGAATGAAGGCCGGGCAGGTGATTCAGACCGAGCTGCCCGACACGCACCAGAAGAAGGCCGGCACGCCCACCGGCGGAGGGCTGCTGTTCGTGGCCGTCGCGGCAGTGGGCGGCGTGCTCGCGACGATCGCAGGGCACGCGGGCGCCCTGCCGGGAGTCGCGGGGCTGGTCGCCGGCGGGCTGATCGGGTTTGCCGACGACCGCAGCAAGCTACAGGTCGGCGCGCGCGGGATCCCGGCCCGGCTCAAGCTCCCGGTCCAGGTCGTGCTCGCGATCCCCGTCGCGTGGCTGGCCACGGTGCAAGGCGCGCCGCATCAGCTGTTCCTGCCGGCGACGCCCTGGTTCGTGTTTCCCTTCGCCGTCGTCGCCATCGTCGGCACCGCCAACGCGGTGAACCTCACCGATGGGATGGACGGCCTCGCCGGTGGACTTTCGGTGATCGCTGTCGGTGCGCTGGCGCTGCTCATCCCGGGCGCGTCGAACGGCGAGAAGGCGGTGGCGATGTGCCTGTGCGGCGCGCTGGTCGCGTTCCTGGTCTTCAACCGCTACCCCGCGCGCGTGTTCATGGGCGACATGGGCGCGCTCGCCATCGGCTACGCGCTCGCGACGATGGCGGTCCAGCAGGGCTACCTGGTCCTGCTGCCGTTGATCGGACTCGTGTTTGTACTCGAGACGCTGTCTGTCATCATTCAGGTGGCCTATTTCAAGGCCAGCGGCGGACGCCGCGTTTTCACGATGACCCCGATTCACTACACGTTCCACCACCAGGGTTGGTCTGAGAACCGCATCGCGCTCTCCTTCTGGGGCGCGGGGCTCGTCTCGGCGCTGGCCGCGGCCGGGGTGGCTCGGCTGGCCACGTGACGGCCCTCGTGGTGGGGGCGGCGCGCAGCGGGATCGCGCTGGCCAATCACCTGACTCGCGAAGGCGAGCGGGTACGCGTCGTGGACCGAAGACCCGCAGCAGAGCTGCAGGACGCCATCGCGCAGATGCCCGGCAGCGTCGACCTGAGGCTCGGAGGCGACGAGGCCGGCGCGCTCGACGGTGTGGACGCGGTCTACGCAAGCCCCGGCGTGCCATGGGACTCACCTCTGTTGAATGACGCGCGCTCGCGAGGGATCCCGGTCTCGAGTGAGATTGACGTCTTCCTCAAGCTGTGCCCTGGCACCGTGGTCGGGATCACCGGTACGAACGGCAAGACGACCACCACCGCGCTGACAGGCGAGGTGCTTTCCGGCGGCCGCCGGCCGGTGATGGTCGGCGGCAACATTGGCGACACGGTGCTGGACCGGCTCGATGAGATCACTCCCGATCACTGGGTCGTGCTCGAGCTGTCGAGCTTCCAGCTCGAGTCTGTCGAGCGGCCGCGACTCCACATCGGCGTGATCCTCAACATCACGCCTGATCATCTCGACCGCCACGGCACGTTCGAGCACTACGTCGACCTCAAGGCGAAGGCAATCGAATTCGCAGGTCCTGACGATTACGCGGTCCTGAATGGCCTCGACAAGACCACCCGCAGCCTGGCTGCGCGCACTCGGGCGCAGGTGGTGTGGTTCGAACAGCACAAACCGATTCCACCCATGCCACTGCCGGGTCAACACAACATGGAGAACGCGCTCGCCGCTGCGGCGGTGGGACGCATCGCGGGACTCTCTGACGAGAAGATCAACACCGCGATTCGCTCTTTCAAAGGCGTCGAGCACAGGCTCGAGCTGGTGGGCGAGTGGGCGGGGGTGCGCTGGTACAACGACTCCAAAGCCACGAATCCTGACGCGGGACGGGTCGCGCTGCTGGCATTCCCGGGCGCGCCGGTCGTGCTCATCGCCGGCGGGTACGGGAGCGGGTTCGAACTTGACGAGTGGGTGGCTGACGTGCTCGCACACACGGAGGCCGTGGTGCTGATCGGTGCCTCGGCCGACCTCCTCGCCGGGGCCTTGCGTGCCCATCCCAAAGTCGTCCGCGCCGCGAGCCTCGAGGAAGCGGTGGCCGCGGCGGCGGGCCTTGCGCGCCTGGGTGGTGTCGTGCTGCTCAGCCCCGCGTACAAGAGCTTCGACATGTTCAAGGACTATGCGGACCGCGGAAACCAGTTCAAGGACCTCGTCCGCAGGACGTTCGCGGCATGAGCAGCTCGGCACGCGAGGCGCGCCAGCCTGACCGGCTGCTCCTTTTCACCACCGTCCTGCTCAGCGGCGCCGGCCTCGTCATGGTCACCAGCGCGAGCGTCGCTTTTGCCTACACGCAGCACCAGTCGGCGTTCTATTACGCGGAGCGGCAGGCGGCGTGGATGGTGATCGGCTTCATCGCGCTGTTCGTGCTGAGCCGGATCGACTATCACCGCCTGAGGCCGCTGGCGCCCGCCGGCGCCGTGGCGGTGGTGCTGCTGATGCTGCTGGTGCTGGTGCCTCACCTCGGCGTGACGGTGAATGGCGCCCGGCGGTGGTTCGACGCGGGCCCGCTGGGCACGTTCCAGCCGTCCGAGCTGGGCAAGCTCGCGTTCGCCGTCTTCGTCGCGCATTGGGTCGACAGGAACACGGCGCAGATGGGCGATTTCCAGAAGGCCTTCCTCCCGTTCGCCGCGATGCTGGCGGGGGTCCTCGTCCTTTTGATGCTGGAGCGCGACCTCGGCACCTCGGTGGTGATAGTCGGCATCTTCCTCAGCGCGTACTGGGCGGGCGGAGGCCGTTTCCGGCACATGGTGCTGCTGCTGGCCGCGCTCGGGCTGGGATTCGTCGCGCTCACGGTGCTAGAGCCGTATCGTTTCGCCCGCCTCACAGCGTTCAAGAACCCATGGGCGGATCCACTTGGCGCCGGCTTCCAGGCCACGCAGTCGCTGTACGGCCTGGCCTCCGGCGGTGTCTTCGGCGTTGGGATCGGACATTCGATCGAGAAGTACGGGTGGTTGCCGGAGGCGCATACCGACTTCATCTTCGCGATCGTGGGTGAGGAAACGGGCCTCATCGGCACGACCCTGGTGATGCTCGGTTTCCTGTTCTTCGGCCTGCGCGGCTATCGCGCCGCACTGCGCGCGCCGGATCGATTTGGCGTGGCGCTGGCGGCCTCGATCACGACCTGGATCTCGTTCGAAGCCCTGCTCAACATGGCGACGGTCACCAACACGCTGCCCATCACGGGCGTGCCGCTGCCCTTTTTCAGCTACGGCGGAACGGCTCTCGCGACCACGCTTGCCGCGGTCGGCGTGCTGTTGAGCATCGCCCGAAGCGGCACAGGCAGTTCACTAGGGAGGTCGGATGAGGTTATTGATCGCTGGCGGCGGGACCGGCGGGCACCTGTACCCGGCGCTCGCGGTCGCGCGGGCGCATCAAGCCGAGGAGCCTGACGGTGCCGTCTTGCTGGTCGGCCGATCGGGCGGCCCGGAGGAGCGGCTCGTGCCGGCTGCCGGCTTCGAGCTCGAGACGGTCAACGTCCGCGGGTTCGACCGCGACGCCGCCTGGAAGAACCTCGCACTGCCGGTCCTGCTCCCCGGCGCGCTCCGCGCCGGCCTGCGCATCGTCGACCGCTTCCGCCCCGACGTCGTGCTGGGCATGGGCGGCTACGTGATGGCGCCGGCGGTTGCCGCGGCGCGTCTGCGGGGCATCCCTTACGTCCTCCATGAGAAGGACGTGCGCCCGGGGCTCGCGACGCGAATCTTCGCCGGCGGCGCGGCGGCGATCTGCACGACGTTGCCGGGAACCGAGAAGCGCCTGCGGGGCCGACGCGTCGTCCTCACCGGCGTGCCGCTGCGCGAAGGCTTCACTGCGCGCACGCCGGCGGTCCCGCCACGCCGCCTGCTGGTCACTGGTGGCAGCCAGGGCGCGCGGCATCTGAACGAAGCGGTGTGGTCGGTGCTCGACGAGCTGTGCTTCCGCTTCGAGGAGGTCGTGCACGTCGCCGGCCGCCAGGGCGCCGCCGGAATCACCGCGCACCCGCACGCGCGTTACCGGGGCATGACGTTCGCCGAGGACATGCCGGGCTTGATGGAGCAGGCGGACCTGATCGTCAGCCGGGCCGGAGTTGGCACGATCGCGGAAGCGGCCGCGGTGGGGCTGCCGATGATCCTGGTGCCCGGAACGTTCGGCGGCGGCCACCAGGAGGAGAACGCCGAGGCGATGGTCGAAGCGGGGGCCGCGGTTCGCATCGGCGACGCGGAGCTGACGGGCCACAGCCTGGTCGCCGTGATCGACGCGCTGGACGCCAAACGCCTGCGCGCGATGGCGAAAGCGTCGGCGGCGACTGGCCGGCACGACGCCGCGGAGCGCGTGCTCGCAGTCCTTCACAAGGTCGCAGCCAAGTGAGAGTGCACCTGATGGGCGTCGGCGGGGCGGGCGTCTCAGCCCTGGCACGCGTGTTTCTCGCGCGGGGCGATGAGGTGAGCGGGTGCGACCTCAAGGCGTCCGAGACGACCGAAGAGCTGGAGGACGCCGGCGTGAAAATCCTGATCGACCACGACCCGGAGCACGTGCTGTTCCAGGACCTCCTCGTCTACAGCGGGGCGATCAAGGGCTCGCCCGAGCTGGATGCCGCGAGGGCGATGGGTCTCACGGTGCTGAGCCGCGCGGAGATGCTGGCCCAGCTCATCAACGAGTCCGACTCGATCGCCGTGGCCGGCACCGCGGGCAAGACCACGGTCACGCACATGGTCGGGCACATCCTGGTCGCGGCCGGGTTCGACCCTACGGTGCTGGTCGGCGACGGCGCGAGCGCGCGCGCGGGGAGGTCGCAGTGGCTGGTGGCGGAGACCGATGAGTCCGACGGGACGCTCACGCTCCATCACCCGCGCCGCGCGATCGTCACGAACATCGAGCTCGACCATCCAGACCATTTCCGCGACGTCAGCGCGGTACGCGACCTGTTCCAGTGGTTCATCGCGAACCTGCCTGAGGATGGGCTGGCCGTCGTGTGCGCCGACGACGATCTCGCGCGAGAGCTGAAGCCAAAGGCGCGGCGCGTCACATACGGCTTCCGCCACGACGCCACGTATCGCTGCGAGCCGGTCCGACCGTTTCCCATCCATCACGGCGGGACCGAGCTCGGACGCATCAACCTGCAGCAGCCGGGCCGCCACAACATCCAGAACGCCACCGCCGCGGCGGCCATGGCCCTCGAGCTCGGGATCTCCTTCGCCGACGTGGCGGCCGCGCTCGAGTCGTTCCCGGGCGCGCATCGCCGCATGGAGCTCCTCGGCGTGTTCCAGGGCGCCACCGTCTACGACGACTACGCCCACCACCCGACGAAGGTCAGGGCGACGATTGAGGCGGCGCGGGAGCTGCGTCATCGCCGCCTGATCGTGGTGTTCCAGCCGCACCGCTACTCACGGCTCGCGGCGCTCATGGGCGACTTCACGCGCGCCTTCAGCGGCGCCGACAAGGTACTCGTGCTGGACGTGTACAGCGCAGGCGAGCACAACACATTTGGCGTGCAGGCGGCTGACCTCGCGCACCAGATTCCACGCGCGACATATGTCGGCGATTTCAAGACGGCCCGCGAGATGCTCGAGGGGCTGGTCGGGCCGGGCGACGTGCTGCTCCTGATGGGCGCGGGCGACATCAACAAGCTGGGCGATGAGCTGGCGCACCGGGTCTAACCGCGCGTGGCTGCGTTCGCTGCCGGGCGCGGGCGAGAACGAGCCACTTGCCTCGCGAACCTCGTTTGGCATCGGCGGCCCCGCCGAGTACTTCGTCGAGGTGGGCCGTCCGGAGGCGATCGAAGGCGTCATCGACGGCGCCAGGCAGCGGGGCATCCCTTACCTGCTCCTCGGCGCGGGCACCAACCTGCTCATCGCCGACGCGGGCATCGAGGGCCTGGTCCTCCGCGTGGTCAACCGCGAGCACCACGTGGAAGGCCGTCGGATCAGCGCCGGCGCCGGACTCAAGATGATGCGTCTCGCGCGCATCGCCGCCGACGCCGGGTTGCGCGGCTTTGAGTTCGCCATCGGCGTGCCGGGCACGGTCGGAGGCGCGGTCTACCAGAACGCAGGCTGCTGGGGCAAGGAGCTGCGCGACGTGCTCGTGGCGGTCGAGGGCTACATGCCTGGCGCCGGCAGGAAGACCTGGAAGCAGTCCGACCTCCACTTCGGCTACCGAACCTCGGCGCTCCGCGAAGGCGCGCTCAAGGGAGGGCTCGTCGTCGAGATGACGATCGAGCTCGAGCGCGGCGATGGGGAGGAGGCCAAGGCGCTGATGGCGAAGCTCACCAGGGAGCGCAACGAGACACAGCCGATCAAGACGAAGAACTGCGGCAGCGTTTTCAAGAATCCGCCCGGCGATTCCGCAGGCCGATTGGTGCAGGCCGCGGGGCTGAAGGGCGCGCGCGAGGGCGCTGCCATCGTCTCGCCGCTTCACGGGAACTTCATCGTCAACGAAGGCGGCGCCACGGCGGCCGACGTGCGACGCTTGATCGAGAGGGTGCAGGTGGAGGTGCGCCGGAGGTTCAACGTCGAGCTCGCGACAGAGGTCGAGCTGGTAGGCACGTGGAAGGGATGAAGATCGCCGTTCTCCGCGGTGGTAAGTCAGCCGAGCGCGAGGTCTCGCTCAAGTCCGGCGCGCAGGTCGAGAAGGCGCTGCGGGGCCGCGGCCACGACGTCACCGGCATCGACCTCGACTCGAACACGTGGGACGTGCTTCGGGACGGTGGCTTCGATTGCGTCTTCAACGCGCTGCACGGCCGGCTGGGCGAGGACGGGACTGTGCAGGGGATGCTCGAGCTGCTCGGCCTCGCGTATACCGGTTCGGGGGTGCTCGCGTCGGCCCTGTGCATGGACAAGGCGCGCGCGAACGCGATGATGGCGGCCGCCGGCCTGGACATCCCGAGCTTCGAAGAGCTGGAGATCAAGGAGGGCGTCCCGGCCGACGAGGTCGATCGCATCGTCGCCCTTTACGGGTTGCCGCTGGTGGTGAAGCCGGTGCGCGAAGGCTCGACGATCGGGCTAACAATTGCGCAGGACGCGGACCAGGTCGCAAGCGGCCTGGTCCTTGCCGCGCGCTACGACCGGCGCGTCCTCATCCAGCAGTTCGCGGCCGGCACCGAGATCACGGTGGGAGTGCTGGCGACTCCCGAGCTCGAGGTGCTGCCGACGCTCGAGATCGTGAGCGACAACCCCGTGTATGACTACGACGCGAAGTACACGGCCGGCAAGTCACACCACATAATCCCGGCGCGCATCCCAGAGCTCGCGAGGCGCGAGGCGTCAGCAGCGGCCGGGCGCGCATTCACCGAGCTCGGGTGTGCCGGCATGGCGCGGGTCGACATCATCGTCGACGCGGACGGCACGCCGTGGGTGCTGGAGGTCAACACCGTGCCGGGGCTCACCGAGCTCTCTCTTCTGCCAGACGCTGCACGGGCCGCGGGCATCGCGTTCGACGAGCTGTGCCAGCGCCTGGTCGACCACGCTGTCGGCCGCCGCGACCGTCACGTTGGCCCGGCGAGCCTGTGAGGTTTCGACGCCGGCGCTCCCTCTTCTCAGTGCGGCCGCGGCGCCTGATCGAGCAGACCGAGCCGCTCAAGGGGCAGCTGTGGACGCGTTCCGAGCGCGCGCTGCGCGAGCCGGACGTGCGCTGGGTGTGGCGCGGGCTGGCAGTCGCCGTCGCGGCCGCAGAGTGCGCGCTTTTGGGCTGGCTGTGGCTGGGCCCGGCTCTCGCGGTGCGGAGCGTCGACGTCGTGGGCGCGTATCACCTGTCGGGTGCGCAGGTGGCGCGGGCGGCGGGCGTGGTCGGCGGTGCTTCGGTGATTTCGGTCGACGGCGAGTCTGACCGCCAGCGCCTGCTGAACCAGACCTGGGTGCGCACGGCGACCGTGCGGCCGCAGCTGCCAGGCAAGATCGTGGTCCAGATCAGCGAGTGGCAGCCGGTCGCGGCCTATCACGCTGGACAGAGCAAGAAGCTCTTCTTTCTCTCCGACCAGGCGGTTGTCCTCGGCCCGGCGGCGTCGGTCGGGGCTCTGGTCGACGTCCAGGGTCCGAGCGGGGCGGACCCTAGGGTTGGCGCCCAGGCGCTGGACCCGCAGCTGCTCACCGCACTGGTGAACATCCAACGCGGCTTCCCGACGCTGGTCGGCCAGGAGGCCGCCGGCTTCATCTTCGATTCCTGTGGCGACCTGACCCTTCTCGCCAAGAAGGGCTGGAAGGTTTACTTTGGCCGCGTGCTGACGCCGGAGGAGTTCGCGACGCTGCGTGACAAGCTCAGCGCGCTCCGGGCCATCTCGGGCAACGGGAACGTGAACTACGCGTCGACAGATCTTGAATATGTCAACGTGATGAACCCCGCCGAGCCGGCCGTGGGCTACAAGTCCCGCGAACCCAAGCCGCCGACGCCCACCCCAGGCGCGCCCGTTCCTTCGCCTTCCCCGGTGGCGGCATGCAGGTAATCGTCGTCGCGTCCATCTTTGTGATCCTGGGGGTGATCCTCGGCATCCTGTCGCCGCTGACCATCCCGATCACCTACGCGCGGTACACCGCGGTCGCGCTCCTGGCCGCGCTCGACTCGATCTTCGGAGCGTACAAGGCGTACATCTCAGGCACGTTCGAACCACGCGTCTTCTTCAGTGGCCTTCTGACCAACATGACGCTGGCCGCGGGCCTGACCTACTTCGGTGACAAGCTTGGAGTCGACCTGTCGATCGCGGCGATCGTCGCCTTCGGGGTGCGGATCTTCAACAACCTGGGAGCAATCCGCCGGCACTACCTCTAGTCAGGTCGGCCCCACCGCCAGCTACGCCGGCACCTCCCCATTAATGGGGAGGAGGCCGCGGACCAAACGTCACTGTCGGCGGGATCGCGCGCATCGCGCCGTCATCCGTTTTGACGAGCTGCCAGTGGCCCTCGTGAACCATCCAGTGATGCCGGTGACAGAGGGCCTGTTGCCGAAGGGCCGTTCTAAGGACTCCCCAGCGAGTTTTGCGGCCTAAGGCTAAGTCGAGCAAGTTTTTGCGGCAAAGCCAGCTGACAGAGCGTCCGAAGAGCGGAGCAGGCAGCG
>JBDTKH010000037.1:0-14527 GCA_039935415.1 Candidatus Dormiibacterota bacterium
AGTCAAGCTGCTGATGGAGACGGCCGCAAGGGAGCTTGCCCCGAACAAGATCCGTGTGGTCAACATCGCTCCTGGCGCGATCACAACACCGATCAACGATTTCGTGATGAACGATCCGGAAGCTAAGCATGCGGTCGTATCGGAGATTCCTCTACAGCGCATGGGCAGCGCCGATGAAATAGCTGCAGCGGTGGCCTGGGCGGCAAGCGACGAGGCCGCCTACGTCACCGGGACCACGATCGTCGTCGACGGAGGCATGTCTCTGTACCCCAAGTTCGTGTAACAGGACACCGACCGCGATCAGAACCGCCGTCGCGATCACCCGGGTCGCGTTCTCGACGTGGAAGTCGCTTGTTCGTGAGCGGTGCGGGCCAGCTCGCTCACAGTCGTCTTCTCGGTCAAGCGGATGATCGACCGCGTCTTCTGAGATGACAATCTCCCCTTTGGCGGCCTGGCGCTCCCCGTCCGGCAAGGCCCGCAAGCGCTCCAGCAAGCTGAGGGTGATGGGCACAAGCGTGGTGGGGCGTTCGCTCCAACGAGGCCTTGTGATGTCGATCTCGCCGACGCAGCGCATGCCGTACTTGTCGAGAAAGGCCCGGATGGCGTCCCGCGCTTCTCTCCCGCCCGCGAGCTTGACCAGCTCATTCAGGAAACCCTCGTCCTCGACGTGCTGCAGAAAGGCCACCACCTCGGGATGCGGGCGGATCGCGTCCGCGACGTCCAGGAGCGCCAGCCCCATCTCCGACGTGACGTTGTTGGGGACAGACTGCGTGAGCGTGTCGGCCGCATTCTTCTCGCCTAGCCAGGCCTGCAGCTGATCGTTGAGCCACCACGTGGCCTCCATCGCTGACATGAACACCTGGTGGCTTTGCGGATCGAACAAGGTCCGCCTCAGTTCCTGGATGTCCGCCAGGATGAAGTCGAACAGCGCCGAGCCGGTCTTCGCCCGGATGTCGCGCTTCAATGCAGCGACGGATTCCAGATTGCGCCTAATGAGCGCGGTCACGATGGCAGGATCGCTGTCGATCGGCTCTGGCGCTGTGCCCGCGGGCTCGGAGGCATCGACGCTCGGGCCAATCCGACGTCAGTCAAAGCGCGGATTGGAGTTCAGCTTCAATCGACCAGCTTCCCCGCTTCGCTGAACATTGGCGAGATCCGCCAGTCTCGCAATTCACTCATGGGTGGCAGGACGCAGCGGAAAGCCTGCCGCACGCTTGGCGCGAACTATCGGCACGAGGTAAGCGAGGCCCCAGGTCGTTTTGGCAAGTTCGTTGAGCACCTCTGCCGTCCAGTCGATGGAGCTCGGGTGCGGTGCGTTGGAGTGGAATCCGGTTGCCAGCCACACAGCCCAGAGGATGGCCGCCAAGCCCGCTATGGGCAGACTTGGCCGTACGCCGACGAACCATGCTGCTAGCACCCAACCGATCCCGCTAGAGATCCAGCCGAAGTCAGCCTCTGCGTAGCCAAATCCGAGTATGGCCAAGACTGCGTTGGTTCCCTGCCATGCGCTTTCGAAACCCAGGAAGTAGGCGGGTGCGGCGAGCAAGGCGTTCCTGTCGCGACGGGCGATCGCCGTGGTGAGCAGCACGATGACCATCCCGACTGTCGATGTCCGAATCGACCCGATCCAGAGCAACGTGGTCATCGCCGACCCTCGTTGTTGAGCTCCCCGATCTCGGCACTCTTCCACAAGCCGATTGCCGGCGTGGTGGCAGCGGTCACCTCGTCCTCGTACCCGATGTAGGCTCTCCTTGAATAGCGCGATGCATTCCTCAGCGCGCTACGGCTCACTCTATCCTGGACGCCCTAATTGATTTCGTGTTCCTCGACACCTTTGAGAAGCCGGGGCGCCCGTCAACCTGAGCTGACCGAGACTGCCCCGCGGGAGCCGGACGGCTGTTCACGACGGTTGACTCGCCACGGCAGCCGGAGCGCGTTGTCGTGTCGCCAGCGTCGAACCGGCGATGATCAGCACGAAGCCCACGGCCATGCCGGCGCTGAACGACTCGTGCAGGACGATGGCGCCCAATGCGGCCGCCACCGCAGGGTTGATGTATGTGATCACCGTCGCGCGGACGGGCCCGATCTCCACGATCAGGGCGAAGAACAGCAGGAAGGCAAGGGCGGTGCACACGACCGCGAGCACGGCCACAGACCCGATGACCGAGGTGCCCGGCATCGAACGTGGCAGATGTGTGGCCGCCAGCGGGACGTAGGCGAGGGCACTCAGTGTCAGGCAGACCGCGATCACGCCCACCGACGGCATATCGCTCAGGTAACGGGAGAGGATCACCGGGCCGACCGCATAACACACCACCACGATGCCCATCTCCAGAAGGGCGGTCCAGTCGGAAGCCCTGAGGTCGAATCCGACGATGGCCGCCACGCCGGCCAGGCCAAGCAGCAGGCCCGACAGGCTCGACAGCCCGAGGTGCTCGCGGTTGCCGAGGCCCGTCGCGATGACGACGCCGACCAGAGGGACGGCCGAGACGAGCAGCCCGGCCAGCGAGCTCGTGATCCGCTGCTCCGCGCTCGCCAGCGCGAACCACGGAATGGCGATCTCGATCGTGGCCAAGGCCAGCACGGGAGCCCAGCGTTTCGCCAGCGCGCGCACCTCGCCGCGCGCCAGCGCGATCGGAAGCAGGATCAGCGCGGCCGGCGCGGTCCTCGAGAAGACGAGCACCACTGGGGACAGCTCGCCGACTGCGATCCGGATGAACAGGTAAGGCAGGCCCCAGATCACGCTCATCGCGATGAACAGCGCAAGGCCGCGGCGGGTCATGAAATGAGTAAACCGGGGACCAGGCGCTTACCCTTCCATCCCTGCTGTTGGTTGCGCCGTCCCGTACTCGGCTCGAAGCAGGGCCGGGATGCGCTGGCCAAATCCATCCACGAACTTGACGAGGGCTCGAGCTCGACGGGCTGGATTACGCGCGGCGAACCCAACGCCTGCTCACGTCGCACGTAGGCGAGCATCGCATCGCCTCCGATCTCGAAGCTGACGTCATTGCAGTCCATCACCCACTGCATCATCCCGAGATCAAGCATCATGACCGCGCTGCGGGGGTCCTTGGCGCGGACCGAGAACCTTCCTGTGAAATCGATCGACTCCAGCTCAACCTTCTGGGGCCCTCCGAAAACCGGAATGGTATCGGGCAGGCCGCGCCGCGCCACCTGCACGTGCGGCATATCTAGCCCGGCGAACATGGCCGTCAGGATCGTGAAGAAGTAGTAGTCGGACTTGCCCATGAGAAACCAGTAGTCGGCGACCCTGGTGAGCTGATTCTCGAAACCACGCTGCTCGCCGGCCGACATGAGCCAGAAGCGAAACGGTATGAGGATCGGGCCTGACGCCACGCCGTGCTCGGCGCAGATCGCGAGCATCGACCGTTAACGCGCGTCCTCCCCTCGCGCCACGCGCACGCGCGCCAGGAAGTGAGCGGCGAAATACATCGCCAGGACCGCGAACATCAGAGGAACGACCTGCGACGACTCCGCTGGCGGAGTGTATCGGCCCCGCTCTCCCTCCCCCTTGGGGGAGGGTTGGGGAGCGGGGCTTAAGCTTGGCCTAGCCTTCGATGAAGGTCGTCGCCGTCTCCTGGATGCGCGCGGGCGCGCGAGCGTTCATGTAGAAGAAGACCGCTGCGCCGATGACCAGCCACGCCAGCACGATCCACGGGGCCGCGTTGGCAGGTGCCGTCAGCCCCGCGATGCCAAGGCCGCCGAAGTCGATCCCGAAGGAAGCGAGCAGGACCGGGACGAAGATCAAGATCCCGACCACCGGGACCACGATGTTGAGCAGCGGGTTCATCTCGTCGCGGTGCTCGCGCATGTAGAACACGATGTTGCTGAGGTTGGTGAGGATGTAGATGATCACGATGATCAACGTCGCGATTGTCCCGAGCAGGGCAAACGCGAGCAGCGGGCCGCCGAGGGCGAAACCCAGGATGAGCGCGACACCGATCCCGAGCGCGCCCTGGACGTGGACCGCGACGTACGGGGTCTTGTAGCGAGGGTGGACGCGGGCGAGCGCCCGCGGCAGGAGCCCGACCCTGCCCAGCGCGTAGCCGACCCTGGTTGCGGCGTTGGCGCCCGCGTTCGAGTTGGCGAATGCGCTGTTGATGATCGCGAGCAGGACCAGGATCGAGAATGGCCCCCACAGCTTCGACGCCAGGCCGTCCCAAGGGTCGCCGCCGTTGAAAGCGAAAAAGCCCTTGGTCGGGTCGGCAGCGACGTTCGGGCCGAAGTAGACGATCGCGCCGTAGTAGCAGATCAAGTAGAAGACGCCGATCAGAACGCAGGAGAGCAGGACGGCGCGCGGAATCGTGCGCCGCGGGTCCTTCGCCTCCTCTGCCAGTGGCGCGGACGCTTCGAAGCCGATGAAGGCCAGGACCGTGTAGACCATGCCGGCGAACACCGAACCGAGGCCGTGGGCGTTGCCCGTGTTCGGGCTGAAGACGCTGAGCGTGTTGTGCGACCCGGCTGCGATGATCAGCGTGATCGCCAGCGCCAGGAAGACCACGATCTCGAACGCCCCGAGGATCACGCCGGCCTCGGTCGAGATGCGGACTCCGCGGTAGACGAGGGCCCACACGCCGATGCCTGCTACCACCGCGAACGGAGCCCACAGCCACGAAGGCGTGTTGAAGTGGCTCTGCAGGAAGACCGAGATCACGTTGCCGAAGATCAGGTATAGGAGCGGGGCAACGATCGGCTCGGCGAGCATGAAGCCCCACGCGACGAAGAACCCCACGGTCGGATGAAGCCCGCGCGCGCTGTACGTGTAAAGGCCGCCGGCCGATGGGAGGTGACGCGCCAGCTGGCCGATGCTGATCGCGACCATCAGGCACGCGACCAGCGCGAGCAGGACGGCGAGCGGCGTCGCGCCGCCCGCATATGTGACCGCGAAGATGATCGAGAAGGCGACCGCAGCCGCCGGCGCCATGTGGGTGATCGATTGGAACAGGACCGGCGCAAGGCCGATCGCGTCGCGCCGCAGCCCGCCCGCAGCGGTGCCCGGATGTGTCTCGGTGCTCAAGTGCATCCTCCTATCGAGAGCCGCCGGAGCTGAATGCCGGCGCCTTTGCCCCCAGGAGTGGTTGCATACACCGCGCCGATCTCGCCGTCAAGTGCCCTGATGGATGGGCTGGGCCGAGCGGAACCGCGGCGCGATAATCCGGCCTGGAGTGGGCGACTGGAACCTGTTCTTCGCCACGGCGGCAGGCAGCGCTGCCATGGCCCAGTCGACGCTCTCGATCCTTTCCATAGTCTTCGGGCTGGCATTCGTCTTGCTGATACCCGGACTGAGCCTTCGGCTCACGGCGAGATCATCGGGCTGGCGGTCGGTATCGCCCTGTGGCGGGTGTTCACGACCTGGTGGCCTGTCTTTCGGGTCGACCAGCAGGGACGCTGGCGCAGGGCGCCTGGTGGTCCGGGTGCAGAGTGAACCGACGTAACCCCGGTGCTCACGCGGCGCGCCCTCAACCGCGCCCTACTCGCCCGCCAGCTGCTGCGGCGCCACGTCAAACGCTCCCCCGCCGTCACCATCGAGCACCTCGTCGGCATGCAGGCCCAGGCGCCGAACCTGCCGTACGTAGGCGTCTGGGCACGCATCGAGGGTTTCCGTCACGAGGACCTGTCGCGCCTGGTCGCTGAAGCCCATGATCAGCCGGCGGTGTAACCGTCGTGCCACAGCTCGAACGCGAACAGAGTCCAGAGCTGCTTGCGCACGTCGCGCCGCCCATCCATGTGATCGGCGATGAGGCGCGCGACGGCAGCCGGGTCGAAGAATCCCTTGCGCGCGATCCTCTCTGGTGACAGCACCGACTGCAGCTGCTCCTTGAGCGGGCCGCGAAACCAGTGCGCGACCGGGATGCCGAATCCTTTCTTCGGGCGGTTCAGGATCTCGTCGGGAAGCAGGCCGCGGAGCGCCCGCTTCAAGAGGAACTTGGAGCGCAGGCCGCGCAGCTTCATGTTCAGCGGCAGACGCGTGGCATAGTCGACGAAGTCGTTGTTGAGAAGCGGCACGCGTCCCTCCAGCGACGCCATCATGGATGCGCGGTCCAGCTTGACCAGGATGTCGTTCTCGAGGTACAGCCGCATGTCCATGAGCAACACTTCGTTCAAAGCACCCTCCCCCTGCGGGGGGGAGGGTTGGGGAGACGGACCGAACCCCGTAATGTCGCCATGGGTTGAGACCTGGCTGCGTAGCTCGCGGGACAGCACCGCAGCGCGTTCTTCGCCGGCGAACGAGCCCATCCACCGCTGGTGGCGCTCGGCGACCGCGTATCCGGCCCCGCTGACAAAACGCTTGGCGCGGAAGTCGACGCTCATGTTGTCGCGCGACACCGGCAGGCGGCGGACGACGGGTTCCACCAAACCCTTCCGGAGCAGGCGCGGCGCGCGCATGTAGTAGCCGGCGAGGCGGTGGGCCTGCAGGGTCGGATAACCCGCAAAGAGTTCATCACCCCCGTCTCCCCCGAGCGCCACCTTGACGTGCTGCCTCGTGAACTCCGACAGGAGGTAGGTCGGGATGATCGAAGCGTCGCCCAGCGGCTCGTCCAGAAGGTCCGGCAGCCGCGGGATGAGCCCCAGCAGCATGCCCGGCTCGAGGGTCAGCTCGTGGTGCTCGGTGCCCAGGTGGCGCGCGACCAGCCTCGCATGTCCCGACTCGTCGAACGACCGCTCGGCGAAGCCGACCGAGAAGCTCTTCACGTCGACGCCGAGCTGGGTCATCATCGCGGTCACCGCGCTGGAGTCGATGCCACCGGAGAGGAAGACGCCGAGCGGCACGTCGCTGATCAGCTCCTTGCGCACCGACTCGCGGAGTACCGCGCGAAGCTCCTCGCTGTCTTCTTCAAGGCTGCGGCGTGGCGCCTCGCCATGGCCGCCGAGCTCGGGCGACCAGTAGCGCCGCAGGCGGTGCGTCCCATCGGCCACCGACCAGGTGAGCGTGTGTGCCGGCTGAAGCTTGTCGATCCCGCGCACGATGCACCGCGGCGACGGTACGAACTCATACGCCAGGTACTCGTCGAGCGCGACCGGGTCGACCTCGCGCCGCAGGACGGGGTCGCGCAGCAGCGCCTTGAGCTCGGACGCGAAGACGAGCCGCCTGCCGTCGATCGCGTAATGCAGCGGCTTGATGCCCATCCGGTCCCGCGCCAGGAACACCTCGCCGCGCCGGCGGTCAAAGACGACGAAGGCGAACATGCCGTTCAGTCGCGGAACCATGTCCTCGCCCCATTCCTCGTACCCGTGGACGAGGACCTCGGTGTCGGCCTTCGTCCTGAAGGAGTGCCCCGCCGCGATCAGGAGGTCACGCAGCTCGAGGTGGTTGTAGATCTCGCCGTTCTGGACGACCCACACGGTCGAGTCCTCGTTGCTCATCGGCTGGTGGCCACCCTCGAGATCGATGATCGAAAGGCGGCGCAAGCCGAGCGTGACGCCGTCGTGATGGACGGTCCCCTCTTCGTCGGGCCCTCGATGCACGAGCGCAGAGCACATGCGCGAGACGAGCTCCCTTCCGCCGGCCGCGTCGCCGCCGGCGACCCCGCAGATCCCGCACATCTATCGAGTGGTGCGGACTGACGGCCTCCCGTCGGTCGTCAGCTCCTTGCGCGACCCGCGTTCGATGATCTCGCGCACCACGTAGGTCGTCTTCGCCTGCGACTCGTGGTACGTGCGAATCGAGAGCTCGGCCAGGAGCCCCATCAGGATGAACTGCACGCCGACGATCCCGAGGAAAACTGCCAGCAGCAGAAGCGGGTTGTTGTGCGCGTACGGGTGTGGGGGCAGCAACTTCTGGATGATCACGATCGCGGCGAAGACAAACGCGAGCGCCCAGAGCCCGAACGCCGCGAAGCCAAAGAAGTAGATGGGCTTGGTCGAGTAGCTACCAAGCAGCTTGACCGTGATCAGGTCGAGCAGCACGCGCGAGGTCCGCGCCAGCGAGTACTTCGACCTGCCAAACGAGCGCTTCCGGTGATTGACCGGCAGCTCAATGATCCTCGCGCCCACCCACGAGGCGTAAACAGGAATGAACCTGTGCATCTCCCCATAGAGCTTCACTTCCTGGATCACTTCCCTGCGATACGCCTTGAGGGTGCAGCCGAAGTCGTTCAGCGGCACGCCAGTGACCCTGGCGATGACCCAGTTGGCGATCTTCGAAGGGACCACTCGCGTGGCTGAGTCCTGGCGATCCTTCCTCCACCCGCTCACCACGTCGTAGCCCTCGTCGATCTTTTCGAGCAGGCGAGGAATGTCGTGAGGGTCGTTCTGCAGGTCTCCGTCCATGAACACGAGGATCTCGCCCCGGCTGTTGTCGATCCCCGCCTGCACCGCCGCCGTCTGTCCAAAGTTGCGCCGGAAGCTGACCACGCGCACGTGCGCGTCGCGCGCCGCCAGCTGGCCCAGGCGCTCCGTGCTGCCATCGCGGCTGCCGTCGTCGATGTAGACGACCTCGTAGGAGGTGTCGAGTCCGTCGAGCACGCCCATGAGCTCTTCATGGAGGAGCGCGATGCTCTCGAGCTCGTTGTACACGAGCACGATCACCGACAGGCGGGGAGCAACGGAAGCCGGGTGCCGAACCCGAGTGGCCATCCGATCGATTGTAGGGGCATGGATTCACCTCCCCGCCATGCGGGGAGGTCGCGCCGTTAGGCGCGGGCGGGGGTGGTGCACTAAGCCCAACCACCCCCTCACCGGCGCTTCGCGTGGGAGCTCCCCGCATGGCGGGGAGCTTAGGTAAGCTCGACTCTCTATGACCGTCGACGCTCTCCAGCTCCGGGGATCCGAACGTGACGAGGCCCGGCCGGTGGCCTGGTGGATCTTCCCAACGGTGCCGCTGGCGGCCGCCGCGACGGCCTTCGCCTGGACGCTGCACGGAGAGCTGCAACGGATGTACGGAATGACAGCTTCGGCGTGGGATCTCGCCTACGACCAGCAGGTCATCTGGAACGTCTCGGTGGGGCAGGGCTTCTACAGCAGCTTTGCCCGAGCGAACTTCCTGGGCATCCATTTCGAGCTGATCTTCGTGGTGCTAGCCGCCGTCGAAAAGCTATGGGCGAACCCCGCAGTGCTGCTCATCTTCTCGTCGGCCGGCCTGGCCGCGACCGGGCCCGCCGCTTACCTCTTCTTCCGAACCCTGCTGCCGGCCGATCGCCCGGCGTCCCCGTGGCTCGCGGTGGCCCTCTGCGCCCCGATCCCCTTCTGGGCCGCGATCCAGGAGGCTGCTCGCGACTTCTTCCACCCGGAGAACATGGCCCTGGCGCTGGCCCTGCTCGCCGCGTGGGCGGGAATCCGAGGCCATCGCGTGGCAATGTGGGTCCTGTGCGTGCTTGTCCTCACGTGCAAGGAGGACCAGGTCTACACGGTCGGCGTGATCGCCCTTCTGATGAGGGTGTACGGCGCAACGGAGATCCGCAAGCACTGGCGGTTCATCGTCTACTTGGCGGGCGGCTGGTTCCTGGTCGGCACGGGCATCGTCCAGCAGCATTTCCGCAACGGCGGCTACACCGACTTCGTCTATTACCGCTGGTTGGTCGGCCTCGACCCTTCCATCCCCAACACGGTCAACAACTATATCGGTGCGATTGTCCGGCCCGGCGCGCTGCTGGTGATCGCCGTGATCATCGCCGGGATGTTCGCGCTGCCTCTCCTCGCGCCGCGGTGGCTGCTGCTCGCCGTCCCGCCGTACCTGGCCAACGTCTTGAGCGGGCACAACCCACAGAACGTCCTGAACCTCCACTACGTGCTGCTGACGGTGTTCCCCCTCATCGTCGCCGGCGGGGTCGGCGCCAGGAAATTCCTCGAGGTCCAATCGATACGCCCAGCCGTCGCACTCGTAGCGATCGTGCCCGCGCTGCTGCTCGGGTGGGGCACCGGCCGCCTTCCGCCGGCGCTGGGCGGCGATCCGAGTCTGTATTCCCACCCCAATCTCGTCGCGGAGCTGCAAAACGCAGCCTCGGTGATCCCCGCCGGGGCGCCCGTCAACGCCGACGACGGCCTCGCCGTGTGGCTCGCCAACCGCCACACAATCAACGACTTCCCCGACCGGCTGGAGGCGACCTGCTACATCGTGCTGGACAACCAGGCGTACCTCAGCGGTCCAACCCACCCCGACCAGCGCAACGCCGCGATCGCCCAGCTTCCGAGCAGCGGCCGCCGCCTGCTGTTCGACGATGGCAGATTCCAGGTCTGGAGCCCGGTAGGAGAATAAATCCCCTCTCCACGCGTAGCGCGTGAGGGCCAGGGTGAGGGCCAGGGTGAGGGCACGACGGAGTTTGCTCTGAGCCGCTTCCGTACTCTTAAGGGTCACTATGACCGTACCGACATCGACCCGGGAGCGCCTCGATCGGCTGTTCACGCAGCGGATCGCGATCTTTGACGGCTCCATGGGCGTGATGCTCCAGCACAAAGGGCTGTCGGACGAGGACTTCCGGGGCGAGCGCTTCCGCAATCACCCCAAGCCGTTGCGAAACAACTCCGACGTGCTCTGCCTCACCCAGCCGGCGCTGGTCACCCAGGTCCACCGCGATTACCTGGAAGCCGGCGCCGACATCGTCACCACGAACACCTTCACCGCGACCCGCGTGTCGCAGGCGGACTACGGGCTCGCCGACCTCGCGTACGAGATGAACCTCGAGGGCGCTCGCCTGGCCCGCAAGGCGGCCCGCGATTTCGAGAACCGTTTCGTCGCCGGCTCGCTGGGTCCAACCAACGTCACCCTTTCTCTCTCGCCCAAGGTCGACGACCCGTCGTACCGCGACGTCACTTTCGACGAGCTGCGCGACGGCTACGCGGAGGCCGCACAGGCGCTACGCGAGGGTGGCGTCGACTTCCTGCTCATCGAGACCGTCTTCGACACTCTCAACGGCAAGGCGGCGATCGCTGCGGTGAAAGAGGTCGCGCCCGAGCTGCCGTTGTTCGTCTCGGTCACGATCGTCGACCGCAGCGGCCGCAACCTCTCAGGCCAGACCGTCGAGGCGTTCTGGACCTCGATCGAGCACGCCGAGCCATTCGCCGCCGGCATCAACTGCTCGCTCGGCGCGACCGAGATGCGTCCTTACATCGCAGCTCTTTCGCGGGTCGCGCCGGTGTACGTCATCTGCTATCCGAACGCGGGCCTGCCCAACGCGTTCGGCGGCTATGACGAGCAACCGCCGACGACGAGTAGCCTGCTCAAGGAGTTCGCCAAGGCGGGCTACCTGAACGCGGCAGGCGGGTGCTGCGGCACCGGGCCGGAGCACATCCGCCAGATCCGCGAGGCGCTGCAGGGCATCGCGAGGCGCGAGGTCCCGAAGAGGGTCGCGCGAACGCAGTTCAGCGGCCTGGAGCCGTTCGAGATCGGTCCCGACTCCGGCTTCGTGGTCGTGGGCGAGCGCACGAACGTGACCGGCTCGATCCGCTTCCGGCGGATGATCGAAGGCGGCGACTTCACGGGCGCGGTGCAGGTCGCGCTCGAGCAGGTCCGCGGCGGCGCGAACCTGCTGGACGTGAACATGGACGCCGACCTCCTCGACTCCGAGGTCGCAATGGTTCGCTTTCTCAACCTCATCGCCACCGAGCCGGAGATCGCACGCATCCCGGTGATGATCGACAGCTCGAAGTGGTCGGTCCTCGAGGCGGGTCTCAAGTGCGTGCAGGGCAAAGGCGTCGCCAACTCGATCAGCCTCAAGGGCGGCGAGGAGTCTTTCCTCGAGCAAGCACGGCTGGTGCGCGAGTACGGCGCCGCGGCCGTCGTCATGGCGTTCGACGAGACCGGCCAGGCGGACACCTTCGAGCGCAAGGTGGCGATCTGCAGCCGCGCCTACGAGCTCCTCACCAGGAAAGCCGGCTTCGAGCCCGAGGACATCATCTTCGACCCCAACATCCTGCCGATCGCGACCGGGATCGAGGAACACTCCGGCTATGGGAAGGCGTTCATCGACGCGACGCGGGAGATCAAGAAACGCTTCCCTCGAGTGCACGTCTCGGGCGGAGTTTCCAACCTCTCCTTCTCGTTCCGCGGCAACGACCGCGTGCGCGAGGCGATCCACTCCGCCTTCCTGTACCACGCCATCCGCGCCGGCCTAGACATGGGCATCGTCAACGCCGGGCAGCTCGTCGTTTACGAGGACATCCCCAAGGACCTGCTCGATCTGGTCGAGGACATCATCTTCGACCGCCGGCCCGACGCCACCGAGCGCCTCGTCGACTTCGCCAAGTCGGTAGCGACGGGCGGCACCAAACGCGAGGTCGACCTGAAGTGGCGAGAGGGCACGGTCGAGGAACGGCTCGCGCACGCGGTGCTCCACGGCGAGGTCGCGTTCATCGAAGAGGACGCGGAGGAGGCGCGGGTCAAGTACGGCAAGCCGCTCAAGGTCATCGAAGGCCCGCTAATGGACGGCATGAAGGTCGTCGGCGACCTGTTCGGCGCCGGGAAGATGTTCCTTCCGCAGGTGGTCAAGAGCGCGCGCGCGATGAAACGCGCGGTCGCCTACCTGGAGCCGTTCATGGAGGCCGAGAAGGAAGCATCCGGAAGCCGGCGCATGCGGGGCAAGCTGGTGCTCGCGACCGTGAAGGGCGACGTGCATGACATCGGCAAGAACATCGTCGGCGTCGTGCTCGCGTGCAACAACTACGAGGTCGTCGACCTGGGCGTGATGGTGCCGGTGGACAAGATCCTCGACACCGCGATCGAGCTCGGCGCAGACGTCGTCGGCCTTTCGGGCCTGATCACGCCGTCGCTCGACGAGATGGTGGTCGTGGCCAAGGAGATGACACGACGCGAGTTCACCATCCCGCTGCTGATCGGTGGTGCCACAACCTCCAAGCAGCACACCGCGGTGCGCATTGCACCCGCGTACAACGGCTCGACCGTTCACGTGCTCGACGCCTCGCGCGTCATCGGCGTGGTGTCGGACCTGCTGGACGACGGCCGCCGCGGACCCTTCGACCGCGACAACCGCGCGCTACAGGACAAGCTGCGCGCCCAGCACTCGACCTCGCGGCGCCCGTTGCTCACCCTCGAAGATTCGCGCGCGAAGCGCATGCGCCTCACCTTTGACGACCTACCGGTCCCGCCGTTCACAGGGATCAAGGTCATCGAGCCGAAGCTCTGCCTTTTGCGCCAGTACGTCGATTGGACCTTCTTCTTCCACGCATGGGAGCTCAAGGGAAAGTACCCCGCCATCCTCGAGAGCCCCTCCCACGGGGCGGCGGCCCGCGAGCTGTTCGGCCACGCGGAGGAGCTGCTCGACGAGATCCAGGCCAAGGGCTGGCTGCGCGCCAACGGCGTCTATGGCTACTGGCCCGCGCGGAGCGAGGGCGACGACGTGGTGCTCGAGAACGGTGTGCGATTTCCGATGCTTCGCCAGCAGGTCGACCACGGCGACGACAAGCCCTACCTGTCACTGGCCGATTTCATCGCTCCGGCAGCCGGGCGCGCGCAGGGCGCATCTCCAGAATTTGGCGACCACATCGGCGCCTTTGCAGTGACCGCCGGTCTCGGCGTGGACGAGCTGGCGGGGCGGTTCACGGCCGAGCACGACGACTACCGCGCGATCATGGTCAAGGCGCTGGCCGACCGCCTCGCGGAGGCGTTCGCCGAATACCTCCACGAGGTAGTGCGGCGCGAGTGGTACGAGACAGGGCCGAAGCTTTCGTCGGACGAGTTGATCGGGGAGAAATACCGCGGCATCC
Organism: Candidatus Dormiibacterota bacterium; assembly: GCA_039935415.1. GTDB lineage: Bacteria > Chloroflexota > Dormibacteria > Dormibacterales > Dormibacteraceae > Palsa-870. The sequence continues at coordinate 13,681 of JBDTKH010000037.1, forward strand.
GCCCCGCGTTCGGCTACCCAGCCTGCCCGGACCACTCGGAGAAGCACCCGCTGTTCGACCTGCTCGAAGCCCGCTCGATCGGGATGGACCTGACCGAGTCAGGAGCCATGACCCCGACGGCGGCGGTCGCCGGCCTGTACTTTGCCCACCCGCGATCGCGCTACTTCATGGTCGGGAAAGTGGGCCGCGACCAGGTCCAGGATTACGCCCGGCGGAAGGAAATGCCGCTCACCGAAGCCGAGCGCTGGCTGCGTCCCATCCTGGGCTACGAAGAAGGCGGGTAAACGCAGACCAGTTGTTAACCTTCGTGCGGCAGTTCCGCGCGATACTTGGCGTTCCAGATGGAAGCAGAGTTCGCCGGGTTGATCAACAGCAGCCGGGGGACGCTTTCCGACTCAGAGGCGAGCGAGCTGCTTGAGTTCATCGAGGCTCGAGACTACTCGCTTGCCCTCGAGACGCTCTGCGGCATCCTGGTGGATCGGAACAAACGCGTGACGCCGGACCTGTATCTACGTATCCACAGCCTGTCGCTCAGGGTCGACGGCGTCGACCCCTACATCGTCGAAAGCCTGAGGGTCAACATCCAGTCCGACTGACCCCATTCCCGGGGCTCGCGCCGAGAACCCGAACGAGACTGTCGGCGGGACAGCCAGCATACGACCGTCGTCCGACCGCACGAGCTGCCATTCCCCTTCGTGAACCATCCTGTGATGGCGGTGGCAGAGGGCCTGTTGCCGAAGGGCCGTTCTAAGGACTCCCCAGCGAGTTTTGCGGCCTAAGGCTAAGTCGAGCAAGTTTTTGCGGCAAAGCCAGCTGACAGAGCGTCCGAAGAGCGGAGCAGGCAGCG
>JBDTKH010000038.1:0-20276 GCA_039935415.1 Candidatus Dormiibacterota bacterium
GCGCGACCCTGGCGGATCGCGCCGCCAACTGGTATCGCCCACACCGCAAAGTCGACATCGAAGTAGCCGTTGCCTGCGGCCTTGGGCCCGTCATAGCTCATCCAGAGGGTGCCCGCATCACCGCTGAGCCTGGGGTAAAACGACCACGCGTTCGCGCCAATGTCCCAGCTGCTCCGGGGTGGCGCCGCATTGCTGGTCAGCTGCGCGACCGCATTGCCGAAGGTCGTCAGCTCGTAAACGTCTGAGAATGAGTCTGCGCGCTTCACCGCGAGCAGGTGGCTGCCATCCGGATACAGGGCTGGTTGCGTCCAGCCGGCCTCGGGTGTGAGCTGATGGAAGCGCCCCGCGCTGAAGCTGTACAGCGCGCCGGCCTGGGCGAGAAAGATGGTGCCCGGCAGCGAGAAGGCTTGGGCGCGTGGCGTCGCCGCGGTGGGCTTCTGCGGCGGCGCCACCACAGTTGAGTGACGCAACCCCAAATAGACGTAGGAGCCCATTCCGCCGACAACCATCAAGATGGCAAGGCCGAGCGCGAGAAGGAATCTTGGAATCACGGAAAGTACTGGTGCACATAAGGCAGGATGGCGCCCCAGTTCGCTGTGACGCTGCCGCCAGGTCCACCACCGTGCGTGTATGGCGGCAAGAGGAGTAGCTGCTGGATCGAGTCGGGGTTGTCGAAGCTCGCGGCCAGGGGCACCAGTTGAGCAACCTTATCCAGACCGAAGCTGGTCTTGAGCTCTCCTCCGATCGCCGTCGCCAGAGCCGGGATGTCCTGTGGCGCCAACAACTTGGCCTTGGCACGGATGGCCTGAAGGACCTGCTGCTGTCGCTTTGAGCGACCGAAGTCACTCTGTAGGTCGCTGTGCCGAGAGCGGACGTACTGCATGGCGTGCACCCCATCAAGGTGCTGTGGGCCGGCAAGCACTGCTACTCGCTGGTAGCCGTACGGGTCGCCACCGTAGACGTCCGCGGGATAGTAGTCGTCCATCACCGGGTTGCTGGTGACCAGGTCGATGCCACCGATCGCGTCGATCACCTTGATCAGACCGAGCAACCCGACCCAGATGTACTGGTCCACCTGGACTCCGAAGTCCTGCTCGACAGTGGCGATCGCCGCACCCGCCGCCCCATAGGAGTACGCGCCGTCGATCTTTCCGTAACCGCCCGTCGACAGGTGCACATAGAGGTCGCGCGGGATGGAGAGCATGAAGACCTGCTTAGTCGCCGGGATCACCCGGACAAGGATCATCGATTGGGTCAGCACGTGGTCTGCGCTGAACTTGGAGTCGTCGTCTGAGCCGAGCAGGAGCACCGTAAAGGGCCCGCCCTGCGCAACCGGGCTGGGGGACGGAGACGGAGAGAAGAGCAGCGACGTCGGCGAGGGCGACGCAATCGCGACCGCCTGACCAGTCGACTGGAGGGCAGTGGCGAACGCCGGCAGGAAGTAAGCGAAACCCCCCGCGGTCGCCGAGAGGGCGATTGCGAGCGCGGCGAGGACGAGGCTGCGGAATGGGCTCAGGCGCCGGCGAGACGCGCGGGCGCGGTGGCCCGGCTTGTAACCGAGCGGCACGGGCAAGGATTGTAGACCGGCGGGCGGTCTAGCTTTGTAAGCGAGTTGTTAACGCCGCTGGAGGTACCGCCGGCATGCCGGCAGCTTCGATCTCAGTGTCCGGTCGCGAGCTGGAACGCTTTGACCCCCAGCAGGATGATCGCGAGCACGAGGTAGCCGCTGAGGGTCAGCATCGCGATCCTTCTCGCGGGCGACCACGCGGGTCTCTCCAGAAGCGCCAGACCCGGCATGCGCCAGTTCTCGCGCTCAGCTCGTGACACCTCCGGTATCGGGGGCATGTGCCGCTGGCCGAACCAGAGCCAGACGCCGCCGGCGACCAATGCAACGGCCATCCCGGCACCGAGGTATAGCAGTAGCCTGGTCACGTCTACAGAGGGAAAGACCGTTGAGATCACCAACACCAGGGACAGCAGTAGCAGCACGCTCACGATCAGGGCGGCGATCGCGTTCAGCCATGGTTTGTTGACCCACGGACCGAGCACCGCCCGGTCGTTGCACAGCAAGACGAGGAAGACCGTCGCGCTGGGCAGCAGGATGCCGGCCAGCGCCTGCACAGCCGTCGTGATCAGGCCAAGCGGGGCGTGAGGGATGAGGACTATCGCAGCGGCGAGCGCGACCATCACCGTGTAGGAGCCGTAGAAGAGCTTCGCCTCGCGGATCCCCCGATGCAGCGAGTGCCGCAGCCCGAAGATGTCGCCGAACGCGTACGACGTGGCCAGTGTCACCGCGGAGGCGCCAACGATGGACGCGTCGAAAAGCAGTAGCGCGAAGATCGCTCCCACGAACGGCGAGATGTGACCACTCAGGCCTTGGGCGACCAGGAGCGCATTGTTGAAATGACCGAAGTCAGCTGTCCCTGTATACGCCGAGGCGGTGGCGATCATGATCGCCGAGGCTCCGATCACCACGACGCAGGCACCAAGCACGGTGTCGGCCTTCTCGTACTCGAGCCATCGCGGCGTGATGCGCTTGTCGATGACGTTCGACTGCTGAAAGAAGAGCTGCCAGGGAGCCACCGTGGTGCCGACTATGGCGATGATCAGGAGCACGGAGTTGGAGGTGAAGCCGCCCTGGATGGTGGGCTGCACGAACCCCTTTAGCACTGCACCCGGATCAGGATGGCTGAGGAAGACCAGGGGCAGCACGAGCAGGCTTGCGAAAAGGAAGACGAACATCGCGCGCTCCCAGCGGCGGAAGTTCCCGCTCACCGTGATGCCGATGAGCATCAAGGCCGCCACCGGCACGACGACGTACGGGCTGAAACCGAAATACTCGCCCGCGAAGCTGATTCCGATGAACTCGGTGCTGATGGTGAGGAAGTTCAAAAGAAAGAGATCGCCGACCGAGAACCATCCCCAGAACTTGCCGAACCGCTCAGTGATCAGCCTCGCGTGGCCGACGCCGGTCACCGCCCCGAGGCGGACGACCATCTCCTGGTTGACGATCAGCACCGGGACCAGCAGCACGAGCGTCCACAGCAGCGAGTAGCCGAAGTCCTGGCCGGCCTGGGCGTAGGTGGAGACGCCGCCGGCGTCGTTGTCGCCGACCATGACGATCAGCCCGGGACCGATGATGGCTGAGAGCGTCAGCAGCCGGCGCCGCCACGTCCTGCGCGGAGCTACGTCGCTGAGGCGGATGGTCCCAAACGCGCCGTAGATGTCGCCGAGGTGCGCTTCGTCGAGCACCGCCGAGGTTGGCTTCAAGCGCGAGTCCTTCTCAAGCGGCTCGCGCCCAGCCATCGTGGTCTATACCCCGGTGCTCGCTTCGACCCGGGCGCGCCAATCCTCCGGGATCAGGGCCTCCATCAGGTCGTCGACTGAGATGGCGCCGATCAAATTGCCTGGGAAATCGGTCACCGCGAGTGCCGTGAGGTTGTAGTCGGCCATCATCAATGTCGCATCCGCGAAGTCGGCGCCTGTGCGCACGAAGCAGGTCACCAGCTCCATGTCCTCGACCTTTTGGGACGAGTCTGCGCGCAGCAGGTCGACGACGGCGACGCCGCCGAGAAACTTGCCCTCGGGCTCGGTGACGAACACCGTGCTGAGCAACTGGCGTGGCGCTTTCTCGTCGGTCCGCACCGCCTCGATCGCCATCGCGGCGGTGGCGCCGCGCGTCACCGAGACGTAGTCGGGGCTCATCATGCCGCCGGCCGTGGTCGGGTGGTACTGGAGCAGCTTTCGCAGCTTGTGCTGCTGGTTCGCCGACATCAGGTTGAGCACCGGCAGGCGTCGCTCCTGGTCAAGCCCGCCAAGGAGGTCTGCCGCGTCGTCGGGCGCCATGCGGTCCAGAACCCGCGCCGCATCCTCGTTGGACCGCGACTTGATGAACTCGACCTGGTGCTCCGGGTCGAGCTCTTCGAAGACGTCGGCCGCCAGCTCGGCGTCGCCCTCGACCGCCTTGATGATCTCCTCGCCCTCCTCGTGAGACGCCCCTTCGACGATGTCGGCGATCTGCGCGGGGTGCAATCGCCGGAGCCGCTGCAGTGGCATGAGCAGCTTGGCCGTCGGCACGTGGCCGACAAAGGGCTGGATGTCTCGCCAGTCGAGTATCGCGTGGCGGCGGAGGTCGGGCCGGGCGCGCCGCGGCACAAGCCGCCTGAGCATTGCTCGCGGGCTGCGGTCGATGCCCTGCAGGCGCCAGGCTCCTTCGTCCTGTGCGAGCACCAGGTCGTGCGCCTGGACGATCCGCCCGCGTGCGACGTCGACCAGGTGCCGGCCAAGCACGTCCGCCGCCAGCAGCACCTCGCCCGGACGGCGCTTGAACGTCTCTGTGTGCAGCGTGTGAGTGCTCAGCCGTACGCCGCCCGGTGCCAGCTTGTCGACCAGGGCGATGCCCACGAAGACGTCCTGCGTCCCGATGCGCACCTTGAGTCCCGTGACCGGCGGGTAGCCGCCCTCGCCAAGCTTGACTATGAGGTCCTCGAGTTTGCCCACCTCGGCCCCGACCGGGTTCAGCACCGGGCTGTGCATCAGCTGCGTGACCATCACGCGGCGTTTCTCGCGCGCGTGCTGTTGGTGATCCCCGTGTCCGTCCCGACCTTCGTCCTTCATCCGATTCAACCCCTCAACTGCCGCCTGCAGGCGGCGTGCTTCCATTATCCCGCGGCGCCTCGCCCTCCCCGTGCTCGTCGTGCGACAACGCTTCTCTCGTCTCCGGTACCAGCCAGATGAGCAGGGCCAGGGCGGCAACGTACTGGACCCACCACAGACCGAGCAGCATGCTCGCCCCCAGGCCCGCGAGTGTGATGCCCGCCATGTACGCGCACGTGATGGTCTCCGCGACGTCGGCCCGCAGGGCCACGCTTCGGATGGTCCGATTGGCTCGTGCCTTGGCGAGCGCGAGCAGGGGCATCGCGACGATGGCGATGGCCGCGACGGCAATTCCCACTATCGAGCCTGATGGCTTGATTTCCAGCAGCAGTCCGACCGCCGAGGTGACGAGCACGTAAGCGCAAAGCAGGACCAGCAGGACTCCCGAAATCCGTGCGGTCCTGGTCTCGAGCCTTTCGACATCCTTAATTGAGGCCCCCCGCGCCTCCGCCGACAGCCTGCGCCACAGCACGATGCCGCTCAAGAGCTCGATCAACGAATCGAAACCGAAAGCGGTGAGCAGCACGCTCCGCGCGAGGATGCCGGCACCAAGCGCGATGGCAGCCTCGGCGAACATCCAGCCGATGGTGATGAGCTCCAGCCTGACGCCTCGCACCATCGCCACCGCGCGCGTGATCTCCACGAACGTAACGACCTCCAAGAGCACGCCCCGACAGACGTACGAATTATCGGTGCGGTTCGCTCATCCGACGATTGCGGACGCCTTACGATCGCCGGCATGGGGAAGCGGGTCGAGGCCTACCGCGCAGAGCTGAGGGACCTCAAGGAATGGGAGCCGTACCTCAAGAAGCACTCCGGCCTGCCGGGACCGAGGGCAAACCTCGAGCTGGTGGAGGCGGTGGGCGACGAGGCCGACGCCGACCGGCTCTGGCGGCTGTCCGCGTCCGCGGACGAGTTCCTCGCGCTGTGCGGAACGGCGGGGCTCGGCCGCGTGGCGCTGATGGAGCCCGAGACTGTGATGAAGTGGCTGAGCGAGCTCGCATCGGACAGCCGCTGGCGCGTGCGCGCGGGCGTGGCGATCGCGCTGCAGCGGATCGGAGGCGAAAACATGCCGGCGTTGCTGGACGCGATGGCGACGTGGTCCACCCAGGGGCCGTACGAGCAGCGCGCAGCGGCAGCAGCCCTTTGCGAACCGGCACTGCTTAAGGATCGCGAACACGCCGTCCGCGTGCTGGAGATCCTCGATGGCATCACCTCGTCCCTCGCCACCACGGTCAACCGGCGCCACGAGGCGGTTCGCGTGCTGCGCCAGACGCTCGGCTACTGTTGGAGCGTCGCCGCCGAGGCGGCTCCGGACAACGCGGTGCCCTACTTCGAGAAGTGGTTGGGCTCGACCGACAAAGACGTGGCGTGGGTGATGAAGAGCAACCTCGAGAAGGCCCGGATGGCCGGCCTCCGCGACCAGCTGAGATCGACGCCGGCCGCGACGCGGAAGACCGCCGCCCGCCCGAAGGCGCGGCCGAGGGCCGCGCCGAAAGCCGGCAAGCGCGCCCGAGCGTGACCCACGTGCCCTGCCATGACGAAGCGAGTCACCAGTGACGACCTCAGGCGACGGCAAGAGCGCGGCGACCGCCCACAGTGACCCGGCGCTCGGCCGCCCTCTGAGCGCCGTCGAGCTCAGCCTGATCAACGCGTGGTGGCGGGCCGCCAACTACCTCTCCGTCGGCCAGATCTACCTGCTCGACAACCCCCTCCTCAAGGAGCCGCTGCGGCTGGACCACATCAAGCCGCGCCTGCTCGGACACTGGGGCACCACGCCCGGGCTGAACCTGATCTACGCGCACGCGAACCGGGTGATCAGGCAGCGAGACCTGGACGCCATCTACGTGATGGGTCCCGGGCACGGCGGACCCGCGGCCGTGGCCAACGCGTACCTCGAAGGCACTTACACCGAAACCTATTCCGACATCACCATGGACGAGCTCGGCATGCGGAAGCTGTTCCGGCAGTTCTCGTTTCCCGGCGGAATTCCGAGCCACGTCGCGCCCGAAACGCCAGGCTCGATCCACGAAGGCGGGGAGCTCGGTTACGCACTCGTGCACGCATACGGCGCGGCGTTCGACAACCCGAACCTCACCGTGTTCTGCATAGTGGGCGATGGCGAGGCCGAGAGTGGGCCGCTCGCGGCGAGCTGGCACTCGAACAAGTTCGTCAATGCGGCGCGCGACGGCGCCGTCATCCCGATCCTGCACCTCAACGGCTACAAGATCGCCAACCCGACCGTGCTTGCCCGCATCCCCGAGGACGAGCTGCGCGAGCTGCTCGAAGGCTACGGTCACGCGCCGGTCTTCGTCAGCGGCGAGGACCCCGACTCGGTCCATCAGGAGCTGGCGGCGGCGCTCGACTGGGTGCTGGACGAGGTGGCGCGAATCCAGCTGGCGGCGCGCTCGCAGGGCGAGAGGTCCCGGCCTCGCTGGCCGATGATCGTCCTCCGAACGCTCAAGGGATGGACGGGCCCGAAGAAGGTCGACGGCCTACAGGTCGAGGGCACATGGCGGGCTCACCAGGTGCCAGTCACCGACTTCGCCTCCAAACCCGACCACATCCGGATCCTCGAGGACTGGATGCGCAGCTACCACGCGGAGGAGCTCTTCGACTCCGCAGGCACGTTGATCCCCGAGCTGGCCGGCCTGCCGCCGGTTGGCCAGCGACGGATGAGCGCCAACCCGAATGCGAACGGCGGCGAGCTGCTCAGGGACCTTCGCCTGCCGGACTTCCGCGACTACGCGGTGCCAGTGGACAAGCCGGGCACGACGACCACAGAGGCGACCCGCGTACTGGGCACATACCTCCGCGACGTCATTCGCGACAACCCCGACAACTTCCGGATCATGGGCCCCGACGAAACCGCCTCCAACCGGCTGCAGACCGTGTTCGAAGCGACCGACCGCGCCTGGGACGCCGAGCTCGTGGCGGGCGACGACCACCTATCACCCGACGGCCGCGTGATGGAGGTCCTCAGCGAGCACCTCTGCGAGGGCTGGCTCGAGGGCTACCTGTTGACCGGGCGCCACGGGCTGTTCAACTGCTACGAGGCTTTCATCCACATCATCGACTCGATGTTCAACCAGCACGCGAAGTGGCTCAAGGTCACGCGCCACATTCCATGGCGGCGCCCCATCGCCTCGCTCAACTACCTACTCTCGTCGCACGTCTGGCGGCAGGACCACAACGGCTTCTCGCACCAGGATCCGGGCTTCATCGACCACGTCGTGAACAAGAAGGCCGAGGTGATTCGCGTGTACCTCGCGCCTGACGCCAACACTCTCCTTTCGGTCGCCGACCACTGCCTGCGCAGCCGCAACTATGTGAACGTGATCGTGGCCGGCAAGCAGCCCGTGCTCAACTACCTGTCGATGGATGATGCGATCGCCCACTGCACGCGCGGCCTCGGCATCTGGGGCTGGGCGAGCACTGACGAGGGCAGCGATCCCGACGTGGTCCTGGCGTGCGCCGGTGACGTCCCGACGCTCGAGACCCTCGCCGCGGCTGACCTGGTCCGGCGCCACCTGCGGGACCTCAAGGTCCGCGTCGTGAACGTGGTCGACATCATGCGCCTGCAGCCGCAAAGCGAGCACCCACACGGCATGTCTGATGCCGAGTTCGACGACCTGTTCACGAGTGACCGGCCGGTCATCTTCGCCTACCACGGCTATCCGTGGCTGATCCACAGGCTGACGTATCGGCGCAGGAATCACGACAACATGCACGTCCGCGGATACAAGGAAGAGGGCACGACGACGACACCGTTTGACATGGTCATGCTCAACGACCTCGACCGGTTCCACCTGGTGATGGACGTCATCGATCGCGTGCCTGGGCTTGGCTCCCGGTCGGCGCACGTGCGCCAGCTGATGATCGATGAGCGCTTGCGTCACCGCCAGTACACGCGCGACCACGGCGAGGACCCACCCGACATCCGCGACTGGACCTGGCCTCACTAGACCAGTGCACGTCCTCGTCGTCAACGCCGGGTCCAGCTCGCTCAAGGTGAGCCTGGTCGGCCCGGACCACAGGGTCCTCGCCGAGCACACCTTCGAGATGTCGGATGGACAGATCAAGGATGGCGAGCTCGACGCGGCGGTGCGTGCGATGGGCCAGGTCGACGCGGTCGGGCATCGCGTGGTCCACGGCGGTCCTCGCTATCCGGCTTCGGTCCGCATCGATCCAGAAGTCATCCGCTACCTGACCTCGATCCTCGACCTCGCTCCCTTGCACATGCCCGCGTCGCTGGCCGGGATCGCCGCAGTCCGCCTGCTCCTACCCCGGCTCCCGGCCGTGGCTTGCTTCGACACCGCGTTCCATTCGGGAATGCCGGCCGCGGCATCGACCTACGCGATCCCGGAGGAGTGGCGTAAGCGGCATGGCATCCGGCGTTACGGGTTCCACGGCTTCTCCCACGCGTATGCAGCGCGCCGGGCATCCGAGATGTTGCGCCGCCCGGAGTCGGAGTTAAGGGTAGTCACGTGTCACCTCGGCGCGGGTGCGTCGCTCGCGGCGGTGTGGGGCGGCCGGTCGGTAGATACAACAATGGGCTTCACCCCGCTCGAAGGCCTGGTCATGGCGACGCGTTCCGGCAGCGTCGACCCCGGCATGATCCTGTGGCTGCAGCGACACGCCGGCGTCACTGAGATGGAGATGAACAAGGCGCTCGACCAGCGATCCGGCCTGCGGGCCCTCGCAGGCACCGCAGACATGCGCGAGGTCCTGGCGAGGATGTCCGCCGGCGACGAGAGTGCGCGGCTCGCGTTCGACGTCTACGTGCACCGCCTCAAGTCGTGCATCGCATCGATGGCCGCGGCAATGGGCGGCCTCGACGTCCTCGTCTTCACAGGTGGCGTGGGCGAGAATGCGGCGCCGGTGCGCGCCGCGACGGTCTCGGGCCTACGCTTCCTCGGACTCGAGATCGGCCCGACGCTCAATGCGAACCTGGTCGCCGACGCGAACATCAGCGCCCCAAGCGCTCAGGTTCCAACCCTGGTGATCAAGGCGCACGAGGACATCGAGGTGGCTCGAGACGTGCGCCGACTGCTCTCTTAGAGCTTTTTGAGGACGACCAGTGGAAGCTCGCGCTCGGTCAGCTTCTGCTGCTGTTCGAGATAGGGCAGTGCGGCGCCAAGCTCTTTTCGCTCTTCAGGCCCGGCGGTGCGGGCGCGGACGCCGAAACGATCCGGGCCGAGCTCGACGGTCGCGGTCGGGTGGGCGACCAGGTTGCGGTACCAGAGCGGGTCTCTCGGGGCGCCGTTGTTGGAAGCGATGATCACGAGGTTTTCACCAGACCGGCCGTAGCCGAGAACCGCGGTTCGCGGCAGGCCCGAGCGAGCGCCGATCGTGGTGAGCAGAAGAACTTTCCGCCCCGCCATGTCTCCCGTGAGCTGACCGTGATTCGCACGATGCTCGGAGATCAGCTTCTGGTTGAAGGCCTTCATGTCGCTTGGGATCTGCGGCGCCGAGCGGCCCGATGACTCGTTCTTATCGCTCATGTCGTCTTTATACGCAACGTGCGCATGGACGCGCGTACCTGAAGCTACGCCTGGCCCTCTGCCTTGGGTTCCATCGGATCGGAAGCCAACCCCTGGTAGATGCCGGTCCCGCGCCACTGATCCAGCCGCGCCGAGAGGTTGCTGCAGCGCTCGCAGTGCTCGATGTCGAGGCCGCCGGCCCCTGTGCGCCGGCAGTTGGGGTCATGTTCTGCGGGAAGGATCGGTGACTTGTCCATCGGTCAATTTATGACCCGCCGCGGTGCGGTTCAAACGCCATGCCATGCTGGGCAAGTTGACGATTGGCGCCCCGCGAGGGACTCGAACCCCCGACCCTCTGCTTAGAAGGCAGATGCTCTATCCAGCTGAGCTAGCGGGGCAAGGACGCCATTCGGGAGAATACCCGGGAAGGGGAGTGAGGACTTGGGCGACAGGCTTGAAGAGCTGAAGGCGATCCTGGCCGAGGTCGTGGACCTGAGCCGGGCCTCCGCGGTGCTGGAGTGGGACCAGGAGACCTACATGCCCCCGGGCGGCGTGGCCGCCCGCTCGGATCAGATCTCGACGCTGACGCGCTTGTCCCATGTGCGGTTCACCGCCGGCGACGTCGGCCGGCTGCTCTCAGAGCTCGAGGACGAGACTGCAGGTCAACCCTATGACTCCGACGAGGCGAGCCTGGTCCGGGTCACCCGGCGAGACTACGACCAGGATCAGAAGCTGACCCCCGAGCTCGTCTCCGAGATCGCTCGTGCAAGCTCGGCCTCCCGGCCGGTCTGGGAAAAGGCGCGACGCGAGGCCGACTTCAAGCTCTTCACCCCGTCGCTCGAGAAGAACGTCGAGCTCAACCGCCGCGTCGCCGATGCGCTTGGGTACGACGAGCGGCCTTACGACGCGCTGCTGAATCGCAACGAACCCGGCATGACGACCGACCAGCTCGAGGCCACGTTTGCCGAGCTCAAGAAAGCGATCGTGCCGCTCATCGCGGACATCGCCCGGAACGCGGACGCAGTCGACAACCGCGTCCTCTATCGGGGATTTGACCCTCACGTGCAGGTCAGCTACGCGCTCGACCTGGTCACCAGGCTCGGCTATGACCTCGAGCGTGGGCGGCAGGACATCTCCACGCATCCTTTCTCGATCACGTTCGGACCCGGTGACGCGCGCATCACGACGCGCGTGTCGCGCGACTTCTTCAACGAGTGCCTGTTCGGCTCCATCCACGAGGCTGGGCACGCCATGTACGACCAGGGCAACTCGGACTCCGTCGACCGCACCCCGTTGTGGGGCGCGTCGTCGCCGGGAGTCCACGAGTCGCAGTCCCGGCTGTGGGAGAACCTAGTGGGTCGCAGCCGGGGTTTCTGGAAGCACTTCTACCCCAGCCTGCGCAACGCATTTCCAGACCAGCTGCGCGACATCGACGACGAGGGATTCTTCCGCGCCGTGAACAAGTCCTATCCGTCGTTGATCCGCGTCGAGGCCGACGAGGTCACCTACAACATGCACGTCCTGCTCCGATTCGAGCTCGAGAACGACCTGCTCGAGGGCACGCTGAAGGTGAAGGAGCTTCCCGAGGCATGGAACGAGAAGGTCAAGTCGTACCTCGGCATCAACGTGCCGAACGACCGAGAGGGCGTCCTGCAAGACATCCACTGGTCGTTCGTGGCCTTCGGCGTCTTCCCCGGCTACACGATCGGCAACCTGATCGGTGCCCAGCTGATGGAGAAGGTCCGCGCCGACATCCAGGACCTCGACGCCCAGATCGAAGGAGGCGAGTTCGCCGCGCTGCTGAGATGGTTGCGCAAGAACGTGCACCAGCACGGGCGCAAGTTCACGCCCAACGAGCTGCTGGAGCGCGCGACGGGAGGGCCTCTGACGGCCGGACCCTGGATCGCGTACGTAGAGAAGAAGTTCGGGGCGCTATACGGCCTGCAGCCTGATCGGCTCTAGCCGAAGTCGATCGGCGCCAGGACCTCGCGGTTGACCTCGAGCTTGAAGATGTCTGGGCGGCCGTAATGCCCGGCCACGTCGAGCGTCCGCTTCGCGGCTGACGCGACCGCCGGGTCACATTCCGCGTACAGGATCCCGTGCTCCTCGTGCAGCGGCCCGGCGACGATCCGGCCGCCCGGATTGACGACCACCGAGTCGCCGGGGTTGTACCAGGCTTCGAGGTCGGGGAAAAGCGTGGCCCGCTGAGGAAAGTCTTTCGGGATGTCTTTGCCACGCATCGCACACCCGTTGCCGAGGACCCAGCACCTTCCCTCGGCGGCGATGTGCCGCATGGACGAGACCCACGTGCTGCCTTCGTCCCACGTCGGCGCGACGTAGACCTCGCAGCCTTGCGCGAACAGAGCGAACCGCGCCAGCGGCATGTAGTTCTCCCAGCAGATCAGGCTGCCGATCCGGCCGGCCGGTGTCTCGATGACACGAAGGCCGCTCGCGTCACCCGTCCCCCACACCATCCGCTCGGGGTTCGTCGGCATCAGCTTGCGATGGCGATTCAACACCTCGCCGTCCGGGCCGATCAAGACAACCGTGTTGTAGAGGGTGCCGCGGCTGAACTGGCCGTCGCGCTCGTGGATGCCAAGCGACACGGTGAGCTTCAGCCGTCGCGCGGCGGCCTGCATCGGCTTGAGGTCGCCGGCTTTCAGGTCGACCGCGTTCTCGATCAGGCGGCCGTGAATCTCACCGGTCAGCTCGAAGTCGTTGCCGGGACGAAGCCGCCACAGCCACTCGGGGTAGCCCGGCAGCCAGGTTTCGGGAAACGAGACCAGCTTCGCACCCGCGGCGGCCGCTTCCTCGAGCAGCTTGATGCCACGCTCGAGCGTCTTTTGCCTGTGAAGAGTGACCGGCGGATGCTGGACGACCGCGACGCGATGCTTGCCCGCCGCCTTTTTCGGCATGGCGCACATGTTGCGCCATCCCGGAGTCGCTAGCTCTTGTAGGGGAAGTCGCCGGCCCGGGCGAGCATGCCGGGTAGCTCCTTCTCGAGCCGGACCGCGAGCCAGCGCGAGGTTTCGATCAGCTTCTCGAGGTTGATGCCCGTGTCAACGCCGAGGCCGCGCAGGAGGTAGACGAGGTCCTCGGTCGCTATGTTGCCGGTCGCGTTCGGCGCGAATGGGCAGCCGCCTGCGCCGCCGACCGACGCGTCGAGCGAAACGACGCCTTCGTCGAGCGCCGCCACCGCGTTGGCGTAGCCGGTGTTGCGGGTGTTGTGGAAGTGGGCGCCGACCGTCGCGCCCAGAGCCCGCGCGCCGCGGACCAGCTCTTTGACCTGCGATGGGACGCCGACACCGATCGTGTCGGCCAGGCAGACCTCGTCCGGGGGCACCGCCATCAGGTGCTCGACGATGTTCAAAACGCGCTCCAGTGGCACCGGCCCCTCAAATGGACACCCGAAGGCGACGCTGATCGTCACAGTGATCGGCAGCCGGTCGGCACGCGCCCTCGCCACCAGCGCCAGCGCCGTCTTCAGGCCTTGTTCCGTCGTCGCGTTCTGGTTGCGGCGCCCGAACTCGTCGGTGGCGGCAAGGGCGAAGTGGACCTCGTCCACGCCCGCCGCGAGCGCCCGCTCATACCCCTTCTCGTTGAGGACCAGGCCGGCATACGAGGTCCCAGGCAGGCGGTGCAGCGCGGCCATCACCTCCTCGGCGTCCGCCATCTGGGGCACCAGCTTCGGGTTGACGAAGCTGGCGGCCTCAATGCGCTTGAGGCCGGTTGCGGCGAGCCGATCGCAGAGCTCAGCGCGCACGGCGGGGGCCAGGATTCTGGCCTCGTTTTGCAGGCCGTCGCGCGGGCCGACGTCACAGACGATGACTCCCATATGGATAAGGTAGAACGGCGTTGCTCATCACCGTTCACGTTCACCCGCGAGCCTCGCGCGCGAGGACCGAGATGAACGGCGCCGTCCTCGATGTCTGGGTGAATGCTCCGCCGGTGGAGGGCGCGGCCAACAAGTCTGTCCTGCGGGCCGTGGCCGATCATCTCGGAGTACCCCTCACGAGGATCAGCCTGCGGTCGGGAGCACGCAGCCGCACGAAGATCGTCGAGGTCCAGGAGCGTTAGCCGGCTCCGGCGCTAGTGGACCAGATCGGTCATGGGTGTGGCCTGCGCGGCATTGCCCAGGCGCCCCACTCCCATGAGGTCTTCGATCGTTGCGAGCAGCGAGTAGTGCGTGTAAGGCCGGTTGCTGACGTGATGACCGCCGTTGGGTGTGACGACCATCGTGAGGACCCGGTTGTCCGAGCTGCCGTCGTCCTCATCCCAGGTGATGAAGAGGGCGCCATTCTCGGTCCAGGCCTTCGACTTCATGATCTGGCCGACGGTCTGACGCAGCCACTCGTCACCGACGGACACGTCGCAGCTGTGCTCGTCGTGGCACATGTCGGGTGAGATCCAGCTGAACATCCGTGTGTTTCCGTCGAGGTCGCCATTGAACGACGTGAAGGGCACGACGTTCGAGGGACACGCACCGCCATAGAACGCGAAAGGGTTGTGGCCCGGGTCGTACGGCACCGGGCTGTCGGAGCACCCGGCGATCATGCCGTCCATGTATGCCCGCCACGTCACGCCGACGGCGGTGAGCTGGGTGCCGAGGTCCTTCGTGGGCAGGGCGTGGTAGCTGTCGTCCTGGATTCCCCAGGTCTGGCCGGAGGTCAGCGCGAGGTAGTTGGGCACGCTGGGATGTGACACCGCGCGGTAGTCGGCAGCGACCCCGTAGCTCGACGCCAGCGAGGCCGTGAAAGGGCCCTGGAGCGCCTCATCGGGCGACTTGTTCTCCATCACGATCAGGAATACGTGGCGAGACGCCGCTCCAGGGGTGCCTGCCGGCGTCCCACAGCCGGCGAGCAGCAACAGGGCCGGCACCAAAAGGGCCCCGACGACCTGTAGCCTCTGGATTTGTAGAGTGACCCCAATGATCATGTGACTTGACTAAAAGTCCTGGTGGTGATCATGACCACGATTCGATCTGGACACGCTGCACGAGGCTCCGCGGCCGTTGGCTTGGGCTCGCGCAAGAAACGCAAGACGCGGGAATCGATCCAGAGCGAAGCGATTCGCCTGTTCCAGGAGCAGGGCTACGACGAGACCACCGTCGAGCAGATCGCCAACGCCGCGGAGATCTCGCCGAGCACCTTCTTCAACTACTTTCCCAGCAAGGAGGACGTCGTCCTCTACGACGCCTACGACCCAGTCATCGCTGCGTTGCTGTCGCAGCGACCCTCTGATGAGCCATTCAGCGTCGCGCTCCGGGCCGTGCTGGAGGCGATGGGAGAGGTTTTCGAGCGCGACCGCGAGATGATCCTCGTCCGGGCCAGGCTGTGGATGCGAGTGCCTGCCCTGCGGGCGCGGCTGTGGGAGGAGCTCGAGAAGGCACAGGACTTCATGACCGGGGTGATCGCCCAGCGCTCAGGGCGCCGGGCCGACGATTTCGAAGTCCGCGTCAGTGTGATGGTCCTGCTCATGGCCGCGATGGAGGCGATGCGCGAGTGGGTCCGCCACGACGGCCAGGGCAGTTTCGTCAAGGTGGTCAACCGGGCGCTGGACCTGGTCGACGCCGGGGCACGACTGGACGCAATCAGCCGGCCGAGCTAGTCCCGGCGGGCGGTTGCCGGGAGAGCGCGGGCCCTCCCGGCACGTTGTAGATCAGTCGATGTCAGCTTGTCGCGATGTCGCCGATGTTGCCAGTGGATGCGTTCGTCCAGCGTCTGAACAGCAGACCACCGCCCTGCGCTTCGTAAGTGAAAGAGAACGTCTGGACGCTCCAGGCCGCACCATCACCGAACAGCGCAGCGACCCAATCGGTCGAGTTGCATGTCGCAGAGCACGTGCCGTCGGGATTGAACGTTCCGCCCGTGACGATCCCCGACTCGGAGCCGTGGAAGCTGCCGCGAATCCCGGCCGTGATGAGTGTGCCGTTTCCGCTTTCGCAGGCCCCCGGGCTTGCGCCCGCGACGGTCACGAAATGGCCGTTCTTGAAGAACTCGGTCAGGACAGTCGTGTCGCCGTTCTGCTCCACGTCGAAATGGCGGCTGTATGTGTCGTTCGCCCAGTTGTTCCCGCATGTCCCGGAGTCGGCTGAACCGCTGTCTCGCACTTTCACGTCCCCGGCCGCCAGCGCGGTGGACGAGAACGCGACGACCAGCGCAAACGTGCTGATCAACGCAAATAGAAGCTTTCTGGTCATGGAGCACCCTCAATTCGTCCCCCGAAACGATCGGTTCTTGTGACCAACCGCCTTTTCAACAGCCAGGGGAGACGTGGTGGCCAGCGTGGAGGGTTTGGTGACCTCAGTATGCCACTTGCCTGGCCAAAAGTGAGTGCTGGCTTAATCCTGCACTCCGTCTTCGCTTAAGGCCGCCTCGGGTCGGTCGGTCAGGCGGGAGTCAGCCTGATCACCGGGATCTCGCGATCCGTCTTGCGCTGGTATTCGCCGTACCGGGGTGAGATCGCGGCGATCTTGGCCAGGGCTGCTTCGCGCTCGGGTCCGCGCAGCGACTCGACCTGGGCCTTGAACTTGCGGTTCCCCACCTCGAGCCAGACCTGGTCGGGGTTGTTCGCCAGGTTGATGAACCAGGCCGGATGCGTTGGCGCCCCGCCCTTCGAGGCCACGATGAGCCAGGAGTCATTGCCGTCCGCAAAGCCGCCGAGGACGTGAGTGCGCTCCCTCCCGGTCTTCGCACCGACCGTGGTCAGCAGCACGGTGGGGAATCCCATCATCACCGGCGCCGTGTCGCTGGTGGACTTTCGATACCGCGAGACCTGCATGTCCATCACCAGCTTGGCGAGCTTCATGAGCAGGCCACCGCCGGGCATGTTCGATCCCCTGGTGCCGCGCGCGGGGATGTGGATCTTGTCGCTCTTGTCAGCCACCGGATGCAGGGTACCCGTGACCCGCCTGGCGTACAGGGACCGAGGGGAATTCAGACAACGTCCTCATCGACGTCGTCGGCAGCAACAACATCGATCGGTCTCCGTCTACGGGACCCCGACTCGGGGCGCTGCCTGGACCCGTTTAGGAAGCTGCCAGAGCCTGTCGATGTCGCCCGGATACGCTCGATCCGAGCGTGTTCGAAATCCTGGGCGTGGCGTCGAGCATGGTCGGTGAAGAACGAAGCCAGTGTGACCTTGTCGATGGCGCTCCTGGCGCGAACTTGTTCGCGGAGCGCGGGCGGCGCGACCGGTTCGGGAAGCGACAGGACCTGCAACGGTTGCGTGGACCTCGCAATCGGAAATCGCGGTTTGGGGTCCCTATTGGGACGACTTTAGAACTGTTCTGAGAGCGTCAATCAGTCCGGTTCGTTTCCAACCGCTCCGGTCTCGTACGCCGGTCCGTCGGCTTGCTCGACGACCTTAAAACCGAATGTCCTAGGCGTTACGTCAGAACGTTGCCCGAACGTGCGAGCGAGGCTTGCCACCTCCTCGGGAAGGCCGATGACCGCCTGGTCGAACACCACGCGCGGGTCTGCTCCGATTCGCATGGCACAGTCGTGAAGAGGTGCAAGGCCGACAAGAACATCTCGCCAATCTGCGATCGGCATTTCGGCGACAAGAAAATCGGTGATGCCGGCACGCAGCCGATCGCTCGAACGCGAGCGCAGTGCTTGGGTCGCCGCAACGTACGGGTTCGCTGGGTGAGCCACTGGACCTCGGCTCAGCCTCAACGAACGCGCTCGAGGCGTCGGATGCCTCGGTCGATCAGGGCTTTCATCAGTGACTGATATGGGACCCCGCGCCGCTCCGCGGCCCGCTTTGTACGGCTCAAGAGTTCATTAGGTACGCGGAGAGAGATCTTCGTCGTGGCTTGGTCTAACGTGTCCAAGACCTCGCGTTCAAATTCCTCATCACTCAGTTCGTCGAACGGGTCGTTGAACGGCTTGTGGCTCGCTTTCGTCTTCATTTGCCTAGCCCCCGAATGATTCTCGTGGACGCCTCTCGTGCATGGATTGGATACCTGCCGCCCTGATCGTCGACCCGGATCACGACAAGCCAGCGCCGGCCGGACGTCCTGCCGATGACCTGGTAGGCGTCGCGACGCTTTAAGTAGATCTCGATCCGGTCGGCATCGGTGAGCACTTCCTCGATCTCAGCGAGGGCGATTTCACGCTCGGGGTGGTCCTTTCGAGGTGCTTGCGATTGACCGTATCCCAGTCGACCTGCCGATCGTCCACCCATTCAGTATATACGCAATGGATGGACAGGGAGGGGTCGCTACCTAGACGACTTTAGAACCGCGATTTCGAATACGAGTCAGGTGTTCTAACGGCCCGAAAAGCTGCCGATGAGGCTCCCGACAGTCTTTGATCTAACTTTCAGCCGGCCGATGGCGGACCCTTCCTATCCAGCGTGAGGACAGCGCATACGTGCCAGCCATGCGCTGGAAAGGCCTCCCTTGATCCTGATCCATCGGATCCTGGTAATGCCGCCGCAGGTCGTCCTCGAACACCACTTGACAGGACGTGGCCCGCCCATGTCGAGTCCAAAGGCGGCTTCCTAGATCTGGTCACGCGCGCTTGGAGACCGGCGGCGACCTCCTCAACGCCACCTGCGCCAGAGGGCCCCAAAAGAGGAATTCTTGAGAGGCCAATGCCGGATCTGCGTAGCGGGAGTGCCGCTGTGCCCATCAGGGCGAGAAGGAGCCGTTGTCCAGGTGTACGAACTGGAACATGAAGATGAGCGCCAGGAACCACAACGGGATGGCGACGACGACCAGAGCCGAGACCACGATGTCGAGCCACCTGCGAGCCGGCGCCGCGACAACCAGCGCGACGAGCGCTAGCCCGACCGGCAGCACGAACAACCCGAGCGACAGCCCGTATGGATTCCCGCCCAAGTTTTCGAGGGCGAGGACGACGAGGAGGACCAGCGCCACCCACGGAAGTGCCCGTGTCCACGGTTGCCCGGCCAGTGGCCGGCTCTTCAACTCTTGACCAGCGGGGCGGCGAAGGAACCGGCCAGCGTGGCCGAGTCGAAGGTGACGCGGACTGAGTAAGAACCCACGGCGAGGCTGCCGGTGTCGATGTTCGCGTGATAGAAGGGCGCATTGCCGTCGACGGCACACGGCTGCGAGAGGACCGCCGTGCCGCTGGCGTCGACGACGGCGACGACGCAGCTGGCGTCGTTCACGAAGTTGCCGCCCGGGGTGGTCACCGAGAACTTGACCGGCACCGTGCTGCCGTTCCCGTGCACGTTGATCCCGCCGGCGCTCATCGGTAGATCCCAGGCAAAGGCGTCGGCCGTGAAGTCGACGTGGGCTGTGGTGGAATTCTCGAGCGCGTCCTCTGCGTAGATGTCCAGCGTGTGAGTGCCGGCGGCCACGGTGAACGATCCCGGCCGATCAACCCTCTGCGGCGAGGCGCCGCCGGCGTCGATGATGCCGTAGGCACTGCATGCTCGGGCTGGACTTTCGATTCCTGTCCGAGGAGTACCCCGAGTTCGTTGGCAGCGCCTACAACGACGCGTTCATCGCCGAGCTCGACAAGAGCACGTGGACGACGCAGGGATCCACGATCACAGCACCCGACAACTTCGCCTTCGATCCGACCGGCAATCCCATCAGCGTCAACGCAGCAGGCGCCACCTCGATGACCCCGGCCGAGTCCGCCGGCACCACCTATGACGGAGCGACGCCGCTTCTCAGCGCGGCGACGCCGATCGCTCCCGGCACCCACTCGCTCTACGTCTCGATCTTCGACCAGGCCGACAACGCCCGCCGGCACGTTGAGGTCGATCTTCAGGATCGTCACGTCGAAGTCGCTGTTGCCGCGCACGTTGGGGCCGTTGTCGTTTGCCCCGGAGGACCCACTGCTGTTCGGTTGACTCGCCAGGTTGGCATCCCCTGTGGTGAGGAGGGCGTACGTCGATCCATTCGTCGGGAAGCCGGCCAGCGGCGTGCTGACAACGGCATTTGGAGTACCACTGGGTGGCACGGCGACGAAGGACGCGCCAGTGACAATCGACGCGTCAGCGGACAAGGCCTGGGCCAGCTGCAGGGCGGACGCTGTCGCGTCGATGCCGATTGCCGCCTGAGCGAAGATCGCCGCCGGTTGCTCGATGCCCAAAACGACCGTCAGCAACGCCGCGTATGTAAGCCGGCTCAAAAAAGCCGGTGTCGCGCTTCAAGTT
>JBDTKH010000039.1:0-14365 GCA_039935415.1 Candidatus Dormiibacterota bacterium
CTCAACCTCCTACGCGTGTACACGCCGGAGGAGGCAGACGCGCTCATGCAGCGCTCGTTCGGGCAGTTCCAGAAGCGATTGGCGGCAGAGGAGGCCAAGGAGCGACTCGGCAATGTTCGCGAGAAGCTCGCGGACCTCAAGCGCATTTGGGACGACCCCGAGGTCTCGCTCGAGGACGTGGCCCAGTACTTCAAGCTCGAGGAACGCAGGCGCTCGATTCGCATCGAGCTCAAGCGTTTGCGCCGCGAGGCGGGCGCCGAGCGCCGCGGGCGGCGCAGCCGGCACACGCGGGCGATGGGCTCGTCGGGTCGCCTCGTGCAGCGGCTCGAAGTCGAGGCGAGGGGCCTGCTGGAGCGCCAGCGGAAGCTAAAGGTCGTTCGGTCGCCACGCTTTGGCGAGCTGCTACAGAAGTACGGCGAGATCCGCCTGCTTCAGAAAGAGCTCGCCGGCGGCGAGCGCGAGGTCGGCGGGCAGATGGACGAGTACGCACGCAAGCTGCGCCGTTTGGCCAAGATCCTCACCGAGGCCGGCTTCCTCGCCCACGATCACCCAACCGACAAGGGGCTCTTCGCATCGCGCGTCTATGGCGAGAACACGCTGCTGGTCGCGGAGGCGGTGTGGCTCGGTTGGTTCGAGGGGCTTGCGCCTGAAGAGCTCTGTGCGGTGCTCGTGATGCTCGCCGCCGAAGACCGCGAGCGAGGCAGGGACCGCCAGCCGCGCGCACCGAGGCGATACCCGACACCCGCGATCGCGCAGACCGCGCGCCTGATCCGATCGCTGTACTTCCGCTTCGCGGACATGGAGCGGGACCTGGACGAGCCCAACCTCCGCTCGCCGTCGCACGACTACATCGACTTCGCCTACCGCTGGTCGTCGGGAGAGGCGCTCGACAAGATCCCCCTGCCGGCGAACGTGGACATAGGGGACGCGATCAAGGCGATGAAGGGCCTGTACTCCCTGCTTCGCCAGCTCGAGTGGGCGCTCCGCCGGGCGAAATCCCCCTTGCTGGACACGGTCTCCCGCGGCGTCGCGCAAATGGAGCGCGATGTCATTAAGCGCACGTACTAATTCAATAGGTCACTTCCCCGCTGGCGGGGAAGGTGGCGCACAGCCCCGGATGGGGACGCCCGATTGGCCCGATTAGACTGAGAGCAGAGTGCGGTCGAAGAAACGAAGGATCCTCGTCACTGGCGTGGCGCGCTGGTGGGGCGCGCTGGCGGTGCAGCGCCTGGTCGAAGACCCGGACGTGGCCGAGGTCATCGGCATCGACATCCGCGAGCCTCGCTACGACCTGGGTCGCGCGGACTACCTGAAGCTCGACGTCCGCCACTCGCTGATCGGCAAGCTGGTCCGCTCGGTCGGCATCGACACCGTGGTGCACACACTCACGCGAATCGACTCGTTCGACATGGACCCGCGCCGCGCGCACGAGATGAACGTCATCGGAACCCTGAACCTGCTCGCCGGGTGCGCGGGCGAGGGCAGCCCCGTGCGCCGATTCGTGCTCAAGTCGTCAGGCCACGTCTACGGCTCTCGTTTCGACCTGCCGGCCGGGCTGCGCGAGGACCATCGCCTGGACAGCAACTCGCGCCATCAGTTCGTGCGCGACATCGTCGAGGTCGAGTCTTACGTGAGCGACTTCGCGCTTCGCAACCCACACATCGCAATCCTCGTCCTGCGTTTCTGCAACAGCCTCAACCCGCAAGAACCGCAGCCGCTCGCGCGGTACCTCGACCTCGAGGTCGTCCCGACCATCGCCGGTTACGACCCCCCACTGCAGCTCATCCACCGCGACGACTGCGTGGAAGCCATGGCGATCGCCACCAAGCGTGGTCCGGCTGGCGCCTACAACATCGCCGCGCCGGGGGTCGAGCCGCTTTCCAGGCTGCTCGACGAGGCGGGCAAGCTGCACGCGCCGTTGCTGCCGCCGATCGGCCTCGAGCTCGCCGCCTTCGGCATCCGCAAGGCCGGTCTTGCGTTCCTCTCGCCGCAGCTGCTCGACCTGCTGCGCTGGGGCCGATCTCTTTCGACCGCGAAGGCGGCGCGCGAGCTTGGCTTCCGGGCCAGGCGTGACACCCGCGCGGCGTTCGAGGACTTCATCCAGCAGCGCCGCGTGCTGCGCTACGAGCCCGACCGTCACCGCTACCAGTACGAGAAAGAGCTCGAAGACTTCATCCACAGCCGGCAGCTGGCGGCGGAAGACGCGGGCGGGGAGACCAACGGCGCTGCGGCCCTGGAGGCCAAGCCAGCCGTTAGACCTCGCCTCCGCCGCCATCAATCACGACCACTTCCCCGTTGACGTAGCTCGCGGCGTCGGAGACCAGGAACGCGACCACCCCGGCAACCTCCTCCGGCACGCCAATCCGTCCCATTGGGTTGGATGCCAGGACCCGCTCGAGGATCACCTCGTTGCCCCACAGCGCCTCGGCAAATCGGGTCTTGATGAGGCCTGGCGCGACCGCGTTGACGCGCACCTTGCCGCCCAGCTCTCTAGCCAGCTGGCGCGTGAGCATGATCACCGCGGCCTTGGTGATGTTGTAGACGCCGAGCCCAAATCCGGGGCGCAGACCGCCGATGCTGGCCACGTTGACGACCGCGCCGCCGCGGGCCTCCATCGACGCCTCGTACACCAGCTTGGTCAGCACGAACACTCCGCGCAGGTTGACCTCGAACGTCTTGTCCCATGCCCCGAGCTCCGCGCCGAGGACGGGCCCGAAGTAAGGGTTGGTCGCGGCATTGTTCACCAGGATGTCGATCCGGGAATGGCGCTCCATGACGGCCTGGACCAGGCGCTCCAGGTCCTCGGGCCGGCCGGTGTGGGCGGCGACGGCAGTCGCGCGCTCGGGATATTGAGCGTTGATCCGCGCCGCTTCCTCGTCCAGGTCCGCCTGCTTGCGGCTCGAGAGGACCACGTGCGCGCCCTGCTCGACGAGCGCGCTCGCGATCGCGCTGCCGATCCCGCGGCTCGCCCCCGTGACCAGCGCGACTCGCCCCGAGAGGTCGAATCTGGAGCCTTCGAGCACGGCTGATACGATAGCCCCCCACTAGATGGCGATAACGGGGAAGGCGGCAGAGGACATCCTCGAACGCATCTTTCAACCCACCACGAAGCCAAGCGCGCGGGACCAGGCCGAGGAGACTCTGCGGCATCCCAAGCGGCTGGTTTACGTCGCGATGTCGAACAAGGTCTTCTACTGGCGCGCCCACATCCAGAAGTTCGTGCTCGACTCGGGGATGGTCCCGATCAGCCCTTTCATGCTCTTCGACTATTACCTGATGCACACCGTGTCCAAAGAGGTCGTGCGCGAGGCGATGAACAACCTGCTGGCGCGCTCCGACGAGGTGTGGGTCTTCGGGCGGATGTCGCTGGGCGTCAAGGTCCAGGTCGGGATCGCCAAGCGCATGAACAAGGCCGTCCGCTACTTCGACATCTCCGACCTGCCGGTCGCGGTCATGCCGATAACCGAGGAAACGGCCGAAGAGGAACTTAAGGACTAACCGGCCGCGACTATCCTTCGATACCACCTGTCGGGGTTCGCCAGCTCATCCAGTCGGGGCATGTGGTCCGCGTCGATCCAGACCTGGTTCAGGATCTTTATCCCGTGCTCGTCGAAGATCGCCCGGCAGAACGCCTCGCCGCGCTTGTACTGCTGGAGCTTGAGGTCGAGCCCGGTCAGCTTCCAGATCAGGACCTCCAGCGGGCTCTTGCCTGAGCTTCGCGCGCGGTAGGCCTGCTCGAGGCTCTCGAAGCCCGGCAGCAGCTTGGCCCCGAGCTCGTTCATGACCAGGTTGCTGTAGCCCTCGATGACGGACATGGTGCCCTGCACCTGCCGCATCACCCGCCACTGTACCGGCAGGACCCCCGCGAAGGCGGCGATCCGCGTCACAGGGGGACCTTTCTTGGTGACCGAATCGAGAAGGACCTGCATCGAGCCCTCCATATAGGGACGCAGCCATCGATGCGCGGCGAACTGCCACGCGTGCGTCAACTCGTGGAGGATCAGCCAGCGCCGCAGGTCGCCTGGCGGCAGGTCCGCGCGGCGTCCCCATTCCTCGACGTTGGTCTCGACCAGGTAGAGGCCCTCGCCGCCGATCGGCTCGGCGCCGAGCAGCTGCGGGTCGTACTGGCCGAGCACTCGGCGGCCCATGAAGGAGAGCATCAGCGACACGTACTGGTCAACCCCCGCGCGACCGACCTCGACGATCAAGGAGTTGGGCACCCGCCCCGTTTCGAGCACTGGGTCGATCACCCGCCGCAGGATGCGGAGGTTCAGGTCGAGCCATCCGACGCGGTCGAGCGCCTCGAACTTCGGCAGTGAGGCGCCTCGCGGCAGCGGCCCGACAAAGTTCAGCAGCGGCCTTTCCAGCTGGGCGGCCATCGCGTGATAAGCGTTCGCGGCCTCGGCCAGGATCGCCCGGTCCACCGACGGTGTCTCCAGGCGGGCTTGGGCCGAACGCCGCACCTGGTCCCAGTCGACCAGCACGCCCGTGCCGCCACGCGGCCTGACCGCCTCGACGACGGCCGCCGTCGCAAGCCCGACCAGGGCCCCGTAGATCGCCGCCCGGCCGACTGAGCGCCTCACGTCCTCAGAGTAGAGCGCCGCGTCCCTCTCCCCTTCGAGGAGCAATCAGTAAGTCGCGGGCAGCGCGTCCAACTCGCGCCTGGCGCGCAAGGTAAGGGCGAGGGGCTTAAGCGGGCTTGGCGGCTAGTAGTAGTACGGCCAGGATCGATTGCGCTTGAAAACGACCTTGCATCCCTCACAGCGAAACACGATCTGGAGATGGCGCCTCCCGATCGCGGCGGCGTCGCGCCCGCAGACCGGGCAGGATGCGGTCTCGTCCTGATACGGAGCCGGCAGAGGTTCGACTTTGATCTCTAAGCGTCTTCTTTTCTTCGACATTTGCCTTCCATCAACCCGGAACCGGGAGGTTATTCAGACGTCTAGCTGCGACACGTCCAGGTCTTTCAGGCCATCCGGGGGATCGACACCCGCGTTCTGAAGGCGCTTCAGCAGCGCCAGGATGTGGCGTACGCCGGCGAGGTTGACGTGATGCTCGCGGGTGAGCGTCTGGATGGCCTGCAGCTTCATCACGTCGCGCCGCGAGTAACGCCGGCGATTGGTCACCGTCCGCTTGGGATGGATCATGCTCAGGTGCTCGTACATCATCAGGGTGCGGGGATGCACCTCCAGGATCTCGGAAGCCACGCTGAGCGTGAAGATCGGCTTGTCGAGATCGATGTCGCCACCGTGTGAGGCCGCGACCACGGTCGCGGTAGGTTCCCGCTGCTTGAGCTTCATATCTTTGTGGGTTGGTTGGCTTATATGGTTTGAGCGACTTGTGGCCTAACTTTGGGTGACAGAGGCGTTTGCAGATTCGGTGTCATTGTGAATCGGCGTAATCGTCCAGGCAAAGTATTTTTGTTAAGGATTACCTTCGAAATGCATCTACTCCGCGGCTACATATAGTTACCAACCGTGTCCGCCGTCTTCAGCCTCCTGATCGTCAGCCTCTCGGTCGGCCTCAGCAACTTCGCGGGTGCGATCGGGATCGGCTTGAGCGGTATCGACGGCAGGACGCGCATCCGTGTCGGCATTGCATTCGGCCTCTTCGAGGCGGTGATGCCGCTGATCGGCCTGGTCGTGGGCGCCGCCATCTCCGACTTCATCAGTGGCCCCGTGGAGAAGTACATCGCAGGCGGAGTGCTGATCCTGACCGGTGCCTATACGATCTGGCAGGGCCGGGGAACGGAAAAGAAGCAGGGGCCGAACGTGCTCGGCACACAGCACCTGATCATCACCGCCGCCGCCCTGAGCATCGACAACCTCGCCGTCGGCTTCGCGCTTGCCATCTACCACCTCCCGATCCTCGTCGCTGCGGCGACCATGGGCGTGGTGAGCGTGGCGATGTCTCTGGTCGGCCTCGAGCTCGGCCATCGGCTGGGCAAGCGCATCGAAGCCTGGAGCGAGGAGCTGGGTGGGGCGGTTCTCATCCTGGTCGGCATCGCGATCGCGATCGGCCTGACCGGATAGTCCGGGACGCTGGCCTAGGATTTACCCCGTGACCGAAGTTCCAGGTCTCGAACAGGTCCTGGTGGCCGTCGAGCGTAATGTCGCGACCGTCACCCTCAACCGCCCCGAGCAGCGCAACCCTCTTTCCGGAGCCATGCTGCGCGACCTGGCGGCGGCGTTTCGGTGGTGCCGGCAGGCGGAAGAGGTTCGCGCCGTGGTGCTGACCGGGGCCGGCGACCGGGCGTTCTGCGCCGGGGCCGACCTGTCCAGCTTCAACGGAACCATGACCGACCTGGAGCGCCACCGCAGCCGGGAGCTGTTCATCGACCTCTTCGAGGTCATGGAAGAGCTGGGCAAGCCGATCGTCGGCAGGATCAACGGCCACGCGCTCGCGGGTGGCCTCGGTCTCGCTTGCTCGTGCGACCTGCTCGTGTCGACCGACACCGCGACGTTCGGGACGCCGGAGATCAACATCGGAATCTGGCCGATGATGATCCAGGCGATCCTCGCCCGAAACCTGCCGCGCAAGATCCTGCTCGAGATGGAGATGCTCGGCGACCGCTGGACCGCCACGCAGATGCAGTCCTTCGGAGTCATCAACCGAGTGGTGCGGCACGACCAGCTCGACTTGGCGGTCAAGGACATCACCGACAAGCTCGTCAAGAAATCACCCATCGCGCTGCGCCTCGGCCGCGACTCGTTCTACCACCAGCAGGACATGGAGTTCCGCGCGGCCCTCACCTACCTGCACAGCCAGTTCACGCTGGTCACGCTGACCGAGGACTCGAAGGAAGGCATCAAGGCTTTCTTCGAGAAGCGCGAGCCGGACTTCAAAGGCAAATAGGCCGGTTGGCAAATCCACGCTATCGCGAGCTGCGCGAGCGAGCGCTCAAGGGAGGCACGCGGTACCTGCCCAAGCTGCGCGAGCAGCACAAGCTCACCGCGCGCGAACGCCTCGACCTCCTCCTGGACGAAGGGTCGTTCGTCGAGGACGGCCTCTTCGCCAACGTGCTCGCCGAGGACCTGCCGGCGGACGGGGTCGTGACCGGGCTGGGCACGATCGACGGGCGGCAGGTCGCTGTGATGGCCAACGACCCGACGGTCAAGGCCGGCAGCTGGGGCGCGCGCACTGTCGAGAAGATCGTTCGCATCCAGGAGACGGCTGCCCGGATCCGCGTTCCGCTGTTCTACCTGGTGGACTCGGCCGGCGCCCGGATCACCGACCAGATCGACATGTTTCCGGGCAGGCGCCACGCCGGCCGGATCTTCTTCAACGAGGTCCAGCTCTCCGGCCAGGTGCCGCAAATCTGCCTGTTGTTTGGTCCGTCCGCCGCGGGCGGCGCGTACATCCCGGCCTTCTGCGACGTGGTGATCATGGTCGAGGGCAACGCCTCGATGTACCTCGGCTCGCCGCGCATGGTCGAGGTGGTGGTCGGCGAGAAGGTGACGCTCGAGGAGCTCGGCGGCGCTCGCATGCACTGCACCGAGAGCGGCTGCGGTGACGTGCTCGTCGCCGACGAACGCGAGGCGATCGACTTCGCCCGCGCTTACTTCGAATACATGCCCCAGCGCACTGGCGAGAAGCCGGCCGCCGCCGCGTCAAAACCCCCGCGCGCCGGCTCGAAGCCGGTCGGCGAGCTGATCCCTCCAGAGGCGAACCACGGCTACGACATGCGCAAGGTGATCGACGCGATCGTCGACGAGGGCAGCTGGCTTGAGATCAAGAAGCTGTTCGCTAAAGAGCTCCTCACCGGGTTTGCCCGCCTCGACGGACACGCGGTGGGCGTGGTGGCGAATCAACCGATGCAGAAGGGCGGCGTGCTGTTCAACGACTCGGCCGACAAGGCGGCGCGGTTCATCTGGCTGTGCGACGCGTTCGAGATCCCACTGCTCTTCATGGCCGACGTGCCCGGTTTTATGATCGGCACCGATGTCGAGCGGCGGGGAATCATCCGGCACGGGGCCAAGATGATCAGCGCCGTCTCTGAGGCCACGGTGCCGAAGATCTGCGTCATCGTTCGCAAGGCCTACGGCGCCGGCCTGTATGCGATGGCGGGCCCAGCCTTCGACTCCGACTGCGTCATCGCCCTTCCGACCGCGCAGATCGCGGTGATGGGCCCCGAGCCCGCCGTCAACGCCGTGTTCTACAACAAGCTCGCCGAGCTGCCGGAAGAGCAGCGCGCGGCGCGCCGCAAGGAACTGGAGGACGAATACCGCGAAGGCGTCGACCTCTACAAGCTCGCGGCCAACCTCATCGTCGACGACGTCGTCGAACCCGATCACCTGCGCGATGCGCTGATCTCGCGCTTCAAGGCTTACGCAACGCGAGTCTCACCACGCCCGAACCGCAAGCACGGAGTCCCACCGGTCTAATAAATCAAGTCACCTCCCCGCCATGCGGGGAGGACGGCGTGTTAGCCGGGTGGGGGTGACGGAGCTGGTTCAGCCGACTCTTCGAAATGGCACCGCGTAGTGCATGACGACTACGTAAAAGGTCACGCTCGCTGTGATCACGGCCAGGTGGAAGACCTCGTGGTAGCCGAAGACCCGCGGCCACAGTCGCGGCTTCTTGAAGGCGTAGGCGGCCGCGCCAAGCGAGTACTGAAGGCCGCCAAGCGCGATCAGCAGCGCCGCGACCCACCCCAGAGCGGCCGTCAGCGGGATCAAGGCGACCACGGCCAACCAACCCATCGCGAGGTATAGGGACGCGAGCAGCCGGCGTGGGATGCGCAGAAACGGGGCGGCGCCTGCAGCGCCGCCGGCGGCGCAGATCCAGATCAGGACCAGCACGCTGACTCGCCACCAGCCGTTGAGCACGTTGAAGACAAGCGGCGTGTAGGTCGCGGCGATGAACAGGAAGATCGTCGCGTGGTCGGCGCGCCGCAGCCAGTCCTTGACGCGAGGCGGCCAGTTGATCACGTGATACGTAGCGCTGACGCCGAAGAGCAGCACGAGGCCCGTCCCGTACACGATCATCGAGGCGAGCTTCGCCGGGTCGTCGCGCGTGACCACGACCAGGGCGATCAGTCCCGCCACCGCGACGAGCGCCGCGGCCGCGTGCGACCAGCCGCGCAGGAGAGGTTTCGCGAGGACTTCCGGTGCCTTCGTCATATCAACCGCGAAGCCACCAATGAAAGCGAGAGGATCACGATTCCCCACGATAGAGCGGACAGCGCGCGCTCGAGGGGTCGTAGCAAGACCGATTTGTCGAGCGCGACCTCCGAGCCGTCGTTCAGGGTCAGCGTGCCGGCGATGTGGCGGCTGCGGCGGCGAAGCAGCCGGGCCGGCGTGCTGAGGATTCGCTGAGCGTAAGACAGGGCGTAGCAGGCGGCTGCCGCGGCCACCACAGCCAACGAGAGGTCTCCCGTCTGCGCGAAGTACGCGGTGACCACGGGGAACGCACCCCAGGAGAGCGCAAACCAGGCGTCTCCGTGCACGCGGCCGTGAAGAAGCTCGAGGCTGTAGGCGAAGACGAAGACGACGCCGGCGGCGATGAAGGGCAACAGCCAGACGCCAACATAGGCGATTCCGGCGATGCCCAGGCCCACGGCGCCGATCAGCCCGATAATAGCCGCGGCCCAGAGCACGGAGCTGGGGATTTCCGTCTGCAGCGGCCGTCCCCTGAGCTCGTCCAGCGCGTGCGCCGAGACGCCGACCGCGAGGAAGAAGGCCAGCAGCGTGGCAAGCAGGCGAAGGCCGCTGATCCTGGGCGCGAGGCTGACGCCGATCAACACGTAGGACAGGTGCCATGCGGTGTAGGGCGGATGAAGCAGCGCCCACACGTCCCGGCGAAACCCGGACGAAGGAGCCGCGTAGTACGCCGGGGCGAGAGCTTCAGGCACCGCCCTTCGTGCCCCACATCACTAACCCGCCGCCAAGGCTCATCACACGCCACCCTACGTCGACCATCCCGGCCGCCTTCCATGCGCCGACGATCCGGGCCGGCGGCCACTGCCGGTAGTGAGCCTCGATGTTCGGTCCGAGGAAGCGGCCCACGTCCCACCACGCCGACCCGCCAAGCAGCAGGCCGGCGGCAGGGAGCACAGAGCGCGTGTAGACCCACCACGCGGCGCGCCAGGCGGCGCTGGGCGGCACGAAGAAGTCCAGGCTGGCCATGTGGCCGCCGGGGCGAATCACGCGCGCCAGCTCCGCCACGCACGCGGCGGGGTCGGCCACGTAGCGCAGGACGTAGGTGAAGGAGAGCGCGTCGAACGATGCGGGTGCGAACCGCATTGCTTCGGCGCGGCCCACCTCGAGTTCGATCCGCCCGTCAAACCCGGATTCGCGCACCCGTTCGCGACCTCGCTCGAGCATCGCGTCGCTGAGGTCCACTCCAGTGATACGCCCCTCGGTTGCGCGGGCGAGCGCAATCGCGACCCCGGCCGTCCCGGTCGCGACATCGAGGATCCGTTGGGGATGCTGCGCTGCGAGGTGGTCCACCAACGCCCGCCGCCATCGTCCGTTCTGGCCGAACGAGAGAAGCTCGGCGAGCAGGTCATATCGCCGCGGCAGGCCCCGGAAGAGCCGTGCCGCGAACGCGTTCTCCGACATGGACCTTCCAGCCTACGTTCTATGCGGCGCTCGAGGCCGCACACTAGCCGTCGGTGGAGGGCGCGGAAGTGGATCAGGACACGCTGCGTTTTCAGGCCTGGCAGCTCGATGCGTTGGGTGCGCATCCAGCCGGGACCGACCTCCTTGCCATCGGGCCCTTCCGCGCCGTCGTTTCCACCGCGCCTGGCTCGGGTGGATGGGTCACGATCGTGGGCGGAACCACGAGCCGGCCGGAGATCACCCACGCCGTCTCCAGGCTGCGCTCGATGTTCGAGCAGCGACAGACCCAGCTCGAGATCGAATACAACGAGCGGCTCTTCCCGGAGGTCGGCCGGTGGTTGGAGGCTGCAGGCCTCAGGCTCGCCGAACGAAACCCGCTGATGGCCTGCCGGCCCGCCGGCCTCAAGCCCTTTGCCGCGACAGGCGTGGGTCTGCACCGGCTGGCGGCGACGTCAAGTGCCGGGGACCTGCAGGCCTTTCAAACGATCCGGTGGACCAACGGGGGCGACAACGAGGAGAGACCGCCTCCGGTGGAGCAGCTGCGGAAAGACCTCGCGGCGGCGCGCAGCGTTTACATGCTTGCGCTGCTGGACGGCGAGGCCGCCGGCACCGGTGTGTCACATGCGCTGCATGGCGCGGTCGAGATCGTCGGTGTGGTGACTCGAGCGAGCATGAGACGGCGCGGCGTCGCAGCGACGGTGACCTCCGATCTGGTGGGCATGCACTTCGACTCGGGCGGAGATTTCGCGTTCCTCGACGCCGCCAACGAGGAGGCGGCCAGTGTGTACCAGCGCCTCGGCTTCACCAGGTTCGGGGCGAATCTCGTTTACCGCTGACCTCCCTCGGGTGAGGAAGGCGACCTCGAGCGTGAGCGCTATGGTTTGCCGTACACGGGGTTGACGAAGATCAAAAGACTCGAAGACGATCCGAAACCTGGGCGTGACCCGTCCGGCAAGCTGCCGCCGATCGTGCTCAAGGAGGTCTACAAGCAGCGCTTCGACGAAGCCGACCAGGCCGCCAAAGAGGCGATCTGGCGCGAGCTCGGCCGCTACCTGCAGCGCTACATCGAACCGAACGCAAGGGTGGTCGACATCGCTTGCGACCTGGGCTACTTCATCCGCAACGTGAAGGCGGGAGAACGCTGGGCAACGGACATCCGCGACGTGCAGTCCGCATTACCGATCGACGTGCATTTCGTGCGCGCCAGCGGCCTCGACCTGGCAGATGTCATGACGAACGACTACTTCGACCTGGCGTTCTTCAGCAACTATCTCGAGCACCTGCCTTCGACCGAGGCGGTGCTGCAGCAGCTTCGCGTCACGTTCTCGCTGCTGAAGCCGGGTGGGACCGTGCTCATCATGCAACCGAACATCCGGCTCATCGGCGGCTCGTACTGGGACTTCATCGACCATCAGACCGCGCTGACGGAGAAGAGCCTCGGGGAGGCGGCGACGATGGCGGGCTTTAAGACGAAGCAGGTCATCACGCGCTTCATGCCATACACCACAAAGAGCCGCATGCCGCAGCACCCGCTGCTCGTGCGCGCCTACCTCGCGTTTCCACCTGCGTGGTGGCTGATGGGCAAGCAGACGCTGTACCTGGGCGAAAGGCCCAAGCAGTAGCCTGCTTTCAGTCCGGCGTGATGTGCCGCAAGTAACGGTCGGCGGATCGCGCCACGGCGGTCCTGGCATGCAGCAATACGCCGAGCTGATCAACCTCGAAGAGAGCCTCGCTCACATCCGCGAGGCGCCCACCGACAATGGGACCGTCGAGCTGATCGCCCGGCGCCCGGGGGTGGACGAGCGCGAGGTCCTGAGCGAAGGCTGGCTCGATGTCACTGACGGACTCGAGGGTGACACGTGGCTTGCTCGGGGCAGCAGCCGGACCCCAGACGGCGGCCCGAATCCAGATGCGCAGCTGACGCTGATGAATGCGAGGACGGCGGCCGCGATCGCCGGCGAGCGCGAGCGGTGGCCACTGGCCGGCGATCAGATATACGTCGACTTCGACATCAGGCGCGCCTACCTGCCACCCGGCAGTCGCGTCCAGATCGGCTCGGTGGTGATCGAGTTCAGCGAGGCCCCACACACCTGATGCGCGAAGTTCTCAGCCCGGTTCGGAGTTGATGCGTTGAAATTCGTCAATACGCCGGAGGGCCGCGACCTGCGGTTGCGCGGCGCCAACTGCCGTGTGGTGGTTGCAGGCAGGGTGCGCGAGGGCGACACGATCAGGAAGCTGCCGGCGTAAGAAACCGGCACGGCCAGGGTCGGAGGGTTGGTGCGCCTGGCAGGAATCGAACCTGCTGCCTTTCGGTCCGGAGCCGAACGCTCTGTCCGGTGAGCTACAGGCGCGGTAGAGCCCACCCAGTCTAAACTGCGCCCCCCGTGGGTCGGTTTACCGCCATCGTGGTATTGAGCGTGTTCGTCGTCGCTTGTCAGAGCCAGGCGCCGCCGGTCGCGAGCCCTGTGCCCAGTCCGTCGCCGCACGCCGCACCGACGCTGGCCATCCTCCAGTCGGGCGACGTTCCGGCCGGCTTGAACGTGTGCCTGGGATCAGGCCCTATCGACGTCCACATCAGCAGCCTCGCGCACGCGGATGCGACGCTGGCGCAGCACGAGGCCGCCCAGTGGGAGCAGCTTCGCGGCGCCGGCGCGACAGGGGGAGCCATCTCGCTCTTCACCGCCAATGCCGCCGCATGCAACGCCGAGCTCGGCGCGACGAACAACATCAAGTCGATCACCAGCGTCGTCGCGATCTTCGATGACCCGGGACAGGCGGACCGCGCATGGGAGTCCGGAGTCTTCGGCTTCACACCGCCCGCCGTCGGAGAGATCTTGCCGGGGATGACGCGTGGCTCGGACACGGGGCTCGGAATCAGCTCGTGGACCTACAGCCGCGCGCCGGTGCAGGTGGCCAGCTGGCACAAGTCCCTGTTCGTCGCGCTCGTCGTGGCCGGCAGCCTTGACGCGGCCACGTTCAAGGCCGCGACCGCAGCCGTCGATGCTCGCCTAAACTGAACGACTCGCGCGCCTGTAGCTCACCGGATAGAGCGCTTGCCTGCGGAGCAAGAGGCAGCAAGTTCGATTCTTGCCAGGCGCACCAGGCCGCCCTAACTCGGGCGGTCTGTATTCGGCCGTGGCGCTTGCTACTCCTTAGCGCACCGTCCACGCGGCCTTAACGTCTGGTATGCTCTGCACGAGTAAAGCGCCGCGAAATAGCACACCCGACGCAAATCACGCCACAGAGAGGAGGCCTATCGTGGCCAAGCCGTTGAAGATCGTGCAGCCGAAACCCAGCAGTGCCCTCGAGGCCCTGGTCCGCGACTACCTTGCCAATCAGCGGAGCCGTGGCCTGTCACCGCGCACCGCGGCGCTGACCGCCAACGTCCTCGAGCAGCAGTTCTTGCCCTGGACCGTCAAGGATGGCATCAGCGCCCCTGACCAACTCACGCAGCGCGTGCTCGATCGCTGGAGCTCGTACCTGCTCGAGGATCACCGCACCCCTACCGGCGGGCCGCTAGCGCGCGAATCGGTGAGGACGTACCTGCGGACGCTGGGCTCATTCCTGCGCTGGGCGCAGGCTGAGGATGCCGTCGGCGCCAAGGTGAGGACACGCCAGCCCGTGCGCGAGCATCGACTACTGGAAACCCTGACCCGCGAAGAGATCACTCGCATGGAGGACGCCGCCGACAGCCAGCGCGACAAGCTGATAATCCGGCTCCTGGCCGACACCGGCATTCGTCTCGGCGAGTTGCTCGGCCTGCGCTCGTCAGACCTGACCGAGCAGGGCCGCGAGCGCTACAT
>JBDTKH010000040.1:0-85287 GCA_039935415.1 Candidatus Dormiibacterota bacterium
TCGAGGTCGAGACGACCGAGCAGCGACGGCTCAAGGGCCGACTCCGATTCGCATGTCTGCCCGCACCCTGGACCTTCGAGAATTTCGACTTCGACGCACAGCCATCGCTCGACCGCCGATTCATCGACGACCTCGCGACTCTGCGATTCATCGAAGAGGCCGGCAACGTGCTCTTCATTGGACCACCTGGCGTCGGCAAGACACACCTCGCGCTCGCTCTTGCAAACAAGGCGGTGCACTCCGGCTACCGCGTCTACTACACCACCGCCGCTGACCTCGCCGCTCGCTGTCATCGCGCCGCGCTCGAGGGTCGGTGGGACAGCGTCATGCGCTTCTACGGTCAGCCCAGCCTGCTCGTCATCGATGAGGTCGGCTGTGCGCCGCGAGGCGCCGCATATCCGCGCGGGTTGAGAAGCCCGCCGCCGGTCGTCGCAGCGACCGGTTGAAGCAGGGGGCAGGTCAAACCCCGAGTCGGGGGCGAGGCTGGGAGCAGCCCTGACAACGTAGGGATGGACCGGCACTACCGGACGGTTCGTGCCCGCAAGCAATGACGGAGAGGTGTAAGGAAACTGAATCAGCGGATGAGACCCCGTGAGTCGTCAACGGCCCGGCAAACCCGGTGGATGGGCCGTGCCGCGGTGCTAGAGGTCGCCGAAACCGATGGCTCCTCTTCTCCCGGCGCTCGCAACCTATGGGCGTCAGGAGGCCATGACCAAAACTGCGATCTGCGGTCAGGGCGATGCCGCCGGGGTATAGCTGGACACCCGTCCCGTCGAGCGGATATCGGTGAACGCGGGAAGCGACACGGCGTTGCCCACCCCGACCGGCTGCCAGCCGGTCGGCGGGCAGGTGCGACGTCCGCCGAAGGCGCTGTGTCGTGGCGGAGCCGCCGTAGTACTCCGAGGTTGGGAAAGCCAACCACATGGGGAAGGGCGGCAGCGTGACAAGCAGTACTGCTGGTGAGAGGAGTTCGACGCCGAATGGCGACGCTCCGTGGCCGAGTCTCGATGAGGCAAAGTCGCGGGTACTTGAACATCAGCTCAAGCTGCATCGTTGGGCGAGTGTCGAACCGGAGCGCCGGTTCGACGACCTATTCAACTTGGTCTGCGACCGGGCAACGCTGCTTGTGGCCTGGGAGCAGGTAGCCAGCAATCGGGGCGCACGGACGGCCGGAGTAGACGCGGAAACGCGCTTCGCCGTCGAACGCCGCGGAGTGCAGCCGTTCTTGGAGGAAATCCGTACCTCCTTGCGGGCGGCGAACTTCATGCCCATGCCGGTGCGGGAGGTGACGATTCCGAAGAAAGGCGGCAAGGTCCGCCGTCTGGGGATTCCGACCCTTCGAGACCGGGTGGTGCAGATGGCGCTCAAGCTCGTCCTGGAGCCGGTCTTCGAGACGGATTTCTACCCATCGTCGTATGGATACCGTCCGGGACGGCGAGCCCAGGATGCCATCGCCGAGATCCATCATTTCACGGCCAGCCCGTCGCACTACGAGTGGGTCATCGAGGGCGACATTAAGGGCTGTTTCGACAACGTCGATCACCAAATCCTGATGGGACTGGTGAGAGAACGGGTGGTTGACCGTAAGGTTATCCGTCTGATCCGTGCGTTTCTGCGTGCGGGCGTGGTCGGCCAACACGGTGGCTTTGCAGCAAGCCTCACGGGCACGCCGCAAGGCGGGATCATTTCTCCGCTTCTCGCAAACATCTATCTGTCTGTCCTAGATCGGCACTACGCGCAGATCTGGGCGGACTGGGGTCCGGCCTGGCGGCGTCAACAACGCCGACGGAAAGGGCTTCCGACATTTCGCCTGGTGCGCTATGCCGATGACTTTGTCATCCTCGTTAAGGGGACACAAGCTGACGCGGAGGCAATCCGAGAAGAGGTCGGTCGGGTGCTGGCGGAGCGGTTGAAGATGATTCTCTCGGTGGAGAAGACTCTGGTTACGCATATCGACGGCGGCTTCGACTTCCTTGGCTTCCGCATCCAGCGGAAGAAGGGAGCGGGCAATCGTTCGGTGGTGCTCACCTTTCCGTCCAAGGCTTCCTTGGCGGCGGTGATGCACAAGCTCAAGGAGGCCACAAGGCGCGGAACAACGTCCCTCCGGCTGCAAGATGTGCTGAGGGTGGTCAACCCCATTCTTCGTGGATGGGCGGCCTACTTCCGCTACGGCGTCTCCAAGAAGACATTCGCTTACCTCGGCTGGTATGCCTGGTGGCGGCTTGTCGGATGGATTCGCCGCAAGCATCCCAAGCTCGGTTGGAAGCAAGTGCGTCGTCGCTACTACGGAGCGGAGCGCATAAGCGAAGCGGGGTTCACGCTCTACAACCCGGCGAAGATGCA
Source organism: Candidatus Dormiibacterota bacterium (assembly GCA_039935415.1). Classification (GTDB taxonomy): domain Bacteria; phylum Chloroflexota; class Dormibacteria; order Dormibacterales; family Dormibacteraceae; genus Palsa-870. Next base: position 2,344 of record JBDTKH010000040.1, read on the forward strand.
GGTCGAACGCTACCGCTACCGCGGAGAGCAGATCGGCACGCCATACAACGTTGATCAGGTCGTGTCCGGCGGAAAGCGTTTCCGTCGTACCGGCCACGATGATGTGGCCTTCGTCGGCAAGGTCTCTGAATTGGTCAGCTCGGTTTTGACGTGATCACGTGGAGAGCCGGATGCGCCGGAACGTGCACGTCCGGTTCGGCGGGCGGGGGTGGAAAGACCTGTCGCTGAGAAGCGGCAAGGCGTTCCACCCTCGACCCAACACCTCCCGCTCGCGGGCGAGGCTGCCGCCGCATTGTTCCAGGTGGTGACGCGCCGCTACCTCAAGAACTCCATCGTCATGACCACCAACCGGTCGATTGCGATGTGGGGCGCCATGTTCGACGACCCGATGGCTGCGGCCGCAATGCTGGACCGTCTGCTGCATCGCTCGGCGGTGCTCCAGATGGAAGGTGAGTCCTACCGCATGCGCGCCCACAGGGCGCGCGTCGAGAACATGCGCAAGGGGGTGATTGCCGGCACCAAGGCCTAAGATGTCAGCCCGGAGCCGGGCCGCTCACCTGGGGAATTTCGATGATCGACCCTGGGGAATTTCGGAGATCGCCATCAGTGGCCGCTGGCCTGTGCACAATGTCTTGCAACAGGTGTCCTCGATGTCCTGAGACAGGACATTGGTGGACCCGAGGGGATTCGAACCCCTGACCTTCTGACTGCCAGTCAGACGCGCTCCCAACTGCGCCACGGGCCCATGAGCCGGTCGAGTAGTTGATGATACCGCCCGCCTCCGAGCCTTCCGACTCCGCCGCTCGGCCGCCGCTACCATCTTCCATCGGGGATGCAGACTCGCGAAATCGAGCGCGACGAGCTGAAAGACGGTGGCTATCTGGCTGCCCCGGACGGCGCCAGTCCGCACCCCGGCGTGGTCGTGATCCACGAGGCGTATGGATTGAACGACAACATCAAAGACGTCGCCCGTCGCTCGCGGACGCTGGCTATGTCGCGCTTGCGGTCGATCTCTTTGGTGACCGCAACCGGGCCGTCTGCATGACGCGCTTCATGGCCGGCATGCTCCTCAGCTCAGTGAACCGTTACGGCATCAGCGACCTGAAGACCGCGCTCACGCTGCTCGCCAAGAATCCGGACGTAGACGCCGCGCGGAGGGGAGCCATCGGTTTCTGCATGGGCGGAGGGTTCGCCATCGCCTGGGCATGCACCGACTCCCGGCTCAAGACGATCGCTCCGTTCTACGCCGCCAACCCGCGGCCTCTCGACGTCGTGAGCCGCCTGTGCCCGGTGGTCGGCTCATATCCGGAAAAGGGCTTCACCGCCGGTGCCGGCCGCACCCTAGAAAGGACTCTCGAGAAGCACGACATCAAGGTCTTCCCCGACGCCCACCATTCGTTCTTCAACGACGCGGGCCGCAGCTACAACAAAGCGGCGGCCGAGGACGCGTGGGCGCGCGTCCTCAATTCTTCGGTGAGCAGCTGGGCGCACCGAAACCGGTTTAGCGGCTAGCGACGCCACCGTCGGCCGTTGCGGCTCGCGCTCGAGCTGGATCGGGTTCGCGGCGCAGCCGCCGTCGCGTGCGCTTTCATCGGCCGTCCCTCGCGGTAGTTCCAGGTGCCCTCATCGAGCAACCGGTTGGTGTCGAGCTCGCGGATGACGGGAGCTCCCTGCCGGCTGAGCTTGATCCAGGCGGGCTCGTCCTCTGGTGTGACGAACGTCAGCGCGCGCCCTGTCTCCCCCATGCGTGCCGTGCGGCCAACGCGGTGCGTCAGCCACTGCGCCGAGTCCGGCAGCTCGAAGTTCACGACCAGCCCGACGCTGTCCACGTCGATGCCTCGCGCCGCCACGTTGGTCGCGACGAGGATCTGGCTGCGCCCCTCGCGGAACGCATCCATCGCGCGGTCGCGGATCGACTGCGACAGGTCGCCCTGCAGCTCGACCGAGTTGTGCCCCATCTGGCGGAGGCTCTTGTTCAGCTTCTTGACGCCGTGCTTAGTGCGGCCGAAAACGATCGCGCTTCCCGAGTGCCGCCGGAGCAGCCTGCTCAAGGTCTGCAGCTTGAGGTCGCGCTCGACCCGCAGCATGCCATGCTCGAGCAGCTCGGCGTGGTCGTTGGCGATCCTGACCTGCACCGGGTCGTGGGTGTGCTTCTCGACCATGTTGGTCACCCAGCTCGGCATAGTCGCCGAGGCGAGCACGGTCTGTGGCTCGTAAGTGAGGCCGAGGATGCGCTCGACCGACGGCGCGAACCCGGCGTCCAGCATCTCGTCCGCCTCGTCCAGCACGAGGTACTCGACGCGAGACAGCGACAGCAGGCCCTGCCCGAGCATGTCGAGGATGCGTCCTGGCGTGCCGACCACCACGTCAACACCGCGCCGAAGCGCGAGCCGCTGCGTTGCGTAGCCGACGCCCCCGTAGAGGACGGTCGAGCGTATGTCGGTCGACAGGGAGCGTAGGACCTTTTCGACCTGCAGCGCCAGCTCGCGCGTCGGCGTGACGATGAGGGCCTTGGGCCCGGCGCCGCCGCGATGCAGGCGCTCGATCATCGGTATGAGGAAGGCAAGCGTTTTTCCGGATCCGGTCTGCGCCTCCATGACGACGTCGCGGCCGGCAAGAAGCGCGGGGATGGCTTCAGCCTGGACCTGGACCGGCTCCGTGATGCCCTGTGCGGAAAGGGCGGCGAGTATGCGCGGGCTTACGCCCGCATCTGCGAATGCTGACAACGGTATCTCCTGATCCTCTCCGGGTTCGTATTTGTAAGCGCGACGATCAGGACACCGACAAGTTGACGGCGGGAGAGGACCCGAGCGGAGCGGGCCGGCAGATGCCGGCCGAGGTACCCAGTGTACGAGTTCGGCCGCCAGAACGTCGTTGCTAGCAGGATGATCTCGCGAGATGAACATCCTGGTCACCGGCGGCACGGGCGCGCTGGGCCGTCCGCTCGTCGCCCTACTGCGAGACTCGGGACACCGGCCGCAGATCCTCACCCGCAATCCGCAAGGCCACGACGACGCGGTGCAGGGCGACCTGACGACCGGGGCCGGCCTGGAGAGAGCGGTCGCCGGGATGGACGCCATAATCCACGCGGCGTCGGCCACCACTCAACCGACGAAGGGCCGGTCGACGGACATAGTGGGGACCCGGCGGTTGCTGGCCATGGCGCGGGAGGCGCGTGTGCGCCACGTCGTCTACGTTTCGATCGTCGGTATGGAGGGCGTCCCCTACCCGTACTTCAAGACCAAGCTCGCCGCGGAGGCCGTCGTGCGCGAGAACATCGTTCCGTGGTCGATCCTACGCGCGACCCAGTTCCATCCTCTGATGGAGTTCTTTCTCGGTACTTTCTCGAAGCTGCCACTCATCGCGACCATCCCGTACCGGTGGCAGTTCCAACCCGTGGACACGCTTGACGTGGCCGCACGGCTCGTCGAGGTGGTCACCAATGAGCCCGCGGGGCTGTTGCCTGATTTCGGCGGCCCCGAGGTTCGCGACTTCAAGAGCCTCGCGCAGTCGTGGCTCGCGGCCCACGAGAAGAAACAACGGCTCGTGAATCTGCCTCTACCCTTCAAGTTCAGCCGCCAACTTGCTGAGGGCCGGCTCACATGCCCAGACCACAAGGAGGGCAAGATCACCTTCGAGCAATACCTGGAAAGGAAGTACTCGACATGAGCCGCCTGGTCGAGCGCTACGGAATGACGGGCGGAGCGGCGATCACGAGCGCGATCTGGGCTGTGCCGATGGCGGCTTGGGCTGGCTCGTCGGACCTCTCGCCCATCGACAAGACCGCGTACCCATGGATCGCGCTCGGCGTCGGCATCGCGATGTTCGCGGTCTGGCTTTTCCTGCTCACCCGGATCAGCCGGATTGCGGTCACCCCCCGCCAGCGCCGCTTCGACCTGGCCCAGTTGTCGCGCTCGGAGAAGCGATGGACGCTGGCGACGGTGGCCTTCGGCGCGGGCCTCATCGCCTGGCTCAACGCCGCCGCCACCGTCGATTGGGGACCTCTCGGCACAGCGATCGGCGCGGGCGAGGCCGGGCCGATCATTTTCGCCGTGCTGCTGGCCGCGTTCCTGATTGTGATGGTCGCCGGCATCTGGATCAGCTGGCGCAAGGAGAGCGGCGCTTTCGCTCGACGCACCGGCCGTTGAGCGCCGTCTACAGGCTCATGTACCTGCTCGGTTTCACGCCCTGGGACGGCGTCCTTCCAGACGAGCTGCGAGATCTGATCGAGGGACCGAACGCCCTGCCGCCCGGACGTGCCCTGGACCTGGGCTGCGGCAAAGGCGGCAAGTCCATCTACATGGCCGGCCACGGCTGGCAGGTGACCGGGATCGAGAATGTCGCTCGCGCGCTTGCAGACGCGCGCAAGCGCGCCGAGGCGGCAAACGTCGCCATCGACTTCCGGCGTGGCGACGTGACCAACCTTTCAGACCTGAGCCTCGAGCCCGGCTACGCCCTGATGCTCGACTTCGGCTGCTACCACGGTCTGCGGCCCGCTCAGCGCGACGCCTATGCGAATGGGGTGACCGCACTCGCATCCCACGGAGCCACCCTCCTGATGATGGCGTTCACGCGAGCCGTCCCTCCGATCCCGGCCGGCGTCAGCGAATCCGAGCTCATGGCCCGTTTCGGTCCCTCGTGGGAGATGGCCTGGTCGCATCCGGACCGGGCCGCCGGGACTTCGGCCATGAGACGGGCCGCAGCCGGCTGGTTCTGCCTCACGCGGCACTAGTCCGACGCTTCGTAGGGGCTCCCTGGAATACTTGCTTGCGCAAGCAAGTATCTATCTGTATTAAATTCACCTTTCCCAGGAGGAAATCAATGGTCAGGTACGAAATAGATCAGCAGCACACCCATCTCGGGTTCACGGCGAAGCATCTCGGTGTCTCCACAGTGCGTGGGCGTTTCAACGGGTTCGAGGGCTACTTCGAAAGCCCCGACGATGACTACACCAAGGCCCTCGGCGAGGTCAGGATCGACGTCGCCAGCCTCGAGTCCAGGAGCGACCAGCGCGACAACCACCTGCGCTCGGCCGACTTCTTCGACGTCGAGAAGCACCCCTACATCACGTTCAAGCTCACCGGCATTGAGCCGATCGACGACGAGAACTTCCGCGCGAAGGGTGAGCTGACGGTCAAGGACGTCACCAAGCCCATCACGCTCGACGCCACCATCGAGGGCCGCCTGCCCGACCCGTTTGGGGGCAAGGAGCGGCTCGGCATCACGGGGCGTGGACAGATGAACCGCATGGACTTCGGCCTCAACTGGGACGGAGTCGCGGGTGCGGTGCCGTTCGCGAGCCACACCATCAAGCTCGAGGTCGATGCCGAGATCGTCGTCAAGGCGGCCGAGCTGGCAGCCGAGGCGTCCTAAAGGGGACACGTTCAGGGGGTCGGGAAATCCGGCTCCCCTTCGTCCTTAATCTATATGCGGTCCCAGTTGAATACGATTGCCCCAGTGGCGAAAACAGCCGAAAAGCACGAAAAGGTGAGCAGCGCCAAGGTGCTCCAGGTGTGGGAAGGCATCTCGCGGGCGCACGGGTCGATGACCGCCGCGCTCGAGAAGGACATGCTGCCCAACACAGGGATTCCGCTCGCCTGGTACGAGGTGCTCGCGCATCTCAAGCGCGCGCCTGAGTCGATGCTCAGGTTCCAGGACCTCGCCCGCGTGGCGGGCATCACCGACAGCGGCGCCTCTCGCCGCGTGAACCAGATGATCACGGCCGGGCTGATCGACCGGCACACCTGCCCGACCGACCGCCGCGGCGTGTACGCGCACCTGACCGACAAGGGACGGGCGGCATACGAGAAGGCGCACTCGGTCTTCGTGCGCAGCCTGGAGCGCCACCTCGGCAGCCTGCTGGAGCCGGGTGAGGCCGATGTCGTGCACGCCGCCCTCTCGCGGCTGAGCTAGAAGGCCCCGCGCCCGAGAGGACATACCCCTGCGAGGGCCCTCCCAATCTTTGCCGTCCCTCCCCCGCCGGCCAACCGGACTTCAGCGTACGAAGACGGTCAAGCCCGCCTGTTAAGACGCGCTACCCGCCCTCCGCCTTCTTGGCCAGGTTGGACAGCAGGGTCCCGAACTCCTTCGAAACCTGCGGTCCGAGCATGCCGCCCATGATCGGCCCGAGCGGTCCGCGCACCTCCACCATCTGGCTGATGCTCGCCTCGCCGCCGGCCGGCTCAATCGCGCATATGAAACGAAAAGTCGTTCCAGGCACAACGCTCGTCTCGAGCGCAAAGCTGCGCCCGGACACGACGTCGAGGAGCTTCATCTTGTGATGCTGGCCGGCGCGGGTGTTCATGATCCCAGTCGTACCGGAGACGAATCCCCCCTGCCACTCCATGGTCGAGACGTTGGGATTCCACTCTCCCCACGTGGACATGTCCGACCAGATCTTCCACACGCTGTCCGCCGAAGCGGTCGTCTTGACCGACGTCCCGTACTCCCGAGCCATGTCAACCCTCCTGAACTAAGACGCGCGCCGCGACATTTATAGTCCCCTTGTGACTCCCCCCGCCAGTCCGCTCGGCTATGGCATCGACTTCGGCACCAGCAACAGCGCCGTGTCGATCGCCTACGCCGACCGCGTCGAGGTCGTCGCCCTGGGCGCCCAACGCACCACGTCGACGCTCCCCTCGTTCATCTACCTGCATCGCGCGGGCAGGAGGTCGGCCGGCGACGGAGCCGTCAGGACGTTTCTCAAGTCCGGCCACGAGAAGACCGACTGCTGGAAATGCCCGCTCGCCCCATATGGGTGGGACACCGACTGCCGCCAGTACCGCAAGGGCGGCGGCTGCAGCGACGCGCGGCTGCTGTCCGGCGTCAAGCACGAGCTGGCGAAGCTCGGCTTCTCCGGCACCAACTCGTGGGCAATCGACTTCAGCGTCGCCTCGCTGGCCGCCGTTGTCCTGAAGCGCCTCAAGGACGAGGCCGACGCGGCGGCCGGCGCCATCGCGACGTCGGTCGTCCTCGGACACCCGGTCGTTTTCGCCGGCGCCGACCCCGACAATCGCTCCGCCTCCGAGACCGAGGCCTTCAGCAGGCTCGAGCAAGCTGCGGGCGAGGCCGGGTTCACCGAGGTGGCGTTCCTTCCAGAGCCGGCGGCCGCGGTGATCGGCGAACCCGCGCAACACGGAGTCGAGATCGCCGTCGACTTCGGTGGCGGCACCTTCGACGTGGCGGTGCTCGACTCGCGTGGCGCCCACCCGCAGATCGCGGCCACCGCAGGCGTCGCGGTCGGCGGCGAGATCCTCGACGGCGTGCTTTTCGAGACGATCGTGGGACCGGCGCTCGGCCTGGAGGTGCTCCCCAGCTGGCTCTTCAACGAGCTTCGCACCGCCAGCTCCGTGCGGCTGTTGATGGCCGACCCGGGCATACCGGCCATCCTCGGCCGCATTGCGGGCAGGGAGGCAGAGCTGGTGCACGCCCTGCTCTACGAAGGCCACGCATATGACTTCTACAAGGCGATCGAGTCGGCGAAGATCGCGCTTTCCAGCTCAGACGTGACCGAGCTCCGCTTTGGGCCTCTCGGCTTGCACGTGACTCTGCGCCGCTCGGCCTTCGAGGCCATGATCCGACCCGAGCTCGACCTCGTGCGTCAGGCGATCACGCAAGCACTCGAGGAAGCGAAGGTCACCCCAGCCGAGGTCGGCCGCGTGCTCCTGACGGGCGGCTCGGCGTACATTCCGGCGTTTCGCGCGGACCTCGCGCAGCTGTTCGGCGAAGAGAGACTCGAGCAGCGCGACGCGTTCACCGCAGTCGTCCACGGCCTGGGCGTGCGCGCCCAGCAGCTGTGGGGCTCGGTCAGCATTCCGCGTGCTTGAACGCCGGCGCCACGACCACGGGCGGCGCGTTCTCCTTGGTCCAGTTGAGCACCACGATCACGCCCAGCAGCAGCACCGTCCCGACGATCTGCACCGGGTACAGCGGCTGGTTGAAACCCCACGGCGGCGGCGCCGAGGCGATAAGCGTCGCCGCGACAGGGTAGGCCAGCTCGGCGAGCGTCGCGAGGGAGGCGGGCGTTCGGGAAAGCGCGCGGTAATAAAGAAGTAGAGCGAGCAACCCAGGTACCAGTGCGATGGCGAGCAGGTTGGGGACCAGGTCGCTGAACTGGTAGTGGCTGAAGCCGGCGGTCCCGTATTGGACCAGGACGATGACGATCAGCACGGGAAGCGCAAGGGTGAACCGAAGCGACGTCATGCTCCAGAAGCTGATCGACCCTAGCGCGAATCTTCCGAGCACGGTGCCGCTCGCCCACAACGCGGCAGCACCCAGCGCGAGCAAGCCCGCCTCGAGCCGGCCCTTCTGCAGCGCGGACACCGGCGCGGTCGGATCCTGCGCAAACACGACGAGGTAGACGGCAAAAATCGCCACCGCAGCCGCCGGCCAGAACCACGGGCGCCGCCGCTCGCCAAGGACGATCCAGGCCAGGACGATCGCGATCAGCGGTTGCGTCTGCTGTAAAACGAACGTTTCGGCGTAGATCTGATAAGAGAACGACGCGGTGAACAGGATCGTCGCCAGCGACTGCGCGCCGACCGCGATCAAGATCACCGCGAGCCAGCCGCGCGGCCCGAGCCCCCGCACCTCGTGCCAGCTTCGAATGAGCACGGGAAGGAGGAACAGTGCGACCAGGGCATCCTCGGCGACGACGATCTGTGTCGGGCTCAGGTGCCTGATCAGCTGGTTGCGGAAGTAAGCGTCCGACGCCCACATCGTGGCCGCGACCGCGACGAGGATCACCGAATAGCGGTCGATGCTGGTGCCGCCGGCAGCCCGCACCGACGCGGCCTTTTCTGAGTTCACGCGTGCCATCGCCTCACTTCAACGCCGTTTCCGGCCGACTGCTTCCCTCAGACCAGGGCTTCGTCTTCGACCACCGAGTGCTCGAGTTGGACCTCGGCGTGCTGCAGCACGTAAATCTCCTCTGGGCGCTCGTGGCCCTCCAGGTGGCGCTTGCCCACGCTGACGAGCCGGATATCGTCCCGCAGGATGTCCGCGACGATCGAGTAAGTCGTCTCCGAGACCAGCACCTGGTTGCCAACCGCGCGCCGTCGAAGCTTTGCGCACCTGTTGACCGCCGGTGAGCGGTAGTCGCGATCCTGCGCGTCCGCCTCGCCGGTGAGGATCGCCATCCGCACGCTGATCTGGATACGGTCCATCCACGGTTCCGACTGGACGGCCCGCTGCGCCTCGAGCGCCGCGACCACTGCGTCGGTCGCGCGCAGGAACACCGCGAAGAAGCTGTCGCCTTCGCCTCGCTCCTTGAGGACGATCCCGCCGTTGGCTTCGATGGCGCCCGCGAGAAGCTGGTCGTGCCGTTTCATCGCGGCGTACATCTGGGCACGGCTGGTCAGCCACAGCGGGGTGGACTCGACGACGTCCGTCATCAGGAAGGTCACGATGCCGTCGGGCAGGGACGAAGCCGCGTTTACTGCGATCGACGTAGGGGGCCGCGTCGCGCGCTTGCCTTCGCCGCCCGGCCGGATGGGGGCGGCCACCACGAGATATTCGTCGACGGTGTGCGCGCGCCGGAAGAAGTGCACGTTGTACGACGGCACGAAGGTCCAGCTCGTGAAGTCCGCCTCGACCTCGCCCTCGCGGCAGACCTCGGTGGACACCGCAAGGAGCCTGCCGACCTTGATCGTCGCCTGCGCATCGAGGCCCAAGGCCCGCGCGACCTCTTCGCTGGTCAGCCGGCGGTTTTCCTGGTCCGCGACGACAGCCAGCCGCACGGCATGCACGAAGTTCTCGAGCTCGGCCTGCGTACCGCGACATCGCTGCAGCTGCTCAACCGTCAGCATCACCTCTGCCCCCCCGGCGACGGAGCTGTTCGAGCCGTTTGAGCCGTGGGTTTCTCCGCCCTCCGGCCTCGGCCCCAACATCGCGATCACGTGCTCGTAGCTGTCCCCGATGGCGAACTCTCGCGTCGCCTGTTGATACACCTCGCCGACCGACGGCCAGGTGCCTTTCGACACAAAGTCATTCGCCACCATCTGCTCGTACAACCAGGTGGAACCGCCCAGCGCGAGGTCCAGGTTGAGCGCGACCTGGAGGAAGGCGACGGTCATGCGGTACAGCTCCTGAACGAAGGCCATGGCCCCGGTCCCCGCCACGTGGATCTCGCGGTCCAGCCCGAGCGCCGGGTTGTGCTTTGCGGCGCCGCTCGCGTAGGTGAATGCCTCGACGGCGACCAGGTCGCCGTGGTTGCGCAGCTTGATCCGTGTTTGCGAGACACGCGGTCCCGGGCCGGTGACGTCAGGCCTGTCCGCCACGTGCACGTGGCCGCCCGGGCCCCACGCCTTCTGGATCGGTCCGCGTAGATCGGACACCAGCGAGTAGCAGCGCTGGATGAACGCCAGCGCCTCTTTGCCCGCCTCCAACTGGTAGCGATCCTGCCGGACGGCGCGGAGGTCTTCCTCCCAGGCCGCCGTGATCGCCGACCTCAACCCAACGATGCCTGGCTGCACGGCTCATTTTCCCTCGGCCTTGCCGAATTGAATTTGCGGGCGCCCCCAGGTACGCCCTCGTTCTACCCTCGCCGTTCCCAGCCCAGATTAGCCGACCCGGGCTCGATAGCATCCCCTATACGCCGGTTTCGGGCCCGGCCGAATTGGCGTGAATACGTGGCGGTGCGATTAAGCGTCTAATTGGGAAAGTCAGGACCCTTCCTGGCGTTATAGGAGGCTTGGGGATGTCTGAGACCAGAACCATCGCGCCACCGGTGCCCGCGATCGCCAATCCTGCGGCGTTGGGACTGGCGGCATTCGCACTCACCACCTTCCTGTTGAGCGTCCACAACGCCATGGGCGTCACCAGGGAACCTTTACTGGTTTTCTTCGGCTTTGCAGTCTTCTACGGCGGCTTGGCTCAGTTCGCCGCCGGCATGTGGGAATTCAGGACCGGTAACACGTTCGGCGCCACCGCTTTTGCCACGTACGGTGCGTTCTGGATGGGCGTCGCCGCAACGGTGTTCCTCGTGCTTTGGGGCAAGCTCGCGCCGACTGACGTGACCTTCACCCTAGCCTGGATCCTGACCGCCTTCGCGATCTTCAACACCTACATGCTCATCATCAGCGCCCGGACGCAGAGCGTTGCGGTTTTCCTGGTGTTTCTCACGCTTGAGATCACCGAAATCCTGCTGGCGTGGGGCAACTTCAACGGCACCGCGGCGGGCAGCGGCCTGGTGTCCCTCGGCGGCTGGATGGGGATCATCACCGCGTTCGTGGCCTGGTACGCCTCGGCGGCGATCGTCGCGAACAGCGGTCGGGCCGTGCCAATGTTCCCGGTGGGCACGCCGATTTGGAAGTAAGCACGTGACACGGACCGAGGGGAAGCCATGAGCGACGACCAGCACACCGGCCACGCGATCGAGACAATGCAGGTCGAGGAGCGGCGCTACATACCGTCTCCCGAATTCAGCAAACAGGCGAACGCGCAGCCTGACATCTATGCAAAGGGGTTCGACGAGTTCTGGACCGAGGAGGCCGAACGGATCTCCTGGTTCGAGCCGTGGAAGCAGCTCTACGAGTGGAAGCCGCCCTATGCGAAGTGGTACATCGGCGGCAAGCTCAACGTTTGCTACAACTGCGTCGACCGCCACGTCGAAAGCGGCAAGAAGGACAGTGTTGCGTATTTCTGGGAGGGCGAGCCCGAGGACGATCGCAAACAGATCACCTTCGGCGACCTCCAGCACGAGGTCGTCCGTTTCGCGAATGGCCTGAAGAAGTTGGGTGTCAAGAAAGGCACCCACATCGGAATCTACATGGGCATGATCCCGGAGCTTCCGGTGGCCATGCTCGCCTGCACGCGCATCGGCGCGCCGTTCACGGTTGTGTTCGGTGGGTTCAGCGGCGAATCCCTCTCCGGCCGCATGAACGACATGCAATGCGAGCTGCTCATCACACAGGACGAGGGCTGGCGTCGCGGCAGTCGCGTCCCGCTGAAGGCGAACGCCGACGCTGGCATGGACGCGGCGCCGACGGTCAAGAAATGCCTGGTGGTCAAGCGAACGGGTGGCGACATCCAGATGAAGGAGGGCCGCGACGTCTGGGCTCACGATGTCTTGAAGAGCATGAGCGACGATCCGAAGTCCTGCCCATGCGAGCCGATGGACTCGGAGGATCTCCTCTACCTGCTATACACCAGCGGCACGACGGCCAGGCCCAAGGGCATCATCCACACCACGGCCGGGTACCTGGTCGGCGTGGCGACCACCCATCACTACATCTTCGACGTCAAGCCCAACTCTATTTTCTGGTGCGCCGCGGACATCGGCTGGGTCACAGGGCACAGCTACATAGTCTTCGGTCCGCTCGCCAACGGAACCACGGGCATCATCTATGAGGGCACGCCCGACTTCCCGGACATGGACCGCTGGTGGAAGATCGTCGAGCGCTACAAGCCGGACATCCTGTACACGGCGCCGACGACCATAAGGACGCACATGAAGTGGGGCCCGGAGTACGCGGCGAAACATGACCTCAGCTCGCTCCGCCTGCTCGGCACGGTGGGCGAGCCGATCAACCCCGAGGCCTGGGTCTGGTATCGCGAGCACATCGGTGGCAACCGCACGCCGGTGGTCGACACGTGGTGGCAGACCGAGACGGGGATGATCCTCATCACCCCCTTGCCAGGCATCACGACGTTGAAGCCGGGCTCAGCTACGAAGGCGTTCCCGACCATCGACGCGGCGGTCTACGACAACCAGGGCAAGGAGGTGGGGCCTGGAGGCGGGGGCTATCTCGTCATCCGCAAGCCGTGGCCGGCCATGCTGCGCGGCATCTACGGCGACCCGGACCGGTATCAAAAGACTTACTGGGACCGCTGGAAGGACACCTACTTTGTGGGCGACGGAGCGCGCATCGACGAGGACGGGGACTTCTGGCTCCTGGGCCGCATCGACGACGTGATGAACGTCTCCGGCCATCGCATCTCGACGATCGAGATCGAGAGCGCGCTGGTCAGCCACCCGTCGGTGGCCGAGGCGGCCGTCGCGGGTCGCAACGACGCACAGACGGGACAGGCGATCGTCGCCTTCGTCACTCTCAAAGGTGGACAGGAGGGCTCGCCACAGATGATGCGCGAGCTGCGCGACCACGTCGGCAAGGTGATCGGCAAGTTCGCGGCGCCGGCCAACATCGTATTCACGCCTGAGCTGCCGAAAACACGCTCGGGCAAGATCATGCGCCGACTCCTCCGCGACGTCTCAGAAAACCGGCCTCTGGGCGACACAACAACGCTGGCCGACCCAGCAGTGGTGGCAGAAATCGCCCGCCGCGGCAAAGAAGAAGCAACTAAGGAAGACTGAGGAGAGCGCGCCGGAGGTGAATGCCCTCTCCCGAGACCGGGAGAGGGTTGGGGAGAGTACGGGAACCCTAGGCGGCTTTAAGCTTCCCCACGCATGAAATTCAACCCGGCGGTGCAGGCCCCCACTCGAAAAGACAGAAGGGGAAGTTCAGTCGTCCCGCAGCCCGCCCGGCGGGTTCTGAGCCGCGGTCGCCAGGTGCGCAGCATCCTGAACGTGGCGGCGGCCTTCATCGTCTCGGCGGCAGTCATCTACGCCTCCTTCCTTGGTGTGGGGCCGCTGCCCGCCCTCGGCCCGGCGTTCAACCCGGTCACCGGAGCCTGGACGATGGCCGGCGACGCGGTCGTGAGCGACCAGACGCTCCACCTTGCAGGCTTGCACAAGCCGGTCCGGGTGACGGTCGAGAAAGATGGGACTGCACATGTGGTCGCACAGACCGACCACGACCTCTTCCTGGCGGTGGGTTACACGCACGCGAAGTTCCGACTCTTCCAGATGGATCTCCTGCGCCGCCAGGGCGAGGGTCGCCTCGCCGAGGTTTTCGGCAAGGCCGCAGTGGACAGCGACAAATTCGAGCTGCAGCTGGGCCTGGTGCGCACCGCTCAATCCGAGTGGGCCGCGCTGCCCGCCGACAGCCCTTCGCATTTGGCTATCACGGCATACGCACAGGGAGTCAACGATCGAATCGCCGAAGCCGAGAGTCAGCACCAGCTCCCGGCGATGTTCACGCTCGTCGGCTATCAGCCCAAGCCGTGGACGCCCATCGACTCGCTGATCGTCAAAGGCGACATGACGCAAACGCTGAACTTCACCGACACGCCCCTCGTCATGGAGCTGCTCGACAACACTCTTGGCCCAGAGCTGACCACTAAGTGGTTTCCTGTTCTTCCGCCCAACCCGCAGTCCCCCTACGATCCGGGGCCATATTCCGCTCCGACCATCGCGCCCATCGAGACGATGCGCCAGGTCACTGGTGCCGAGGCCGAGACGGCGAGCGCGCTATATCAGCGGCTGTCGGCGTTGCCGGCCGGCCTCATCGCGACCGGCGGCGCGAGCAACAACTGGGCGGTGGCGAGTGCAAAAAGCGTCAGCGGCGGCGCGCTGATGGCCGGCGACCCGCACCTGCACCTGACGCTGCCCGCGATCTGGTTCCAGATCACCGAAGACTCGCCCGGCTTCCACACCAGCGGCGTGGGCATCCCGGGCACGCCTGTGGTGCTGATCGGCCACAACCAGCACATCTCGTGGAGCCTGACCGACGCGCAGAACCAGCAGACGTTCTTCTATGAAGAACGGGAGGACGCCGCCCACCCCGACCAGTACTTCTGGAACGGTGCCTGGAAGACGTACACGACGGTCGCCTACGACATCCCGGTGCTGGGCCAGCAGACGCAGCACCTCACTGTCAAGCTCAGCGTGCATGGACCGGTGATCAGCGAGCGTGGCCTCACCACATCCGTGTGGTGGGCCGGCGACCTGCCGTCGCAGGACCTCGACGTGCTGATGCGAGTCGGCCAGGCGAGCGACTGGCAGGAATTCCGTGACGCGCTGCGCGGCTGGCTCTCGCCGACTCACAACTTTGTCTATGCCGACGACAAAGGCAATATAGGTCTCATCTCCGCTGGCTACTTTCCGCTGGTCGCGAAGGGCCAACCCTGGCTGCCCATGCCGGGTACTGGCGAGTACGACATCACGGGGACGATCCCATACGACGCCATCCCGCAGGCCTACGACCCGCCCGACGACATCATCTGGTCCGCGAACCAGCGCCAGGTCACCGCGGACTACCCGTACTACATCGGCACCGCATCGAACTTCTTCAAGCCGGGCTACCGCGCCAACGAGATCCACCGCGTGCTGAGCCGGCCCGGCAAGCTGAGCGCCGCCGACATGGCTGCGCTGCAGACAGACACGCGTGATTACCTTGCGTCCGAGATCGTCCCGATCCTCCTACACGCCATACCGAGCTCGCCGGCCAAGGACCTCCTGGCGACCTGGGACTACAGGATGGAGACCGACTCCGCCGCGGCGACGATCTGGTGGAACTTCTGGCAGGCGTACCTCGCACAGACCTTCGACCCGTACTGGAAGTCACGCAGAGTGAAGGTGGACCGATCCGAGGTGAACGACGCGCTTGGGCAGGACCTCGAGGCGTGGACGCTGGCGGGCATCGCGCCCTGCCCGGCGACCGCCTGTGCTTCAACCGTCGACTGCTTCGCCCCGCCTTGCTCGTCAGCGGAGCTGGACGCCGACCTGACGAAGGCATTGGATGCCTCAGTCAAGACCCTGACCTCGCAGCTCGGCCCCGATCCGACGAAATGGACATGGGGCCGGGTGCACACGCGGGTGCTCGAGAACCTGGCCCAGATCGACGGGTTGAACTACGGCCCCAGGCCCGATCGGGGCGACGCCAATACGCCACTTGCGGCTCCGGGTTTCCCGTCCGCGCACGGACCAAGCTGGCGCATGGTCGTCGACTGGGGCGCCGGTACGTTCCAGGGCATCTATCCGGGAGGCCAGAGCGAGAATCCGGCCTCAGCGTGGTACACAGACCGCGCGGCCACCTGGTTCAAGGGCGGATACGCGCCCATGCTGACGGCCGACGAGGCCTCCTCGGCCTCCGGCGCGAAGGCGTGGAGCCTGCAGCCTTGAGGATCGCCGCAGCTTTCGTCCTCGGCGCCGCGGTCTCGCTGGCGGGCGTCCTGGTCGGTGCATGGTGGGCGCCGTTCACGGTCGGCCTGGCCATCGGCTTCGTGATACCGCGAGCGCGCGTCGCCGTTCCCGCGGGAGCCGTCTCCGGCCTGCTGGCGTGGACGCTTCCGCTGCTCGCAGCTCACGCGCGCTACGACCTGGGGCCTGCGGCCCGAAGCCTGGCCGCGATCATGGGCTTCACGCACGAACCGGCAATCCCGATCGTCTTGACGTGCCTGGTGGGACTGCTGCTGGGAACGACAGGCGCGTGGCTGGGGTCAGCAGTGTCTTCCCTCTCCCCATCGGGGAGAGGGTTGGCGAGAGGGGCTTAAGTTGCACTACCGGTGGTCAGCGATCTCGCGGTAGAGCGCCTCGGTCTCCTCCGCCGGTTCGACTCCGAGCTCCTTCGAAAGCAGCTGTCGGAGGTCGATGTATACGCGGACCGCTTCGGCGCGGTCGCCCATCCGCGCCTGCACGCGCATGAGCCTGCGGTAGCCCGACTCGCGGTAAGGCTCCAGCCTCACCGCCTCGCGCGCGTGGGTCAGCGCGAGCTCGACCTCGCCGTTGGCAACGAGCGCCTCCACTCTGCAGTCCAGCGCCCGCACCAGCATCGAGGCCAGCGCCTCGCGGCGAGCGTGCGCCCAGGGCCCGTCGTCACCCGCCAGGAACGGCCGCCGGAGAATTGTGGTGGCGATCAGCGACGGCCCGTAAGCCGCGCCCGGCTTCCCCGCGGCCAGCGCCCCCTCGGCCGCGTCGACCCCGGCGGAGGCGGCTTCGATGTCCACCCAGGTCTCCGCGAGCGGCGTGAGCTGGTAGCAGCCGAACGCGCTTCCGATGATTCGCGTGCGATCCAGGCCAATCGATCCGAGGTGCGTGCGTAGCTTGCTCACGATCGCGCTCAAGGCCAGGTTCCAGGAAGCCGGAAGCGCCTCGGGCCACAACGCATCGGCCAGCTCGGCCTGGGTGACCGCCCGCTTCCGCTCGGTGATCAGGTAAGCGAGCACGAACCTCCCCTGAGGGCCGCCCAGCTTAGACTCGCGAAGGAGGCGAGACCCGTTCTCGACCTGGACCTCGCCCGTGAGATAGATCCTCATACAAGAGTTGCCAAAGATTCGCCAAACCCCACCGGCGAAGATGCTACCGCCGGTCCGGAACGGCACAAGGAGAAGACATGAAGAAGCGAGTCGAATGTGAGTGTGGATGGGTCCTGGAAACCGACGACGAGGATGAGCTCGTCAAGGGGGTCACGAACCACGCGCGCGAGGTGCACCACATGGAAGGTGTGACGCGCGAGCAGGTCCTGGCCCAGGCGAAGCCCGTCTAGCTCCAGAACCAAAGTCACGCCACCCGCCGGGTGGTGAAGAAAAGGAGTCGACGTGAAATACCTCTATCTCTTGTATGCCGACGAATCGAAGATGCCCGCACCGGGCAGCCCCACCTTCGACGCCCAGAACGACGCGTACAACAAGTACTACGAAGTTCTGGACGGGAAGGGCCTGTTCAAGGCCGGCGACCCGGTCATGCCGTCGCAGACCTCCAAAACGGTGCGCGTCCGCAACTCCGCGACCAAAGCGGACTCCGGTCCGTTCGCCCACGGTGGCGACCAGGTGATCGGGTTCTACGTGATCGACGCGAAGGACATCGATGAGGCCGTCGCCTACGCCGCCAAGTGCCCGGCCGCATCGGTGGGAGCCGTGGAGGTCCGCCCAATAGTCCAGATGTAGACCCTGTTGGCCGGCGGCCTCCGTGCCGCCGGCCGGCGCTCCCGCGGCGTTGCGTCAAAGCGCGCCCGTTGACGAGAACCGCACCGAGTGATAGGTTCGCCCCGACTCTGTAACAAACGTTTCGGGACGGCGCCGCAGCCGCCAAAGGGAGAGGTAGCACTTGGACGACCATGCGCATCATGCCGACGTCCGCGATCTGGCGAGGTTCGGATACCAGCAGGAGCTGCGCCGAGCCTTAGGCGTCTACTCGAGCTTCGCCGTCGCCTTCTCGTACATCTCGCCGTCGACAGGCATCTTCACCCTGTTCATCCTCGGCATCTCACTCGCCGGGGGTGGTTCTTCTGGAGCTGGCCCATCGTCGTGATCGGACAGCTGCTGATCGGGCTCAACTTCGCCGAGGTCAGCTCACACTTCCCGGTCGCGGGATCCGTCTACCAGTGGACGAAATACCTGTCCAACCGGACGTACGCGTGGTTCAGCGGCTGGATCTACCTGTTCGCGGGCGTGCTGACGGTCGCAGCGGTCGTCGCCACCGTTCCGCTCGTCCTGATCCCGTTGCTCAACAACCTGGGCATGAACATCCCAAGCACGCTGGACGCAGAGCGGAACGTCGCGGCCATAGTGCTCCTGAGCACGACCCTGCTGAGCATCTTCGGCGTGAGGATCGTGGCGTTCGTCAACAACACCGGTGTCGTGTTCGAGATCCTCGGGATGGTGGTGTTCGCGCTCATCCTTTTGCTCTTCTACCACCACCAGTCCCTGTCGGTGTTCACCGACACCAGCTACCTCGGGTCGGGCTTCAGCAACCAGGCAGGCGTCTTCCTGGCCGCCATGTTCATGTCCCTGTTCGTGATCTACGGATTCGACACGGCGAGCACCCTCGCCGAGGAGACCAAGAACCCGCGCAGGCAAGCGCCCCGCGCGGTCCTCGCCTCGATCATCGGTGCAGCCATCATCGGCGCGATCTTCCTGATCGCCGTGATCATCGCGGTCCCCGGCGACATGAGCAAGTTCATCGCCGACATCAACGCCGGCAAGGACCCCTTTCCGCTGGTCACGATCATCGAGGCCAACTTCCCAGGATGGGCGTCGAACCTCTATCTATTCGTGGTCTTCGCGGCCATCTACGTGTGCTGCCTCGCCATCCAGACGTCGACCATCCGTCTCGCGTTCGGCATGGGACGCGACGGAAAGCTGCCTCTCGCAAAGTACTACAACAACGTCAACTCCAGCCTTCACACTCCGATCGGCACCTGCATCGTGATCGGCGTGCTCGCCGGCCTTCCCCTCGTCTACTACGCCGGCGCCGGCATCATCGCCATCGGGGCGACCGGGATGATCTACCTCTCGTACATCCTCGGCAACATCGCCATCCTCGGCGCCCGCCTCCGCGGCTGGCCGAAGGAGAAGACTCCGTTTTCGCTCGGCCAGTGGGGCACCATCGTCAACGTCCTCGCACTCGTGTGGGGCATCGCGATGGAGATCAACTTCCTGTGGCCGAGAAACGCACTGGTCGGAGGCCAGAACCCTCCACTCAGCGCTCTTCCGAATATCACCATCGGCGCGCCGATCGGCAACATCCCCGTCTTCGAGTTCACCCTGGGCGTGATCCTGCTCGTGGGCGTCATCTACTACCTGATCGCTCAGCGCAACGCGCCCGAAACGCGGGCCATCGCACCCGCCGAAGCTCCAGCGGTCTAACACCTCACTCGGGGGGCCGGAGTCGAATCCGGCCTCCCGCTAATGTCATCCGGACGTGAGAACCCAGGCACGCGTGGTCGTGATCGGCGGTGGCGTGGGCGGCGCAGCCATCCTTTATTGGCTCACCCGCCTGGGCTGGACCGAGATCACGCTCGTCGAAAGGTCGCGCGTGACCAGCGGCTCGACCTTCCACTCCGCCGGGCTGGTCGGACAGCTGCGTGGCTCCCTGAGCCTGGCCCAGATGATGATGAACTCGGTCGAGCTCTACCGGTCCCTTGGCAAAGAGGTGGGCATGGAGACCGGCTGGCACGAGGTCGGCTCGCTTCGCCTGGCCTCGAGCGCCGAGCGGATGGAGGAGCTGTCGCGACAGGCGGGTTGGGCCAAGACGTTCGGCCTGCCGCTGGCGCTGGTCTCGGCCAAAGAGTCGCAGCGCATGTTTCCGCCAATGTCCACGGACGGCGTGCTCGGCGCGGCGTTCCTGCCCACCGACGGCTACATCGACCCGAGCCAGCTCACCTTCGCGCTCGTCGAGGGCGCGCGACGCCGCGGGGCCGAGATCTGCGAGGACACCCGCGTCACCGGCATCGAGGTGCGCGACGGTCGGGTGCGCCGCGTCGTGACCAACCGTGGGGACATCGAGACCGAGCTGGTGGTCAACGCGGGCGGCATGTTCGCGCCGGAGATCGGTCGCCTGGCCGGCGTCAACGTCCCGCTCATCTCGATGGCTCACGAATACCTGATCACGAGACCGGCGGGTCTGCCTCTAGACATGCCCACCATGCGCGACCCGTCGCTCCTGGTCTACTACCGGCCCGAGTCGGGCGGCCTGATCATGGGCGGCTACGAGCGCGACCCCGCGCCGTGGAGCCTCGACGGCATCCCCGCCGATTTCAACGGCCGGCTGCTGGAGCCGGACTGGGACCGCTTCGAGCCGCTGATGACAAACGCGATCGTGCGCACGCCCTCGATCAAGGACGCGGAGGTCGTGCGCCTCGTCAACGGCCCCGAGGCGTTCACGCCTGACGGCGAATTCATCCTCGGACCGTCCGAGGTTCGCGGTTTCTGGGTCGCCGCGGGATTCTGCGCGCATGGCCTGGCCGGCGCCGGCGGCATGGGCCGCCTCGTCGCCGAGTGGATCGTCGAGGGCCGCCCGAGCCTCGACACCTGGGAGATGGACTCGCGCCGGTTCGGCCGCCACTACACCAGCCGCGAGTACACGCTGGCGCGGACGCGCGAGGTGTATTCGACCTACTACGACGTCAAGTACCCGGGCCACGAGCGCGGTGCGGGGCGTCCGCTGCGCCTCTCGCCCATCTATTCGCGTTTGTCGGAGCTCGGCGCTGCCTTTGGCGAGAAGTCGGGATGGGAGCGCGCCAACTGGTTCGAGCCGAACGCCGCGCGAGGTGATGAGTCGCTGCGGCCGCGCGGATGGGCCGGCCGCCTGTGGTCGCCGGCGATCGGCTCCGAGCACCTTGGGTGCCGCGAGGCGGCCGCGCTCTTCGACTTCACGTCGTTCGCCAAGATCGAGGTCCGCGGGCGCGGCGCAGCAGATTTTCTCGAGAGCCTCACCGACAACCGCGTGGCGCGGGCGGTCGGCGCCCTCACCTACACACAGATGCTCAACGAGGGCGGCGGAATCGAGTGCGACTTCACAGTGACCCGCCTGGCCGAGGACCGCTTCCGCGTCATCACGGGCACCGCGTTCGGCCAGCACGACCTCTCGTGGATCAGGGACCACGCACCCGACGACGGGTCGGTCCAGGTCGAGGACGTCACGTCGGCGTACGCGTGTATCGGGCTGTGGGGGCCGAACGCGCGCGACATCCTTCAGCCGCCGACCCCGACCCCCATCAACAACGCCGCCTTTCCGTTCATGACCGCCCAGCAGCTGGCCGTCGGCTCGGTGCCGTGCCTCGCGCTGCGCGTGACGTACGTGGGCGAGCTCGGATGGGAGCTCTACTGCCCGACCGAGTTCGGCCTGCGGCTATGGGACACCATCTGGGAGTCGGGGCGCGACAAGGGCCTCGTCGCGGGCGGCTACAAGGCTGTCGAGTCGCTGCGCCTGGAGAAGGGGTACCCCGCCTGGGGCTCGGACATCGGCCCCGATGCGGACCCGTACGAGAGCGGCCTCGGCTTCTGCGTCAAGCTGGACAAGGGCGAGTTCGTCGGACGCACGGCCCTCCTCAAGAAGCGCGAAACCCCGGCCGCCACCAGGCTGGCGTGCCTGGTGCTGGACGATCCCCGCTCGGTCGCCCTGGGCTCAGAGCCGGTGCGCATCGAGGGAAAGGTCGCCGGTCGGGTGACAAGTGGTGGCTACGGATACACGGTTGAGCGCTCGATCGCATATGCATACGTACCCGCCTTCGCGACCGCCGGCACGCGAGTAGAAGTGGAAATCTTCGGCACATGGGTCTCAGGCGCGATCACCAGAGACCCCCTTTACGACCCCTCCGGCGCAAGAGTCAGGAGCTGAGCCATTCCCATCTCCCGCAAAGCGGAAGATGGATGGGGTCCTCGAGGCAATACTCGACCGCTTATCGCCTCCTCCCCAACCGACTCTCCGTTCGCGCTGCTATGAGTGAGGGCGCGCTCAGCTTGTGTGCCCGAAGACAAGGAGATGCGCCGCCCGCTCGCCCTCGCCCGCTCGCTGATGATCTGCGAGCCTGAGCCCGGCAGAGCTCGCGACCGACACCACTTCCTCCACGGGTCGGATCTTGAACCCGTAGGGCGTGGTCGGCATCTCGGCCATCATCTGCGGGTCGCCGATTCCGACCACGGCCCGCCCTGGAAGAGAGAGCACCCGTGCAAGCTCCCGGAACGCCTGGTCCAACTCAGGGATGAAATAGAGCGTGTTGTTCGTGATGACGCCGTCCAGCGAACGATCGGCAAGCGGCAGCTGTGTCATGGACGCCGAGTGAAGGTGAAGCCGGCCGGCCACGACCTCGCGCCGAAATCTCCGCGCGGCGCGGCTCAGCATCGTCGTGGACAGCTCGACTCCGTGGACCTGCCCCTGAGCGCCCACGCGATCGAGCAGCAGGGAGAGCCCCAGTCCCCCGCCGAAACCAAGATCCGCCACGACCGCGCCGGGTTGAACGGCAGCGGCCTCGGCAGCTCTCGCGATCAGCCCGGCGTTTGAACGGTTCAGCAGGATGGCGACCACGCGTCCGCGCAGGCCGGCGGGCCTTCCCAGCTGCGCGGCGAGACCTGCATTCACCCAGCTTCGGAAACTCATCGCACGGAAAGGCCCGCAGGATCGATCAGCCGCTCTTGCGCCTTGGAACTCAGCTGAGGATCCCGTGCCTCGCGTTCCACCGCTGGGCGCCCTGGTACGCGTCGACCATTCCCCAGATCCACGCTCCGATCGCCAGCGGTATCCCGATCAAGAAAATGGCAAGCGCCCATCCAATTAGATAAAGCACCAGGATGGCAACCCCGACGCCAACGTCTCCGTTGATCATCGAACCGACACCGGGTAGGAAGAACGACACGATGAGGCTGACGGCCGGGTTCTTCGGCGCCACCACCATCGCTCCAGGTGCGGAGGGGGCCATGTAGCCCTGGCCGACCACGGCCATCGGCGCGTTCGGAACCCACTGACGGCCATCCCAGCGCCATCTGCCGTCGGGCGAGACCTGCACGGGACCCTGGGGTGGTTGCTGCTCGGCCATCGCAAGGGCATCTTGTGCCGACCGCCTCAGCAGGTCAAGTCACCTCGAAGCTTCCTCAAGATACCTGTCGAACTCGACCTCGCCGGCCGTGGACAGCATCCGCGTGAAGTGTTTTGCCGAGTAGCCCTTGAAGTCGAAGTCCAGCTCCGAGATCCCGCTCTGCAGCACACCCCACATTGCCTCGCGGAAATCGGACATGAAGCGCATCAACCGCAGTGCGGCGAGATCCTGCGCTCGCTCGACGCCGAAGTACGCGGCGAGCAGCCGGCGGTCGTCCTCGACCTCAAAGTCATGGTTCACCGAAAGGTTGGCCAGGTCGAAGAACCGATCCCCCATCCCCGCGTACTCCCAGTCGACGATCCGAATGGCGCCGTCGTCCAGGAAGTTCGCGTTCAGCAGGTCGTTGTGGCACGGCACGACGGGCTGCGGGCCGCGGGCCGCGCGGATCTTCTCCGACACCTCGAGGGCGTCGCCGAACTCGCTGGGGATCGCCACGCCGTTGGCCTCGGCCTCGGCGCGGTAATCGTCGACCACCGCGTAGGCGTCGAACCGGCCCGGGATCGCCGCCGCGCCGTGGAACCGCCGCAGCGCTTCGGCCACGCGTGGGAGCGTCGCGGCGCTGCGCATCTCGTCGACCGGGATCGGGCGCCCGTTGATGAAGCGCGTGACCAGCCAGCCCCCCGACTCGACGAAATCGGCGACGGACGGCCCGACGCCGACCTCCTCGGCGCGCAGGCTCGCCGCGTGCTCGACGGCGCGATCGATGCCCAGCAGCTCGGTCTTGGCCCCGCCCATCCGCAACACGTAGACCGCCCCCTCGACGTCGACCTTGAAGTTGCGGTTGGTGATGCCGCCCCCAAGCGTCTCGATCGTCGCGCGGCGTCCCGGCCACAGCCGCTCGACGGCTGCCGAGACCCCATCCACAGTCGCGGATCGTATCTGCTTGAATGGGCCGCGTGAGCCCCACCCCCGACCCCTCCCCACAAGTGGGGCGGGGCACAACCCAGCGATCTACCCATACGGAGCTGGCCGAGCTCCGCGCGAAATACGTCCCGCGCGGCATCACGACCGCCCACCCGCTGGTCGCCGACCGCGCCCAGGGATCCGAGCTCTGGGACGTCGACGGGCGCCGCTACATCGACTTCGCGGGCGGCATCGGCGTCATGAACGTCGGCCACGGCCACCCCCGCGTCATGGCGGCCGTCCGCGAGCAGCTGGAGCGCACCACCCACACCTCCTTCCAGGTCGTCATGTACGAGTCGTACCTGCGCCTCGCCGAGCGACTGTGCGAGGTCGCCCCGCTCGAGGGCCCGACGAAGGCGATCTTCTTCAGCACCGGCGCCGAGGCGATCGAGAACGCGGTCAAGATCGCCCGCGCGAAAACCGGCCGCCCCGCGGTGGTCAGCTTCCGCGGCAGCTTCCACGGCCGGACGCTGCTGGCGTTGAGCCTGACCGGCTCGGTCAACCCCTACAAGCAGAACTTCGGTCCGTACGCGGCCGAGATCTACCAGTCGCAATTCCCCTACGAGTACCGCGGCTGGAGCACCGAGCGCGCCATCGCGTCCCTGGAAAGCCTGTTCGAATCGGAGGTTTCGCCCAGCCGCGTCGCCGCGGTGATCATCGAGCCGGTGCTGGGCGAGGGCGGGTTCGTCCCCGCGCCGGCGGATTTCCTGCGCCGGCTCCGCGACCTCACGACTCGCCACGGGATCCTTCTCATCGTCGACGAGATCCAGACCGGGTTTGGCCGCACGGGCAAGTTCTTCGCCATCGAGCACTCGGGCGTGCAGCCCGACCTGGTGGCGGTCGCCAAGAGCCTGGCGGCCGGCTTCCCGCTGTCCGGAGTCGTCGGTCGGGCGGACGTCATGGACGCACCCGACCCCGGTGGCCTGGGTGGAACGTACGGCGGCAACCCCGTCGCATGCGCCGCCGGCGTGGCCGTGATGGACGTCATGCGCGACGAGAAGCTGCCGGAGCGCGCGGCCAGGATCGGGTCTGTGCTCGAGGAACGGATGCAGAGCTGGGCCGCGGAGCACGACCTGGTCGGCGACGTGCGCGTGATGGGCGCGATGGCCGGCATGGAGCTCGTGCGCGACCGCAAGACCAAGGAGCCGGCCGACAAGGAGACCGCCAAGATCCTGGTCGCCGCGCGGGAGAAGGGCCTCATCGTGCTTCGCGCCGGCACGCACCACAACGTGATTCGCACGCTCATGCCGCTGACCATCCCCGACGACCAGCTCGACGAGGGGATGGACATCCTGGGGGCGGCCCTCGGCGAAGTCGCCGCCGAAGCGAAGAGATCGGCGAGCGCAACTCACTCTTAGGAAAACTGGGGAGGGCTTCATGAGCACGACGCTTCGACGCCACGACATGTTCATCGGCGGCGAGTGGACGCCTGGCACCGGCGGCGAGGTGCAGGAGATCATCAACCCGGCGACCGGCAAGGTCATCGCGCACGTGCCCAAGGGAACCGAGGAAGACGTCGACCGGGCCGTCGCAGCCGCGCGCAAGGCGTACGACGAGGTCTGGTCCGACAGCACGCCGCGCGACCGAAGCGAGCGCCTGCTGAAGCTCGCCGAAGCGATCGAGGCCAATGGCGATGAGCTCGCGCGAATCGAATCGGAGAACGTCGGCAAGCCGCTCGCGACGACGAAGTCCGAGGAGATCCCGCCCATCGCCGACTGCTTCCGCTTCTTCGCGGGCGCGGCCCGAATCCTGGAGGGTAAGGCCGCCGGCGAATATATGGCCGGCTTCACGAGCATGCTTCGCCGCGAGTCGCTCGGCGTCGTCGGCTCGATCGCGCCCTGGAACTACCCGCTGATGATGGCGGCCTGGAAGCTCGGCCCCGCGCTCGCAGCGGGAAACACCGTCGTCTTCAAGCCTTCGGAGTGGACGCCGCTCACCGCGCTGCGGCTCGCCGAGCTGGCGGGTGACATATTTCCGCCGGGCGTCCTCAACGTCATCACCGGCGACGGCGAGCCGGTCGGCGCCGGTCTCGTCCGGCACCCAGGAGTGGCCATGGTCTCGTTGACTGGAGACGTCGCCACAGGTAAAGAGGTCGCGCGCGCGGCCGCGGCGACCCTGAAGCGGGTGCACCTGGAGCTCGGCGGCAAGGCGCCGGTGATCGTGTTCGACGACGCCGACCTCGAAAAGGTCGTCGAGTGGATCAAGATCGGAGGCTTCTTCAACGCGGGCCAGGACTGCACGGCCGCGACACGGATCATCGCCGGTCCAAAGATCCACGAGCACCTGCTCCATGACCTCGTCCCCGCAGTGAGCTCCCTCAAGGTCGGCGACCCGTTGGCGGATGACACCGAGATGGGCCCGCTCGTCTCCGAAGAGCAGGCGGTGCGAGTGTCGGGCTTCGTCGACCGCGCGCGGAAAGCGGGCGCGGAGGTGCTGACCGGCGGCGCCCGGATCAAGAAGGCGGGGTCGTGGTACGAGCCCACCGTGATCGTGCCGTCAGGCCCAGACGCGGAGATCGTGAAGCGAGAGGTCTTCGGACCTGTCGTCACCGTGCAGCGCTTCAGTGACGAGGAACAGGCCCTCGAGTGGGCCAACGGCGTGGACTATGGCCTCGCGGCTTCCGTGTGGACGCGCGACGTCGGCCGCGCGCTTCGTATGGCCCGCAAGCTGCAGTTCGGGACGGTGTGGATCAACACCCACATCCCGCTGGTCAACGAGATGCCGCACGGCGGCTACAAGCAGAGCGGCTACGGCAAGGACATGTCGATCTACTCGCTCGAGGAGTACACGCAAATCAAGCACGTCATGGCGTCACTCGACTGAGCGACGCACCGAAGCCGCCGGCACTACACCTCGAGAGCATCCGCAAGAACTACGGCCAGGTCGTCGCGGTCGCGGGCGTGGACCTCACCGTCGAAGAAGGCGAATTCTTCACGCTGCTCGGGCCGTCGGGCTCGGGCAAGACGACCCTGCTCCGCCTCATCGCCGGCTTTGAGCGGCCGGACAGCGGCCGGATCGAGCTCGGCGGGCAGGATGTCACATCGCGCCCACCGCACCTTCGCGACACCAACACGGTCTTCCAGGACTACGCGCTGTTCCCCCACATGACCGTCGCTGAGAACATCGGGTACGGCCTGCGCATCAAGCACATCCCGGCCACCGAGCGGCGCGCGCGCGTCGAGCGTGCGCTGCGGATGGTCCGCCTGGCCGGCCTCGATGAGCGCCGGCCCAACCAGCTCTCGGGTGGACAGCGCCAGCGCGTCGCGCTCGCCCGGGCGGTGATCAACGAGCCCGAGGTCCTGCTGCTCGACGAGCCACTCGGGGCTCTCGACCTCAAGCTGCGCCAGGAGATGCAGATCGAGCTGAAGCAGATCCAGAAGGAGGTTGGTATCACTTTCGTGTACGTGACCCACGACCAGGAGGAAGCGCTGACGATGAGCGACCGGGTGGCCGTGATGTCGAACGGCAAGATCGAGCAGATCGGCTCCCCGGTGGATGTGTACGAGCGGCCGGCCACCGAGTTCGTCGCGGGCTTCATCGGCATCTCCAACGTCCTGCTGCGTGACGGCGTGCGATTTGTCGTCCGTCCGGAGAAGATCCGGATGCTGGAACGGGGCGAAAGCTCCGACCCGGGCATGACAGTTGAGCCCGGAATCGTGGTTGAGGTCGTGTACGTAGGAATGTCGACCCGCTATGTCGTCCTGCTGGACCGCGGCGAGCAGCTAGTCGCCGTACGCCAGAATATGGACGCCGCGGGCGACGCCCAGAGCTTCCAGGGCCGGCAGGTGAGACTGGCCTGGGCGAAAGACCACACGTTCGTGCTCGACACGAAGGAGAGGTGAGGAAGATGAGTTCACCAGGGAGACCGAGCTGGGTCAGGCTCGGATGTCTTTTGGCCGCAGCCGTCGTGGCGGCGACCGCATGTGGGTCAAACACCAGTACCGGCGGCTCGACGCTGCAGCAGCCGCCGACCGCGACCGTGAAGCCTCCGACCGCGGTTGGCGCCGGCGAGGGCCAATTGAACCTGATCGCCTGGGAAGGCTACGTCGACGACTCGTGGGTCAAGCAGTTCACGGTGCAGACGGGCTGCGTGGTCAACGCCAAGTACGCGGGGTCGTCCGACGAGATGGTCAGCTTGATGAAAGATGGCGGCGGCGGCCAGTGGGACATGGTTTCCGCTTCCGGCGACGCCGACCTGCGCCTGATCTACAGCGGCGACGTCAAGCCCATGAACGAGAAGCTGATCCCGGACTTCACGAACTTCCAAACTTACTTCCAGGCGCCCCCCTACAACACGATCGCCGGCATCCACTACGGCATCTCGCTGCAGTGGGGGCCCAACATGCTGCTCTACAGCACCAAGAAGTTCGTCAACCCGCCGACCAGCTGGAGCGTGATCTACGACGCAAACAACTCGGGCCTGGTCACGGTGCCCGACAACCCGATCCAGATCGCGGACGCTGCGCTCTACCTCATGAAGACTCAGCCAAAGCTCGGCATCAAGGACCCGTATGAGCTGACCAAGGTACAGTTCGATGCAACGGTCGCGCTGCTCACGAAGCAGCGTCCGCTCATCAAGAAGTACTGGGCCCTCGCCTCGGACGAGATCTCCCTGTTTCAGAACGGCGACGTGGTCGTTGGCGCGGCTTGGCCATACCAGACGATCCAGCTGAAGTTGGCCGGCGCGCCGGTCGACGACACGATCCCGACGGAAGGTGCCACCGGTTGGGGCGACACCTGGATGCTGGCGACCAAGGCCCCTCACCCCAACTGCGCTTACCTCTGGACCCAGTACGTGAGCACGCCGAAGGTCCAGGCGGAGCAGGCCCTGTTCTTCGGCGAGACGCCCGTCAACTCCAAGGCGTGCGCGGAGATGGAAGCCCTGCAGACCGGCTCGTGCGCGCAGTACCACGCCGACAAGGGAAGCGCGTACTTCGACACCATCAAGTTCTGGAAGACGCCGATCGCGCAGTGCGGCGACGGCAGCAACAACTGCATCCCCTACGACCAATGGGTCTCGGCCTGGACCACCATCAAGGGCTGACGCTCCCTTGTCTCTAGCCGCTGGGCGGCCCCGCTCCAAACGGGGCGGTGCCGCCGCTCCACTTCAGGCGTTTCTGTGGCGCTGGTCGTGGCTGCGCCCGGTGCTACTGCTCACGCCGCCGATGGCGTGGTTCGTCCTGATCTACCTCGCGTCGCTGGTCCTGCTGCTGATCACGGCGTTCTGGTCGATCGACCCCTTCACGACACAGATCGTCCAGGTCTGGAACACCAGCAACTTCGAGAGGATCCTGACCGAGCCCACCTACCGCACCATCATCGGCCGCACCGTGCTGATGGCCGCGCTCGTCACCGTCACCGACGCGGTGCTGGCCTTTCCATTCGCCTACTTCATGGCCCGGGTCGCTTCGCGCCGGGTCCAGACGTTCCTGTTCGCCTCCGTGCTGCTGCCCCTGTGGGCCAGCTATCTCGCCCGCGTCTACGCGTGGATCCTCATCCTCAACCACAGCGGCCTGTTGAACTGGAGCCTCCAGTCGATCGGCCTGCCGCCGGCCAACATCGGTTACACGAACGTGGCGATGTGGGTGGTCTTCTCGTACATCTGGCTGCCATTCATGATCATCCCGGTCTACTCCGCGCTCGAGCGCGTGCACGAGTCGCTCCTCGAAGCAGCCGCCGACCTTGGCGCGCGACGGTGGCGGGCGATCCGCGACATCGTGCTGCCGCTCGCCCTGCCGGGCGTCGCGGCGGGGTCGATCTTCACGTTCTCGCTGACGCTTGGCGACTACATCACGCCGATCCTGGTCGGCGGCGCGGGCTCGCAGTTCATCGGCAACGTCGTGTACGCCAACGTCGGCATCGCCAACAACATCCCGTTCGCGGCCGCGCTGGCAGTAGTGCCGGTCGCGATCATGGCCGTCTATTTGCTCATCGCCCAGCGCCTCGGCGCATTTGAAGCTCTCTAGCAGTGGAAGGGCGCTGGACCAAGCTCGCGCTTCAAGCCTGGGTCGCGCTCCTGCTCGTTTTTCTCTTCACACCGATCCTGTTGATCTTCATCTATGCCTTCAACACTTCGAACATCGAGAGCTGGCCCATCCCGGGCCTCACTCTCAAGTGGTTCTCTTCGACCTGGAACGACCCGGACGTCCGGTCATCCCTGGAGCTCTCCCTGCGTGCGGGTCTCACCGCGACCGCGCTTGCGCTGCTGCTCGGCTCCTCCGCCGCGTTTGCGATCCACCGCCTGACGTTTTTCGGCCGCGAGGTCGTGAGCCTGCTGTTCGTACTACCGCTCGCGCTGCCCGGGATTATCACCGGCATCTCGCTCAACGCGTTCTTCAGCTTCAACGGCATCTCGCTTTCGCTCTGGACGATCGTGATCGGCCACACGACGTTCTGCATTGTGGTCGTCTACAACAACGTGCTGGCCCGCCTGCGCCGTACGCAGGGCTCGCTGATCGAGGCCGCGATGGACCTAGGCGCGAACGGGTTTCAGGTGTTCCGCGACATCACGCTGCCTCTCATCTCGACCGCGGTGGTTGCGGGCGGCATGCTCGCATTCGCGCTCTCGTTCGACGAGGTCATCGTCACCACGTTCACCGCCGGCGCGCAGAACACGCTGCCGCTGTGGATCTTCGGCGCCATCCGCCTCGGCCAGCGCCTGCCCGAGGTGAACGTGGTGGTGTCCTTCGTGATCCTGGTCACCATCATCCCGGTGGTGATCGCAGCCCGCCTTACGGGCGGAGGCGGCGTGGCGAGGGTGCAGGCGGGGCGCTGACGCTAAACGGCGGTCGCGCCGATGTGCGGGCGCCGGAGATCGCCAACCAACCGCGTCATCGCGTAGATCCACGCGGGCACGAAGGCGATCGCGAGGCCTATCGCCTCTCCCCAGGGCTGCGGGTTCTGAGGCGAGGTGCCGACGATGAAGTAGCTGAGCAGCTGGTAGAGGCCGATCGCCGCCGACGGGATCCCCGCGACCGCGGTCATCACCGTGAGCCCGAGCAGCGTTCCGCGCACGATCCAACCCGGCGAACCGCCTTGCATACCAGCGACGGCGCGGCCGAGAAAGTAATGGCCGGCCGCGACCAGCACGCCGATGGCGACAAGCGTGATGCCGAGCACCAGGTCCTGGTCTCGCTGCTGAACGGAAAAGTCGGTCGCTATCGGCGGAGGGCAGGCTGCCCCAGGAGGGCATGGTTGATAGCCGTTGTACAGCAGGGGGTTCGGGTTGTACGAATAGGCCAGGTTGATGAAGCCGAATGCTGCCTTGAGGACGATTCCCAACCCGGTCAGGCTCATCAGCACACCGGCTAGCAGCGCAACGCGCGCGTACAGCGCTGTCGCCGTCGCAAGCGTGAACGGATCGCCACCGCGCCGTGTGGCGCCAACGATCGCCCACACGATGAGCCCCAGGACCGCGAGGGGGACCAGGAAACTGAGCACGGACACCCCTATAGCGGTCAGCTCCCGCTTTCCAGCTTCGTCTTGAGGTTGCTCATCGCGCCGTTGTAGTTCTTCTGGACGGTGCCTTTGAAGATGGTCAGCACGAGCGGGAAGTAGAACGGACCCTTGGTCATCGTGACAAGGCGCTCGACGTGGGTTCCGCCGCCCGCCGGCGTGATCACGAACTCGTGATGGAACACGGAGTTCGAGTCCTCGGCGTCGAACGCGACGCGCTTCGGAGCCTCGAGAGCGGTGATCGCCACCACCGACGGGTTGGGCTTGCCGTTGAGCATCCCATCGGCCCTGTAACGCGCACCGATCGCCGGCGCGCCCGGCTTCTCGGCCTTCGCCTCCATGTGGTCGTCAGCGCTCCCCCACTCTCCGTGACGCGACACGTCCGCCACGTAGTCGAAAAACCTTCGACTGGGGCGCATTGACGTCCACGGTATAACTCGCCGAGTAAGCCACGAGCTGTCTCTACTTGATGACGAGGTGGATCAGGTCGGCGAGCGCCCAGAGCGCCAATCCGACGGCGACCATCTCGATCTTCTTGTAACCCCAGCCGATGGCTCCGAGAACGAAAGCGATGAAGGACAGAATCAGGAGAATCACGCTCAAGGTCAGGCTCGAAAGCGAACCGATGAACAACGAGAGCACCCATAGCGCCAGGCCGGCGGAGATCAAGTTCGTCTTCTTGTAACCCCAGCCGATCGCGGCAACCACGAAGACAATCAACGCGATGATCTGCAGAAGCTCGCTCAAACTCATGGGCAGATTATGACCTACGCTGAGTCAACCTGGACGGTGGCCGCCGGGCGGTCGCCGAGCGCTCCGGGCGGCATCAGCCAGGTAAAGATCTCGAGCACAAGCCTGCCGGCCTGCACCGACGGGTCCTGCTCGGCCATGCGCGTGGCCTCCTCGACCGAGGTCCGGAAGATCGAGACCCCCCGCAACGACTCATCCGGCTGACCGATGAACGGACCGTTGACCACGACGTGGCCGGCCTCGCGCAATCGAGCCCAGAAAGCCAGGTGGCGCCGCTGGAGCGCGTCAAGCTCCTCCTCGGACATGGCAGGAGCGTCGTGCGGGCGCCGCAGGAACGCGACGGTGTAGGCGTCGAGTTTCACCACGCCAGACTATCGCCATGAGCGAGCAGGCCGGCGATCTCAACCTGGCCGGCAACGCCCTGACGCCTGACGCGCAGCGGAGCTGGTGGCTGCGACACGCGCTGGCCGCCGAAAACGGCGAGCCCAGCCCACCGCTCAGTGGCGATGTGAACGCCGACGTCGCCATCGGCGGCGGCGGCTTCACCGGCCTGTGGACCGCTTACTTCCTCTCGCAGGCAAAGCTTGATCTGGGGCCGGCCAGATCCTCGCCGACTTGGTCTCCCAGATCGCCAGGATGCCGCGCCGCATGGGGTACTTACCAGGGCCTGAGTAGGTCCCCCAGGAGGTGGACGCCCCAGCCCCTGGGTGTCACGCGCTCCGTCATGACCGAGGCGCGGAACATGAGGCCGTTCAGGGCGAGGTATGTCGGGTCGGGCACCACTCGGAGCTCGACGACCTCCAGGCCGCACGCCGACGCGAGCCGGCGCAGGGTGCTCACGGTGTTGGCCCGGTAATGCACCGGGAAGGTGTCCGCCTCGACGCGCCCGTACAGCCGCGGGACCACCCGCCGCTGCAGCGCGGGAAGCGCCTTGCCAATCCGGTTCAGGAACAGCAGGGGGTTGCGCAGGTTTGGCGTCAGGAAGACAAAGTGGCCGCCTGGCCGGAGCACCCGCCGGACCTCTTTTACGACTGTCGCCGGCTCCTTCAGGTGCTCCATGACCCACAGGCACACGATGAGATCGAACGACTCGCCGGCAAATGGCAGGCGCTCGCCGACGCCGCGAATGACGGGCATGCCGGGAGCTCGGTGCTCCGACAGCGACGGTGAGTCCGGGTCGAGCCCCGTCGCGAGCCTGACGTCCCGCCAGAACAGCTCGACGACGCCACCCCGGCCGCAGCCGAGGTCCAGAACGCTGCTGTCTGGGGTCACATAGCTTCGCACCAGGCCCTCGAGCTGGTCACCGCTCGACCGCCACTGCGGGCGCATCGCGCGGTACCGCTCCCGGTAGGTGTTCTGCAGCGTGAGCGGAAGCAGCGCTCCGTCGGCTGGATCCCACCCGTGGACGCCCATGCTGGCGCATTCTGACAAGTTCCATATCCCCCGCAGCGTGAGGGAACGCCTTGATTTGGGAATAACATAGGCATGGCAAAAGGCGATTTCGTAGAGGTTCTGGTGGACGCCGGAAGCGGCTCCACACGCGAGTACGTGGTCGAGGCGACGAAGGCCGGCCGCACGGTTGAGGTGCGCAGCTCGCGCACGACCGTCGAGGTCCGCGAATTGACGCGGACGGGTGGCGTAGTGCGCACAGCAAGATTCGTGGCGCCACGAGTCCTGGCCGTGGTCGAGCACCCAAAGGCGGCCTAGCGTGCAGGCGTTTGCATTGTGGGCGTTCGCAAAGTTCCTCCCGCCTACTTATGGAGCTAACAGCAAGGACGTAGCCCGCTCGCTCCGCAGGCAGTTTGCGCTCGTGGGGCTCTTCCTCGTTTCAGGGCTGGTGGTGACTCTGTGGAGCTGGACGTCCAACATCGTCGTGGCCGCCGGAACCCTCGTCGTGATGGGAGCCGGGTTGTGGCTCTACTCCGAACACGGGGCGCAACCCGCAGCTTAGGAAAAGCACCGCTTACGGGCGGGCGTCTTCGAGCGCCGTAAATACTTGGGGCAGATTTGCCGCCCACGCCCTACATAGGACGAGGAGGCTGGGCAGATCTCCGCCCGCCCGATAATGGTTGGAAGGCATGGTCCAGAAGGCCGTTCCCGAGGTCCTCTTCGTGTGCGTTCACAATCCTGGGCGGAGCCGGCTGGCGGCCGGTCTGCTCTACAAGCGAGCCGACGGCAGGGTCCGCATGCGGTCGGCCGGCAGCGAGCCCGCCGACCAGCTGAACCCGCGGGTTGTCGAGGCCACGAACGAGATCGGCATCGACATCAGTCAGGAGTTCTCCTGCCCAATATTTCCGGGCAAGCGCTACGAGGACTGGGAGCTCGACGATCCCGCCGGGCAGGACCTGGCCACAGTGCGCCGAATTCGTGACCGGTGGTGGCTCTGATCGACCAGCTCGCCGCCAGGCCGGCCTAGGACGCGGGCTTCCTTGCCCTGATGTAGGCGCTCCCCACCTTTCCCTCGCCGCCGGGCATGCTCTGCTCGGCGTGGACCTGGAAGTCGGCGCCGGCGAACCCGGCTGACTCGAGGGCGGCCCGATATTCGTCGATCGGGATGGTGCCCGAGATGCAGCCCGCCCACGAATCGAGCTGGTTCTTCATCGCAGGCTCGAGCGCTTCGAGCTCGACCATGTCGGCGACCGCGAACAGGCCACCCGGCCGAAGGACCCGGAACGCCTCCTTGATCACCGCTGCCTTGTCCTCGGCGAGGTTGATCACGCAGTTGGAGATCACGACGTCGACGGACGCCTCGGGAAGCGGGATGCTCTCGATCGACCCCTTCAGGAACGTGGCGTTCTCGATGCCTGCCTTGCTCTTGTTGTCATTGGCCAGCTTCAGCATCTCGTCGGTCATGTCGACTCCATAGGCATGGCCGCCGGGCGACACGCGCCTGGCCGAGAGCAACACGTCCAGCCCCGCGCCCGATCCGAGGTCGAGCACCACCTGGCCAGGCTCGAGCTGAGCGAGCGTGGTCGGGTTGCCGCAGCCCAGGCTGACGGCATCGCTCATGCCGATTTCCTTCAGCTCGTCGCCGGAATAGGAACCGCTGCACCCGCAGTCCGGACCATCCACCTGGCAGCAGCCCCCTGCGCCTGCCTCGGGCTGGATCACGGCCAGCTGCCTGGCGGCCCCTGCGTACCTCGACCTGACGGCCTCTTTGACGTCGCTCATGTGACTAGCCTCCTGGGATCGATGAATGTCGATGGGCCCCTCACCCGCGTCCAGCGCGGGAGCTCCCCACACGGTTGGGAGCCCAGGCTACCACATCCATCGATGATTGTGGATGGATATGCCGTATGATCCAGGCAGATGGCGATCAAAGAGCTGCCGGTGCTGAGGACGCGGGGCGCCTGCTGCGAGCTTCCGAGGGTGAGCGAGCGCTGGGCTGACCAGACCTCGGAGTTGATGAAGGCGCTGGCCGATCCGACGCGACTCACCATGGTCGCCTCGCTGTGGAAGGCAGACGCGCCGATCTGCATCTGTGACTTCACGGCGGGCCTTGGACTGAGCCAGCCCACGATCTCGCACCACATGGCCAAGCTCAAAGAAGCGGGGCTCGTCGACTCGGAGAAGCGAGGCGTGTGGGTCTACTACCGGTTGCGTGAGAAGCTCACGCCCGCGACGCGCCGGCTTCTTGCCCAACTCATCGGGTAAACGGCTACCGTTACCGGGTGCGCCTGAGCCGGATATCGGTCGCTGCTGTAATGCTGGTCGCGGCCTGCGGCGGCGCGCCGTCCACGGGCGGCCACTCGCCAAGTCCCGCCGCCCAACCGACAGTCACCAGCTCGGCGGGAACGACCCCGACAGCCAGTCCAGGCGGAACCCCCGGCGGCGCCTCGCTGGTCCACTGCGACACGACGGTGCCGGCTGGCGACAACCTCGTCATCGGGACGGTGAGCGGCGACGCGACGATCGTGATCCGCGACATCCAGGACCCTGCGAACGCGCACAACGTGTGCCATTTCGACGCGGGCGCGATGAGCCCCCAGTTCGTGAGCGCATCGGTCGTGGCCTATGAGACGGCGAGGAACCAGATCATCAGGGCGGACCTCGCGAGCAGCACGACGACGGTGCTCGCAACGTTCGGCGGAGGCTTCGGCTCGGGCCAGTACGCGTTCAGCCCCGATGGAAGGTCGCTCACCTACCTCGACGGCAATGCGTGGCATCTGGTCACAGGGTCCACGAACCGAGTCCTGACCACGCTGCCGGCCGTGCCCGGTCGCGGGGCGAACCCGGACCAGGACGACAGCTACCTCAGCTTCTCGCCAGACGGGCTGTACTTCGCGCTGGTGCAGACGTTCCACGTCGGGGGCACGGGTGCGACCTCGCCAGACCAGGTCCGGAAGGCGAGTGACGGATCCCTTGTCTACTCGACCACGGGAATGACGATGGGCGTCTGGGCGTCGGTGCCCAGCCGCCTGTTCTTCAGGGACGCCACCGGCAACACGCATCGTTGGGACCCGAGCACGGGACTTTCGTCGATACTCGCACTGCACTGGATCGGCCCCCGGGCCTCACCCGACGGGCGGTGGATCGCCTACATGCTCCGAACGTCGAGCGGGCTGGGCACGATCGGTCTGTACAGCGTGCAGTCCAACAGCCCGACCAACATCTCGCCCGACGGCCGGTCGGGTGTCAGGTTCCTGACCAACGACCTGGTCTGGTACGTCGGCGAACGAGCGTGTTCGACCTGCTTCGGCGGTGCGCCGACTCCGACAGGAGTGACGTACATCTACGACATCGCGGGCGCCACCGAAGTCGTCTCGCGCCTGTCGGGCGTTCTCGACGTCTGGCCGCGATCCACGCCGCCCGGAATCTAGAGGGAAGGAGGCTCCATGAAGCTACCCCCCGGCGTCCATTCGCACATGGCCGAAACCGATCGCCTTCGAATGCGTTACCTGGAGTCCGGCCCGTCGGACGGAATCCCGGTCGTGATGCTCCACGGAAACCTCTCGACCGGCCGCTTCTTCGAGCACCTGATGCCGGGCGCGCCAAACCCGTACCGCATCATCGCGCCCGACATGCGTGGATTCGGCGACACGGAGCCGGTGCCCATCGACGGTACGCGCGGCCTCCGAGATTGGGCCGACGATACCTTCTCGCTGGTCCGCAAGCTGGGAATCACACGCCCGGTTCACCTGGTTGGTTGGTCGACCGGCGGCGCGGCGATCGCGAACTACGCCGAGGAGAGGCCGGTGGCGTCGCTCACGTTCGTCGATCCGGTCTCGCCGTATGGCTTCGGCGGAGTCCGTCTCGACGGCACGCCATGTTTTTCCGATTACGCCGGGTCGGGCGGTGGCACCGGCAGCCCCGACTTCACCAGGTGCATCGCCGAGAAGGACGCCTCGTCCGACTCCCCGTTCTCGCCCCGCAACGTGATCAACACCTCCTACTGGGCGCCAACGCATCGAGAGCCCGCCGAACGCGAGGACATGCTCGTCGAAGAGATCCTCAAATCGGTCACCGGCGACGACGGCTACCCGGGCGACCTGACGACTTCTCCCAACTGGCCGGGCATCGCGCCCGGAACGCGAGGCATCCTCAACGCCCTTTCGGGCAAGTACTGCAACTGGGCTGGGATCGTGGCCATCAGGCCGAAGCCGCCCATCCTCTGGACCCACGGCACCGCGGACATCGTGGTCGCGGACGGCTCGGCATGGGAGATGGGGACTCTCGGCAAGCTCGGCGTGGTGCCCGGCTGGCCCGGCGAGGACGCGTTTCCGCCTCAGCCGATGGTCACCCAGATACGCAACGTCCTCGGGCAGTACCGCGATGCCGGCGGGCAGGTGCAGATCGAGATGTTCGAAGGCTCGGGCCACGGCCCGCTGTTCGACGCCGCCGACCGCTGGAGCGAGGTGTTCTTCGGGTTTCTCGCCTCTATCGAGAGCTGAGCATTGCTGTGTGAGCGATCCAGTCGAGATCACGAGGCCCAACCTGGATTTGACTATCGGGCGCCGGCCGGCGGGCTGGAGGGAGAGCTGCGACCACAATGACCGCGGACGCGCGGAGACTCAGTCCTCCGAAGGTCCGTCGGGCGAGCGGCCTGCAGAAAGGCCGCTCGAGACCTCGGCCATCATGGCGAGTGCCTCTTCGGGCGGTGGTGGCGGAATGGCCGATTCGCTAGGCATGTCGATCGAGGACGTGTACCAGGAGATCGGCCACCAGGCGAGGGACATCGCGGGCGACGACCTTGGTGGAAGGCTGCTCGTCTATGCGGAGGTTGAACACGGCGTCGTCTCCGCCGACCTTGCCTACAAGACTCGAAACGGTGACGTGAACCTCGAGGTCGGCCCAGGTCCCCTGGTGGACCTGGTGTACGAGCTCTGGAAGCGCTGGAAGGCTCAGCCTGGTAACAAGGAGTGGCGGCTGATGTCGTACGTCGTCGATGACGACGGCAAGCTGACCATCGACCTCACCTACCCGGAAGATGTAGACAAAGACGAAGATGAGATGGTCCGTAGGCAAAGGACGATCGAGAACTATTTCGGCAAGGTCAAGCTGAGCTACACGAATCCCTTCTGACGAGCTGATCAACCATGACTTCCACCACGCGCTAACCTAGCCGCGTTACGGTCCACGCGATAAAGGAGGCTGGGGAGCCCGTGGTCAAGAAGATCCTGCTCAACGAGAGCGACATCCCGGAGCGCTGGTACAACATCCTGCCCGACATGCCGGCACCGCCGGCCCCCTACCTTCATCCCGGGACCCTGCTGCCGATGGGGCCGGCCGACCTGGCGCCGATCTTCCCGCAGGCGATCATCGCGCAGGAGGTCTCGGCCGAGCCGTGGATCGAGATCCCAGACGAGGTGCGCGAGGTGTACCGCATCTGGAGGCCGACGCCGGTTTACCGGGCCGAGCGGCTGGAGAAGGCGCTCGACACCCCCGCGCACATCTACTACAAGTACGAGGGGGTCTCTCCCGCCGGCTCGCACAAGCCCAACACCGCGGTGCCGCAGGCCTACTACAACGCGAAGGAAGGGGTGAAGCGGCTCACGACCGAAACCGGCGCAGGCCAGTGGGGGTCCGCGCTTGCGTTCGCCGGGGCCCTGTTCAACCTCGAGGTCACCGTTTATATGGTCAAGGTCTCGTACGAACAGAAGCCCTACCGGCGGGCGATGATGGAAACCTGGGGTGCGACCGTGTACGCCTCTCCCACAAACCTCACCAATGCCGGCCGCGGAATCCTCGCCGGCGACCCTGACTCGCCGGGCAGCCTCGGCATCGCGATCTCCGAAGCGGTCGAAGACGCCGCCACCCACGACGACGCGAAATACTCGCTCGGCTCAGTCGTCAACCACGTCCTGCTGCACCAGACCGTGATCGGCCTGGAGGCCAAGAAGCAGATGGAGATGGCGGGCTCCTACCCGGATGTCGTGATCGCGTGCGTGGGCGGCGGCTCCAACTTCGCGGGGCTCACGTATCCGTTCATCGGTGACAGGCTGAAAGGCCACCGCCCCGCGACACGTTTCATCGCGGCGGAGCCGGCCGCGTGTCCGACGTTGACGCGCGGCGTGTACGCCTACGACTTCGGTGATGCAGTCGGCCTGGGCCCGGTCGTGAAGATGTTCACGCTGGGCCACAGCTTCGTGCCCGATCGCATCCACTCCGGTGGCCTCCGCTACCACGGGGACGCGCCGTCGCTGTGCATGCTCGTCGACCACGGAATCGTCGAGGCGCGCGCCTACAAGCAGAACGAATGCTTCGCCGAGGCGGTGAGATTTGCACGCTGCGAGGGCTTCCTCCCGGCGCCGGAATCCGCCCACGCTCTGCGTGCCGTGGCACAGGAGGCGGCCGCCGCCCGAGAGGCCGGCGAGAAGCGGACGATCCTGTTCGGCCTGTCTGGACACGGCCACTTCGACATGTCGGCGTACGACGCGTACTTCGCGGGCAAGCTCGAGGACGTCGAGCTGTCTCAGTCGCGAATCGACGCCGCGATCGAGGAGCTGCCTAGAGTTCCCGCGATGTCGTAACGGCGGACAGCTCAACGGCGTCACCGATGCTGATCGTGCCGCCCTTGAGGACGTCTGCCCGCAGTCCGCTGTGGAGCAGCCCGCGCAGGACCTCCGGAGTCTGGGTCGCGTTGACCAGGTCGTTGCACGGCTCGCAGCGTTCCTCGCCCTCGCACTCGATCTCGCCGACGCGAAACCGCCGGCCGATGAACCGGCCCAGGTCGATTCCGCGGACCACGACCTGGCGCCGGTGCCCCCCTGGACCAATCTCGATCTTGTAGTCGGAGCGGAACTCCTCGACCCGCTCAGCTTCGATCAGCGTGATATCGCACGCCTTAGGGTCGTCGAGGTGCCGGTCACCTTCGAGGCCGCGCCCTGGATGCGCGGCGGCAGCCGAAACCTCATGCGGCGGCCCGCCGTGGGC
Organism: Candidatus Dormiibacterota bacterium; assembly: GCA_039935415.1. Classification (GTDB taxonomy): domain Bacteria; phylum Chloroflexota; class Dormibacteria; order Dormibacterales; family Dormibacteraceae; genus Palsa-870. The sequence goes on from JBDTKH010000040.1 coordinate 42,978, forward strand.
ATCTGCCAGAAATATCGCCTCGACTCGTCCCTGGCCGTCGTTCATCTGCATGAGGCATCCTAACTGGAGTGGCTAGGGTGACAGTGCGCGCGCAACGTGCGGGCGATGCATGGAAGTGCGTGGTCACGGTCGAGCATGATGGTGAGCGGACGACCCACTCGGTGACCGTAAGGCCGGCTGACATGGAGCGCTGGGGTGGCGGCGCTGAACGCGGTGACGTCGAAGACCTCGTGGCGCGAAGCTTCGAGTTCCTCCTCGAGCGCGAACCTGCGGGCTCGATCTTGAAAACCTTCGACCTGGCGGTGATCCCGCGCTTCTTCCCGGAGTACGACCAGCTGTTCGGCCACAGGGGTGATGGGGCGCCACGGTGATGGACAAGACCCAGCTCGGGCGAGCGGGCGAGCTTGCGCTGGCGCTGTACGCATTGGTGTCGTCCGATGGCGAGCTGCAGCTCTTCACGCCAGTCGCCGACGATGACCACGTCGATGCCACCGCCGGTCGGCGCGGAGGCATCCCGGCGATTGCTATCCAGGTCAAGACAGCCAGGAACCTCGACAAGAACGGAGCGGTGGAAGCGAAGGCGGACTTCCCGGCCGGCCATGTTCGCGAACACCCCGCGTTCCTCTACGCGGTGCTCCTCCTGGAGTCAGTCGAGATCAGCGCCGCGTGGCTCGTGCCGAGTCCCGAGTTCAACCGCCTCGCCTACCACCACGTGGCTGCTGGACGTGACGTCCTGGAGTTCCGCGCAGATCCTCGGCGGCAAGACCACTTTTCACCCTTCCGCCTCGCCGCACTTGAAATCGGTCCGCGTCTCCTGTCGATCATCGACTCCCTGGAGGAAAAGATTCCGCGGCACTTCGTGGCTGCGGGAAAGGGACTGATGCTTGGCGGTCGCGCATCGCTTCCCTAGATGGTTAGCCCTCAGCGATAGCCCGGGTAGGGAGCCAGCCAGTCCGCGACAAACGCAGTTTGCACATTCTGGAGATCGATGCCATCACAGGCTTCGGCCCTGGCTGCGCTCTCGGCTGTGTCCTTGGTGTACGAGCGAGGATGCGCCTCTGGTGAGAGATTTTCCGGATCGGCCGGCGAACCCCCCAGCTCGAGGGGCATGCGGTGATCCTCCTCGTAAGCCGATGCTGGGCCTGCCAGGCCTTCGGCGCCCATCTGCTGGAGCTTCAGTGGCGAGGTATAGCTCGTGGGTGGCCGAACGGTGGCAGTCCAGCCGGAGACACATATCGTTGTGCGAATCGTGGCCTCGGTCACGAAGGGATTGAGAACGCAATAGACCACCGCGCCCTGGTGGCAGGGGTCGGGGATTGCAACGGCCACAGGTGTCGGCGCGGGGAGTGGCGAGGGAGTCGACGTCTCGGGGGGTGAGGTTGCCGCGGTGGAAGTAGAGCCGGCTGCCGAGTCGCACGACGCGCACGCGAGCGCGACGGTCAAGGCCGCCAGCATGGCGATCGAAGGTCGGGCCATTCCGGTCAGCGCCGGCCCTTGAACCGGTACTCCCAGGCTGCGGCGATCAGCACGTCGCGATTCAGTCCGTGCTGCGTCTCGGCGAGCTCAAGCTCCCGCTGCAGCGTGGTGGGAACCATCGCGGGGTCGTCGGTGTTCACGGTCAGCGGCACCCCGGCGCTCGCGAGCTTCTTGTAATCCGGCCGGAGGCCAACCCGTGCATTGCTGGATGGACAGACGCAAAGGCAGATCTCGCGTTCGGCGAGCAATCGAAGGAGCTCCCCATCTCCAACCGCCGACACCCCGTGCGCCATGCGCCTTGCGCCAAGGACCTCGACCACCTCTCGCACCACCTCCGGTCCACCGGCCTGCCCCGCGTGGGGCATGAACCCCAGGCCGGCATCTCTCGCGCGCGCTATGAGGGCAGAAAGCGGGACAGCCGAGACGGACTCATCGCCGACCAGGCCCATCCCGACCACCGCCTCCGTGGCGAGCGCGATCTCCAGCGCTCGCTCGTTGTCTTCCATTGGGGCTCCCCGGACCATCTCCACCAGCCACGCGATCTCGACCCCGAGCTCGTCCTTGACTCGTCGCCGGCCGCGGGTGACTCCGTCGAGCCACGCTTCACCTGGGTGCAGGCCCGGATTGAAGCTGATCTCGGCGTAGGCGATGCCCTGCTCCGCCATCGTTTGGCCGTGCTCGAGGATCACACGTTCGAAATCCCCGCTGGTCGCCATCGACCGGCAAACCTGCCCGTAGATAGCCAGGAACCCCGGGAGGGTCGAGTACTCGTAGGGGGGTGGCGGCGCAAACCCGTGCCCACTAGATAGGGAGATCGCCAATTCACGGCGTACAGTGCCTTCCAGGTGGACGTGCAGCTCGGCTAGTTGCCCGGGCCCGGCACTCATCGCTTCAAGAATGATCGACTCAATGGCGAATTTTCGCGTAATTGCGCGCTCGGTGATGTCCAGTTGATATCCGCCTGGCGTAAGTGGATGAAGTCGATCATGCTCGCCGGGGCCAACGTGCCCTGGCGGGAATGGGTCGCGATGGGCCTGACCTTTGGGGCGGCCGCGGCATCGGTCGTAGGCATCGCCCTCGCACTTCGGGTCCACAACGAAGTCCTCGGAGCGCTCGCGGCACTCTCGTTTGCGCTTGTCGTGGCCAGCCAGACCCTGCTGCGACAGGAGATGTTCGGACGGCTGGCGCTCAGCCGGGAGCATTGGTTCTCGAGCTCACCGCGCGGACTCGCCGAGATGGACATCGACCTGAAGATCGTCGAAGGAAACGCCCGCCTTGCATCGCTGCTCTCGACCGACGAAGCCGACCTCGCGGGGGCCCCGCTCACCCGCTATTTCCCGCACGAAGAAGCGGCGGGCATGGTTGCGCAGTTCAAGACGCTCTTGTCGGGGTCAGCTAACACCATCGAATCGGACAGCCTGGGCGTGCGTTCCGACGCCACCCGGATCTGGCTGCACTGGAGGGCCACCACCGTTCGCAAGCCGAGCGGCGGTTTCGATTACTTCGTGATCACGTTCGAGGACACGACCCAGAAGCACGCCGCGGAGAAGGCTGCCGCGGCCAACCTGGCCGAGCTCGAGAAGTTAAACCACCTCAAGAGCGAGTTCACCTCGATGGTCAGCCACGAGTTCCGGACCGCGTTGACGGGAATCCAGGGCATGAGCGAGCTGATCAACTCCGGGAACATGAAGCCCGACGAGATCCTCGAGTACAGCGGCTACATATTCAAGGAAGCCGAACGGGTCAACAGGCTGATCACCGACATGCTGGACCTCGATCGATTGGAGGCCGGCAAGATGAACATGCGCATGGAGCCCGTCGACCTCAATTCCACGATCGAGGATGTCGTGGGCAGGACCAGGGCGGTGTGCACGACGCACACGTTCGCGACGAACCTGGCTTCAGGAGAGCTGGTCGTCTTGGGCGACTCCGATCGGCTGATCCAGGTGCTCACGAACCTCGTCTCGAATGCGATCAAATACTCCCCGGAGGGCAGCGAGATCCTGATCACGTCATGCCTCAACGGCGAGGACGCCGAGATGAAAGTCACGGACCATGGCGTGGGAATCCCGGCCGAGTTCGTCGATCAGCTGTTTGGACGCTTCGAGCGCTACGAGAAGAACCCCACCAAGGTCATCGGCACCGGCCTCGGCCTTGCGATCACGCGCCAGATCGTCGAGATGCACGGCGGAAGGATCTGGGTGGAAAGAGGGGAAGGCGGCGGGTCGGTCTTCCGCGTGACGATCCCCGTCCACGCCGCCGAAGCGACGCGGAGCCGCGTGAGACCTACCGCGGAGGCATAAACCAGTGACTGGTCGCGTCAAGCTGGCTGACGGCCCACTCTCGATGTAGAGCTCAGCGGCCCGGAGCACGGCGTTGTGCGTCCTGCTGGGTGGGGAATCAGGAGTGGTGGGCCGAAGCGCACTCGAACCACATGGCTCCACCTTGCCCCGTATTTCCTCAAGGTGTACAAGCCGGGGAGGTTGGCGCGAACTCCTATGTGGCCGAACTCACGCGCTCAGCCCAAGACGCGAAACCGAGTTCGACATGATTTTTGAACCCCACAGGCTAGTGGACTGAGGTCTCCTTGCGCATCGCCTCCCAGGCCTGGCGCGAGTCCTGCACCGAACCGGCGTCCTCGATGGTCGAGATGTGGCCAGGGTCCTTGTCAGATTCGAGTCGGCCCGATCGGCATCTGACGAGGCCACCCCGACAGTGCCTCGGGCGCGGATCGCCTGGAAAACGCGAGAGCGGCTGCCGCTAGCCGACCGCGGTAGGCCAGATATTTCGTATTCGAGCCGAACGAGTTCATGAACCTTCATTGATGTTTTGGGCGTCGTCACGACACTGGCTCGGCGGGCGGAGTACCTGACCTCGGCACTCCGGACTCATGTTGCTTTGACCGCCTGATAGGGCGGAACTCATCGGCGCCTGGTCAGAATGACGAGCCGTCGCGGATCGAGGGGCTCGTCGCCGAGGAACATGAGCCCGTTGTCGCGCTTGCTGGAATTCAGAACCAGTGGTGGGCCGCGATGGACTCGAACCATCTACCTCCGCATCAGAACGGGCTGAGCGCAGTGCAGACGAGCTTTCCGAGATCAACGTCGTTGAGCGACGGGTGGGGTCTTATCAGGACGTTCCCTCCCGCCGACAGAGAGAAGAAATCCCCGGCAGAGACGATCGAACAGCTCCGCACGCGCCGCCACTAGCGCTGCTGACCGCCTCTGCCGTACCCGTCCCTCAGGCGGTATTGGCGCCTGAGGGAATCTTCCTCAATCGATTGTTGTCATCGTCCGCGATGTAAACGTTGCCGGCACTGTCGATCGTCACGCCACGCGGACCGTTCAATGTGGCTTTGGTTGCAGGCCCAGCATCGCCCGCGAAACCGTGTCCCCCTGTGCCGGCGATGACTACGAGCCGGCCATCTTTCTCGAGGCGCAGGATGCGGCTACCGTCGTACTCGGCGATATAGAGCCTGCCGCTAGCGTCGAGTGCTAGTCCATGAGGTCCCTTGAGACCTGAAGCGATCGTGGTGATGATGCCGTTTGGGCTCACGCTGCGAACCCGACCGCTTCCATAGTTGTCGATCAGCAGGTTGCCAGCACGATCGAACAAGAGCCGATTCGGCACATCCAACTGAGCCTGCGTTGCCGGCCCTCCGTCTCCTGCTGATCCTTCAACTCCGGTGCCGGCCACGGTCGTGATCACCCCTGCCCGATCCACCTTGCGGACCCGGTGGTTTCCTGCCTCGGCGATGAAGAGGCTACCTGCTCGATCGAATGTGAATCCTGCGGGCTCATCGAGCTCGGCCTCAATCGCCGGGCCGCCGTCACCTGAAAAGCCCACCGTCCCCGTGCCGGCAACGAGGCTCAATGAACCGGTGGGGTTCAATTTCCAGATCCGTGATCCCACCCGATCTGCGAGGAACAACGCACCGGCGGGATCGAACTCGACCCAGGTCACCGCCCCAAGCGCGAAGGCCGGACCGCCGGCCACCGTGCTGATCACACCGTCGAGTCCAACTCGCCGCACCGCGCCGTTGAGGCGATCGGCAATGTACATCGCCCCGCCCTGGTCGAACGCGACCGCAGTCACGCCGCGGAAGCTGGCTGCGAGAGCCTGCCCACCGTCGCCTGTGTAACCGACGGCACCCGAGCCGGCAACCGTGTAGATGTATCCCTGGCGCTGCGAACCGCCGGCAGGTGAGCTTGCTGAAGGCTGACCCGGGGATGACCCAGTGCAGCCGGCCAAGATCGCGACCAGCGCGGCTGTCGCGCCCACGCGAATCCGCTCAGACGGGCGGTCGGTGGTAGGCATGTCGGGTCTCAGGATTGCTCGATTCTGCGCTCCTTGAGCCGAACCGATGGCTAGCCCGAAAGCGCTTGGCTATGTGGTCAGCCACGGAGCCAACGGTTGGTCCGCAAGGGTTCGGGAAACGAAAGGCGGCAACGGGTATGCCATGGAATGATCGGAAATGATCGTGCCAAAAAACAATCATTGGCGACCTGGCAACCCGGGTGTTGGGAAGCGACCCGCCTGATCGAACCATGGTGCGCGGTATTCATCGCGTCAAATGGGTCGTCGGCCGCAGGATCCTTCCCAACCACAATTGTGCCGGTAGACAGAGCCCACGCCCGGCGTGTCGACGAGGATCATGCCGTGACAGCGGAGATCAACCCCCGATCCGTCACCACCGGCATCTGAGGAGCAACGACCATGGAAGTAACCACGCCCTCCGCCGAACAAATCGCTCGGAAAGAAGCACCGGTCGGCATCGATCAGCGGGCGGCCGATCCTGGGGCTCATCCCCATCTGACGACCAAAGGGGATGTTGTCGGTGATCCAGTCCCCGATGAAGGCCCGATAAGCAAGCCACGACGTGCTGCTCGGTGGGATCATTCGCTGAAGGTGTGAGCAGCGACGAGAGGCCGCCCTTCGATTCGTTCCTTGTCCGGTCGCTGGTCACCCTTGTCATTCCGCAGGGCTACACGCTATCGATCGCCGGCACCTTCGCGGTGGCGGTCCACCGGTACGGCTTCCCGGCCGATCCCGAAGCCTTGGGTTTCGTGGCTGCCGCGGTGGCGGCATTCGTCGCCCTGGCTGTGATCGCCCGGCGCGGCCTGAGCGGCAGCATCGTCGCGCTGCCGACCGGGCTGCTTGCCCTGATCAACGTCGTCCCGGTGGTGGTGGTCCTCGCCGTCGCCGGCGTGATCGTTCTCGTCAAGTCCCCCTCGGTCGGATTCCTGCTGGCCGGGTTCATCGGCGCCGGCGGCTATGTGCTGCTCGTCTCGGGCTTCTTGTGGCTGATGGCGCTGGCAGATGCCGCACCCCGTGAGAAGTCCGAGACGACATGAAGGATGGACCACAAATGCATATTCGGTCGGACAAGAAAGCGTTGAGGCTTTCAGAAAATGGGAACCGCGCTGTTGTCACCCCCGCCAACGAGCGGACGGTTCGAAAAATGCAGTCTGCGAAGTCGTGGGGTGCTCGCGGTAGGGTGTGGCGATGGCCACCTGCCCGACCTGCCACCAGCCCGCCAATACGCGCGATGGTTTCGATCGCCGAGGCCGTCAACGCTTCGCCTGCCATCCCTGTCATCGGGACTTCACCGACGCCTCCAGCGGCGCCTTCTCGGGCTACCGTTGGCCGCCTGAGGTCATCGTCACCGCGGTCCGTTGGTACCTGAGCTACCCGTCGTCGGCTTGGCCGCCGCTGGTACATCGACGAGGTCTTCCTCTTCCGTGGCACCGTCAAGCGGCACCTCTACCGCGCCGTCGATGAGCACGGCCAGGTGGTCGACGTACTGCTTTGTGAAGGGCGGGACCTGGCCTCAGCCCAGGCATTCTTCCGGCGCGCCCGGGCGACCGCCGAGAACCCGCCGGCGGCCATCGTCACCGATCACCATCAACCCTACGTCAGGGCAGCCCAGCAGAGCTTCCCCGGCTCGCGGCACATTCGGACCGGCCTCCATCGTCTGACCGGCGAGACCACCAAACCGATCGAGCACAGCCACACCGCGACCCGCGATCGACTTCGAGCCTCACGAGGTCTTAAGACCACGGCGACCGGTCAGCGATTCCACGAAGGGTTCGAGGCGGTGTGGGCCCTGCGACGAGGGGATGTCGCTTTGCGCTGTCTGGTGCCTGACTACCGACCCCAGTTGGCCACTCGCGGCGACCATGCGCGCGCCGTCGCCGCTGCCATGGGCACCCTGGCAGCAGGGCTGAACAAGGCCGCCTGACGGTGGACCCGCGGTCGGTCATCGCGCCTTTAATCTGCCTCAGTCACACGTGGGCACCGCACAACTTCGCAGACTCCTGATGGACGCTAATGACGAAGGAGCCTCTCTGCCTCCTCCGCCAGCTCAGCGATGATTTCCGCGGCGGGTTGGACGCGTTTCACATCTCCCACAGACTGACCGGCATAGCAAGCCATCGCTTCGATATGGCCGTGAAAGCCCTTGAACGGCGGGATTCCCCGGAACCGGGCGATCTGCTCGCGCTCGCCCCTGTATTCGATCTCCGCCACGTACTGGCCCTGGAATGCGGTGGCAGCCTCGATCGCCTGTCTCAGGACGCCGTGGGTCGAGGGGCAGAGCGGGCAGTCGACGTGGAACTTGCCGGTTCGAACGCTGTCCTCGGCGCGAGCAGCGATAACGGCGCTCACATAGTCGGGGTGAGCGTTCGATTCTTCCGCGGCGATGAAACGGGTTCCCATTCGAGCCCCTGCAGCACCAGCGGCCAACACAGCGGCAATGCTGCGGCCGCTGCCGATACCACCTGCCGCGAGCACCGGAACCGAGACTGCGTCGAGAACGGAGCTCAGCAGCGGTAGCAAGCCAAGCGTGCCCCTGATGTGGCCGCCGGCCTCGATGCCCTGGGCGATGATGAAATCGCAGCCGACATCCTGAGCGGCAATCGCTTCGGCAGTCGAACCGACCTGCCATGATGCAAGCGCACCGGCGTCATGCGCGATGCGAATCAACACCGGATCCGGATCGCCCCAGAAGAAGTCGACAACCCTGGCCCTGTGAGCCACCATCTCGAGGACCTCTCTGTCGAGGTACGGGATTAGCAGATTGACTCCGAATGGTTTGGAGGTCAAAGACGATAGGTGGTCCAGCCGCAGCTTCGCGTCCTCCACTTCAATGCCGGCGAAGGTGAGCTGCCCCAGGCCCCCGGCGTTAGATACAGCCGCGGCGAGCTTGGGCGAGAGAAGACTGCCCATCCCGGCCAGCTGGATCGGGACAGTGCAGCCGACCAGCCGTGTGAAAGCGGTCTCCAGCACCCCTAACTCTGTCGAAGCATTTTGATCCAATCTAGCGATTCCCACCCACGCCCGTTCGCGTCATATCCGGAACGTGGTGGGCCGTAGTTTCCGTAACGCGAACCAACCTTGCATCGTGGGAAGTGCGATCTCGTTGGCCTAACGGCCATGCACAGCAAGCCCGCCGGCTTGCAACCGTTGTATCTGCAGGCGATGTCTGCGGCCCGCAGTGTGACGCACTTCGTGGCTCTGGTCAGCCTGGCCGCCGGCTTGGCTGGTTGCGGAGAAGTGGTCGGCTACCGGGCCGCGGTCCGGCCAGCTCATACGCAGTCCTTCCCGACTGAACCCGCCTCACCGCTTCCTGCCGGGGTCGATGCCATGACTGGACTGCAGCAGAGGCCGATGAGGCCGCCCACCCTGGCACCAAATGCGTCCCAGCCGCTACGTTCAGCGCCAGCGGGGTGTGCCAGTACAGCTCCATGTGAGACCTGTACGGCTTCCTCGATGGCTGATTTAGGCTCGCTGGCGCCGAACTACGGAGCCGGGGTCGGACCCGCCTACCTGTCGGGCCAGGACAGCTGGTACTCCGGGCACGCACCGATGCCTGCCTTGAGCGGGCAGGTGACCATCCTCATGGTGGACTCCCAATATTCCGGACCCCTGCTGGTGCGGGCGTTTCAGTTGGGGGGTAACGGGAAATCGACGGTCACTCTCGGGGATTTTCCCTCGCCTGATCTGATTAAGCAGGAGCCCCGGGTGGCCGTGGTTCCCGCACTCCACACGACGGGAGGCGGCTTGTATTTGGGCGCGGTGGCCCCGACTTCTTTCTGGAGAGCCTGGTACGGATTGCTCAGCACCGACAGCCCTGGATGCTTTGGGCTTCAGGTGGACGGAGACGTGTTCACCGAGTTCATCCTGTTCGTGGTCAACTCAGGAACATCGCCAGGCGGCTGAGCCGCAGCGTCTCCCTTCAGCCTCGCGGCCGGCGCGGACCAGGTTGAAGGTGTGTCAGTGCTAGGAGCCCCGTCGCTGCGGTGCCGTCCTCCTCGACCTCATCTCGTGGAAGCTGTCTGTCCATGGTGGGCCGAAGCTCATATAACGCGAACCGCCGCATCACAGTTGTCGGTGCTCTGATTGTTATTCAGTAGTGCCCGCGAGTCCGGTCCGGCCGCGGGGACCCCATCCTGGCCGGAGCGGCGGAAGGTCGGCGAGCTCCGGATCGGGCGGGCGCTGAGTCTCGCCGTCGTCAGCGCTCCATGCCCTTTCGTACTGGTCAGGGATTGTGCCCCAACCGAATTACGGGAGTGGATCGTCGGGAACAATGCCGAGAGATTCAAGCGGATCGATAGGCGACTTGCCCACGGAGCACAGGTGTGCCCAATCGTCGCCGAAGTCGAAAACATAGATGAACTGATCACCAGGCTTTAGGCGAGACAGTTTCAGAACTTGTTCGTCCAATACGGGTTCTTCGCTGTCCCACTCGGGATCCGGAGTTCCGATGCGGGTGCCGTCGCGAAGCTCGAACTCATGCGCATGTGCTCGGTCCCATCGCGCAAACGCATCATCAATCGCAGTGGCAAGCTGGGCGAATGAATGGTTGGCGGTTGCGGCAAAAAGGCGACCAGGTCGCGGCCAAAGATGCTCACCTCGGCCTTCGATCAGCTCGACCTGAACGGAGAGCCACCTACCAGACTTCGAACGAGGCTCCTGCCGTGTCCGACGTCGGGGCTTCGCGCCGACACGTCCCTTCACCTCCGCGTTCGCTCGGCGGCCTGCCACCAGTCTGGCGTCTCGCCTCGTTCCTGCCACAGCTCCAGAGTTCGAACGGCGATTCCGACGTGCACACCGGACACCGCGCAGAACTTCCAGAGCTCCCTCGCTGCCACCTGGTAGCGGTGCACGAGTTCATCCAACTCAAAAGCATCGATCTCACTGGAGTCGTACCGCGCAAAGCCTTGACGCACACGTTCGAGAAGCTCAGCCAGCTTCGCCTCGTGATACGCGACGAGCGTGGCCTGGTCAGCCCGCCGCTTGGCTTTTTCGTTGGTCGGCTCGCCGGCCATTAGCTGGATACTCTCAATGCGACCGTTCCCACTAGGTTGAGTTGCTCAATTTCTCTGAGCCGTGTGGAGCAACCTGTCACTCCCGACAGCAATCTGTCCCCCCCATTGTAGCACCTGTGCTACAATGACCACGTGACCCGGGAGATCACGCAGCGCGAGCTTCGCAATGAGAGCGGAGAGATCATGCGTGGCCTCGATCGCGGAGAGTCCTTCATCGTCACCCGAAACGGGGTTGCAGTTGGTGAACTCGCGCCCCTTGGCCGACGGAGATTCGTATCGAGCGAAGTGGTCATCGGTGCATTGGCTCGTGCGCCCCGAATTGATCCAGGGCGGTTTCGCGGAGACCTCGATAGGCTGATTGACCAGAACCCGAGACCTCGTGGCTAAGCCTCGCCATGCGAGAGGTCTCGTAGATACGTCTGCTGTAATCGACCCGCCCGAGATTTCCGCCCTGCCGACCGAGATCTCCATTTCAACAATTACGCTGGCAGAACTCGCTGCCGGGACTCACGCCACCGATGATGTTATCGAGCGAGCAGCGCGGCAGGATCGGCTGCAGCGCCTCGAAGCAACGTTTGAGGCCATACCTTTCGATGCGGCGGCGGCCCGAGCCTACGGTCGCCTGGTCGCGGCCGTAGCCTCAATTGGGCGCAAGGCGCGAGGGAAACGAGCACTCGACCTTTTGATCGCCGCGACGGCCGCAGCCGAAGGACTTCCGCTGTACACGCGCAATCCGAGCGATTTCACGGGGCTAGAGGATGTCGTCGAAATCGTCGCGATTTCCAGCTGACGCCGCTATACATGCCCGGTTCGCGTTATGTCAGGAGTCGTCGAGCTTGGTGGGCCGAAGCTTATATAACGCGAACCAGGTCGAGGTTAGAGGCTCGGCGATCCGCTTGACGTAGACGAGCGCAGCTCCACCATATCGCGGCCGCTGCCACCCTCCGAGCGCTCCGGATCAAGTGCTCGCAACTGCCTTCCAGAAAATTCGCATGTAGCCTTGTGCACGAGAGTCAGCCTGAACGGGCGGATCGGAACGCTCGCTCGATCAGGCGCGATCCCCGGGAAGATTACCTGATGCCTGCACACCACAGGCAACAAGCGCTTCCCAAACGGCACGAAGGTAACGCCCAGGTGGCAACGAGGACAGTAGGATCTCCTGTCGCTCCGTCGGGTTGTCGATCGCCGGGATCATGAGGACGATGCAGTCACGCTTTATCCGATACGGTAGAAACCCCCAGCGGCCTAGGCCCATGGTCATCCGGGCGTCCTTTGCCCAGCAAAACCATTCTTCGGATAGAAACGCCCGCCGGGAAACGGGTAGGAGAGCTCAAAGGAGTGCTCACGCACGACCAGACGCATTCCCTTGGCGTTGCCGCGTCCCCACCAGCCACGACCCCACTGCGGACTGATTGGAGTCCGGTAGACGACCGCTTCCTTCTTCACCGCCTCTCGCACAGAAGCTAGACGCGCGCGATCCTGAAGAATCCTGAACTCAACCACGGTGATGCCCACCACAGCGGTTCCCAAGAGAACCCACTGCATTTCCGAAATCCTATGCAATCCGGTAGCGCACGCACCCACCGGCGCTTCCGATCGCGGTCGTCGCGCCGTCGAAACTGCCGCAATCTCAAAGCCGGCGGGCGGGATGGGGTTGAATTTCGGCGGGCAGTGCTCGGAGGTACTGGCGAGGGTTACCAGCAAGCCCTCGAAAAGCACGCCGTCCCATCTTCCAGAGACTGACGATATGGTTACGTCGTGACGCGGCACCGGCTTCGTTTTGCGGGCACCGTCATCCTCATCCTGGCGGAGTGCTTGTTCTTTCTCTACCTCGTTGCGTTCGGCTGGGCTTTCCGGGGACTGATGCTGAACCCAGGCGACCCGGAGATCGCGATCAGGACGCGCACGGTGGGCGTGAATGCGGTCTGGCTGGCGCTGAATGTGATCGGCGGGGCCGCGTACATCTACCGACGAGATGGCTTCGGACGCAACGCGATCTTCGTCGTGCTGGCCATCGACATCCTCAACGCGCTGTTTGCCGCGGCGGCGTTCATCGCGGTCCGCAACGATCCGGGCACTGCAATCGGCTGGATCCTCGAGGCGTTGGTGCCGGCGGCTGCTTTGGTCCTGGTCTGGCAGCAGGGCCGTAAGGCGCCCGTCTCTACTGGTGGATGACGACGTTTCCCCCGCCCAGCGGCAGCTGGCTGGAGGTCGTGCCGGCCTGGTGATATAGGACGCCGGTCGGGTCATAGACGCTGATCGCGAGGGTCGGCGGCGATCCCGCAGTCACGTCCACGCGGAACGTGAAGTTGCCGCCACCTAGTCCGGTGACCGCCAGCCCCGTCGAAGGGTCGATGACGGTGACGTTGGCCTTCCCGCTGAAGCTCGCGCTGTTCGGTGTGAAGGCGGCGCCGCCTCCCTGCCACGAGTTGGACTTGACGATGTAGTCGTAGCCATCGGCGCCACGGAACACATAGACAGCCTGTCCATGTGGAGTCGTGGTTCTGTTCTTGTACCGGACGTTGAACCCGAAGTTGCCGTGGTTGTTCTGCGCCGAGATCGCGACCGGAATGTTGTGGTAGCTGGGGTCTACGACCCAGCCGCCGCCGGTCGCGAATATGCCGGCGGCCGGCTGGTAGACGGTGAGCACGACGGGATCGGCCGCTGGGCCGGTGAAGTATCCGTCCGTGGTCGGGAACCGGAGCACGACCGTCCAGTTGTCGACCCCGAGCGCAGGCAGTACGCAGGACACCGCTCCGGCCGCCGTCACCGTCGCCGGGCAGGTGAGATCCGGCGTCGTCATCGACACGTTGGAGCTCTTGTAGAGATAGAAGACGGGCGTCGCCCGGGTGAGGTCAGGCGAGCCGCCCGGGGCCGGGGTGAGGATGCCCTGCAGCGTCACGCTTGCGGTCGCGGCCGAGGTCGATCCGGTCGAGAAGAACAGGCCGCCGGTGTATCCCAGCGTGGCCGGGTGCTTGGCGATGGTCAGCGAGCCTGCGACGAAGTTGGAGAACGTATAGTTCGTCGCGCTCAGCGTTCCCTGCGTACACGTGATGGGGTACGTGCTCGCCGGCGACGTGGTGTTCGCCGCGGTCGAGCAGGTCGCCGCTCCGGTCACGCCGCTGGTCGCAAGCGTCTCGCCGTTGACGAAGCCGGTGATCGCGTAGGTAGGCGCGGGAATCGCATCGCCATACGTGATGCTCTGGTTCGCCGCCGTGATCGTAAGCGCGGCAGGGGTCACGGTCAGCTTTCCTGTGTGATAGGTGATGGTGTAGGTCGACGACGATGCACCCGAGCAGGAGGTGGCGCCGGGGTATGTTCCAGGCGCCGTCGTCGGGGTGGCGGTCGAGGTGCAGGTCGGCTGAATCGTGAGGGACGCCGGCGTATCGCCGTTGACGAAGCCCGCATAGCTGGGAGTGATCGCCGGCGGAGCGCCGCCGTAGGTCATCATCGCGTCGGAGGCGGTGATGACCAGATCCTGCCGGCACGGCTGCAGGACGCCCGGGGTGGAGAACTGGCCAGCCGTGACCGATTGGCATAGCGAACCGCTGAGCCCGCCGTTGTCTGTGACGGTGAGCTTCACGTTGTAGCTGCCCGCGGAGGAATAAACGTGTGCGGCACCCCCGCCGCTCCCAGTGCTTCCGTCACCGAAGTCCCAGGCGTAGTTGGTGATCTGACCGTCGACGTCCGATGACGCGGAACCGTTGAAAAACATCTGGGTGGGGGTCGTGCCGCTGGGATCCGGTCCCCAGATGAAGCTTGCGGCCGGGGGCTGGTCGGTACCCGTGACGTTGACCTGGCTTGTGGCGCTGTCGGTCAGCCCGTTGGTGTCCGTCACGGTGAGGGTCACCGTGTAGGGGCCGGCGCTCGCAAACGTGTGAGTCTGCGCCGCCCCGCCTGCGATCGCCGAGCCGTCGCCGAAGTCCCAGGCGTATGAGGCGATTGAGGCTCCGTTGTAGGCCCTCGAGGCGGAACCGTCGAACCGGACGCTGACCGGGACAACGCCGCGGTCGGCCGATGCGGTGATGCCGGCTACCGGCGCGAAGGCGGACTGGGCGATCTGGGTCGTGTCGACCCGTACGTCTTCACCTTGCGGAGCCACGTTGGCGCCGTACAGCTGGACCGTCCACTGCCCGGCCTCTGGATTGGTGATGGCCAGCGTCTCTCCGTTGCTCTGCAGCTGGTGGATGACGCCCGGGGCGTGCGTGTTGCGGTCGTAAACGACGTTGGACGGCGAGATCAGCGACAGCTGGACGTCACTTCCAGGCCAGGCCGTCTCCACGATGAGCTGAAGCTGACCGTTGGCCACGGGGAGGAACAGCTGTACGAAACCGCCGGGGAACACCCTGGATCTGAATCCGCCGACGCTGGGACCGGCGATCGCGCTCGCGACCACATTGGCGATTGCGATCTGACCCGCGCCGTTGGGGTGATAGCTGAACTCCGACGGAGCTTTGGAAGGCTTTTTCACGACGACGCCGTGAAGCCAGTGCGTCTTGTCGTTGCGGCAGATGTCGTGGTCCTTCAACGTGAGGGAGTTGTCGATGAAATAGAAGCCGGCATCCAGCGCATTCATCTGGATCGTGCTGTTGAGCCGCGAGTAGATCTTCTCCATCCACTGGACGTCGCCCTTTGCGACGGTGAACTGCTGGTTGTACGGGCCGACGCTCACACGGCTGTCGTCTTCGTAGAGAACGTCGGCGGTGCAGTCACTGTTGACCGAGCCTGACAGCGGCAGCGGATTCGGATAACCGACGACGTAGACCCGGGCCAGCTGTGCGGCCTTTCTGATGTCGCTGTAGAGCGTGGGCAGCTTGTACGTATTGCCGTCGCTCTCGACGATCCCGCTGGTCAATCCGGTGATCAAAGCGTCGGGAGTGGGATTCAGGTTCTTCGCGAGGTAGTCGCCGCATGGCGAGTGATATTTGTCGTTCTGCTGCCCGAACGGCCAGGGCGCATTGACCGACGTACACGTCGTGGCGATCGTGTCGAACTTGATGTCGTTGCCGCCGACCCCAAGCGTGACCAACGTGGCCGGCTTGCCGGCGAGCTGGCTGATCTGGCCAGGCTCGTTGTACTGGCCGTTGTAGAAGTTGTGCATCTCGGCGCCGCTGCAGGCCCAGAACTCGACACCGGAGGGCACGTTGGTCCGGCCGGTGTTCAGCTCGGGGTAGGCGCCGTTCGAGCGGTGGCACAGGTTCCGGGGTTGGGTCGCGGTCGCCTGCTGATCCGTGCCGCTGATGAACGGCGGCACGCCTTCGCCGGACTGGTATGAGTCGCCCAGGCCGACATATCTCGGGACGATGATGCTGGACGCGGTCGGAGCGCCCTCCAGCGAAAAGTAGGTCTGCCCTCCCGGCGCGAGTCCGCCGGTGAAGTTGACGGTGCCCACGTTGCTGTCCGAGATCGAAAAGCTCGTGTTCGGACCTTCATATCCGGTCGGGCCGAAGGGACAGCCCGAGGGCGTCCCGCTCCAGAAGCCGCTGCACAGCCCGTCGCCGTCGAAATCGAAGATCGGAGTGGTGCCGGACGAGGACAGCGGGATGATCGAGATCGTCTGCGGGCTGTTGTTGAGCACGCCGACAAGGGTGTCCTCGAGACCATCGAAAGGCTGCTGCGAAGGGTCTCCGACCACGGTCGTCGTCCCGTCCGGGTTGACCACAATTAGAAGGCCGCAGCTCGTGTCGTTGCCGATGGCCGGACATTCGGTGAGGGGAGGCGTCGGCGGCGTGGGTCCGGCGGCGGCGGCCGACAGTGCGCTCGTGCAAGCCAGCACTGCACCCACGAGTAGCGACGCAAACCGCCCTGCTTTCGGCACCCCTTTCCCCTCTCAGACACGCAGGCCGCGCTGCGTAATCAGCAGAAGGGTACAGCAGAACCAATTACTTTGCGAGGTGGTTAATCAGCTTTAACCGACGCCGTCAGCAAGCGAACCGGTTGGTGGGCCGAAGCTTATATAACGCGAACCACTTTCTCAAAGTAGGTGGCCGACCGTTCCAGGTCCCGTCGAGCCGTGACGAAAGCCGACCATTCGGCCATGAACGACCACTCGGACCTCATACGAAGGAGGCCACCGCCTGTAGGCCGTCCACGATGTCGTGAAAGATTGAGGCTCCCCAGAGGTTGGCGGTTCGGTCGTACAGGAAGCCGATGACCAATCCAAACACCACCGCGAACGCAACCTGCGCCAGAACCACGCCTGGAGACTGAGTGACGAGGTTGGTGAGATGAGCCACCCCGAAGAGTAAGGCACCAAGCATCGTGCCTCCCTTGAGCCGAACCGATCGGTAGCCGAAGGACCAGGCAATCGAGTTGTTGAGGGCTGTTTGGATTAGACCACGACTCACGAACTCCTCTGTCGGCCCGATCAAGACGGCTTGCATGAGTAGCTCTTGAGCCACTACTAGCCCGGGCGACTTTGGCCCGCCACGGATGAAGGGGAAGGAAGCCAGGATCACGGCACCAACGACGACACATGGCCACAGCCAGCCACGCAATCCGCGACGGCTGAACGAACCCACCGGGAAGCGCTTATGCAACGCGAAGAACCAGAACAGCGCAACAGCAAGAAACCAGGCATGCGCCGCGTACGTGCTGAGGGCCGGGAAAGGGGAGTGCCGCGAGATCGGCAAAAGCGCAATCGCGACGGCCGCACCACCGCCCCACGCCAAGAGCCAAGCCGCTATGGCGTCTTTCCACGACAGGCGTGGAGGATGCGTCTTCGTTACCTGTGTCAGGGCCCCCATAGTCTGGATTCCTTGGGGCGCAGTCTGCGGGTAGGGGCGGGCGGTTCGCGTTACGTCAACACTGGGCGAATTTGGTGGGCCGCCGTGGACTCGAACCACGTACCTCCGCGTTATCAGCACGGCGCTCTGCCAGTTGAGCTAGCGGCCCAAGGGTTACCGACGAGTTTGGCAGGGGCGGAAGGATTCGAACCCTCGGCCCTCGGTTTTGGAGACCGATGCTCTGACCAGACTGAGCTACGCCCCTATCGGCCGAAACGAAATTCTAACGGACGGTCGGAGGGGCTCCCAGGCTGACGATTACGATCGAAGCCGTGCGGCGCATCAAGGGCAAGGGTGAGGAATGGCTGCAGGCGATCTGCCGGTCCTGATCGCCGGTGACGTCCACGGCGACCTCCCGCGCCTCTTTCAGGCGCTCAAGCCGTATCCACCCGAGGAATGGCAAACCATCTTCCTCGGCGACCTCGTGGACTACGGTCCGTTCGGCGTCGGCGCGCTGCGCTACGCGCGCGAACGCCCCAACTCGACAGTGCTGCTCGGCAACCACGAGGTCGCGATGCTGTGGGCGCTGCGCGACCAGTCGCGCATCGGATTCTGGATGTCGATCGGCGGCCAGCGCCACGACCTGGACGAGCTGGCCCGCGACGCGTCCCTTCAGGAGTGGCTACGTGAGCGTCCCGCCCTGCTCAAGATCGCTGATGGGACCGTCATGCAGCACTGCGGCAGCGACGCCTATGTGGACCTGCTTGACAAGCACGCGGCCGACCCGCTCGCCGCGATCAACGCGCGCGTGATCGAGCTGCTCGACAACGCCGGCGAACCAAGGCTGTGGGACCTGCTCAGCGGCCGCAACGTCCTCGAGGATCAGCCGGCTCGGCTGGAACGGTGGCTTGATATCACGCGCAGCCGGCGCGTCGTCTTCGCTCACAAGCCGCACGGGGGTTCGCGGCCGGTGGCTTATCACGATGGCAAGGCGATCAATTTCGACGGCGGGCTCAGCAGCTACCACCGCCTGTTCCGGCGCCTCTCGCCTCTCGGCGCGACGGTCGCTCCTCTCCCGCCCCTGGCGGATTAAGCTGGTGCACGCATGCCTGAGGTCATGACAGACGTGCCGACGGCCGGCGCTCTCTCGCAGAACACGCCGAAGCCGATGATCACCTCCGGTCGCATCGCACGACGCGTGCGCCAGCTCGGACGCAACATCTCCCACGTCTACACCGACATCGACACCCCGCTCGTGCTGATCGTCATCTTGAAAGGTGCGACGGTCTTCGCGGCCGACCTTCTCCGCAGCCTCAGCATCCCCGCCGAGCTGGAGTTCGTGCGGGCCTCGAGCTACGGAGTGGGAACCAGCCGCGGCACGCTGCGATTGGCCCACATGGTCGACGGTCCTCTCGTCGGGCGCCACGTTCTGCTGGTCGAGGACATCGTCGACTCGGGCCGCACCGTGCACGCGGTCGTGCGCCGGATCCGTCGCATGAAGCCGGCCTCGCTACGGGTGGCGGCGCTCCTCGACAGGCCGGCGCGCCGCGACGTCAACGTGAAGATCGACTTTCTGGGCTTCACCATTCCCGATCGCTTCGTCATCGGGTACGGCCTCGACTACGCCGGCCTGTATCGAGAGCTGCCTGGGATCTACTCCCTCAGCTAGCGACCGCCTCCGGCCGGCAGTCCCGGCACGGCCGGTAGCCCGCGGCGCGCGCCTCGGCGGCGTCCCGGAAATAGACCAGGTTTCGCTCGTTGGCCCTGCGCCCGTGGTAGCAGGTCGGGAAGCAGAACACCCTGGTCGTGCGGACACCTTCGTAGCGGTACCCGGAATGGGCAAGGTCCTGCAGGCGCTTCAGCTGCACGCCTTCGAGCGTCAGGATCGCGGCCTTCGCCTCCGGGCCGCCACCTCCGTAGTTCCCGATCTTCCCGTCGGTCCGCACGACCCGGTGACAGGGGATGAAGTAGGGGATCGGGTTGTTGGCCAGCGCCGTGCCCACAGCGCGCACCGCCGCCGGGTGGCCGATCTCTCGTGCGACCCAGCGATACGGCCTCACCTGGCCGCGCGGGATCTGCAGCGTCTTGCGAAGCACCGCCTGCTCGAACACCGTGAGGCCGCGAAGGTCGAAGCGCAGCCGGTGCCTGCCAATCAGCTCGTCCGCGATCTTCGACGCCAGGCCCGGCGGCGGAATCGCGGCGACGAGCTGGCGCTTCACGTCCCTGCGGAACCAGTCCTCGAACTCGTCCGCCGACGCAGAGCGGGCGGCAGCCGAAACGCCGTGGCGGTTCCAGGCCACGAACACCGCGCCGAGCACCGTCTCGAAGCGCGCATACGAATCGGCCATCCCGACGTGAGCCAGCAGCCGTTCCGCAAACCCGGCCGGCGCGCTCGCCTCGCCCAGCCTCTTCAAATCACTCGTCAGCGTGGTCATCGTCGTCTCCTCTCAGCATTTTCAATCCTCGATGCACGTTCGCCTTGACCGTCCCCAGCGGTTGTCCCAGCGCTTCCGCCACCTCCGCGTACGACATCTCCTGCACGTGTCGCAGGACCACGGCGTCGCGGTATCGGGGCGGCAGCCCCGCCACGCGCGCGGCAAGCGCGTCGATCTCCATCTTTTGAATCGCCTCCGCCTCCGGTCCCTGCGCGTGGTCCGGCTCGCTCCCGTTGAGCTCGACCAGGCGCGGCCGCACGCCGCGCACGCGGTTGCGGACGACGTTCAAGGCGATGCGGTTGAGCCAGGCCTTCTGCTTCAGGTCGCGGACCCGCTCGGACGGATAGGTGACCATGGCGCGATACGCGCGCAGGAACGTGTCCTGCGCGACCTCCTCCGCGTCGTGGCGGTTGCCCGTCAGCGCCAGCCCGAGCGCGAAAACCCGGTCCTGGTGCTCGTGGACCATCCGCTCGAACAGCCGCTCGGTTCCGTCCATCACCCTCTTCAACACAAGATGCATCCAGTAAGTTGCAGCCTGGCGAATGGAACCATGATGCGGCGGCGGGTGTAATTGAGATGCCAATGGAGGGCCGACCAGAGGCTGATTCCGACCTGTTCGCACGCGCCCAGCGCGGCGATAGGGCCGCCTACGAGGAGATCGTGCGCAGATACCAGCAAATCGCGTTCCGGACCGCCTACGTGATCACCGGCTCGGCCGCCGAGGCCGAGGATGCGGCTCAGGACGGTTTCGTGAAGGCCTACCGGGCGCTGGATCGGTTCCACCCCGGCGCCGAGCCGCGGCCATGGCTGCTCAGGATCGTGGCCAACGAGGCGCGAAACCGCGTCCGGTCGTCGGGCCGGCGCCACGGCCTGGAGCTCCGCAGTGTCGAAGGCTTCCGCCAGGGGGATGCGGCCCCATCCCCCGAGGCGGCGGCCGTCGCAGCGGAAGACCGGCGCCGCCTGCTGAGCGTGGTCAACTCACTCGATGAGGACGACCGGCTCGTCATCGCCTCGCGATACTTCCTCGAGCTCAGCGGCGAGGAGACGGCGGCGGCGCTCGGCATCCCCGAAGGCACCGTCAAGTCGCGCCTATCGAGAGCGCTGGCGCGGCTGCGGACAAGGCTCGAGGAGGCATCCAGTGCCTGACCTCGAAGAACGGCTCGCCCTGCTCGGGGCCGATCTCGTGTGGCCGGCGACACCCGAGCTCACAGGCCGGGTGCGGGACGCGATCTCCCTCCCCGCTCGCCGGGGCGGGTTGGGGTGGGGGAGTCCGCCGGCTTACAACCGCTGGGCCCTGGCCGCGGTCGCCCTGATCCTGGCTGCCGGCGCCCTTCTGGCCTACCCGCCTTCCCGCGACGCGATCGCGGGCTGGGTCAACCTCCACACCTTCATCCAGCGCGTGACCCACTTGACGACCCCGTCCCCGCTGCCGCCGGGGCCCCTTGGTAAGCGCCTCGGTCTCGGCGACCCGACAACGCTGAACCAGGCGCAACAGCAGGTCACCTGGAGCGTCAGCATCCCAACTTCGCTGGGGACGCCGGACGAGGTCTACCTGCAGCAGCCTCCGGACGGGCCGTCCCAAGGCGAGGTCACGCTGGTCTACAAGGCACGGCCTGGCATCCCGGTCGCGGGTCAGACCGGGGTGGCGGTGCTGGTCACTGAAGCGCGCGGCGGAGTAAACCAGGACTTCTTCGGCAAGATCCTCGGACCTGACGCCACACTCGAAACGGTCACAGTGTCTGGCCACCAGGGTTGGTGGATCGCAGGCGCCCCGCACCAGTTCTTTTTCATCGACGCGTCAGGGAACTTCCGGAGCGAGACCCTTCGCCTCGCGACCAACACGTTGATCCTGGACGACGGCGGAACCGTGATCCGCATCGAGGGCGACCTCACGAAGGCCCAGGCGCTGGAGATCGCTGCCTCGCTTAGTTAGGAACCCGCACGCTTCCAGCGGTGTATGTCAGGCGAGGTGAAGGGAATGCGAAATCTGCTGTCACTCGTCTGCGTCGCCGTTGTGATGGCCGCCTGCGGGCGGGCGCCGGTCTCACAGGCGAGCGGCGACTACAAGCTCTACGAAGCGACCACGCAGCATTCGAACATCGCGGTCATCGACTCGCGCACCCACGCGATCGAGCGCACCCTGCCGCTGGGCACGCCGTCGGCCGGCTGGACTCACCTTTACTCGGTCAGCTCGGACAGCCTGGTCGACACCGATCCGGCTACCGGAAGGGCGCTTCACACCCTCAAGTTGCCTGGCTACTACCAGTTGCCGCCAGCGACGTTGAGCGGGCTACCAGGAGGCCTTTCCCAGAACAGCCGCTGGCTGGCCCTCGAGTCATCTCACCCCACCAGCGCGGTTCCGACGACTACTCACATTGTCGTGGTGGACACGACCTACGCCAAGGCCCTGCGCCGCATCGACCTCAACGGCTACTTCACCTTCGACGCGATCAGCAACGACGGGCAGCGCGTCTACATGATCGAATACCTCTCAGCAGGGACCTACCACGTGCGGATGTTCGACTTGCTCGCGGGGCAACTGGACCCGACAGTTATCTTCGACAAAAGCGACGGCTCGAGCGCGATGGCGGGCCTTCGTCTCTCGGGGATTCCATCGCCGGACGGCCATTGGCTGTACAGCGTCTACGTCCGCGAACACGCCAGTCCATTCATCCACGCCCTCAACCTCGACGGCCCGATCGCGTTCTGCATCGATCTTCCGGGCTACGGCTACGCAACCGGCAATGGCGAGGACGCCTTGCACTGGTCGATCGCCATGCCGGCCGGTGGCGCGCGACTTTACGCAGCGAACGGAGCGACAGGTGTCGCCAGCGAGGTCAGCCTCACCGGAGATACGTCACCCACGTTGGCTCGCTCCATCCAGATTGAAACGGGCAAAGCCGTGGCGGGCCTCTTCGTCCAGGACGTGCAAGCGAAAGAGTTCGGTGCGAACGCGACGGTGATCACTCCCGATGGGAAGACGATGGTCACGGCCGCAAGCTCAGGCATCGTGTGGATCGACACCACCGGCCTGCACGCCGGCGCGCGGGCGCTTAGCAACTGGACCCTCTGGAGCCTTGCGCTGAGTCCTGACGGAAGCGTGCTCTGGGCCCTGGGCGACTCGGGAAGGATCGCCGAGATCTCAATGGGCTCCCGCCAGGTCACGAGCACGTACGACCCCGGCGCCGGCTATCCGCTATCCCTCATGCGGGTGGTGGCGTCCTAGCTTCGACCTGATAGCCGCGGCAGCGCAGGACGGGCAGCCGGGGATAGCGCGGGAACGACTGATCGGTCAGCGATCGCTCGCACATCCAGAATGTGCTGCGAGGCGCCGGGACGTTCCGCGAGTGTTTGCAGGATGCGCACAGCCCGACTTCCATGACCCCCAATCATGTAGCCTCGGCGCCTGAGGAGGATCCAGGTCAGCGTCATCGCAATACGATCGCGACCGCCTGTCAGATCGTCCTCAGCCGAAGGTCAGGCTTTTGTAACGGCCGGCATTGATTGAAGGGCTTTCACCAAACGCTCGATCGAGCTCGTTATGCCGTAGCGCTTGCCCAGCTCAGCCGCGCGTTTCGGATCCTCGGGATAGCTGCCGCGCCGCCCGCGCGGCACCTCGATCTTCAGGTCGCGCACCGGCCGCACCACCCGCGCGGCCTTCTCGAGGTACTCGGCGTCTGAGGGCCGGAAGACTCCTGCCTCGATCATCGCCTCCACCGACCCGTACTTGCGCACGAGGTCCGCTGCCTTCTTGGGCCCAAAGCCGGCGAGCCCTGGCAGGCCGTCCGAAGGATCGCCGCGAAGGACGGCGAAATCCGCGTAGGCCTGGCCGGGGATGGAATACCTGCGCTCCACCTCCTCCTCGTCGACCACCGCGATGCCTCCCTTCTCCGGGTAGAGCACCACCACCTCCCGGTCGCGGATAAGGCCGAACAGGTCGCGGTCGCCGCTGGCGATCTCGATCGGCGGGCTGACCTTCGAGACAAGCGAGGAGATGATGTCCTCCGCCTCATAGTCTTCGAGTCCGATCGCGTCGACGCCGATCGCCTCGAAGCACTCCATGATGATCGGCATCTGCGGGATCAGCGCAGGCGGCACCGGCTCTGCGGTGCGGTGGGTCTTGTAGCTGGGTATCAGCTCGACGCGCCAGTCGGGGCGCCAGTCTTCGTCGGTCGTCACCGCGACATGGCGCGGCCGGCGTTCGGTGATGTAGCCAGCCAGCCGGTCGAGCGATCCGCGCACTGCGTTGATCAGCTTTCCGTCCGGCGCGCGCATCGTCTGGGGGATGCCATAGAAGGCTCGGAAGATCATGCTCGAGCCGTCCACCAGCAGCCATTCCGGCAAGGCGGATTCATCGTAAGACCTACGATGGCGCTGATTTTGAGAGCTCGCGCGTTGCTGGCAGTCACTGCTGTCGTCCTCGTTGGTTGCGCGAGTGCGAGCTCAGGATCGAGTCCGCCGGCCCTCTCCTCTGGTTCGCCGACACCCAGCACGAGACCTGCCGACTCGAAGGCAGCCGACCTGCGCACCCAACTCGACCTACTGCTCGAAGAGCACGTGATCGTGGTCGCCAAGCAGGCGATCGCGGCATCGAACAACACCGATGAGTACGCGGGATACGCAACCCTTCTGACCACCAACGCCAACGCGCTCGTTGACGTCATGCGTTCGGTGTTTGGCAACACATCCGCGGCCGAGTTCGAGCGCTTGTGGGTGGTGCAGAACGGCTACCTGGTCGATTACACGATCGGGCTCGTCACGCATAACGCCGACAAATCGAACGGCGCGATGTCCGGCCTGGTCAACGGTTTCGAGCCGCAGTTCACGCAGCTCATGGCGAACATCACGAGCCTTCCCAAGGACTCGATCGCGGGGCTCGAAACCGCGCAGGTGACCGGCGCCAAGACAGTGATCGACGACGAGATCTCCCAGTCCTACAGCGCGATGTATTCAGATCTGCGCGCAGCCTATGGGGACGGCGCGCGGACCGGTGACGTGCTCGCGACCCAGATCGCGCAACAGTTCCCGGACAAGTTTCCGGGCGACCCGACGACCAGCGCCGTCGATGCGCGCGTTTCGCTGAACGGCCTCCTCCAGGAGATCTCGTATCTAGAAACGATGAACAGCGATGCGGTCATCGCCGGGCGCGCAGCAGAAGCCACGGCGGCCTTTGGCGCACTCGCGGCAGCTCGCGGTGAGCTCGTCAGAGTGCTTGGTCTTCTATTCGGACCCGAAGTCCAGGCCAAGCTGGCGGAGGCCTGGGCCTCACGGGATGCGGACCTGGATCTGTATGCGAAGTCAGCCGATGCCGCCGCTCATCAGAGGCTCATCGAGAGCTTTGTCCCTCACGTCGCTGCGCTGACGCCGGCTCCGGCCGAGGCGGTCCGCAGACAGGTTGTGGCGACCCTTCACGTCATCGACGACCAACGCAGCAAGAGCTATGAGCAACTCGCAAACGACGACCGTGCCGCGGCAACCGCCATGCAACCGATGGCCGACCGGATCGACTAGTTCAGCGCCGAGGCGATGATCTCCAGCCCGGTCGCGGCCTCGTCGGGGTCCAGGACGAGGGGCGGGCTGATCCGCACGGCGCGGGCCCCGGCCGTGAGCAGGAGCAGGCCGCGCTCGAACGCGGATTGGACGAGCTGGTTCGCCTGTTCGGGGGTCTTGAGCTCGAGCGCGAGCATCAGGCCGCGGCCGCGCACATCGGTGACCTGCGCGTGGCCCGCTGCAATCTCGTGCAGGCCATCCTGCAAAATCGCTCCGACGCGCGATGCGTTTTCCATGAGGCCGTCTTCGAGCAGGTCGAGGGTGGCGAGCCCCGCCGCACACGCGACCGGGTTGCCCCCGAACGTGCTGCCATGCGAGCCGGGTGGCCAGCTCATCTGCTCGGCCCTCGCGATGAACGCGCCCAGCGGCAGGCCGGACGCGATTCCCTTCGCGAGGCACACGATGTCCGGCTCCACGCCCCAGTGCTCGATCGCGAGGAGCTTGCCGGTGCGGCCCATGCCCGACTGCACCTCGTCGGCCACCAGGAGAATGCCGTGCTTCAAAGTCAGCTCGCGCAGCCTCGGCAGGAAATCGTCGGGCGGGACGAGGTAGCCTCCCTCGCCCTGGATCGGTTCGACGAAAACCGCCGCGACGCTCTCCGGCGGTGCCACGGTGGCGAACAGCTCTTCGATGCGCGCCATCGTGTCGTTTGTCGTGATGTCCCGAGACGCTGTGGGGAAGGGCGCATGAAAGACCGACGACAACAGCGGAGCGAAGCGGCGTCGCTGACTCGCCTTAGAGGCAGTCAGGGACAGCGCGCCGAACGTGCGGCCGTGGAAGGCGCCGATGAACGCGATGTAGCTCGGCCGCCCGGTCGTGAAGCGGGCGAGCTTCATCGCGCCCTCGATCGCCTCGGCGCCGGAGTTGGTGAAGAAAACCTTCGCCGGGGTTCCCGGCAGGATCTTGGCCTCGAGGCGCTCCGCGAGCTCGATCTCCGACCGGTAGTAGAAGTCGGTGCCCGACATGTGGATGAAGCGCCGCGTCTGCTCTTCGATCGCGGCGACGACCTTGGGATGGGAGTGCCCGGTCGTCACGACGGCGATCCCAGCCGTGAAGTCAAGGAACCGGTTGCCGTCGACGTCGGTCACCCAGCAACCCTCGCCCCGCTCCATCACGAACGGGTAGGAGCGCGTGAAGCTGGGCGACATCGCCTTGGCATCGCGGGCGATCAGCGCGGCGGCCCTGGGTCCGGGCAGCGGTGTCTGGATGTAGGGCTTCACGGCGAGCAACGTATCAGACGGCGCGCGGGCGGAAGCCATAATTGATGGCATGGCCAAGGCCACTCGAGCGTTTGGCATCCGGCCGGCCACCCACGACGACCTGCAGGCGATCGTCGGGCTCTACAACTGGGCCGTCAACCAGACCTTCGCGACGATCGACTCAGAGCCCCTGGACGCGGAGGAAGGCGCCGCCTGGTGGGAGGCCCATGGCAAGCAGAGCAAGCTCATCGTGTGCACAGACGAGAGCGGGGTGATCGGCTGGGCACGGCTGCTCCCCTGGAAGCAGCGCGGCTTCGACGTTGTGGAAGACCTCGTCTACGTCGACCCCGTGCACCAGGGCCGGGGCATCGGCAAGGCGCTCCTGACCGAGCTGATCAAGGAAGCCCGCGGCCTCGGCTACCGAACGATCGTGGCAACAATCGCGACCGACAACCGCTCTGGGCTGGCCCTGCACGCGCGTGCGGGCTTCGAGGTGGTCGGCACGATCCGCGATGCGGCCAACAAGTTCGACCGCTGGATGGACATCACCCTGGTCCAGAAGCGGCTGGAAGAGTAGCTACATCCCGTCGTAGGACCAGGTCATCGGTGCGCCGGTCGCGAAGGCGGCCGGGTACAGGACCTTCATCAGCCCGACCGCCTGCCACTGGCCGATGACCGCCGCGGCGCGAGTGTTCTGACCCTCGTCGAGTGACCCGTCCGCTCCGAACTTCACGCCGCCGCCGTTGATGCTGTCCCCGACAGGGATGTCCACGCCGAGCGCGGTGGTGCGAATGGAATCGGCGGTGAGCGCGCCCGTGAGCTTTGGAATCACGTCATGGAAAAGGGTCCAGCCCCCGACGAAGCCGGCGACCGCGGGGATGCCCATGCTGCTGCCTCCGTTGGCGTGGCCGTAAGCCGATCGAGCCTGGGTCAGCAGGTCGTTGCCCGCCTGTGAAAGCGCCGATGGGTTGATGTCCGAGTCCGGCTTGTCCGCCGCGTAGACGCCGACCGATCCCGCACCCACCCGCTGGCTGAACTCTGGCAAGCAGAAGGCGGAGCTCGTGCCAATCGCCGCCTTCAGCGGCACGTGGTTGCGAAGAACCGCCTGCCAGATCGCGACGCCATCGTCCAGGTAGCTGACGTCCCAGAGAAAGTCAGGATGGTCCACGGCGAGCTGCGTAGCGATCACGTTGGGGTCGTAGGCGTTCGGGTCGTACTCGATGACGTCGACGACCTGGATGCCCATCTGCTGCGCCAGGGCCTGCTCGCCGCCGCCGACCGACCGGCCGTAGATGTCGTTGACGCGAACCACCACCGCGCGCGGTGCCGTGAGATTGAGCTGCGGAAGCAATACGTCGTGCGTGAAGGTGACCGCCATGCGGCCGAGCGAGCTTCCGGTCGC
Organism: Candidatus Dormiibacterota bacterium; assembly: GCA_039935415.1. GTDB lineage: Bacteria > Chloroflexota > Dormibacteria > Dormibacterales > Dormibacteraceae > Palsa-870. Next base: position 71,094 of record JBDTKH010000040.1, read on the forward strand.
GACCGTGCGAAAGACGTAGCGACGCTGTGCGGTGATCGGGTCGGCGACTGCGCCTGTCTCCCAGTAAACGGTCTTCAGCTGCTCCGCCCGCGCCGACGCGGATGCCGACAGCGTGCTGCCGTACGTGCCGAGAATCGCTGGCACGTGGTAGTCGCGCACCAGAGTGTCCACGGCCGCGCTCGCCGCCTGCGGCGTCGTCGCGTCGATCACCTGGAGGCGGACGTGTGTCTTGAACGCGCCGCTCGATTCCACGACCTGCAGCGCCGCCCGCACGCCGGCCAGTTCCTCCTTGCCGCCTTCAGCCTGAGGTCCGCTCAGCGGGTAGATCGCGCCGAGAACGAGGTCGCTGCCCCGCGGTGAACTCGCTTGCGCGCAGGCGGTCGCTGCGACGAGCAGGAGAACGACCATCGCGGCACGCCTGATCACACAGGCCAGAATATCGGACGCAATGGGGTCGATTCGGCTGGAGACCCTCATCAAGGCGCCGATCGAGCGGTGCTTTGATCTTGCGCGCTCAGTGGATGCCCACCTCGCCTCCACCGAAAGGACCGGCGAGCGTGTCGTCGCCGGCAAAACGCACGGTCTGCTCGAACTGGGAGAGTCGGTGACCTGGGAGGCCCGCCACCTCGGCATGCGTTTGCGTCAAGGCTCGATTATCACGCGACTGGATCGACCGCACATGTTCGTCGATGAGGCGATCAGCGGCCCGCTCAAGGCCATGCGCCACCTCCATCAATTCGTTAGCGAGGGCGATGCGACCCTCATGGTTGACACATTCGACTACGGACTGCCCGCAGGTTTACTTGGCCGTCTGGCGGACCACTTCGTGGTCGAAGGGCATCTGCGACAGTTCCTCATCGAGCGGGCCGAATACCTCAAGGCGCAGGCCGAGGGGAACTGATCAGGCGGTGGCGGTTGTCCTCAGGTTCCCGCGCGCCTCGGCCAGCTGGCGCTCGAGCTTCGTCGCCGGCGCGTAGCCGTAGTTCACGTGGAGAGCCTCGCCCTCGGATGACATCACCACGGTGGTGGGCAGCGTATAGACATGGAAGCGGTCGGCGAGCGTCCGCTCGGCGATCGCGTCGACCTTGTCGATTCGCACCGCACCGAGCTTCGAAAGCGCCGGCTCCTGGTGAGTGCCGCAGACGGTGCACCCCTCGCCGGTGAAATAGAGGATGTACGGCTCGACTGATCGAGAGGTGGGCGTCGCAGGCGCAGCGCTCACGCCGACGACACGGCGTCGCGCAAGCTGAGAACGCAAGAGCTCCAGGCACGCGGCGGCGAGCACCACCGTGCCCACCACCGCCAGCGCCCAGAGCTGCGTGCTCATGACGCTCCAATCAACCCTGCACGGCCAAGCTGGAAGTAGATCTGGCATCCGATGCAGTACCCGAAAGCCAGGTTGACGACCGCAAGAACGGCGACGAGCAGCGCGAGCGCGAGACCCACCACCGGAAGTGGCACCAGGAAGGCCGACGCCACGGCGAGGAACACCCCGCCCAGGCCCTGCGCGAAGTTGTGGGGTTCCGGCCGGTCAGGGGCAGCTCGCGACTTGACGAGGCCGCGCGGCTTCAGCACCTTGAAGTAGAGCTGCTTGAACAGCGCGAGCTGCGGAGCGAACGTGCCCAGCAGCAGCACGATCGCGAGCAGAGGAATCAACACCAGCAGCGGCCGGAAGAACGCGCTGCCGATGAACGCGACGAGGACTGTCGCGATGATCCCGGTCTGGTTGACCTTGAGCGCCGAGTGGTCGACGACCTGAGTACTCACTTCTCGATGGGCACCCTGATCGAGCTGCCCCACTCGGTCCACGAGCCGTCGTAGTTCTTGACGTCGGGGTAGCCGAGCAATTCCTTCAGCACGAACCATGTATGGGCGGAGCGCTCCCCGATGCGGCAGTACGCGATCACTTCCCTGTTGGACGTGATGCCCTTGCCGCCGTAGATCTCCTTGAGCTCCTCGACGCTCTTGAAGCTGCCGTCCTCGGTGTTCACCGCGGTCCCCCACGGGATGCTCACCGCGGTCGGGATGTGGCCGCCACGCTGCGCGCCCTCCTGCGGAAGGTTCTCCGGCGCCAGCAGCTCACCCGAGTACTCCTTGGGCGAGCGCACGTCCACCAACCCGGCCTTGCCGATCTTGGAGAGGACGTGGTCGCGATACGCGCGGATGTCTTCCTTCGGCGAGCCGTGGAAGTGGTACGACGTCGCCTGGTAGCTCGGGACATCCGTGCTGTAGGCGCGGCCTTCCTTCTCCCATTTGACGCGGCCGCCGTCGACGAGCTGGACCTTGTCGTGCCCGTAGTACTTCAAAGCCCAGTACGCGTAAGCGGCGAACCAGTTGTTGTTATCGCCGTACAGCACGATGTTGGTGTCCGGCGTGACGCCGCTCTGGCCGAGCAGGTTCGCAAGGGATTCCTTGCTCGCGATGTCGCGGCTCAGCTGGTCCTGCAGGTCCTTACGCCAGTTCCACCCGACCGCGCCCTCGATGTGGCCCTTGTCATAGGCGGACGGGTCGACGTCCACCTCGATCACGCGAACTCCCTTGTCCTTTCGATGCTCGGCGATCCACTCGGTGGAGACCAGTGACCGGGTTGTCGTCGATGAGCTCAATTCCAGACCTCCCAAGAAATGCAAATTTCAAATGACGAACGGATTTACGAATTACGCGAAACGGCCGAATGGGCGCGCCCTAGGGGCGCGAGCAGACGACCGAGCTAGCTACAGAAGCAGGCCGGTATGTGAACCAGGCGCTGGGCAGGCCACGTAAGGTCCCGCATAGACACGACATCTTAGGACAACTCATGACGCTGGACGGCGATTCCCGGGATGATGAAGCGCTAATGCGAATCGATCTCATTAAGTACCAGGCGCTGGGCAACGACTACCTCGTCCTCGACCTGCCCGGACCCCTGGACGACGTGGTCCCGCTACTCCCCCTCCTGTGTGACCGCCACCGGGGCCTTGGCTCGGACGGGCTGCTCGCCTTCGACTCTTCCGCCATGACGGTCCGGATCTTCAACCCGGACCGCTCGGAGGCCCAGAAGAGCGGCAACGGGCTGCGCATCGCCGCGGCCCACGCGGTCCTCGAACACCGGGCCAACGACCGGTTCGAGCTCACGACTCCAGGCGGCCCGAATGCCGTCCGCATCCTCGCGAAGAGCGGAGCCGAGATCACCTCGGAGGTCGACATCGGCAGGCCCTCGTTTCGCGCCGCGGACCTCCCCGCGAATTTCGAAGGCGAGCCGGACCGCGTCCACCTTGAAACCCCGGTGGGCCGCATCCAGGCGATGCTCGTCTCGGTCGGCAACCCGCACTGCGTCGTGTTCGACCAGCCCGTCACCAGGGAGCGCTGCCTCGAGCTCGGCCCGCACCTGGAGCATCACCCGGCGTTCCCCGAGCGCACCAACGTCCAGCTCTTCGAGGTCAACGATCGCGCGCGCGTGCGCGTGGAGATCTGGGAGAGGGGCGCCGGCTACACGCTGGCGTCCGGCACCAGCGCGAGCGCCGTCGCCGCGGCGTGCATGCGAGCGGGCCTGGTGGACGACCAGGTCACCGTCCAGATGCCCGGCGGCGACCTGAAGATCCGGCGCGAGTCGAGCGGCAGCCTGGTCCAGTCGGGCCCCGCCCGCCGCGTCTACCGGGCCTCAGTCGAACTCGCCGACTTCAGCGAGTCGCCGTAACCAGGCGGTCCACCGCCGCGGGCAGCTCGGACAACCCGCTCACGACCAGGTCGGCGAGCGACGGGTCGTCCTTCTCGCCCTGGCGGTTCACCCAGATGCGCGTGATGCCGAGCTCGCTCGTGGGCTTGATGTCGTGAAAGTAGCTCTGGGCGACGTGGATCCAGGCGTCGGCAGATGCTCCGAACGTGGACTGGAACAGGCGGAAGTGCGCCGGGTCCGGTTTGTAAGCGGACACGTCCTCCGCCGTGACCACCGCGTCGAACGGCGCGGGGAGCCGCCGCTGCGTCAGGGCGATGATGTCGCGGTCGCAGTTGGTCAGCAGCGCGAACTTCCAGCCTTCCTTTCTCAGCTCGGACAGCGCGGGTCCTACGTCGCTGAAGGTCGGCCAGTAGGGAATGGTCGAGACGAGGGCGGTGGCGTCGTCTGGCTTCAACTCGAGCGCCAGCTTGTGGGCGGCGCGCCGCGTCGTGTCGGTGAGCACTGCCCGATAACGCCGGAACTGCTCGCGCTCGACCTCGGCCTCGAGCGCGATGTAGGCGTCGAGAAAGGCCGGCCCGTGACCCGGGAAAAGCAGCTCCCCGGTGGTCCGGATGCCGTGGCGCCAGTCGACCAGGGTCCCGAAGCAGTCGAACGTCAGCCAGCGACCCGCCACGCCGCGAATCCGTTAGTGGCCGGGCGCCCGGTACGTAGCTCCGCCGGCTTTCTTCACTGCCTGATCGATCTCCTCCGGCGTCAGCAGCACCACGGTCCTGTAGTGGCTGAGTGCGCCAGTGGGACCGACGGCAAGCGCAAAAGCTGCCGCGGACACGTTGTCCGGCATGTCAACGATGCCATAGACGTCGGCCTGGTCAAACGCGAAATACAACGCCTCGAGGCGGCCGCCGAGCGCCTTGACCGCCGCCTCGATGGCCGTGCGCCGGCCCGTGCCGCCGTCTTTGACTAGACCCTTGAGGCCTTCTTGTGAATACGCCGCCTGGACCATGTACTTGGCCATACTGGACACCTCCTGAACTAAACGATTGACGCCGTCAAACCTACCCGGCCTTGGGCAGGTACTCCGCGATCGAATGCGCCAGGTGCTGCATGGTCATCGACTGGAGCCAGACGCGGCCTGGCCCTGTCAGCGTTGCGAGAAATAGCCCACTGCCGCCGAAGAACATGTTCTGGATGCCGGGCACGGTCGTGATGTTGAACTGCACCGACTCCTGGAACATGCCCACGTGTCCCGGATGCACGCGCAGGGTGTTCCCGGCCTGGAGGTCGTAGACGACCACCTCGCCGTGCAGCTCGACCCACGCCTGGCCCTGGCCCTGCAGGCGCTGCATGCGGAAGCCTGAGCCTCCAAAAACCCCGGCGCCCAGCCGCTGCTGAAAGCCGATCGAGAACTGCACGCCCGGAGTCGCGCACATGAAGCCGTGGCGGTGGACCATGTAGCCCTGGCCGGGCGCGATCTCCATCGGAAGCACCTGGCCCGGCAGCTTGGCCGCGAAAGCGAGCAGGCCCGGCCCACCGACCGCGGTGTACTCCGTCATGAAGAAGGTGCCGCCCGCAACCGCGCGGCCCAGGGCGCCAAACAAACCGCCCTGCTGGCCGCCGGCGGTGTGCGAGGTCTCCATCTGCAGGGACATCGACATCCAGCCGAGCTGACCGGATTCGGCGAAGACCTTCTCGCCAGGCTGCATGCTGAGCTCGAGGACAGGCATCACGGTGCCGACGATCTTTGGTTCCATGTTGGCCTCTCGTGAATCGAAGCAGTGTCTCGCGACGAACTGTATCAGGGGCCTTGCGCGGCTACGAAACGTGGTGGTGAGGGTCGATGGTTCGCCGGCGGGCAGCCCTGGGACCTGGTGTCCGTGCGCACGAGTCGCAGATTCCTACCACGAGCACCTCGGTCCTGATGGGCTTGAAGTGATGCCCCTCCTCGAGGTGCGCCTCGAGCTCGCTGACCAGCTCTTCCTGGATGTGCAGCACGCCCCCGCACACCTGGCAGACCGCGTGGTGGTGATCGCCACTTGCCAGCTCGTAGTAGGTGGCGCCCTCGCCGAGATGCGCGGCGTAGACGGACCCCGACGCCGTCAGGGCTTCGAGTGCGCGGTAGACCGTGCTGCGAGGAAAGCCGGGCTTGCTCTTGTGGAGCTCCGCCGAAATCTCGTCGGCGGTGCAGTGGCCGCCCAGGCCGACGATGGTGTTGTAGACCATGGTCCGCTGCGCGGTGCGGCGCATGCCCGGCGCAAGCATCAGGGTGCCGGGAGCACGCGTAGAGTGCGGTCGGCTTTGGTCAGCACGCGGCAGCCCGCGCGTTCGACCACCAGGTCGTCTTCGATCCGCACGCCTCCCCAGCCAGAGATGTAGATGCCGGGCTCAACGGTGAAGACCATGCCTGTCTCGAGCACCGTCGCCGAGCCCGGATCGAGGCTCGGGTCCTCGTGTGCCTCGAGGCCGAGGCCATGGCCGACGCGATGAAAGAAGAGCTCGCCCATGTCCGCGGCTTCGATGACCTGCCGCGCCGCGGCGTCGACCGCGCCTGTTGTCGTGCCGGCGCGAACCGCGGCGATCGCAGCGTCATGCGCCGAGAGAACCAGGTCGTGGATCTCCAACTGGCGCTTGCTCGGCTCGCCGACCACCGCCATGCGAGTCGTGTCGGCGCGGTACCCATCGAAAGCTGCGCCGAAGTCGAGCAGCACGAAGTCGGCCTCCGCGAGCTTGCGGCTGGTCGGCCGCACGTGCGGCAGCGCGGAGTTTGGGCCCGACTGCACGAGGCTTTCGAACGCGAGGGTTCCGCCCTGCTCCCCGATGACGGCGCCGATGAGGACCGACACTTCGAGCTCCGTCATGCCGGGCCGGAGCCGTCCGATCACCGCTTCGCCGGCCGCGTCCGTGATCGCCGCCGCCCGCTCGAGCTTCTCCAGCTCGCCGGCGCCCTTGATTCGCCGCAGCCGGCGAATCTCCGGGCTGGCGTCGACCAGCTCACGCGCGGCTGTGCGCGCGATCAGCAGCTCGGCGGCGACCAGCGTGAGGTTCTCCTTCTCGACACCGATCTCGACGCAGCCCTCGAGCGCGGTGCGCACCAGCGCGTACGCGTCTTCGCCGTCGCGCCACGACACGATCTCCGCCAGGTCCGCGTGCCTGCTCGCCTTCTCGCGCTCGAGCGCCGGCACGATGAGGGTCGCGCGATCGGGGCGCACCGCGAGCGCCATGAGGCGCTCGAACGGCTCCGCGTGAAACCCGGTCAGGTAGGCGATCGAGACAGGCTTGGTGATATACGCCGCATCGAGGTTGTGACGCGCCATCCACGCCCGCAGGTCGCCGAGCGGCGTCGAGGTCGTGGTCGCGCTATGCAATGCCGACGATGCGAACTGAGTACGTGCTGCTGGTGTTGGGCGTCTTGATCTCGACTTCGTCACCCACGCGATGCCCGATGAGCGCCTTGCCCAGCGCCGATTCGTAGCTGACGCGGCCGGCCTTGGGATCTGCCTCGGCGGGACCGACTATCCGGTAGGTCTCCTCCTCCGCCCCGTCCTCGCTGAACCGGACGGTGCTGCCCATGCTGACCACGCCGGTCGCCTTCTTGGTCTCGATCAGCACGTGGTTCTTGATGATCTGCTCGAGCTCTTTGATCCTCGCCTCCATCATGCCCTGCTCGTTCTTGGCGGCGTGGTACTCGAAGTTCTCGGACAGGTCGCCCAGCTCGCGGGCCGCTTTGATCTTGGAGACGATGTTTGGGCGGCGAACCTCCGTCAGGTCATGGAGCTCGTTACGTACCGCCTCGAGCCCCTCGGGCGTGATGTGAACGTCGTTTGTCATCAATCCGAGTCTAAACGTCGTGCGAGCCGGGGGACGAGAAGCCGGGACGGTGGGTCCCGACTCCTCTATCCCTCCCTCAGCACGCTTTGTGGTGGTTGATGATGTCGATGCAGTTGTCGTCGCTGGAGTTCGAGTTGAGCTGGGTCCTCGCGACCGAATTCAAGTCGTACCACGCTGCCGGGTCGAACTGGGGAACAACGAACTTGCTGATGTCGTAGCCGGCCGCCGGGTCGATTGCGGGGACGACGGCGCGGGTCGGGGCGCTGACGAGCGCGTTCGAGTCGTTGCCGGCCGCCAGGTCGCCAATCTGGCCACCCGGGCCTCCGATGCGCACGCTCAGGTTGGCGTTTCGCTCGGCCGCGTCGGGCGCCTGCTGGCGCAGAGCGGACACGGTTCCGACGTGGGCAGAGGTTGCCGGCGCGGCCACGTTCAGTGACCTCGCGGCGTAGCCGCCGCCCGCACCCAACACAAACGCCGCCGACATGGCGACGACAACACTGACGAGACTCCTCGAGATTCCTGGTCCACCGAAAGTCCTGGTCGCCTGCATGGCTTGATGCCTCCTGTTGATTCGGCTCTGGGGCCGTGAGCCCAACCTATGCGCATCGGTTCGATCTCAAAAGGCGGGAACTACCTGAATCGAGATGCGGCCGATACCTGATTTGAACTACCTGCTTTTCGGCTAGAGTCGCCCCATGAGAAGGCTTCTGCTCACCGTCGGGATGCTGCTCATGGGCATGGGCCTGGTCGGTGGAGCGGCGGTTTCGCTGGTCGGGACGTCATTGCTGCCGCTGGACCAGGAGGTGGGTACCCACGCCTCGGCGGCCGGCGCCGTGTTGGGGATCGGGCTCATGGCGGCCGCGGTGAACCCGTCCGAAAACGTCGGATGGGTGCGTGCCGGCATCCTGTACGGGTTCGTTGTCCTGGCGTTCGAGGCAGGTTCGTACTTCCTGTGGCGGTCCCCGTTCCACCTCGGCCCGGTCATCTTCGGGTTGGCCTTCAGCCTGCTGTTGATCGCAACTTACCCGGAGCGGAGGCGACTCGTCCCGCCGGCGACCGGCACCACAAAGCGCCCACCCGCCGTGGCTCCCGCCGCGATCAAGAAGCCCGCCGCGGCCGAGGACGTGGAGGCCGAGAAGGAGCCTCCTAAGGAAGCGGAGAAGGCGACTTCCTGAAGCTGTAGGCCAGCGCGGCAGCCGGCGTCAGGAGCAACAAGACGGTCGCCACCGGAACCACCACGTCGGGCTGGTCGCGAAACACCGTCGCGACGACCACCGGGCCAAGGATTCCGAGCGCAGTGGTCGCGATGAGCGGCGCAACCCATGACCGGCCGCCTTTCCTGGCGCTCGAGATGGCGAGCCGGCCGGTGTTCGCCACCACGACCACCACGCCGATCGGCAAAAGCAGCGACGGCCAGATGTAGGCGTCGCACGCCGCCCCTGAACACTGCTGGGCCGCAAATCGAAGGACGTCATAGAGGGCCAGCAACACGAGGGCAGCCGCTGCGCTTATGCGGATCGGTTGCAAGCTCTTACGTCTTCGGGACGAGTGCCTGGACCTCGGTCATCATCCGCCGCTGCAAGAGGAACGACACGCCGTAGACGGCGCCGGCCAGGGCGGCCCCCGCGACCACCGCGATCGCCGCGTGGAGGGGTGACGGCGAGATGGGCGCAAAGGCGACGGCGTCGTCGCCGATCACGGCGCCGAGCGTCAGCGCGACGGGCGTCACCAGCGGGAGCAGCTGGAGCCGCTTCATCACAGGCGGCACCGGCGGCTCCACGCGCCCGACCATGCGCTGCCCCATCACCCCGACGGAGCGGACGTGCCGAAGATTTGGGGTGACGGTCAGCACGACGTTGACCTGGTTTCCAGGCACCTGCTTCAGGCGCGCGGGCGGAACCAGGTACTGCTCGACGCCACCACGCGTCTGGACCATCATCATCCCGAGCCCGATCGACGTACTGACGGAGCTGGCCCCGACGAGCTGCCCCTGCACGAGCCGGCCTTCTGCCTTCCGATCCTTTTGCGCGAGACGAAAACCTGGCGCGATAAAGCTCGCGAGCAGCGCGATGGGCAGTACCCATGCCAGCGCGGCGGCGACCGCCACCGGCCAGCCGTAGATCGCGGGGACGAAGACGAGAATCGCGACGATGACCAGGACACAGACGACCGCTACCGCGATGGCGATGTAACCCAGGCGCATCACGAAGTCGGGGGCGTAGCCCTGCAGCATGCCGCCCGCCTGGACGTACCGCTCACGCTGCTTGCGTGTCTGGCCGGGAGTTGTGGCCGTGCTTGATTTCGGCTGCACCTGCCTCATCTGCTGCCGGACCTGCCGGACCTGTTTCTTTCCCACTCCCAGTACCTCGAGGCGGAGTGTATCGGGCGCGGGATGCCCGAAGCGCCCGTTTGGGCAGCGTGTCCTGGCGTCAGCCCAGCTGGGAGTGGTCTACGCCGGGGACCACCACGTGCTTCGTGTAGGTGACGCCGTTCAGCGAGAACGTGCCCGAGAAGAGGAACGCAGGCTCGTAGAAGCTGTGGTCGCCGGCGACGACGAGCACGTAGACCAGCTCGGCCGTCGTCAGCTTGACGCTCGGGGCTGCCGGGCCCGAGCCGGCCGCCGGTGGCGAGGACGCGAGCGCGGCGCTGACCGCCTGGTCGCCAGTGATGAGCGGGTAGCTGGCGGTGTCGAGGGTCAAAGCGACCGGACCCGAGGCCAGCGTCGGCCGGTTGGCCTTCAGGTCGACCTCGATGCCATACGGCTGGCCGCTCGGGTCGACGAGGTAGGCGAGCCCGTAGCCCGCGACCGAGAACTGCCTGAGCAGGCGGACGACCGGCTGGTCTGCCGTCCCGCCGACATCCAGGGTGTAGGGCCAGTCCGGGGCCAGGCTGTGCTCGGAAAGGAAAACCACCGCCACGTCCGTGGGTCCGCCTGCGGCATCGCCCGAAGCCACCGAGCTGATAGGCAGCATGATGAACGTCGGCTCGCGCGGCGGGGTCTGCACCGTGCCCCTGACACGAATGTTGAATTCAGTCGTCTCGTACGACCCGAGATATCCCGCCGGTCGCGACACGGGAATCGCCCCGAGACCCGCTGCGAACTGATCGGCGGTGTTCGTCGACGGTTCTCTATAGCGATAGACCGGCGCGCTCGTGATCGTGAGGTTGAGCTTTCCGGCCCACGTCAAGGTGACCGGCCCCGCGTAGTTGGCCGGCGGCCCTTGGGGCGCCACCACCGTTGGGGTCTGCTTCCCGCTGTCGGCGCCGGGCAGCGTTGGATTGAGCGCCGGCGCGGGCAGCCGCCCGAACTCCCCGGGCGGACCCTGCGCGCCCTGCGCGCCAGACCGAGCTGCTCCCCCTGCCGACAAGCTTGATGTCGAACCGCCGCCGCCGTGGCCCAGGCCGCTGTACGCGAGCAGGCCCACCCCGATGACGACGACCAGAGTCGCGGCCACCGCGGCCATCGGAACCCGCGGAACTTCCCGGATGCCCTGGACGAAGCCCATCCATGCGTCGCGGAGCCGCGCCGGCGCCGGTCTCTGCGCCTGCATGCGCATCCACAGCTCGTCCTCAAAGCCGGGCCGAGGCCGGGTGGTCTCGAATGCATCGTCGAGCTCGCGCTGCATCGCCTCGAGCTCGAGGTCCTCCGTGTCGCTCACACGTCCTCCTTGTGCACTGAGTCTCGAAGCGCCTTCACCGCGCGGTGATAGAGCATCTTCGCCGCGTCTTCGGTGCATTTCATCAACACGCCGACCTCCTCGAAGCTGAGGCCCGAATGTCGCAGGGAGATGGCGTCACGCTGCCGCTCGGGCAACCTGGCCACGTATTCGAGTAGGGCGCGGTACTGGATACGTTCCTCGGCCACGCCTGCCGGATCCTCGAAGGCGACCGGCTGGTGCTCGATGGTCCGGCGCAGGCGCTCGCGCCGGCCATGGCCCCGATAGTGGTCGAGGGTCGCGTTGCGGGCGATGCGAAACAGCCACGCCGCGGGGGTGCTGTTGCGGGCCTCGAATCGCGGATAGGCCTGGTAGGCGTTCATGAACACCTGCGCGGCGATGTCTTCCGCGTCCGCCGAGCTCGTGACCTGCGAGCGGATATAGGCATAGATCCGGCCCAGGTAGGCGCGGTAGAGATCCTCGAAAGGGAGCCGATCGTCGACCACGGCCGGTTCATGTTGAGGCAACGCCCCCGATGTTGCTCATGTAACGGCCTGAATTCAGGCCTTGAGCGCGGCGCCGACCTCCACTGGGCGGTTGCTGAAGACCGAGTCCGGCTTGCAGAGCTTGCACCAGGCCACGGCGGCATCGTCGTCGACCGGCCACACCGCGACCGCCCCGCCGGCCGAGTGGACCTCTTTGACCAGCTGCGGGTCCATGGCCCCCCAGTGCGGGGAGAACACGTCGGCCCCGGCCTCGCGCATCATGCGGGCCGGCTCGATCGGCCTGGCCCCCTCGAGGATTCCGAGCTGCAGCTTCGGTTCCATCTCGCGCAGGACGCGGATCGACGGGTGGTGGAAGGAGACGACCGCGCACTCCGCGACGGCGCCCAGTTGGCGAAGCATCGCGACCAGCTTGTCCTCCAGGCCAGGGTACTGGACGGGGATCTGCTTGATCTCGATGACCAGGCCGACCTTGCCAAGGGCGAGCTCGATCACCTCCTGGAGCAGTGGGATCCGCTCGCCATGCCCCGCGTCCAGGCGGCGAAGCTCCGCGGCGGTGCGATCGCGGACCTGGCCGGTTCCGTTGGTGGTTCGTTCCAGGGTGTGGTCGTGGATCACCACCAGCCTCCCGTCCGACGAGAGATGGACGTCGCACTCGATCAGGTCACACCCTGCGTCGATCGCGGAGCGGAAGGAGCGCATCGTGTTCTCCGGGTTCTGGGCGGGGTTGCCTCGGTGACCGCCGAGAAGGGGATGTCCTTCGTCGTGCGCAGCCTCGTAGCGATCACGGATCGATTGGGTCAAGGCGCCGGTCAGTCTAACTGCGCGCGAGACCGAATCTGGCGTTGAGCGATTGCTTTCGAGTGATCACCAGCTGTTCGCCGATCCCTAACAAAGACTCGCCGCTCTCTTGTCTATAGTGCAGGTGTGACTCCAGCCCAGCCACGAACCATTGGAGCGCTGCGCGAGAGTGGCCACCGCCGCGAGACCGTGAAGCAGGAGATGCGGCGCAACCTGTTGAGCCGCCTGCGTTCAGGCGAGACTCTGCTCGAAGGCATCGTTGGTTACGACGACACGGTTCTGCCGCAACTATCCAATGCGGTGATCTCCGGGCACGATGTGATCCTGCTCGGCGAGCGCGGGCAGGCCAAGAGCCGGATCATGCGATCGCTGGTCTCGCTGCTCGACCCACAGGTCCCCGTGATCGCGGGCTGTGAGATCAACGACCACCCGTTCGCGCCGATCTGCCGGCGCTGCCTCGACCTTGTCGCGAAGGATGGCGACAAGGTCGAGGTCGAGTGGATCGACCGCGACCGCCGTTACGGCGAGAAGCTGGCGACGCCTGACATCTCGATCGCCGACCTAATCGGAGAGGTCGACCCGATCAAGGTCGCCGAGGGCCGCTACCTCGCCGACGAGCTGACGATTCACTACGGCCTTTTGCCCCGGACCAATCGCGGCATCTTCGGCATCAACGAGCTGCCCGACCTTGCCGAGCGAATCCAGGTCGGCCTGCTCAACATCATGGAAGAGAAGGACGTGCAGATCCGCGGTTATCGCGTGCGGCTGCCGCTCGATCTTTTCGTCATCGCCAGCGCGAACCCAGAAGACTACACGTCACGCGGTCGCATCATCACGCCGCTCAAGGATCGTTTCGGCTCGCAGGTGCGCACGCATTACCCGTTGAGCATCAGTGAGGAGATGCAGATCATGGAGGCGGAGCGGCACCCGGTGCCCGAAGACTTCGAGGTCATCTTCCCCACTTTTATGAAAGAGATCGTCGCCGAGCTCACCCACCTGGCACGCCGCAGCCCGCACATCTCGCAGTCGTCTGGCGTGTCGGTGCGCATGTCGATCGCCAACTTCGAGAACCTCGCCAGCAACGCGGTCAGGCGCTCGGCCCGTCTTGGCGAGACCCTCGCCGTGCCGCGCATCACGGACCTCGCTTTCCTCGCTTCCTCGACCGCCGGCCGGGTGGAGATCGAAGCCCTCGACGAAGGCAAAGAGGAGCAGGTCCTATCGCGCCTGGAGCGCGGTGCGGTCAGCGCCGTCTTCAGCCGGCACTTCTCCGCGGCGCAGTTCGACGGCGTCGTCGCGCGATTCGAAGAGGGCACGATGCTCGAAGTCGGTGAAGGAATCCCGGCGCGCACCTACGCGCGAGCGATGGGAGAGCTGCCGGAGCTGGCGACGGCGCTGAAGAAGCTGGGCCTGCCAGACCGCCCGGAGGTGAGAGCCTCAGTGATCGAATTCCTCCTCGAAGGCCTACACCTGAACAAACGCCTGAACAAAGACGAAGTAGAAGGAAAAGCGGTCTACCGGCGCTAGGCGCGGGTGGCCAGCAGGTTCACCTAGCGTTGCAGGGTCGGCCGGGCTCCGCCCGGCCGTAACTTTGTCTCATTCGACACCGGCGCGGCCAGGAGCAACTACTTAACCCGGACTTTTCAATAGGGCCGCGCGACGCGGCTCGCTGACAAGAAAAAGAAATGCTCTCCTGAACTGGGATACTGGCGATGTTCTACGTCGCAGCATCCGTTCAAGGAGAGCACTTACCAGGT
>JBDTKH010000041.1:0-8134 GCA_039935415.1 Candidatus Dormiibacterota bacterium
GCGCGAAGGCGCGGCGCGAGGTCGACCTGGCAGTCGAGACGCTGGTCTGGTACGCGGGCTGGACCGACAAGCTGCCACAGGTCGCCGGCACGGTCAACCCGGTGGCGGGTCCCTACTTCAACTTCACGCTGCCCGAGCCGACGGGCGTTGTGGGCATCGTCGCGCCGGAGGAGCCTGCCCTGGCGGGCCTTGTGCGGCGCCTGGCGCCGGCGCTGTGCGGCGGCAACGTGGTTGTCGCCCTGGCGCCGGAGACGATGCCCCTGCCCGCGCTGACCCTGGCCGAAGTCTTCGCGACCAGCGACTTCCCGGCGGGCGTCGTGAACGTGATCAGCGGGCAGCGCCGCGAGCTGCTGCCCTGGCTGTCGGCGCACATGGACGTCAACGCGATCGACGTGGCCGGCTGCACCACGGAAGAGGTGAAGGCGATCGAGGCCGCCGCGGCCGACAACGTGAAAAGGGTGATCAAGCTCGCGCCAGACGAGCTGAGCCCCTACCTGGTCACGGCATTCATGGAGATGAAGACCGTCTGGCACCCCATCGGTGTCTGATCAGTCGCCCCCGGCTCGCGGGTCCTTATCCCTCCATCACACCTAGCGTGATGTCCGGCGTCCGGTAGATGTCTAAAATTGCATCCAGATGTCTGAGGTCCTGACCCAGCCGGCCCCGGTCAAGAACTCGGTTCCGGGCGCGGACAGGCCTGGCAGCGGCAAGCCCATGATCTCCTCCGCCCGCATCTCCAGGCGCGTGCGCGAGCTGGGTCGCCAGATCTCCGAGACGTATGCCGACATCGACACGCCGCTCGTGATGGTCGTCATCCTCAAGGGCGCGACGGTCTTCGCGGCGGACCTGCTCCGCAGCCTCAGCATCCCCGCGGAGCTCGAGTTCGTGCGCGCGTCGAGCTACGGGTCCGGCACCGCGAGCAGCGGCCACCTCAAGCTGGCGCACATGGTGGACGGCCCTCTGGTCGGGCGCCACGTGCTGCTGGTCGAGGACATCATCGACTCGGGTATCACCGTCGATGCGATCGCCAAGCGCATCCGGCGCATGAACCCAGCCTCGGTGCGACTCGCCGCGTTGCTCGACCGTCCGGCTCGTCGCGTGATCGAAACCAAGATTGACTTCACCGGCTTCGTGATCCCCGATCGGTTCGTCATCGGCTACGGGCTCGACTATGCGGGCCTGTATCGCGAGCTCCCCCACATATATTCGCTGACATAACGAGCACGCCGGCCCGCTCGAGGTACTTCTCCTGGCGCAAGGCCGAGCTGCACTGTCACCTCGACGGGGCCGTCCGTCCCGCCACGGCCGACGAGCTAGCGCGCGAGCAAGGACTCGACCTGCCTCGACCGCTGCGCATGAAGGCGCCCGACGACTGCCCTTCGCAGGCCGCCTACATCGCCTACTTCGATGACCCGATCGCGGTGCTGCAGACGGCGGACGCGCTCGAGCGCGCGGCACGCGAGCTGTGCAGCGACTCCGCCGCGGAGAACATCGACTATCTCGAGGTGCGATGGGCGCCGAGGCTGCACAGGCGCCGCGGCCTGAGCCTGCCGGAGGTGATCAGGGCGGTTCTCGCGGGACTGGCCGGCGGGCCTCTCCAGGCTGTCGCGATCGTGTGCGCGATGAGGCAGGACACTCCCGAGGACAACGTGGAACTGGCTCGCGTCGCCGGGCGTTTCGCCGGTCGCGGAGTGGTCGGGTTCGACCTGGCCGGGGACGAGGTCCGCTATCCCGCCGCCCCACAACGCCCCGCGTTCGAGGCGGCACGCGCGTCAGGCCTGTGGCTGACATGCCACGCGGGCGAGGCGGGCGAGCCGTCCAGCGTTGAGGAGGCTCTGGGTCTTGGAGTGGAGCGCATCGCGCATGGCGTCATCGGCGCGCGCGACCCACGCATCGTCGAGCTGCTGCGCAAAGAGAACGTCGTGCTGGACCTCTGCCCGACCGCCAACTGGAAATGCAAGGCGGTCCCCACGCTCGCCGCGCACCCGCTGCCGAAGTTGGTTCGAGCGGGAGTGCGCTGCACGATCAGCACCGATTCGCGGACGGTCGCCGACACGAACCTGTGCCATGAGTTCGAGCTCGCGTCGCGCATGGGCCTGAGCGACGAAGAGCTGACCCGCTGCAACGAGGTCGCGTACGAAGCGAGGTTCGGCTAGGGAGAAGGGATTAATTACTTCCCCAACCACTGGGGTCCCAGCGCGCAGCGCGGGAGGCTCCCCGAAGGCGGGGATGGGGCCCGACTTGTAAATCACTTCCCCATCTATGGGGAAGTACCCGCCAAAGGCGGGGGATGGGGCCGACCTGTAAATCCCAACGTCTCCCGCTCAACAAGCGCTCCCTAGATCGACTGTTCCCGCAATGCGCCGAGCTCCTCGACCGATGCATGCCCGACGGCGCGCACCAGCGGTTCAAGCCGGCTGGCGACCTCGAGCCTCGACACCTCGAAGGAGTCCCAGCGCTCGTCACCCAACGCGAGGCATGAGAACTGGAGTGTGATCCGGCCAGCGCGCGCGGAACGCTCGCGGTAAGCGAGGCGGTTGAAATCCGCGGAAGGCACCAGCCAGAGCCTCTGGAGGAGGTGCTGCTGGAGATCGAGCAGACAGACCAGGTAGAGGAGGCGTGGGCTCTCGGGAATCGCATCCACCGGATAGTTCGCGAATGCGACGACCCGGCCTTCGGCGTCCGGGTGGGTGGTCCCCTTCACCTGGAGCCATAGCACGCCGAAACCGCCGACATCGGCGACGACGATGTCTCGATGGTCGACGTCCGGCTCCATGCGGGACGGAATGAGGCGGCCATCAGATCCCGCCAGGATCTCGGCCTCGACCATGAGCTCGACAAGGGTCCCCAGCGCGGAGCCCTCAAGCATGCCGCGATTCCTCCGGCGTCAAGGTCGTCGGCGCATTGCGAGACCGATCAGCTCGTCGGTGTCGAACTGCGGGGCCTTACCCGTCCGGGCAATTTCGACACGCCCACGATCAAGAGATCACTCCACGGTCGCCGAATTCCGGGTTGTCGAGTCTCACTCCCTTTGCCGCGCAGAGGGACACGTAAGTCTTGGTCCACGCATCGAGAATTTTGTTCAACGACTCCATGCCGGTCCAGATTTCCGTTCCCGCCACGTGCGTGTAGTTGTGGCCCAGCTTGTTCCGTGACAGCCGTGCCTCCTGCAGTTCTGTTGCGACCGAATCCGAAATCAGCTTCAACCTCTCTGCCGCTTTGATGATGGTCCTGGTTCCTTCGCCTTCGTCACGGAGGCGGGCGACATCACCCTCCTGCACGCCGAAGAGCTTGAGCGACTCTTCGGTTAGCTCGATGATCAGGTTGGCCGTTCGCTCGTAGTACCGCTCTGTCAGCGCGACCAGGTCTCGATCATCGGACGCCGGCGAGGCGAAACGCCGCGAAAAGTCTTCACCATCGGTGAACCGAGTCCAGTTGTCGAGGAACGACTCGCCCTCGATGACGAGCCGGGTCCACCTTTCCTCGATCCCGGCCGCAGCTGGATTGCTCATCGGGCAGCCGCGCGGGCAAGTCGCTCCTGCCTCAGGCGTTTCGCAGCCTTGATCGTGGCCTGGCGATGGCGCTCGGCCCGAGCCCGGATACTGTGGCGCCGCCGGCGGAGATCCGGCCAGACACCCGCGCGGTCGACCAGGACGCGACCGTCCTCGATGACGCGCTGTAGGAGCTCTGGCGCAGGCTCGAGGTGGCGCAGCTCGTGCACCTCCACTGGTAGCCCGACAGCGGTGGCCAGGCCATCGCGGACCTCACGCACCCTCTTCATCGTCACCTCCCCTCGCAGGCGGATCAGGATGTCGACGTCGCTGTCGCGTCGCATGTCGCCGCGGGCAAGAGAGCCGAACACGATCGCGGCCTCGACGTCGCGCATCGTTCTGAGACGCTCGCGAAGCTTCCGCAGCGTTGGCCAGTGGTGCTGAAGGTACTGGGCCTCACCAGGCGCAACCACGTAGGCGCGCGCGGCCGTGCGCTTCCCGCGAATCAGGCCGACCTGGATCCCCCGGCGAATCGAGCGGCCACTCGAGTCCGTGAGCTCAGCGAGTTCGTCCGGGATGCCCATGTGGCCAATATACGCTTCAGTGTGTCCAATCCCAATACGGACTCCAAATCACCGCGCCGACCTTCAGTCGGATTAAGTCCCATCCAACCTGGTTCAAATAACAAAACTATGGTCCGTAAAGGTCAGTGGCCCGGGATTTGAAACCCGGGCCCTCATGGTTCAAAAAAAGAAACCGGTGTTCTAGGTCCCCGTCCCGAACAGGCGGTCGCCGAAGTCGCCCAGGCCCGGGACGATGTACGCCCTGTCGTTAAGGCGATCGTCCAGCGCCGCCGCGTAGACGTGCACCTCCGGGTGCCGCTCCTCCAGGACCTTCACTCCTTCCGGCGCAGCGACGACACACACCATGCGAGTCTCGCGACCGCCCGCTTCCTTGATCAGGTCGATCGCCTGCGCAGCAGAGCCACCTGTCGCGAGCATCGGGTCGAGCAGAAGCGGCACCTTGCCTTCGAGCGACGGCAGCTTGTTGTAGTAGATGCGCGCCACGGCGGTCCCCTCGTCGCGCTCGAGGCCGATGTACCCAACGCTCACGCGAGGCAGCAGCTCGAGCGCAGGGCCCAGGATGCCGAGGCCGGCCCGCAGCACCGGGATGGCCACCACCTCGCGAGCGACGAGCGTCGCCGCGGCCTCGCCGAGCGGCGTCTGAACCGTCGTCTGCCGGACGGGAAGGTCGGCGGTCGCTTCGTAAAGCAGCAGCGTGATGAGCTTGCGGGCGAGCGTGCGGAACTCTTCCGGCGCCGTCGACTGGTCCCGCAGCCCGGCCAGGCTGTCGGCGACCAGCGGGTGCTTACTTATGCTCAGCGGCAACGGCGTCTCTCTTGATCAGATGCCGGATCGCGTCCACCGCCACCTTCAGCATGCGGTCCATGTACGAGGGGTCGAGGTGATGGATCTCGCCCGCACCGAGCTCGTCGACGCAGAGGTTTATCGTGCCGGCGCGCAGCTTCCTCAAGCGAGCGACCACGAACAGCGTCGAGGACTCCATGTCGTTGCTGAGCACGCCGGCGCGCTGCCACATCTCGAGCTCGTCGCGCAGGTGCGGCCGGGGCATCGTGTCGGGCACCAGGTCGGAGTACAGCGCATCGACCGACCGGATGATCCCCACGTGGTACCTGGCCTTTGCGCGGATCGCGGCGCTGACCAGCTCGTTGACTACATCTAGCGCAGCGACGGCGGGGTATTCGAGCGGGACGTAGCCATTGGGCGTTCCCTCGCTGCGGACCGCGCCCGTGGCGATCACCAGGTCGCCCATCTTGATCTCGGGCTGCGCCGCGCCGCATGTTCCGACGCGCAGCAGCGTGTGCACGCCGAGCTCACTCAGCTCCTCGATGCCGATGGCGACCGAAGGCCCGCCCATGCCGGTCGACATCGCCGAGACCGGAACGCCGTCGACATTGCCCGTGAACGTCCGGTATTCGCGGCTGAACGCGACCTCGCGCGCGTCGTCCAGGTACTTCGCGATGTTGGGGGTTCGCCCAGGGTCGCCAGGCACGAGCACGTACTTGCCGACATCCCCCGGACCCAACCCGATGTGGTACTTCTTCTCGCCCACAACCGCCATCGTGGCGAAGTCTAATCGGCCTTTGTAACGCCGTCCTTGTCGACCCGGGCCAGCACGTGCGGCGGCCGGCGCACCTCTTGCTCGCTCAGCCGCCACGCTTGCTTCAGGCGAGGCCTCACTCGCTCGACCAGCTCTTTCGAGCGCGCATGGACGATGACGAGCGGCTCGCCGGCCCGCACGTACGCACCGACCGGCGCCATGATGACGAGTCCCGCGGCAGGGTCGACCTTGTCCTCTTTGCGCTCGCGACCCGCGCCGAGCTCGAGCGATGCGAGTCCGACCGACAGCGCATCGATCGACTCCACGTACCCGTCCGCTGGGGCGGAGACCGGCAGCTGCACCGGGGCCACCGGCAGCCCTTGCTCGAGGTGCCCGCCCTGCGCGGCAAGCATGCGCTCGAACTTCTCTCGGCCGGCTCCCGACGCCAGCACTTCATCCGGGTCCACCTGCACCTCGGCAAGCCAGCACATCTCGCGCGCCACGGTGAGCGAGACCTGCAGCAGCTCCTCGTCGCTGTGCCCCGCCAGCGCATCCAGCGCCTCTTGCACCTCCAGTGCATTGCCCACCGAGCGGCCGAGCGGGTTGTCCATCGCCGTGACCAGGGCGACGGTACGCCGGCCGGCGCCCTCGCCGAGCTGCACCATCTCGGAAGCCAGCTCGATCGCGGACGCGATGTCTGGCATGAATGCACCGCGTCCGAACTTGACGTCGAGCACGATGGCGTCGGCGCCGGCTGCGATCTTCTTGGACATCACGCTGGAGGCGATCAGCGGTATCGACGGAACAGTCGCGGTCACGTCACGCAGCGCGTACATCTTCTTGTCGGCGGGCACCATGTGCGCCGACTGGGCCGCCACGGCGATGCCGATCTCCCGCACCTGCCGAATGAAGCGCTCAGGCTCCAGGTCCACAGTGAGCCCGGGCACTGATTCGAGCTTGTCGAGCGTCCCTCCCGTGTGGGCCAAACCCCGGCCGCTCAGCTTGGGCACCTTCACCCCGCACGCAGCCGCGAGCGGTGCGGCGATGAGCGTGACCTTGTCACCGACGCCGCCCGTCGAGTGCTTGTCCACCTTGATCCCCTCGATGCCGCGGAGGTCCAGCACCTCACCGCTCGCCACCATCGCCTGTGTCAGGGCGAGCGTCTCCGCGCGCGTCATTCCCCTGGTGCAGACCGCCATCAGCCAGGCGGCCATCTGGTAGTCCGGGATGTCGCCTGACACGTAGCCGGAGACCAGGAAGTCGATCTCCTCGACCGAATGCTCGAGCCCGTCGCGCTTGTGGCCGATGACCTCCAGCGGGACCATGAGGCCAATCCTAAAGAGACCAGTCGAATTCGGGCCGCTGGGCGTGGCGTGGAAGGTCTACAATCTCGCGCGAACCGGGGCCGCGAGTTCGCCTTCCCGGCAATGATCAATCCATTTGTCGAAGGGGGAGTAAAGCATGGGTCATAAGCGGCTCAAGTTCTTTGGTGTGGCGGCTGCGGCGCTGATGCTCCTGGCCGCGTGTGGCGGCACGAGCGGCGGCGGCGGGACGGCCAAGACTTACAAAATCGGCCTGGTCACCGACGTCGGCGGCCTGAACGACAAGAGCTTCAACCACCTCGCCGACGTCGGCCTCGAGAAGGCGAAGACGGACTTCAAAGTCCAGGGCGACGTGGTCGAGTCGCACACCGGCGACGACTACATCCCCAACCTGACCAGCTTTGCTTCGAAGAACTACGACCTGGTGATCGGCGTCGGCTTCCTCATGCAGGAGGCGATCGGGACGGTCTCGGGCCAGTTCCCCGCCGTCCACTTCGCCATCATCGACGGCGCCGGAACCGACGCCGCGGGCAATGATCTGAAACACGCCAACGTCCAGTCGCTGTTCTTCAAAGAGCAGGACGCGGGCGCGATGGTCGGCGTGATCGCCGGCATGCTCGAGAAGCAAGGCAAGACCAAGAAGAACAAGGGCGTGATCAGCGCCGTGGGTGGCGTCAGCATCCCGCCGGTCAACCACTACATCGCCGGCTACAAGTGGGCGGCCACG
Source organism: Candidatus Dormiibacterota bacterium (assembly GCA_039935415.1). GTDB lineage: Bacteria > Chloroflexota > Dormibacteria > Dormibacterales > Dormibacteraceae > Palsa-870. Next base: position 7,662 of record JBDTKH010000041.1, read on the forward strand.
ATGGAAGACCCTGGCATCAAGGTCCAGGTCGGCTACTCGAACGACTTCACGGACCCGGCCAAGTGCAAGAGCGTGGCCAACGCCCAGATCAACGGAGGATCCGACGTGGTCTTCCAGGTCGCGGGTGGTTGCGGGTTGGGTGCGCTGCAGGCGGCAGGCCAGGCCGGCGTCTACAGCATCGGAGTGGACGCGGACCAGAAGGACGCCGACCCGTCGGTGATCGCCAGCGCTCTCAAGAAGGTCGACGTGGCGACCTACACGGCGATCAAGAACGTCGTCAACAACAACTTCCAGAGCGGCGCGCTGACCTTCAGCATCGCCAACGGCGGTGCGGGGTACCAGCTCGACAACCTGACCCTGCCGGCCGACGTCCAGGCTGAGGTGGACAAGGTGCTCGGCCAGATCAAGTCTGGCGCACTCACGCCACCGGCTGACATCCCGGCATAAGAACCGTGGGGACGGGCGCAGTAGTC
>JBDTKH010000042.1:0-38775 GCA_039935415.1 Candidatus Dormiibacterota bacterium
ACGTCGCCCTTCAGGAGGATGCGCTCGCGGGCCCGCTCCAGCTTTGGATCCGGGATCGGGATGGCGGACAGTAGGGAGCCCGTGTACGGATGCAGAGGATGCCGGTACAGGTCCCTGGCTGGGGAGACCTCGACGATCTTTCCGACGTACATCACGGCGATGCGGTCGGAGATGTGCTTCACGACCGACAGGTCGTGGGCGATGAACAAGTAGGTGAGATGCAGCCTCTCCTGGAGCTCCTCGAGCAGGTTGATGATCTGGGCCTGGATGGAAACGTCGAGGGCGGAGATCGCCTCGTCGCACACGATGAAGGACGGGTCGACCGCGAGAGCGCGCGCTATCCCGATTCTCTGGCGCTGCCCGCCTGAGAACTCGTGCGGGTAGCGGGCGGCGAAATCGGAAGACAGCCCGACCAGGCCGAGCAGCTCCAGGATCCGCTCCGTGCGGCGCCGTCGCGTGGGGGCGAGGCGGTGGATGTCGAGCGCCTCGCCGAGGATGTCCTCGACGCTCTGCCGGGGATCGAGCGAGGCGAACGGGTCCTGGAAGATCATCGCCATCTGCCGCCGCATGCGGCGCATCGACGACCCACCAAGACGCAGGACGTCGCTGCCCTTGAAATAGACCTCGCCCGAGGTCGGCTCGACCAGCCGCAGGATGGAGCGCCCTAGCGTCGACTTGCCGCAACCCGACTCGCCGACCAGCCCCAGCGTCTCGCCCTGGCGGATCGCGAGGTCGACGCCGTCGACGGCACGCACGTGGCCGACCACGCGCCCCACCACACCCGAGCGGACGGGGAACCACGTTTTCAGGTGGCGGACGTCGACGATCGGCTCGGCCGGCGTCCACGAGGCGCTCATCTGTCCAGCGATTCGCCGGACTGGGTCACCCAGCATCGCGCCAGCTGCTCGCGCACCGTCAGCAGCTCGGGTTCTTCCTTTGCGCAGCGGTCAATCGCGAAGGGGCAGCGCGGCTGGAACTTGCAGCCCAGGGGCAGGTGCATCATGTCGGGCGGGGATCCCTTGATCGGCTTCAACGGCGCGCGATCGTCGGCGTCGAGGCGTGGAATGGAGTGGAGCAGGGACCACGTGTAGGGATGCTCGGGATGTTCAAAGACGTCGTCGGTGCGGCCCTGCTCGACGATCCTTCCCGCGTACATCACTATCACGCGGTCGCACATCCCCGCCACCACCCCGAGGTTGTGCGTGATCAGGATCGTCGCCGTCCCCGAATCGCAGTTGAGGTTCTTCAACAGGTCGAGGATCTGCGCCTGGATCGTGACGTCCAGGGCCGTGGTCGGCTCGTCGGCGATCAACAGGCTCGGGCTCGTGCTGATTCCCATCGCGATCATCGCCCGCTGGCGCATCCCGCCTGAGAAAAGGTGCGGGTACAGCTTCACGCGGCGGGCCGCATCCGGGATCCCAACCTGCTTGAACAGATCGGTGGCCGCGGCGATCGACGCCGGCCCGTCGACGTCGCGATGTATGCGGAGCGGCTCCCCGACCTGCCAGCCCGTGCGGAAAACAGGGTTCAGCGAGGTCATGGGGTCCTGGAAGATCATCGCGATCTCCGTCCCGCGGACCCCCTCCATCTCGTCCTCCGAGAGCTCCGTGAGCTCCCGACCCTTGAACCTGATCCGGCCCGCGACCACGCGGCCCCGGCGCGGGAGCAGCCCCATGATCGAGAGCGCGGTCATCGACTTGCCGGAGCCGGATTCGCCGACGATGCCGAGCGTTTCTCCGGCGTCGAGGGTGAAGGAGACTCCGTCGACGGCGTTGATGACGCCTTCCTTGATCGTGAGCTGCGAGTGGACGTCCTCGAGCTCGAGCAGGTGCGGGAAGGCCATCAAGACCTGAGCCTCGGGTCGAGCGCGTCGCGCAGCGAGTCGCCCAGCAGGTTGAAGCTGAAGACGGTGATCGAGATCGCCGCCCCGGGCACGATGGCCAGCCAGGGGTCGTTGTCCAGGAAGCCGGAACCGGTGAAGATCATCTGCCCCCAGTCAGGGGTCGGCACCTGGGCGCCCAGGCCGAGAAACGATAGAGTCGCCTCGGCGAGGATGGCAAAGCCGGCGGATAGAGAGATCTGCACGATGATCGGGTTCAGCAGGTTGGGGATGAGGTGCCGGACGATCAAGCGCAGCGGCGAAGCTCCCAGCGAGCGCGTCGCGGTGACGAACTCCATCCGGTTCAGCTGGAGGACCAACGCCCTGATCAGGCGGGCGTAAATGGGCACCGCGACGATGCCGATCGCGATCATCGCGTTGCGCAGCCCTGGCCCGAGGGCGGCCACGATCGCGATCGCCAGGACCAGTCCCGGAAACGCGAGCAGCGCGTCGACCAGTCGCATCAGCAGGAGGTCGGTGATACCGCCGGCGTACCCGCTCGCCAACCCGATGAGCCCTCCCCCGACGAGTCCCACCGCCACCGCCACGAACGCCACCGGAAGCGAGACGCGGGCGCCCCAGAGGATGCGGCTCAGCAGGTCGCGGCCCAGCTCGTCGCTGCCGAGCAGGTGGCCCGGGCTCAGCGGGGGAAGGTAGGACCCGTCCGGGTTGGTCGTGACAGGGTCGTGAGGCGAGATGATCGGAGCCACCAGGGCGACCAGGAAGAGGAGCGCGACGAGCACCGCGGCGCCGGTGACGCGCGGGTGGGTGCGGCCGAGCTCGAGCATCGCGACACGCGTCCTGCGGATGGGTTGCTGGGCGGCGACTATCGCTCCCATGTTGCTCATGCGTACGAGATCCGCGGATCGAGCCAGGAGTAGACCAGGTCTACCAGCAGGTTGGCGACCAGGTACGAGAAGGCCGCGAGCAGGACGATCCCCTGGATGACCGTGTAATCGCGGTTGAAGATCGACTCCACAGCGAGGCGCCCGACGCCGGGCCAGGTGAAGACAGTCTCGGTGACGATCGCGCCCTCGATGATGCCTCCGATCTGCAGGCCAACCACCGTGACCACGGGGATGAGCGCGTTCTTGAGCGCGTGCACGAAGACCACGCGCCGCCACGACGCTCCTTTCGCGCGCGCGGTGCGGATGTAGTCGTGATTCAGCACCTCGATCATGGACGACCGGGTGAAGCGCATATTGATCGCGGCACCCGCCGTCCCGAGTGCGATAGCCGGCAGCACGATGTGCCGGAGGTTCTCGAATGGGTTCTGGATGAAAGGGACGTAGCCACCGAACGGGAAGATCCGCAAGGTGACCGACAGCACGAAGATGAGTACGATCCCGATAAAGAAGTTTGGTATCGAGACCCCTGCCACGGTAATGCCGGTGGCGATCTGGTCGGCCAGCGATCCGCGGCGCACGGCCGCGATGGTCCCGAGCGGGATCGCGACGATCAGCGACCAGACCAGGGCGACCAGCCCGAGCTCGATCGTGGCCGGCAGGCGCTCGCCGATAGCGGTCGCGACAGGCTCGTGCGTCGTGATCGAGCGGCCGAGGTCGCCGTGCGCCGCGTGGCCGAGCCAGATCACGTATTGCGCGTAGAGCGGCTTGTCGAGACCTAGCTGCTGATGGATCTGTGCGATCGCCGCCGGCGACCGATCCTCGCCAAGCATGATCAGGGCGGGATCGCCAGGGCTCAGGTGGATGAGCATGAAGACTCCCACTGTGACCAGGAATGCGACCGGCAGCATCAGCAGCAGCCGGCGCAGGACGTAACTGGTCATGCCGGCGAAAGCCCCGGCATCAACTCATGAGGGTCGGGTCGAGGGCGTGCTGACTAGCCTTTCCAGACGTCGGCCATCCTGATCATCCCGTCCGCGTAGAGCGTGAAGTTGTGGATCTTGTTGCTGGAGATCTGCGGGCTGACGCCGAAGCTCAGGAAGACGTAAGGTGCGTCGGTCACGATCTGCTTCTGCGCGTTGGCGTAGTCCTGCTTGCGCTTGTTCTGATCAGCCGTCGTCCGGGCGTCCTCGAGCCAGCCGTCGACCTGGGAGTTGCTGTACAGGCTGTCGTTGAAATCGCCGCCCGTGTGCCACCACGCGTAAGTGTTGCCGTCCGGGTCGATGCGGCCCGACCAGTTGAGGCCGCAAGCCTGGAACTTGTGGCTCGAGCACTCGGTCAGGATCGTGGCGAACTCTTCGGTCTGGATCTGCATGGTGATTCCAGCCGCGGCGAGCTCTGACTGCATTAGCGCCGCCAGCTGCTGTGCCACCGGATCCGACGTCGTCTTGTAGGAGAAGGTGAAGCCGGTCGCCGTTGACTTTGCCTTGGCGGCGTCTGCGTGGTCGTAGATCTTCTCGCTGGGATCGAACGCCCAGCTGGACGGTGGGATGGGCCCGTGGCCGACGACTCCGATGTTGAAATTGATGTTCTTCAATATTGCGTAGCGGTCGAGGGCGAGCGCGACGGCCTGGCGCTTGGCCACGTCATTGAAGGGTGGTGCTCCCGCATTGAGCTCAAAACCGTTGAATCCGATTGCCGGCGTGTCCCGGTAGATGAAGGTTGAATCGGCCTTGACCGACGCCACGTCCTTCGCGGCGATCACACGCGCGATGTCTGTATCACCTGTCTTCAGGGCGGCCAGGATCGCATTGACGTCAGGAATCGCGCGATATGTGAGGCCGTCGAGGTAGGGCAGGCCGGACTTCCAGTAGGATGGATTCTTCTTCAAGGTCAGGTGATCGTTGCGCTTCCACTCGACGAACTCGAACGGTCCGCTTCCGGCGCCGGTCGGGGCTAGCGAGAAGTTCGCGCCTCCCTTGGTGACCGCGTCCATCGACAGCATCATTCCGGCGCGGTCGACCAGCGTTGCAAGCAGGGTCGCGTCTGCCCTGGTCAGGTGGAAGACGACATGCGAGTCGTCAACGACCTCCACGGACTTGACGCTCGCGAGGTCTGACTTGCGACGCGATGTCGCCCCGGTTTTGTATCGCTGGATGTTGTCGTTGACCGACTGGGCGTTGAACGCGGTCCCATCGTGATATTTGATTCCGGTCTGGAGGGTGAACTTGTAGTTCAACGGGTCTGAGACGTCCCACGCCTTGACGAGCCCGGGTTTGATCGCGAGGCTGGGATCGATGGTGAACAGCGAGTCGTACATGTTGTAGAAAACCTCGCGCTCAACGAGCGCCGAGGAGTCCATGGGATCCAGCGTGCGCAGCTCGCTTTCGAGCGCGATCGTGGCGGTGCCACCACGCTGGAGGGTGGCTGACTGGCTGCCCCCTCCACCGCCGCCGCCACAGGCGGCCATGAGCAGACACGCGACTCCAGCGGCGACTCGTCTCATCTTCAAGTCCTCCCCACGGCCCGGAATATCAACTCCGGATTGAAGCTAATTAGGCGGCCTCTCGAAGCCGGATGTCAACTGCCGAACCAGTCAGCCGACGGGCGGCTCGCGGCTCGAGCTCGACCCGGACCGCTTTTTCGACCGGTTGAACGAGGCCGCTCGGCAGGCACACGGCATCCCGTCACTGCTGTCGGAGCCGCCATCCGAGCGAGCGGCCATCGGGAGGCGGCCCGAAGTCTTACGCGCCGACTCGAGCGCCCGCGCTAGCTAAGCGCCCACGTGCGCGTGCTGCGCGAGGCCGGCATCGTGGACGAGAAGCAGTCAGGGCGAAGCGCGAAGTTGAGCGCCGGCGAAGACAGCCTGCGCCGCCTGTTCAGCGGCGCCCAGGAGTCGCTCTTCAACCCCTTCTGGCGCTGACCCGGGCCGGCGCTTACCTGTTGGCGACCAGCAGCTCCAGCGAGTCGACGAGCCTGGGCCCCGGCCGGTTGAAGTAGGCCGACCCGTCGAGGACCACCACGCGCTCGGCGCCGACCGCGTCGACCTGGGCGCGCACGAGTCGAGCCTCTGCTTTCGCGCGTTCGAGGTTGAAGCCGCAGGGCGCGAGGATGAGCAGCTCCGGCCGCGCGGCGGCCACGTCATCCCACCCCAGCGCCACGGACGGAATGCCCGGGCGGGCGAGCGGATCTTCGATGCCGGCCAGCGCGAGCAGGTCGGGTGTCCAGTGGCCGGCGCGGTAAGGCGGATCGAGCCACTCGAGAAACACGCCCCGTACCGGTGGGCGTAGTCGTGCCTGTTCGGAGGCGGCGCGAATGCGGGCACGCAGGTCGCGCATCAGGGACGAAGGGTCGGCGCCACACGCGCGGGCGAGCTCCTCGATGTCGGCCAGCACGTCGTCGAAGGTATGCGGATGTTGCCGGATCATCCTGATCCCGCTCAACTCCTGTGCCACCTGGTCCGCCGGGATTGCGCACACGTCGCAGATGTCCTGGGCCACGATGAGGTCTGGCTCGAGGGCGAGGATGGCCTCGGTGTCGACGAAGTACAGCGACCGGCCCTCGGCCGCCGCGAGCGAGACGGCGGCCTCGATCCCTCCGCTCTGTTGCTCGCCCAGGTCGAGGGTCGAGCGCGTCACGGTGGGAAGCCTGGCCGCTTCGGGCGGAAAGTCGCATTCGTGGGTGATCGCCACCAGCTGGTCGCCGAGCCCGAGTCCAAACAGCGTCTCGGTGGCGCTTGGCAGCAGGGAGACGATCCTCAACCGGAAGCCGATTCCTTGCGCAAACGGTCGAGCACTTCCTTGAACGCGTCGTAAGGCTGTGCGCCGAGCACCAGGTAGCGCCGGCCGAAGATGTGCGCCGGGATTGCGTTGATGCCCACCGATTCGGCATCGCGGCGGTTGTCGTCGATCACCGACGCGTAGCGATCCTCTTCGATCGCCTGCCTCAGCTGCACCGGGTCGAGCCCGACGCCGGCGCCGATTCGCACGAGGTCATCGACGTCCTCGAGCTTGCCCGTTTGCTCCCAATGAGCTTTGAACAGCGCGTGATGCATCTCCTCGAACTTGCCATGCTCGCGCGCGAACTCCGCGGCGCCCAGGGCGCGCCGCGAGTTGATGATCACGTCTCGCGACTCCATCGACAGCCCTACCTCGGCCGCGATCGTCTGCAGGTGTGAGCGGATCTGCTCAGAGCGCGCGCGCCCGAAGTAAGCCTCGCGCGGAATGCCTTCGACCGGCGCTTCGGGATGAAGCTCGAAAGGCAGCCACGTCACGCTGACCCGGTGCTCCTTCTCCAGCTGCTCGACTCGGACCGAGTCGATGTAGCACCAGGGTCAAACGTAATCGGAGAAGACGATGAGCTCGACGGGCTCCGTACCGGCCATGGGTGGAACGTTAGAGCAGCCGCTACGGAGAGCGCCGGTGATGCAACCGGGCTCTCCATCCGCGTTGATGGTCTACATCGGGACCAAGGACGCCGATGAGACGGCCAAGAAAGTCGAGGCCGCGGGTGGCAAGGTGATCGCGGCGCCGTTCGATGTGCCGAAGTCGGGTCGCATGGCGGCTTTTTCAGGACCCGTCAGGGGCATTCATCTCGGTCTGGGAGCCCAACCAGGCCGAAACGCCGAAGCGCCGCGCCTAGCGGGTCACGAAGCACCGCTCGCGGCGTAAGCGCCCGCGACCTGCGCCGCGACTCGCGCGTTGTTCACGACCAGGTCGACGTTGACGTCGAGCGACCTGCCGCCGGAAAGCTCGGCCATCCGCGCCAGCAGCCGCGGCGTTACATCGGACCCTTCAACGCCGCTCAGCTCCCGCACCGCGCGCTGAGCCATCTCCTCGGCGCCGTCGAGCTCGGTCGGGGGTGGCACTGCGACCACGATGCCCCGCGTGCCGGTGTCCCATGCGGCGCTCAGCACGCGTGATGTGTGCTCGGGACCATCGACCCTCGCGCTGACGCGGGAGCCGCTGTGGCTCGTGTAGAAGGCCGGGAACTCGTCGCAGCCGTAGCCGAGCACAGGCACCGAGAGGCTTTCGAGCCGTTCGAGCGTGAGCGCGAGGTCGAGGATGATCTTGGCGCCGGCGCAGAAGACGGCGACTGGCGTCCGCCCCAGCTCGACCAGGTCCGCGGACTGGTCCTCGGGATGGCCGCGGTGCACACCGCCGATGCCTCCTGTGGCGAAGAATCGGATCCCCGCCATCGAGGCGGCGCGCATGGTCGCCGCCACCGTCGTCGCTCCAACCCATCCACCCGCGATCGCCGGACCGAGGTCGCGCGAGCTGACCTTGATCGCACCGGAGGCGATCCTCTCGAGGTCTGCCGCGCTCAGTCCGACACGCACCATGCCGTCGAGCACGGCCACGCTCGCGGGCACGGCTCCTTCCTTTCTTATTGCGGCCTCGCTCTCGAGCGCCGCGCGGAGGTTGTGCGGCGCGGGCAGGCCCTGCCCGACGATCGACGTCTCCAGCGCGACGACGGGGCGACCTCGCGCCACCGCGTCCGCGATCTCGCGCGACACCTGGAGCTGCACTGTCAGCTCGGCCGGGCCCCGGGCCGCGTGACCGCTTCCGACGCGACGATCACCGCTCTTTCGGCCGAGTCGACCGGGGTGGCGCCGCCCAGCCAGGCGGTGCAGAAGGCGGCCGCGAATGCGTCGCCCGCGCCCGTGCCGTCGAGCTGGCGCACCGCGGGCGCGGGAATCCTCCGGCCGAACACGATGCACCCCGCGGGTCCCAGCTTTATCACCGGTACCTGGGCGAGGTGCTCGAGCGCGACCCCGATCGTCCCGGCCTCAGCCTCCGTCGCGAACAGCAGCTCCGGCTTGAGGCGCGCGAGGTCGTAGGCCATCTTCGACGGCCCGTACTCGCGCAGGCCCGCCACCGAAGAAAGGTCGATGGAGAGCATGCCTCCCATCTCCCTGACGTGCTCGATCGCGGCCCGCGTCGCTCTCGCGATCGGTTCCACGAACAACGAGTAGGCCGGGACGTGGATCAGGGTCACGTCGCGGAACCACTCCTCCATCAGGTCATCGGGTCGCAGTCCAATGCTGGCTCCGCGCTGCGTCGCCATGGCGCGCTGCCCTTCGGGGCCGACCAGGACCGCGATCGCGCCGGTGGGTTCGGCGCCCCACACCGCGCAAACTTCCACGCCGCGACTCTCCAGGTCCGCCACGAGCTGCCTGCCGCGGTCGTCGTCGCCGACCCTTGTGACCAGGCGTACCGGTTCCCCTAGCGCGGCGACCCAGGCGCAGAAGTTGGCCGCCTGTCCACCGCCGCCGAGCCCGATCCTGGCGGCCCGGTCGTCGTCCGGGCGCAGGGGACCCTCCGGGACGATCGTGATGTCGAGCAGGAGGTCGCCGATGGAGAGGATCACGTGGGGAGGAGGATAACGGCCTCTGGAGGCTCGCTCCCGGACGAACAACGAGGTGACCCCGCGGGCTTCCGGTTCAGCCTCTTGTCGCCGTCGGGGTCAGCAAACTCCACGTCTCCAGCTGCTCGCGCAGCCGCGACCTCAAGCGCTCGTCCAGTGGTTCGATTGGCGGCGCGCACCATTGCTCGCAGATTCCCTGCATCTGGAGCGCGGCCTTGATCGCGCTCGGGAACACACCGCCCCTGACCGCCATAACCAACTCGTAAAGCGCGTCCTGCGCGGAACGAGCAGCTGCCAGGTCGCAGTGCTTGAAGTCGTCAAAAATGCGAACCACCCACTGCGGCGCCACGTTGCCGGCGCCACAGATCGTGCCGGCCCCGCCCATCGCGAGAGACGGCAGCAGCATGGTGTCGCTGCCCGTGAAGATTCGAAAACGCGGCAGGTCGCGCGTGGCGATGCACACGCCTTCGAAGTACTCGAAATCGCGGCTCGAGTCCTTGATGCCGCTGATGGTCCCTTCGCGCGCGAGGGTGGCGACGGTCGCGGGCTCCGTGACCACCTTGGTGAACTGCGGGATGTTGTACAGCAGGATCGGGAGCGGGCTACCCTCGGCTAGCTTTCGATAGAACGCCAGCACTGTCGCTTGATCGATCAGGTAATAGAAAGGAGGGGTCACCAGCACTGCGTTCGCGCCGAGGCGGGCTGCGGCCTCCACCTCGACACGAGCCGCGGCGAGATGGCTCTGCGCGACTCCGCAGATCACGGGCACGCGGCCTCCCGCGGCGCGAACGACCCGCCCCAGTACCTTGCGGCGCGCGTTCTCATCCAGGGAGGCCGTCTCGCCGGTTGAACCCAGCGCAAGCAGCCCGTGGACGCCGCCGCGGATCACGTGCTCGACAAGCCTGTCGATCGCAGGTTCGTCGACAGTGCCGTCCTTGTTGAGGGGCGAGACCAGCGCCGGCAGCACCCCGGTCAGCTCTTCGATCCGGAACATGGCACCCAAGCCTAATCGCCTTCGGCGATGCGAACAATGAGGTCGCGCTGCTCCGGCCCTAAGAAGGGCGGCTCTCCCGCGACAGCGTTCTCACGCAGGTGGTTGACGCGCTCGGTCGCCGTCAGGACTGGGCGGTCCCGAAATCAGGTTCCAGAAGGTGGTCCACGCCGTCGATGACAGGCGCCTGTCGAAGGGCATCCGCGATCTTGCTCAAAGTCGAGCTCGTGACCGCCCGGCCGCGGCGCGCGGCCGAGATGGTCGCGGGGCTGCAACCGGAAGCGTTCGCCAGGTCGGTGGCGTTCCAGCCGCGGCGCGCGAGCTCTCGGTCCAGGCGCGCCGGGCTCAATCGAACCGTCATGGGAGTCGCCCCTTTTACCGCGTCGGGTTACAGCGAGCACCCGCCGCAGTATTCTTGCGGCGATGCTGGGGACGCGGCGCTTGCGTCTTTCGGAACGCGGTTGGCGGCTCTACCTGGCCCTGTGGCTGGTGGCGCTGGCCGCGATCGCAGGCATCGTCGCCGGCCTGACGCTCCCGAAGGTCTTCGAATCAACTCGTCCACCTTCCCTCGTCGGCGGAGTGGTGATGGGCGCCAAGACTGTGGCCGCGCCCCCGTTCACACTTCGTGACCAGACCGGAAAGACGGTGTCCCTGTCTGGCTTTAGAGGACGGGTCGTCGCGCTCACGTTCCTGGACACTCAGTGCCGAAACCTGTGCCCGCTCCAGGCGAGCCTGCTCGGCGCCGTGGAGGGTAGCCTGGGCCGGAGCGTCCCGTTTGACATCGTGGTCGTGAGCGTGCGGCCCGACGCCGACACTCCGGCCACCATCGCTGCGTTCGCGAGCGCAAGCGGGCTCTCCGGACGGTACTCCTGGCTCACCGGCACCGAGGCTCAGCTCGCCGAAGTCTGGAACAACTATGGCATCGGCGTCCAGGTCGCAACCGGCGACATCGAGCACAGCTCGGTGATCTATCTCATCGACAGGGACGGCTACGAGCGGGTCGGGTTCCTCGACGTCCCGGTCGCCTCGGCCGTCGAGAACGACGTGAGGGTCCTCGCCACCGGCTGACGCAAACGGGCCCACTCACCCCCAATCGGTCTTCGGAGCAGTTCAACTGAATTTCGGGGATTTACAAGCAGGCCATGTGCTGTTACTGTCACGCGTGATCGTGAGGCAGTGAGGCGGGCCCCTAACTACGCGATGCGCCTGGTCGTTCTGGTGGTGGCGATAGGCGTCATGTCGGCTCTGCTGACCATATTCATCGTCGGCTTCGTGGCGAAGTTCCCTCCGACCCTCGCCTCCGAGGCGGCCTCCTCGGCAAGGATTGCGACCGCGCCGGGCCAGCCCGAGACGTTCATCCACCTCGAGACGGTGGGCGCCGTGTCCGCCGCCATCACGTTTCCGCGACCCGACGACCCGCATCCCGACTGGGTCAGCTACCTGCCGACCACGACGTACAAGGTGCCGGCCAACTCGGTGGTGACGGTGACCATCGACCAGGAGGACTCGGCGTCAGGACTGCGCAACCCGTTCTGGGCCCAGGCGCAAGGAATCATCGGACCTTTCCACATGACCTACTTCGACGACCAGGGCAACCCTCAGGAAGGCGATTTCACCAAGCTCGATGACGCGTCCACTCCCGCGCACACGTTCGGGATCCCCGACCTCGGCGTATTCGTTCCGCTGATGGGCGTGAGCGCCAGCGCGCCGGCAGGGAGCATAAACGTGATCACCTTCTCGTTCCGCACCGGTAAGCCCGGCATATACCATTGGCAGTGCTTCGTACCCTGCGGCGCCGGCACCATCTACGGTAACGGCGGACCGATGCAGACGGTCGGCTACATGGGCGGCTTTTTGGTCGTCCAGTAGATTGAAGAGCCCTCGTCGCACGCACGCGCTCCGGCTTCTGATCGCATGGGCGGTGCTGAGCGTGATCGGGATCGTCATCGCGATGCAGATCCACATGCCGCCCGGCGACCAGACGCGCCAGGGCGCGGACGAGACTTCGACCATCTCGCTGATGCTCGTGCTCGCGACGCCGGTCTTCGTCGGGGTGGTGGTGTTCCTGGTCTACGCGGCATTCGCCTTCAGGCAGACGCGAGGCGCGATCGAAGATGGGCCGGTCAGCCGAGGCGATCTGCGATTGCAGGTCACCTGGGTCGCGTTGACCGCCATCGTCGTGTTTGTGCTGGCCGGGATCGGCATCGCGGAGCTCGCCGGCTCTGCGAACGCGACCGACTTCTCCTCGCAGCCGCTCGGCGCGTCAGGCACCCAGCCCGTGGGCGCCTCAGCCGGCCACGAGCTGCAGGTCCAGGTCATTGCCCAGCAGTGGTATTTCACCTACCGATATGCGGACTACGGCGGAGTCGAGACCCTTCATCTCGTGCTACCGGTGGACGCCAACATAGTGCTGCACGTCACGTCGACCGACGCCGTGCACTCATTCTGGGCGTACGAGCTTGGCGTCAAGGCAGACGCCAACCCAGGTGTCGACAACGTGTTCTATGTCACGACCATGCATACGGGATCCTTCACCGTCCGCTGCGCCGAGCTATGCGGTTTGTGGCACGGGAACATGTTCGACACAAACGGCAAGGTCGTCAGCCAGGACGAGTTCGCGTCGTGGATCAGCGGACAGCAGGCGTCCGAGGCCGACCTGCAGCTTCCTCCCTACGCTCCGATGTATTTCCCGAGTCCACGGGTAAAGGGGTCTTAGCGTGGCTGCATCGGTCACCGGCAACGCCCAAACGATGCTGACTCCGAGCGAGCAGCGGATGACGGTCCCGACCAACATCGTCACCGCAATCGTGCTCGCGCTGGTCGGTTACTGGGCGGGAGTCCAGATCGGAAATGGATTCGCGTTCAATGATGGCGAGAACACCGGGGTCATCCTCGGCTACGTGTTGGGCAGCCTGCTTTTCCTCGTGGGGCTCGGTTTCGCCAACTACCCGCTTCAGCGGCTGTTCGGCTGGCACATCGCCTCACAGCCATCAGGTGACGAGCACGCCGGTGTTGGGCGATACCTCAACCTCAGCCTCGACCACAAGGTCATCGGAGTCCAGTACCTCATCGCGATGCTGATGGCAATGTTGTTCGGGGGCATCGGCGCGATGCTCGTTCGCACGAACCTGCTCGATCCGTCGACCCCGATCTTCCCGCCCGACAAATACCTCGTGCTCGTCAGCATGCACAGCGTGATGATGATCTTCGTCGCCAGCGCCGCCATCGTCGGGCCGTTCGGAAACTTCTTCGTGCCGCTCATGATCGGCACGAACCGAATGGCCTTCCCGCGGCTGGAGGCGCTGTCGTTCTGGCTCGTGCCGCCGGCGATTGTGATCCTGCTCGCGGCCCCGATCTTCGGTGGCTTTCAGACCGGATGGACGGGATACGCGCCACTGTCGGAGCAGGCGCCTGCAGGCTTTGACAGCTATATCGTCGGGTTCACGCTCATCGGGCTCGCTCTGGTCACGTCGGGGATCAACATGCTGACGACGATCATCTGCCTGCGCGCACCCGGGATGACCTGGACGCGCCTGCCTCTGTTCGTGTGGGGCGTGTTCTCCGCATCGATCCTGGGCACGTTCGCGGCGCCGGTGCTCGCGGCCGCCCTCAGCATGCAGGCACTCGACCGGACCATGAACACGACGTTCTTCATCTCGTCCAACGGCGGTAGCCCATACCTGTGGGAGAACCTCTTCTGGTTCTTCGGTCATCCGGAGGTCTACATCTTCATCCTGCCGGCGTTCGGGATCGTGATGGAGTTGATACCGCACTTCTCCCGCAAGCCGATCTGGGGCTACAAGACCGCCGTCGTGGGGCTTCTTGGCGTGACGCTCTTGAGCTGGTTTGTCTGGCAGCACCACATCTTCGTCAGCGGGATCGCCCCGGCCCTCCGTCCTTTCTACATGCTCTCGACCGAGATGATCTCGATCCCCACCGGCATCGTCTTCCTGGTCGCGTTCGGCACGATGTGGCGAGCCAAGATCTCGATGGCGGTGCCGATGCTGTTCTGCCTGGCTTTCCTGTTCAACTTCTTGCTCGGCGGGATCTCGGGTGTCTTCCTGTCTGACGTCCCAAGCGACGTCACCCTCCACGGCAGCTACTTCTCGATGGCCCACTTCCATTACACGATCGTCGGAGGCGAGATCTTCGCCATCGTGGGCGCGGTCTACTACTGGTTCCCCAAGATGACGGGCAGGATGTTCAACCAGACACTGGCCAAAATCCAGTTCTGGTGGATGTTCATCACGTTCAACTCGACCTTCTTGCCGCTATTTGCGGCTGGTTTGCTCGACATGCCACGTCGCGTCTCGACTTACGCCTTGAACCTGCAGGGCCTCAACGATTGGGTGTCGATCTCGGCCTACCTGCTGTTCAGCTCTATGGTTTTCTTCGCTGTAATCGTGATCTGGGGGTGGTTCTTCAATTCAGAGCCCGCTCCGGCAGATCCATGGCACGCTCGCTCGATCGAGTGGCAGTTGCCGACGCCGCTGCCCCGGCGCAACTTCGCGCGCATCCCGACCTTCACGCGTCCTCCTTATGACTACGGTGAAGGCGTGCCGCGGCCGGTCATCGAGTCCGGCGCCGAGCCGGCGCCGGCATGAGCGAACGCGCCATCGGCGAACCCGAGTGGCAGCCGGAGGTCGACGCCAATCTCACCCGCATTGGCACAAGGATCTTCCTGGTGGCGGACCTCTTCTTCTTCGCCGCGTTCTTCTTCACGTTCTTCTACCTGAGGGCAATGAACAACAACTACTCGTGGTTGCCCGCCGGGACGACCCACCCGACCCGGGCGATCGGCGCCGTCATCGTGCTGCTGGCCATCCTGACGGCGGTCTTTCACCTGGGAGCGATACGCAACGCCGCGATGACCCGCACGCTGCTGTGGCTGGCACTCGCCGCCGGGGTGCTCTGCATCGGCTTCCAGATCTACGAGTTCCGAAACCTTGGCTTTGACCCTCAGCAAGGGGGGGGCTTCCCGAGCGTCTTCATCGGGCTGAAGGGAGCCTTGATGGTCCAGACCGCAGGCGCATTGCTCTGGCTGGCGACGCAGATCTCGCAGTCCAACCCGGCAGGTGACATGGCAACCAGGCGCGCGACGGCGGCGCACTTTTCGAACGTTCTCTTCTTTCTCGCCGGAATTGGCCTGATCGCTTACCTCGTTCTCTATTTCGTCTGAGGCCCGGCGTGCCCGCCACTTGGCCCTGGCCGTTCGAGCCCGCGGTGCTGATCGGTGTCGAGGTCGCCGCGGTGCTCTACGTCGTGGGAGGTATCGGCCACCGCGCCGATCGCTGGCGCTCGATTGCGTTCTGGGCCGCGCTCTTGACGATCCTGGTCGCGCTCCAGAGCCCCCTGGAGATGCTGGCGCGCCAGCTGTTCTGGATCCACATGGTCCAGCACCTGCTGCTCATGGTCGTCGCCGCACCGCTGCTGGCGGTGGCCTCTCCGTGGACGCGGATGTGGCGCGCGCTCCCTTTGAGGCTCCGTCGCGGCATCGCGCGGCCCGTGTTCCTGAATCCGCGATTCGCGCCCGTGAGGTGGGCATACCGCCGCCTGAGCAATCCAGCGGTCGTGTGGTTCCTCGCCGCGGGTAACCTCTGGCTGTGGCACCTGCCGGCCATTTACGACCTGACGCTGAGGAACCACCTCGTACACCACGTCGAGCACACCCTTTTCCTCGCGCTGGGTATCGCCTTCTGGGCGCAGGTCATCGACCAGTACCCGTTTCGCTCCCGCCTCAGTTCGCTTGAGCGGGCGGCTTATGTCTTTGGCGCGATGATCCAGTCGTGGGTGCTGGCCGCTGTGCTCTCCTTCGCCACTGCTCCCTTCTATGCGTACGCGCTGCTGGCGGTGCGTCCCGGCGGGATCTCGGCGTTCACCGATCAGCAGCTTGGCGGCGGGATGATGTGGGTGCCTGGGTCCATCACGTATTCGATTGCGTTCGTCGCGTTTCTCTTCCGCTGGTTGGCTGACGAGGAGGCGAGATCCAAATCGGCTCTGGCGGCCGTCGATGGGGGTCGTTAGGTTGGCGGTTGAGTCACGCGTCGCTCCACAGACGGGTGAAGCGAACAGCTTTCCCTCGTCCTTGGCGCAGGTGGCCGCGGACTACGTGGCGCTCCTCAAGCCGCGGATCATCCTGCTGCTGGTCGTCACTGAGCTTGGGGCCATGATCACTGCGGCCCGCGGGTGGCCGTCGGCCGGCGTCCTGGTCGGCTCCGTGGCCGGGGGCGCGCTCGCGGCCGGCGGCGCCGGCGCGATCAACTGCTGGTTCGACCGCGACATCGACGCCGTCATGCCGCGCACCCGCAGACGGCCGATCGCCGCCGGCAGGATCGCTCCCATGCATGGACTGCTGTTCGGCATCGCGGTCGCCGCAGTGGGCGTGGCCCTGGTCGGGCTGTCGAGCAACCTGCTGGCGGCCGGCCTGGCCGCTGCGGGCGGACTCGTCTACGTGTTCGTCTACACGATGTGGCTGAAGCGCACCACGGCTCAGAACATCGTCATCGGAGGCGCGGCCGGCGCCTTTCCTCCGCTCGTCGGCTGGGCGGCCGTGACTGGTTCGCTGAGCCCGTTGGCCTGGGCGCTCTTCGCGATCATCTTCTTCTGGACGCCCCCGCACTTCTGGGCCCTTGCCCTCCTGTTGCGGCGCCAATACTCGGCGGTCAATGTGCCGATGCTGCCTGTCGTGGTCGGCCCGGTGCGCACCCGCCGCGCGATCCTGGCTTACACCGCCATCATGCTCGTCATCAGCCTGGTGCCGGCCCTGTGGCTGGGGCCCGTTTACACGGTGGCATCCATTGCGCTCGGCGCCGTGTTTTTCGGCCTGGCGTTGAGCGCGGTCCGCGATGACGGGGGCGAATCAGCGATGGCGCTATTCCATTACTCGCTCATCTACCTGGCATTGCTGTTCGTGGCGGCGCCTTTGGCCGCAACGGTGCGGCTGTGAACACGATCGGAGCGCGCCACGAGGTCAGGACCCGATCCGTGCCCGCGTGGTCGTTCGCCCTCCCGGTGCTGGTGGTGCTGGTCGCGACCGCGACCGCCGCGGGCATTGTCATTGCGAACTCCAGCTCGAAGACGCCCTGGGTAGGCTCGGGTCATGCCGTGGTGGGGTCCAAGGCGCCGAGCTTCACGTCCTGGGACTTGAATGGCAACAGGGTGAGCTTGAGCGACACGAAGGGCAGGCCGGTCTTGCTCAGTTTCTGGGCGACATGGTGCACCGCCTGCCAGCAGGAGCTTCCCGCGCTGCAACGCATCCGCGACACCTATAAGGCGGCCGGCTTCACCGTGCTTGCGGTGGATTACCGGGAGACGAACGCGACCCGCATGAAGCAATATCTCGCAGGCCTGAATGTGAACCTGGAAACCGTGATCGACCCTCAGGGTTCGATCGCCGCGGCTTATGCGGTGGACATCGGGCTACCCGTGAACGTATGGCTGGACCGCAGCCACGTCGTGAACCGAATCACGACCGGCGCGGTGCCAGACGCAACCCTGGAGAGCGCCGCGTCGCAGGTGGTTGGGCCCGCGACATAGTTGGTTTGAGGAGCTGGGTCTTCAGTCTCGCGGAGCGGCCACGATCCGGTTGCGCAGGAGGCCGAGGCCCTGGACCTCGGTCTCCATCACGTCGCCGGGCTGCAGGAACTCGGGCGGCGTCCGGGCGAAGCCGACGCCGTCCGGCGTGCCGGTGGCGATGATCGAGCCGGGCAGCAGGGTCATGCCCTTCGAGACCCACTCGATGATCGCGTCGACCGGGTAGATCATGTCGCGCGTGTTCCCCTCCTGCTTGACGACGCCGTTGACGCGCAGGAAGAGATTCAGCTTCTGCGGGTCCGGGACCTCGTCCGCCGTCACGATCCATGGTCCCGTCGGAGACGAGCGGTCCAGGCTCTTGCCCTTGAAGTACTGGCCGCCCCAGCCGCTCTGGATGTCGCGCGCAGTCACATCGTTGATCACCGTGTACCCGAAGACGTAGGGCCGCGCGGCCGAGCGCTTGATGTTCGCGCCACGCTTGCCGATCACCACGGCAAGCTCGACCTCCCAGTCGATCTTGTCGCTGATCTTCGGATCGATCGCGATGTCGGCGTTGGGCTCCGTCAGCGACGTGATGGCCTTGGTGAAGATGGTCGGCGGGCTTGGCTCATGGCCCTCCGCCGCCGTCTCCTCCGCGTGCTTCTGGTAGTTGCGGCCGATGGCGATCACGTTGCCGCGTGGCTCGCCTAGCGGCGGGAGGAGCTCCAGTTCGGCGAGGCGGTGGGTCTTGCCCTTCGCGCCTGACATCGCCGAGTGAACCATCGCAAGGCCTTTGTCCCCGGAATCGATCAGCTCGAGTATGTCCGCGGCATCGGTGAGCTCGACGACCTCGTCGGCATGACCGGGACGCAGCACCCCCAGCCGCCGACCACCGCCCGAGCGAAACATCAACAATCTCATTCGTCTTCCTCCTGAAACTCTGGTGCGGCCGCGCCGGCCGTTCCCGCTCCCAAAAACAGCTCCTCGAAGTCCTGCCGCTTGAGGAGATCGCCCGGGCGACCCTCCAGGCGGGTGGCGCCGGAGACCAGCACGCTGGTCCAGTCGGCGATCTGCAGGGCCGCCCGGGCCCGCTGTTCCACCAGCAGCACCGCCTTGCCGACCCCGGCCAGCCTCTTGACGTGCTCCCGCAGCAGGCTGTTCGCAAGCTTGGGAGACAGGTTCGCGGTCGGCTCGTCGAGGATCAACACCTTGGGGTCCAGCATCAGCACGCGGGCGATCGCGAGCATCTTCCGCTCGCCACCGCTCAGCTTGTCGGCCCGCCGCTTGAGCATAGGCGGAAGGGCGGGGAACACCTCACCGACCTCGACGACGCGGGCATGAACCTTGCTCGCCGGCAGCAGGTAGCCGCCCATCTCGAGGTTCTCGAGCACGGTGAGCGGCTCGAAGATGTCGTTCACCTGCGGCACGTACCCGACGCCGCGTCGCGCCAGGTCTTCAGGCGGGTGGTTCGTCACGTCGTCCGCTCCGAGCAGGATCCTGCCGCTGGTCACGCGTAGGATCCCGACCAGGCTTTTCAGCAGGGTGCTCTTGCCGGCGCCGTTGGGACCGATCACCGCCACGATCTCGCCCGGACCGACGGAGAGCGAGACCTCGCGGATCACGGGCACGCCGCCGTAGCCGGACGTGATCCCCTCGGCCCTCAGGCTCGGGGCCGGTCGGTCTTTCACGCCCAGCGCCTCATCCAACGAGGTAAGCGTCAACAATCTCCTGCTGTCGCCTCAGGCTTGCCATGGTGCCGCTGCCGATGACCTTTCCCTGCGCCATCACGACGACGGAATCGCACAGCTGCTCGACCATGTGCAGCTCGTGCTCGACCATCAGGATCGTCAATCCCTCCGCGCGCAGCGACTGGAGGTATTGCTTGATCTCGTCGACGATCTTCGGATGCACGCCCGACATGGGCTCGTCCAGCAGTAGGCAGCGTGGCCGGAGCATTAGGGCCCGCATGATCTCGATCAGCCGCTTTTGCCCGCCGCTCATGGTGCCGGCGTAGTCCGACTCCTTGGCGGTCATGCCAAACCGCCTGAGCAAGGCGCGTGCCTGCGCGACGAGCCGGTCTTCATCGGCCTTCCAGTAGCTCTTGCCCCGCAGCGCTCCCCAGAGCGAGTCTCCGCGGTTGTCCGGCGCGGCGACGAGCAGGTTCTCGAGCACGGTCAGGCGCGCGAACTCCGAAGGCAGCTGGAACGTGCGCACGACGCCGCGCCGGGCCCTCGTGTAGGTGGGGAGGTGCGTGATGTCGGTGCCTTCGAAAGAGATGCTTCCGCTCGTTGCGGGCAGGGTGCCGGCCAGCACCGCCATGAACGTCGATTTGCCCGCTCCGTTGGGCCCGATCAGGCCTGTGATCTGCCCTTTTGGGACGTCGATCGATACTCCGTCCACAGCGCGCATGCCTTCGAAGTGACGGTGGATGTCGCGCGCGACCAGCATCGGGGCGTCAGCCGGCGCGGACACTCTCGACCTCTTCCGGGAACGGGCTTCCCTCGAAGACATGCCTCGGCTCCGGCCGCACTCCGTCGGGCCTGAACCACAGGAATCCCATGATCAGCAGGCCAATCGCCACCCACTCGAAGGCGGGGATGAAGCCGGGAGGCCCGATGTTCAACCGTTCCATCAGCCGGGTCACCTCTTCGAACCCGACGGGGACCAGCAACGCGCCCAGGATCGCTCCGATGTTGTTACCGCGCCCGCCAACGATGACGGCGGCGAACAGGATGATCGTCTCGGGGTAAAGCCAGACAGATGGAGCCCAGACCTGTATGAACCCAACCAGGATGGCGCCGGAGAGGCCGGCGATCATGCCTCCGACTATAAAGATCGTCATCTTCAGCCGGACCGGGTTCTTGCCGAGCGCGGTGGCGGCAAGCTCGTGGTCGCGCATGGCGCGCAGCGTGCGACCGAATGGCGAGTTGACGATTCGTGCTGAGACGAACCACGCGAGCGCGACACCTAGAGCGGTCAGCCCGACGTACAAATACTGGTAGGTGTCGGTGCTGGGGTCGATCCGGTCCTGCAGCGGTTGCGGAACCAGCGCGAGGCCGGCCGCGCCGTTCAGGAATGACCGCGCGTTGGTGATCACGGTGTTCGCGATGATCGAGGTGACCAGCAGCGCGATCGCCTGGTAGTCGCTTCGCAGTTTTCTCAGCACAAAGAAACCCACGGGGATCGACAGCAGGCCGCCCGCGACGGCTCCGCCGATCCACGGGATCGGGAACGGCAGCTGGTAGCCGCCGAAGTAAACCTGGAAGTCGTAACCGGCGGCGGTGTCGGGTGGCATCGACAGCACCGCCGCGGTGTACGCCCCTACGGCTTGAAAGACGATGAAGCTGAAGTTGGTGATTCCCGAAACGCCGAACTGAAGGTTGAGTGCGAGGCAGGCGATGATGTCGACGCCGGCGTAGATCAGCAGGTTCGCGGCGTAGTAGGTGTTCATCCCGCCGCCGCCAGCGCCCCGCGCCTGGCCAGGAGGCCCTGAGGGCGCAGCACCATGACCGCAACAAGGATGCCGAAAGCGACGACGTCTTTGTACTCAGGCGACCACTGGGCGGCGCTGAGCTCGGTTACCATGCCGATGATCACGGCCCCGATCATGGCGCCGTAAGGCTGGCCGGCTCCGCCCAGCACGGCGGCGGCCAGCGCGGTGATGAGAAAGCCTGCTCCGCTGGCGATCGCGAACGAGTCGGCATTCAACGCAGCGACCACGCCCGCCAGCCCGCACAGTGCGCCGGTGATCAGCCAGACCGCATCCACCACGCGCTGGGTCGGGATGCCGCAATTCCTGGCCAGCGAGGGGTTGGCCGCCGTCGCGCGCATCGCCTTGCCCAGGCGCGTGTACGTCAGCAGGCCGTGGATGGCGAGCATGACGGCGACCGCGATCACGATGATCACGATCTGGTTGGACGTCAGGGCGATCCCGCCCAGCCGGATGAGACCTCCTGGGTCCTGGTGATAGGAGGTGCTGTAGTAGCCCACGATCGGCAGAAGAAGGTTGGCGATCATGAGCGAGACGGCGAGCGAGACGATGACCATCCCGAGCAGGGTTGTGCCCTTCCGCTGGAAGGGGGCGTAGACGATCCGGTTCAGCAGGAACGAGAACAGGGCTCCGAAGATGGCGCCGGCGATCATCCCGATCCAGATCGAGACGCCGGCGCGGTTGAGGTAGTACGCGACGTAGGCGGAGGTGATCATGACCTGGCCGTAAGCGAGGTTGATTATGTTGGTGATGCCGAACTGCATGGTGAACCCGACGGCCGCGAGCGCGATCACCGACATGCTGACGAGGCCGAAGCCGAACGCCGCTTCGAACAAGCTCACGGCGTTCGGCTCAGGGTGCTGCGAGTTCGGACTCTAGATACCACCTGCCGCGGCGATCTTCGCGGTCTGGTCCGGGCTGAGGGAGGCCACTTTGACCTCGTTGCCCTGGGAGTCGTACTTGACGAGAATGTAGCCCGACACGGAGTTGTTGTACTGGTCGAACTGGTTCTCGCCGCCGGCGCCGACGAATCGGATCGCCTTGCCGGCCTTGATCGCCGCAACGCCATCCTTGTAAGTGTTGACGACCGTCGCGCCCGCGGTGCCGTTGGCGATCTCCTTGATCTTGGCGTTGTAGACCTTCGGGTCGCTGCTGTTCGTCTGCACCATGGCGAGCGCGCTCATGATGATCCCGTCGTAGAGGTGCAGCGTCGACCCGCGCTGCTTGTACTTGGGTGCGTCCGCGAAAGTGGAGGCGGCGGCGTTCAGGTTGGTGATGAACTCGTCGTAGGCCGGCCCCGAGAATGAGTAACCCAGGTCGACTCCGGCGTAGTTGTCGACCACGCTCTGGACGCCGATGGCGTCGCTGACCTGCTTGAACCAGGTCGGATCGATGGTGGCGGAGGTGCCGATGAATGGGATCATCTGCCCGCCGTTCAGGGTCTTGACCTCACCCAGGTAGGTACCAGCCGCACCGAGCGCCTCGGTGAGGATCACGTCAGGGTGCGTCGCCAGCATGGCCGTGACCTCGGTGCGGAATGAGGTTGAGGTCAGGTTGATCGGCTGGTTGATCGCGATGGTTCCGCCAAGACCGGTGAACGCGTTGGTGGCCGGCTGCACGAAAGCCTGCGAGCCGATGTCGTTGCCGAACACCAGCGCCGCCCGCTTGTAGGGCGTGTGCCCGGGTCCGTACAGCGCGCTTCCGACCATCGCGTACGCGTCGTAGATGTCGGCCGGCACGAGGCGGTGGAAGTACTGGAGGGGTGTCTTGTTGAACTCGGACTGGCCCGTCATGCAGAACATTGGGATGTGAGCCCGGTCGATGATGGGCGCGACCGTCGCGGCCTCGTCTGACGTGCAGCCGACCACCGCCATCAGGTTGGAGTTGCTGGCGACCATCTGGTTCGCCGCGGGCACCGCGTCGGCGGGCTCGCCTCGGGTGTCGAACTGCTGGCACTTCACCTTACGGCCACCGACTCCGCCGTTGTTGTTGATCGAGGGAGCGGCGGCAAGGCAGGCGGCGTAGTAGGCGGGGCCAAGGCCCGCGTCCGCGCCCGTGAATGGCGCGATGACACCGACCAGGAGGTCACCCGATCCCAGGCCACCCCCCGACGAGGTGCTGCCGCCGCAGGCGGCCGCCAGCAGTACGGCGACGACGGAAACGGCGACGGAGCTCATGCGCACACGGAAGGTCTTCACTGTTCCTCCCTTATCAGTTAGTTGGTGGCTTGCGGTTAGGGCTTGATTGTCGACATTATTGACGATAATCTCGGGCGTAGCAACATGCGAGTTCGACCCGTCCCATCCGATGCCTATCACCGGCTGCGCGAGGCGATCGTCGCCGGCCAGTTCCATCCGAACGAAAGGCTGGTCGAGGCCTCGATCGCCGAGCACATCCGCGCGGGCAGGACCGCGGTCCGTGCCGCCCTGGTCAGGTTGGACCAGGAAGGGCTCGTCACGCTCGAGAAGAACCGCGGTGCGCGGGTGCGCCACGTCTCGGACAGCGAGGCCCTGGAGATCGAGGAGGTCCGCGCGGCGCTCGAAGGCCTGCTCGCCAGACGAGCCGCGACCCTGGTCAAGCCCGACGACCTGCGCGAGCTCCACCTCGTCATCAAAGAGATGAAGGCGCGGGTGGACCGAGGCGACTCGATCGGCTACTCGGAGTTGAACGCGCGCTTCCACCAGCGCATCTGGGCGGCGGCGGACCACCCGACCGCGATGCGGATCGTCGGGGGCCTCAAGTCACAGGCGATCCGTTTCCAGTACCAGACGGCCATGCGCCCATGGCGCGCGGAGCGTTCGCTGCGAGAGCACGAGGCGATCTTTGCTGCGCTGAAAGCGCATGACGAGGATGGCGCCGAGGAAGCCATGCGAGCGCACCTGGCCGAGGTGCTGGACACGCTGCGCTGGGCAATCGCCGCCCAGGGGCACGGCGGCGGGTGGCTTCCCGGCTAGCGGCGCGGCCGTAACCCTCGGCTCCGTCGACGGCTTTTCCGGCCGCGCCTCTAGCGGCGGATCGTGCGGTCCAGGAGGCTGGTCAACCGGTAGACGGTGCGCAGCGCGGGCACCGGTACGTTCTTGCCGTCAGCGATCTCGATGACCGCGCCGAGGAGGGCATCGATCTCGAGGGGCTTGCCCGCCTCCAGGTCCTGCAGCGTCGAGCTCTTGTGCGAGCCGAGGGCGGCGGCGCCCTCCATGCGCTTTTCGACGCTCACGGGAAGCTCGACGTCCAGCGCGTGGGCGACCGACGCGACCTCCTCCATCAGGTTGCGGATCAGGTCCCTGCCACCCGACGAGGCGAACATGTCGGCAAGCGTCATTCGCGTGAGGGCGCTGACCGGGTTCAAAGTGGCGTTGCCGAGGAGCTTGACCCAGATCTCGCCGCGCAGGCGTGTTGACACCGGGGCCTTGAAGCCGGCGGCGCCGAGCATGGCCGAAATCTGCTGCACGCGTTCGCTCTTGGACCCGTCAGGCTCACCGACCGAGAAACGGTTGCCCTCCTCATGCTCGATGACGCCGGGTTCCACCAGCGTCGAAGCGGCATAGACGACGCTGCCCACGACCCGCTCGTAGGGGATGCTCCTGGCAATCACACCGCCGGGGTCGACGGATTCGAGGTGCCAGTCGCGGAAATACCACCAGGGGATCCCGTTCATCGCCCCAACGACGCTGGCGTCCTTCGATAGGGCAGCGCCGATGGCGGGCGCGACGGCCGGGATGCTGTGCGCCTTCAATGTGATGAAAACCACCTGCGCCTCGCGGATCGCAGAGATCTCGTCGGTGGACCGCGGATGCGTGGTGAAGTCGCCGTCCGAACTGCGTACGGTGACGCCCCGTTCGCGCATCGCGGCGAGGTTTGCGCCGCGCGCGATCAGGATCACGTCTTGACCGCTGCGCGAGAGGTGAGCGCCGAGCAGCCCGCCGATAGCGCCAGCGCCGACGATCGCGACGGTCATCGAGGGTTGAGGGTGTCTGCGACGGCGCGGCGCTGGATCTTGCCGGTCGCGGTGCGAGGGATCTGCTCGACGATGTACAGCTTTCTCGGCACCTTGTAGTCCGCCAGGCGCTCGCGCGCGAACGCGATGAGCTCCTTCTCGGTCGCCTCGCCCTTCAGCACGACCGCGGCTACAACCTCCTCACCCCAGGCCGGGTGCGGAGAGCCGAACGCGACAGCCTCGCCGACCGCGGGGTGCTGCAGCAGCACGTCATCGATCTCCCGCGGTGCGATCTTCTCGCCGCCGCGATTGATCATCTCCTTGAGCCGCCCGATCAAAGACAGGTATCCGTCTTCGTCGAGGACGCCCTGGTCGCCGGTGCGGAACCAGCCGTCCGTGAAGGACGTCGCGTTCGCGACCGGGTTGTTGGCGTAGCCGTCGATCACGCTCGGTCCCTGGATCACGACCTCGCCCTGGGCGGCTTGCGGAAGGAGTCCGCCATTCTCGTCCATGATGCCGATGCGCACGCCCGTGCCGACCCCCACGGTGCCCGGACGCCTGTCGGCCGGCGGCAGCGGGTTCGAGGCCATCTGGTGGGACGCCTCGGTCATGCCGTACGCCTCGAGCACGGCCGCGCCAAACCTCGACTCGAGCTGGCGCATCGTCTCGGGCGACAGGGCAGACGAGCTCGAGCGGATGAAGCGCAGCTTTTCCGACCCCGCCGGACGCTCCCCGCGGTTCCGCATCAGGAGCAGCTGGTGCATCGTCGGCACCGCCGAGTACCACGTGGCGCCATGTTCGCTCGCGACCGGCCAGAAACCCATCGGGTCGAACTTCGGCAGCACGATCACTGTGCCGCCCGAGGAGAACGTCGCCATCGTCGAGGCCATCAAGCCGTGGATGTGGAACAGCGGCATCACGCACAGGGCAACATCGTCTGGCGACAGCCCATACGTCCTGGCGATGTTTTCGGCCGAGAAGGCGAGGTTGCGCTGCCTCAATGGCACCAGCTTCGGCCGGCTGGTCGTCCCGCTCGTGTGGAGCACCAGCGCCACGTCGTCGCCGGACGGTCCTGTCGTGGAATGCGATGCGCCGCGCGGCTCCGTGCTCTCCAGGACGAGGCGCCCATGCTCATCGAAGCTCGCCTCGACCAGGGTCGCGCCGGAAGGCCGGGAACGGCGCGCCGTCTCTCCCTGGCTCGGCGGTACGACCAGCGCCCGCGCGTCGATGTCCTCCAGGTAGAACCGGAACTCGTCTTCCTTATATGCGGCGTTGAGAGGGGCGGCCGTGCCCACGGTGGATGCGGCCAGGAAGAGCACGATCGCCTCGGCGCTGTTCGGAAGCACCAGGGCGATCCGGTCGCCGCTGCCGAGGCCCAGGCGCGCGAGGCCATCGGCGGCCGCGGAAACCTGCTCGCGGAGCTGCCCATACGTCAGCCGCACACCGCCGGGAACCACGATCGCGGGATCTTCGGCGGCTCCGTTCTGGAGTAAGTCGGGGAGGGTGCTGGGCGCCATGGGTCGCTTCTAACCGTAGCGCGTGGATCGGCGCGAGCTTGACCTCGGGCGTCACGATCGAGCGTCAGTTGGTGTTGGCGTCCTCCTCGGGCTCCTCGTACCAACGCACGCGCTCGCCGACGCGACTCCGCATTCGCCAGCGGGTCGTCTTGGGCGCCTCTTCAATCTGGCTCCAGAGCACGTCGAGCCGCTCCGTGATCAACGACGTGGCTTCGGCAGCCAGACCGTAGCCGGCCAGGTTTGTCTTGCACCGCTCGATGGTCGATTTCGCGGTGCGCCACAGGCCCCAGTCCCTGGCGCAGATCTCCGCGATGTAGTCGGCCTCGATGCCCGACCCATCGCCCCTGCTCACGTCGTGGTGGTACGTGAGGTTGTAGATGTCACGCTGGTCGCGTTCCGTCAGCTCAACGATCTGGAGCTTGATGAGCAGGAGCTCTGCCAGGGAGACCGTCAGCGGGTCGCGCTCGAGTCGTTCGGCGATCCACGGGCGCTGATCTCGCCCTGCCACTCCTTGCGCGCCGCGCTGTCATGAAGCAGGCGCGCCATGTTGCAGTGCGTCGTCGGTGCGTAGCCGCCCGTGCCGATCTCCAAGTCGGTGACCAACGGCTGTTCGCGCGCGAGCCAGTCCATCACGTCGACCAGTGGCCGGTCCGCGAACGCTTCGGTGACCACCCCGATGTGTGGAATTTCAAGTGACTCGCTCACGTGCACGCAATTGTGTCGCGATGGTGCCGTTGGGAAGCGAGCCCGGGGTGTTGACCTATGGTAGGCCGGCCATCGGCGAGCCCCTGATTCGCAGCCGGAGCGGCGCTCTGATCGCCGCGATGACCTTCTCGACGCTTGCCGTCGGGCTGCTGCAGATCTGCCTGCCGCTCGAACTCAGGCAGCTGCGCGCCAGCCCGAACGAGATCGGCGTCGCGCTCTCGATGTTCGGCTTTGGCATGTTCGCCTTCGAGTGGTTGTGGGGTCTCCTCGCCGACCGTGTCGGTTATCGCGTGCCACTTGTCGCATCGCAGCTCCTGTATGGAGCGTTTATCGTCGTCTTGGCGCGCGTTGATTCGATTGCATTGATCGCGGTCGGCTACCTGCTCGCCTCGGGGATGATGGTCGCGGTCGGGCCGATCTCCCGCTCATATCTCGGCACCGCCCTGCAGGCGCGTTTGCGCGCGACCGGCCTCGCGCTTCTATCTGCCCAATGGGTGATCGCCGAAGCCATCGGCTCTGGGGCCGGCGGCCAGCTGATCGACCACTTTCCGATCCGGAGCGTGCTGCTCGTCACCGCTGTCCTCCCGGTTGTGTCCGGGCTACTCGCACTGATCGTCTTCCGCGGCTACTCGCACGTCGAGCATCGGGGCCACTGGACCGAGGACGACCAGGCCCACATGGAGCGGGCTCGTGGAGGGGCAAGCGTGGCGAAAGTCCTGGCCGTCACCGCTTCGTTGGCGCTGCTCTTCCAGATCGGGTTGGGTGGCGAGCTCGCCCTGCTGCCACTCCTGGTCACGACCCACCTCCACCTGTCGGCGGCCAGCGCGGGCACCGCGATGCTGGTCGTCGGCCTGCTCGGCGGCTTGCTGCTCGTACCAGGCGGCAACGCGTCCGACCGTTGGGGTCGCAAGCCGACGATGATCGCCGGCGGAATCGTGGCCGCGTTCGGATACATCGTCTATGCGGCGGCGGGTTCCTTTGCGCTGGTGATCGTGGGCGCTGCCTTTCGAGCGCTGGAGGCAGCGCTCATCTGGCCGGCTGCCACCGCATGGATCGCCGAATCCATGCCGCGCGGGCGCCACGCCCTGTACATGGGCCTGTTCGGTGAGTTTGAGAACGTCGGAGTCACGATCGGGCCGATCCTGGGAGGCATCGCGTGGTCTGTCGCCGGAATCCAGGCGGCTTTCTACATGTATGCGATCGCTGCGTTGATCGTGGCCGGGACTGCCGCGTTGCTCGTCGACAATCGCCCGGTGGTGTCGGCGAGAGAGCCGATCACGCCCTGAGGGTGGGGCCGTCGTGTCCCGCACGATGAGCTTGGGGGCGAGCACGTGCCGGCGGGCCGGGGCGCTCCTCCGCTCGATCCGGCGGATCACTGCTTTCATCGCCATCTCGCCGATCTGGTTTCTGGGTTGGTGGATCGTCGCGAGCGAGATATGGCGCAGCGCGGCCAGTGCCGTGTTGTCGTAGCCCATCAGCGAAACGTCTGCGGCCACGCTGAGCCCGGCTTCGTTGATCGCGTCCAGCGCCCCGACCGCTGACTGGTCGTTGCTGGCGAAGATCGCGGTCGGGCGCCGTTTCTCACCGAGCAGTCTCCGCGCTCCCTCGTAACCACCGCTCTCGGTAAAATCACCGGGCTCGATGCGGATGTGGCGGGCGAGAGCGAAAACTCGGCAGGCGTTTCTTGCGACTGGGGGAGAAAGGTGCACGTCGGACTCGTGGGCACGGGACGGATCGGCGCGCTCCACGCGCGCAGCTTGAAACGGAACCCGCACGTCACGAGGGTCACCGTGACCGATCCCGACCGCGCTCGCGCAACGAGCGTCGCCGCTGAAGTCGGCGCCGAATGCGTCGAAAGCCCCCAGGCGCTGCTCGAATCGAACCTCGACGCGCTCGTCATCGCGGCCGCGACCCCGGCCCACGCCGAATTGCTCCACATGGCAGCTGACGCGTCGGTGCCGACGTTTTGTGAAAAGCCCATCGCGCTCGACCTCCCGTCCACCGACGCTGTGATCGAACACGTGAACAAGGTCCGCCTGCTGGTCCAGATCGGTTTCCAGCGTCGCTTCGATCCGGGTTATCGCGCGGCCAGGCAAGCGGTCAGGTCCGGCGGTCTCGGAGACGTGCACCTCATTCGGCTCGCCACCCACGATCCGGCGCCCCCGCCCGAGTCCTACATCGCCGGGTCCGGAGGTATCTGGCGCGACCTTGCCATCCACGACTTCGACATCGGGTCCTGGGTGGTGGGGAGGCCGGTGGTCGAGGTTTTCGCGGACGGGGAAGCGAACTCGCCGTTGTTCGCCAGACACGGTGACGTCGACGCCGCATGCGCGCTGGTTCGGTTCGCCGGAGGGATCCTCGGCGTGGTCACGGCGGCGCGCAACGACCCGCGCGGATATGACGTGCGGATGGAGGTGTTCGGGCTGCGCGACAGCGTCGCGGTCGGTTGGGATGAACGGATGCCGCTTCGCTCGGTGGAGCCGGGTGTCGAGCCTCCGAGCAAGCCCGGTTACCGCGATTTTCTGGATCGATTCGAGCCGGCCTATCGCGCCGAGCTGGACGGTTTCCTGGAGGCGGTCAAGGACGGCGTCGAAAGCCCATGCCCCGTGGGCGACGCGCGCCGGGCGCTCGTCGTCGCCCTGGCCGCGGAGCTCTCGCAGCGAGAGCACAGGCCGGTGCGCATAGATGAGGTCGGATGACGCCCGTGCCAAGGGTTGCCGGTGCGCCGATCTCGTGGGGAGTGAGCGAGCTTCCCGAGTGGGGCTACCGTATGGCGCCTGATCGGGTGCTGGCCGAGATGAGTGAGGTGGGCCTTGATGCGACCGAGCTCGGCCCTGCCGGCTACCTGCCCGAAGAGCCTGGCGAATGCCGGAGGCTGCTCAGTCGTCATGGCCTGCGACTGGTCGCCGGCTTCCTGGCCGCCGTGCTCCACGATCGGCGGAACTCCGCACTCGACGCCATTAAAAGGCAGGCGCGGGCGCTGGCCGCCTCCGGCGCGGAAACCCTCGTGCTTGCCGCCGCGTGGCCCGGCGACACCTACGAGCGCGATGACCGGCTCTCCGATGACGGGTGGCGTGCGCTCGGTGAGACACTCGTGGGTGCCGAAGAGATTGCGTCGGCCAACGGCCTTCGGCTCGCCCTTCATCCCCATGCCGGCACAGCGGTGGCGCGAAAGGAGGACGTTTACACCCTGATGGCGGCAACCACAGTCGATCTCTGCCTGGACACCGGCCACCTGTTCCTGGGTGGCGTCGACCCGTCCGAGCTCGCCCGTGACGCGGCCGGTCGGGTCGGCCACGTGCACCTCAAGGACGTCGACGCGACGATCGCGGACGGGGTGCGTTCGCGCAGGCTGTCGTACGCGCAAGGAGTGAGCCTCGGCCTCTACCGGCCGCTGGGCCAGGGGGACCTGGACATCGAGGCGGTGGTTTCCCTCCTTCAAGATTCCGGCTATCGGGGCTGGTACGTTCTCGAGCAGGACACGGCGCTTACTGCCGAGCCCGACCCGTCCTACGGTCCTGCCGCGGCGGCCCGGCAGAGCCTCGAGTATTTCCGTCGCATCTCCAGCGCCACCAAACCACCAGCTCATCCAAGGAGGATTGAAAGATGAGTCGTATTCGGGTAGTCATCGGGTTGGCTGCCTTGTGTCTCGTGAGTGCCGCCTGTTCGACCGGCACCTCGAGCTCGAGCAGCTCACCCTCGGCGTCCGGCTCCAGCTATCGCTTCTACTTCGTGACCCACGGCGACAACGGGACGTTCTGGACGGTCGTTCAGAACGGCCAGAAGCAGGCCGCGGCCGACCTGGGCGTTTCGGTCAACTACCAGGGCAGCAACAACGACGACACGCAGGAGTGCCAGTTCATCAGCGCGGCGGTCACCGCCAAGCCGGACGGCCTCGTCGTCTCGCCGCACAGCCAGACCGTGCTCGACTGCGCCAAGCAGGCGGCGGCCGGCGGCATTCCTCTGATCCTGATCAACAACTGCGGCGTCACCGCCAGCGGCCAGAGCTACATCGCGTACTCGGGCGCGCTTACGTGCGTGGGCCAGCCCGAGACCGCTGCCGGCCAGCAGGCGGGAGTGCGCCTGAAGGCGGATGGTGGCACCCATCTGCTCTGCGTCATCCACGAAGCGACCAGCACCAGCCTGCGCGACCGCTGCGCCGGCGCCAAGGCCGGATTCGGTGGGACCGAGAAAGACCTGGTGATCGACAACGCCAAGGCCAACGTCTCGTCGGCGACGGCCACGCTTCAGGCCGCGCTTACCGCCGACCCCAGCATCGACGCCATCCTCGCCCTGGACCCTGACGTGGCCAAGAACATCGTCGAGGCCGCGGTCGCGGGC
Source organism: Candidatus Dormiibacterota bacterium (assembly GCA_039935415.1). GTDB lineage: Bacteria > Chloroflexota > Dormibacteria > Dormibacterales > Dormibacteraceae > Palsa-870. The sequence continues at coordinate 31,581 of JBDTKH010000042.1, forward strand.
GCCGGCTCGAAGGCGAAGATCGCGACCTTCGACATCAGCACCGGCGTGATCACCGACATCCAGTCCGGGAAGATCGACTTCGCCGTCGACCAGCAGCAGTACCTGCAGGGTTACCTGCCGATCGTCTTCCTCAAGCTCTACAAGTCGAACGCCAACACCGTCGGCGGTTTCGACACCGTCAAGAGCGGCCCCGGCATCGTGGACAAGACCAACGCGTCCACTGTCGCGAGCCTGGCGGCCAAAGGCACTCGATAGACTGGAGCGGCTTTCTACCGGGCCGGCTCGACCGGCCCGGTAGCGGCCATTTCCAGAGGTCGCAAGCATGAGCGTCGCGAGCAACACCAAACCCGTTCAAGCTCCCGCTCCGCGCCAGGCCGGAGCGGGCGACGAGCGCCTGGCGGGGACGCGGCTCGTCGTCCGGCTGCTGCAGCGCCCGGAGTTCGGCGCCCTCGTCGGCGCCGTCGCCGTCTACCTGCTGTTCGCCACCGTGGATGCGACACCTGGCCACCTCTTCTCGTCGATCGCCGGCATGCAGAACTGGACCGACGCCGCGTCGACCTACGGGATCATGGCCGTGGCCGTCGCGCTGCTCATGATCGGTGGGGAGTTCGACCTGTCCGCGGGCGTCATGACCGGGACGAGCGGCCTTTTGCTCGGCATGCTGATCACGCGCTACCAGTTCAACGTGTGGGCCGGCATCGTGATCGTATTCGTGTTCGCCGCGATCATCGGCGCGATCAACGGGGTGCTCGTGGTCCGGACCAAGCTGCCGAGCTTCATCATCACCCTGGCAACGTTCTTCGTCCTCCGTGGAGTCGACGTGGGCGTCACAAAATTGCTCACCAACACGGTGCGGTTCGACATCTCCGACCAGGCGCCGGGGTTTGCCAGCGCGCAGCACATCTTCGGCAGCACGTTTCTCGCCCCGTACAACTTCCAGGATGCGGTCCTGTGGTGGATCGGAATCACCGTCGTGGCGACCTGGGTGCTTACCCAGACCACCTTCGGCAACTGGATCTACGCCGTCGGCGGCGACGCCAACGCCGCCCGCGCGGTGGGCGTGCCGGTGGCTCGCACCAAGATCATCCTGTTCATGTGCACGGCGATGGCCGCGGCCATGGTCGGCATCATGGTCGCCCTCCGCTTCAAGGGGATCCAGTCCGGCCAGGGCGTCGGCCTCGAGTTCTTCTTCATCATTGCGGCCGTGGTCGGAGGCTGCCTGCTGATGGGCGGCTACGGGTCGGCGATCGGCGCTTCGCTCGGCGCCTTGATCATCGGCTTCGCGCAGATCGGCATCATCTTCGCCAACTGGGACTCCAACTGGTACTACACGTTTCTCGGCGTGATCCTGTTCCTGGCGGTCGGCGTGAACACCCTGGTGAGGCGGCGCGCCGCGAGCGCGCGACGATAACGACATGAACGGATCGAAGAACGGCGCACCCCTGCTCGAGGTGCGAAACGTGAGCAAGTACTTCGGCAGCGTCATCGCGCTGCGGGATATCTCGATGTCCGTGCGCGCGGGCGAGGTGACCTGCGTGCTGGGCGACAACGGGGCCGGCAAGTCGACCCTGATCAAGATCCTCTCCGGAGTCCATCCGCATGACGAGGGAGAGCTCCTGATCGAAGGCAAGACGGTCGGCTTCAGCGGGCCTCGCGAGGCCCGCGCAGCGGGCATCTCAGTCGTGTTCCAGGACCTTGCGACCGTGCCGCTGATGTCCGTCTGGCGCAACTTCTTCCTGGGCTCCGAGCCGACCGTCGGTTTCGGACCCTTGCGCAGGCTGAACACCGGTTTCGCCAAGAAGGTCATGCGCGAGGAGATGCGCAAGATGGGCATCGACGTGCGCGATCCCAACCAGCAGGTCGGCACGCTTTCCGGCGGCGAGCGGCAGGCGGTCGCCATCGCGCGCGCGGTCTATTTCGGAGCCAAGGTGCTCATCCTCGACGAACCGACGTCCGCGCTTGGCGTCAGGCAATCGGGCATTGTTCTCAAGTATGTGGTGCAGGCGCGCGAGCGCGGCCTGGGCGTCATCTTCATCACGCACAACCCTCACCACGCCTACCCGGTGGGTGACCGTTTCGTGCTCCTCAATCGCGGCCGCCTGATGGGTTCGTTCGACAAGCGCGATACGTCGCTGGCCGAGCTGACCCAGATGATGGCCGGCGGGGAGGAGCTCGAGCGGCTGTCGCAAGAGCTCGAGAAGATGACGAGCGATCCGGAGATGAAGCAGGTCGCGGCCGAGATGGCGGAAGAAGCCAACCGCCCGGCACCTTAGGAGGACGCTGATGATCCCCAACCTCATCGGATCCGCATGGCGCGTGCCTTCGGGTGCGACAGGCTCGCTTCCCGTCTACAACCCTGCGACGGGCGAGGTGATCGAGCAGGTTCCACTGTCGGGAGCCGGCGAGGTCGACGCCGCCGTGAAGGCGGCGTCCGCCGCCTACCCCGGATGGTCGCGCACTGCGCTCATGGAGCGCGTTCGCCTGATGTTCCGGTTCAAGGCCGGGCTCGAAGAGCACTTCGAGGAGCTGGCCGCGGTCATCACTCGCCACCACGGCAAGACCCTCGAGGAGTCGCGAGGCGAGGTGCGGCGCGGCATCGAGGTGGTGGACTTCGCGTGCGGCGCGCCCACGCTGCTCCAGGGACGGACGCTCCGCGACGTCTCGGCCGGCGTCGACCAGGACCTCTACCGCTACCCCGTCGGCGTCTGCGCCGGGATCCCGCCCTTCAACTTTCCGGTGATGATCCCGCTGTGGATGTTCCCGCTCGCGATCGTCGCCGGAAACACCTTCATCCTCAAGCCCTCCGAGAGGACGCCGCTCGGCGGCCAGCGCCTGGCCGAGATCTTCCTCGAGGCGGGCTTTCCCGAAGGTGTGTTGAACGTGGTGCACGGGGCGCGCGAGGCGGTTGACGCGCTGCTCGACCATCCCGGGATCCAGGCCATCTCATTCGTAGGGTCGGCGCCGGTGGCCCGGCACGTCTACCAGACCGCTGCGGCGAGCGGCAAGCGCGTGCAGGCTCTCGGCGGCGCCAAGAACCACATCGTCGTGATGCCCGATGCGGACCCCGAGGTCACCGTGCCGGCCATCCTCAACTCCGCGTTCGGCAATGCGGGTGAGCGGTGCCTGGCCGGATCCGTGGCGGTGGCAGTGGGTCATGCCGCCGATGGTTTGCTCGAAGGGTTGAGCGCAGCGGCGTCGAAGATGGTCGTCGGCCCGGGCGACCAGGCGGGCGTGCAGGTCGGCCCGCTGATCCGCGCCGACCACCGCGACCGGGTGGCGGGCTTCGTGGGCAAGGGTGTGGCCGAGGGCGCGACCCTGGTGGTCGACGGCCGCAAGGAGATGTCGCGCCCCGGATTTTTCCTGGGGCCGACCATCCTGGACCGCGTGACCTCCGACATGACGGTCGGCCACGAAGAGATCTTTGGCCCCGTCCTGTCCGTGGCTCGGGCCGCCTCGCTCGACGAAGCGATCGCTCAGGCCAACCGGATGGCGCTTGGCAACATGGCGACGATCTTCACGCAGTCCGGTCGCTCCGCGCGCGAGTTTCGCGAGCGCGTCGAGGCCGGTATGACGGGCATCAACGTGCCAATCGCGCAGCCGTTCGCATTCTTCCCGTTCAGCGGGTGGAAAGGCTCGTTCTACGGAGACCTACACGTGCACGGCACCGACGGCATCGAGTTCTACACGCGCAAGAAGGTGGTGGTCACCAGGTGGTGACGCCGGTTGTAAGGTGGAGAGCGAGTTGACCGTACCGCGCCCGAGCGTCACTTACAAGAGCCGGCTCCACCAGATGACGCAGACCACGGCGACGGTGCTGTGGAACGACTCGGCGGACATCGACGAGCTCAACTACGCGATCGAGAACGGCGCCGTCGGAGCAACGTGCAATCCGGTGATCGCGCTCGGGATCCTCAAGAAGGACATCGCCGCGTGGCGGCCGCGAATCGAAGCCCTGATCCATGAGCTTCCCGGCGCGACCGAGGATCAGGTCGGATGGAAGCTCATCGAAGAGATGTCGGTGCGGGCGGCGAAGCTCCTCGAGCCGGCGTTTCTCGCGCACGCAGGGCGCAATGGACGCCTCTCGATACAGACCGACCCGAGGTACTTCCGCGACACTGCAGCGATCGTCGGGCAAGCGGTCGCGTTCAACCTCCTCGCCCCGAACATGATCGTCAAGATCCCGGCCACGAAGGCCGGCATAGTCGCCATCGAAGAGGCGACGCACCGCGGGATCAGCATCAACGCCACGGTCTGCTTCACGCTCCCCCAGTGCATCGCGGTCGCCGAGTCGGTCGAGCGAGGCCTGCGCCGGCGCGAGAGCGAGGGAAAGGACATCAAGTCGATGGGACCCGTCTGCACGATCATGGTCGGCCGGCTCGACGACTGGATGAAGGTCGTGCTCGAGAAGCGGGGGATCATGATCGACCCGGGCCTTGTGCAATGGGCAGGCGTGGCGGTCTTCAAGAAGACGTATCGCATCTTCCAGCAGCGCGGCTACAGGCTCCGGCTGCTGTCCGCGGCGTTTCGCAACCACATGCACTGGAGCGAGCTCATCGGCGCCGACGCAGTCATCTCGCCGCCGTCGGTGTGGCAGAAGCGTTTCAACGCCAGTGACATCGAGGTGCGGCCGCGGATCGACGATCCGGTCGACCCGGCGCTGGTGGATACGCTCCTGGCGCATATCCCGGACTTCCGCCGCGCCTACTCCGAGGATGGCCTGAGCCCGGAGGAGTTCGACTCGTTCGCGCCGACCGTGCGAACGCTTCGCCAGTTCATGGCAGCCTGCACCGACCTCGACAGCCTGGTGCGCGACGTGATGCTCCCTGAACCCACCTAGAGTGAAACCAGTCCGGCTGACGACAGCCCAGGCCCTCGTCCGTTTTCTCTCGGTGCAACACGTGGAGCGCGACGGGACCGAGCACCGTTTCGTCGAAGGCTGCTTGGGCATCTTCGGCCATGGCAACCTCACCGGGGTGGGCCAGGCTCTCGAGCAAAACCCCGAGCTGCTCACGTACTACCAGGCGCGCAACGAGCAGGGGATGGTCCACATCGCGGCCGGGTTCGCGAAGATGCGCAACCGCCTTGCCACGCTCGCGTGTACGACTTCGATCGGGCCCGGGGCGACGAACATGGTGACTGGAGCCGCGGCGGCGACGGTCAACCGGATCCCGGTGCTGCTCCTCCCCGGCGACGTGTTCGCGTCTCGCCGGCCCGATCCCGTGCTCCAGCAGCTGGAGGCGCCATGGCGGGGCGATGCGAGCGTCAACGACTGCTTCCAACCCGTCGCCCGGTACTGGGACCGCATCCAGCGGCCCGAGCAGCTGGTCCCCTCGGCCCTCGCCGCGATGCGAGTGCTGACGAGCCAGGCGGACACGGGAACCGCGGTGCTCGCACTCCCGCAGGACGCGCAGACCGAAGCATTCGAATTCCCGGCCGAGTTTTTCGAGCGCCGGGTCTGGCACGTCGGACGTCCGCTACCCGACGCCGGGGCGATGGATCGCGCGGCGGCGATGATCCGTGCGTCGAAGCGGCCCCTCATCGTGGCGGGCGGCGGAGTCATCTACTCGGAGGCGACGGCGGCCCTCCGGCGGCTGGTCACGCGCACGGGCATACCGGTGGGGGAGACGCAGGCGGGCAAAGGCTCGATGCGGTTCGATGACCCAGGCGCGCTCGGCGGCATCGGCGCGACAGGCACCCTGGCCGCCAACCGGGTCGCCGCGGAAGCCGACCTCGTGATCGGCGTGGGCACGCGCTACAGCGACTTCACGACCGCCTCGAAGACCGCGTTCCAGGACCCGGAGGTTCGCTTCATCAACGTCAACGCGAACGAGGCGGACAGCCACAAGCTGGGGGGGCTGGCGCTCACCGGCGACGCGCGCGCCGCGGTCGAGGCGCTCGAGGTGCGGCTCGAAGGCTGGACCGTGTCCACCGACTACCGCAAGCGATACGAGCAGCTGCGCGCGGACTGGGACAGGGAGGTATCGCGCCTTTACAGCCTCGGCCACCGCCCGCTGGCCGCTCAGTCAGAGGTGCTGGGAGCGGTCAACGAGCTGTCCGGCCCGCGCGATGTCGTCGTGTGCGCGGCGGGTTCGATGCCTGGCGACCTGCACAAGCTGTGGCGCACGCGCGACGAGAAGGGCTACCACGTCGAGTACGGCTACTCGACCATGGGATACGAGATCGCCGGCGGCCTTGGCGTGAAGCTTGCGGACCCTGGCCGTGAGGTGTACGTGATGGTCGGCGACGGGTCCTACTTGATGATGGCGCAGGAGATCGTCACCTCGATACAGGAGCGCGCGAAGCTGACCGTCGTGCTCGTCGACAACGAGGGATTCGCCTCGATCGGCGGCCTGTCGCGATCGAAAGGCACCGCCGGCTTCGGCACGCGCTACCGCTACCGCCAGGACGGTTCGCTCGGCGACGACGCGGGCCACCAGGATGGCGAGCCGCTGCCGGTCGACCTCGCGCTCAACGCCGAAGGACTCGGCGCTCACGTGATCCGCGCCCGCAACGTCGAGGAGCTTCGCGATGCGCTGGTCACCGCGAAGAAGCTCGACCGCACCGTGGTCATCCACGTGCCGGTCGACCGGTACGAGGGCGTGCCCGGCTACGAGAGCTGGTGGGAGGTTCCGGTCGCCGAGGTCGCAGATTCGGTCGATGTGAAGAAGGCGCGCGAGGAGCACCAGCTCGGCAAGGCGCGCCGGCGCTGGCTGATTTGAACCCAAAGCTCCTGGTCCACAGCAGGCCGGCCGGCGGCGCCGACGGCCTGGTGGTATCCGTAACACCCGAGTCGGCCGGCTGGAAGTTCGTGGGCTTCGAGGTCTACCGGCTCACGCGCGGCGCGCGGATCGAGCGCGAAACTGGGGACCAGGAGGTGTGCGCGGTGATGCTCTCGGGCCGCGCGGACGTGTCGTTTGGCGATAAGCAGTGGCGTGGCGTCGGCACGCGGCTCAGCGTGTTCGAAGGCACGCCGGATGCCGTCTACGCGCCACCGGGAGGCAGGCTCGTGATCACCGCGACCGGTGATCCGTGCGAGGTGGCGTTGTGCTCGGCCCCCGCGCAGCGCGGCGAGGCGCCCGCGTTGCTGCCCGGCACCGGCGTCAGCGCGTTCAAGCGCGGCTCAGGTCGCACCGAGCGAACCATCCACAACATCCTGATGGACGATCGGCCTGCCGAGTCCCTGCTGGTGACCGAG
>JBDTKH010000043.1:0-40980 GCA_039935415.1 Candidatus Dormiibacterota bacterium
CGCGCGCTCGGTCACGTATCGACGCGATGCGCTCCCTCGCGTGCTCGTCGGCTCCTTGGCTCAGGCGCCGATGCCGCGTATATGCGGCGGTACTCCTGGACCAGGACCCTTAGCCCAGGGCTCGCTCCAGCTGGTCGACGTGCATCTCGAGGTGGTTGATCAGCGGCAACCGCGCGACCTCTTCCGCGCTCATCGTTCGGCCGTCTTCGATCGTGGCGGTCCGCCGCAGCGCGGACGCATCGACGGATCTCAAGAGCTGGACCGTCCGGGCCTGGTCGGCGAGCGCCATCCGCAGCAACTCCGCCGGGTCGAGCTGCGCCATCTGCTCACCGGCAACATCACGAAGGTTCACGTTCTCGAGCAGGTTGAGCTCGGCCATCTTGCCGCTCGAGATCCTGTGCACCAGCACGCCATAGAACTTCGAGAGCACCGCGATGTGGGCGAGGATCTCGTGGTTGCTCCACTCGCCTTCTCCACCGCCTGCCTCGACCCGCGCGCCGAGGCGCTGCAGGCGGCCTGAGGCTGCCTCGAGCCGGTCCGCCAGGAGCTTGCGGTCGTGGTCCTGCATCTCGTTGAGGAATGAATCGACGTCGGCGAGGGTGAAGTCCGGGCTCTCGATTTTCATGGCGCTCCCAATCTAAGCGAGAATCGACTCATGTGTTATTCAGACGACGCGAGACCTCCCCTGCCGCCGATCAGCGGTGCCGCTTCCGACCAGGGCGACATCGTCCTGACCTCCGCCGCCGGGACAAAGTTCGGGGCCTACTTCGCTCGGGCGGCGAAGCCGACCGGAGCCGGCATGGTGGTGATGCCGGACGTGCGCGGCCTGCACCACTTCTACAAGGAGCTCGCCCAGCGGTTCGCCGAGGCCGGCATCGACGCGGTGACGATCGACTACTTCGGGCGCACCGCGGGCATCGGCGAGCGCGCCGACGACTTCGAGTACATGCCACATGTCGAGAAGACGACCCAGGAGAACATCGCCGCGGACGTCGCCGCCGCGATGGCATACCTGAAGACGAAAGACGGCGGCGCGGTGAAGGCCATCTTCACGGTCGGTTTCTGTTTTGGCGGATCGAACTCCGTGAACCAGTCCGCGCTCAACCCCAGCGTCAACGGATGCATCGGCTTTTACGGTCGGCCCGCCCGCTCCGAACCCTACGTCGGCACGATGAAGGCCCCGTTGTTGCTGCTGGTGCCCGAGGCCGATGCGGCCACGCCGATTGAAGTCGCCAGGGAGTTCGAGCACAAGCTGACCGAAGCCCATGTGCCGCACGAGATGAAGGTGTACGAGGGCGCGCCCCACAGCTTCTTCGACCGCACCTACGACCAGTGGAAAGACGCCTGTGACGACGCGTGGCGCCGGATGCTCGCCTTCGTCAAGCAGCACGGCTGATCGACACGAGGTCCTAACCCCGCACCGGCCCGTATAGTCGACGCCATGGCGAAGGTGGCCGTCGCGTCCAAACCCAGCCCGGGACCTAAGCCGGCTCCGACGCTTCCCCACGCGCTGCTTGCCGAGCTGGCGCTCCGCCGTTCGGGGATGGCGCGCCACATGGCTCGAGCCGTGGTCAGCCTGGTGCGATGGGATGACTCGACCGGGGTGCCGCCGCAGCGGTTCGCCATCGCGAAGGCGTGCGAGGCCGGCCTCGACCTCTTCCTGGCCACCGCCCGCGAAGCCCGCCCCGCCACCAGCGAGGAGCTGCGGCGCGTGGCCCAGCTCGGCATACTCCAGGCGCGCAGCAGCCAGTCGGTCGAGCCCATCCTCGCCGCCTACCGCATCGCCGCACGCGTCGCGTGGGACGAGATCCTGCGCGCGTGGCGCGGGCACCCGGAAGCGACACCCGAGGCGATCATGCTCACCGCCAACTACGTGTTCGCGGCCCTCGACCAGGTGGCCGCGGAGGTCACCAAGACCTACCTCCATGCGCGCGAGCAGCACATGCAGCGCGGCACCCGGGCGCACGCGCGCCTTTTCCACGCGCTGATCAGCGACAGCTTCGACTCCGAGCTCGAGCTGCAGAAACAGGCGCTCGCCCTCAACATGCCGATTGTCGCGACCGGCTACGTCGCCACCGTCTGCAAGCTCGTCATAGGCAACCGCGACGGCGAGCGAGGCGGCCAGGCGCTCGCCGAGGTCGCGGCCTCGATCGAGCTGCCGCGCGGCGCCATCTTCCACGCGACCGATCCGAGCACCCTTGTCGTGCTCTGGCCGGCCGAGTCGGTCGCGGACGTAGATGCCGCGCGCCAGTTCGTGAACCAGCTCCAGGACGAGGCGGCGAATCGCTCCGGCGCCGTGCGAGCGCGGGTGCGGGCGGGAGTAGGCGGCTATCACCCCGGCCTGCGTGGCATCTCGCGCTCATACCTCGAGGCGCAGCAGGCGATCGAGGCCGGCCGCAAGCTGCGCCCTGAAGGCGTCGTGCACCGGCATGACGAGGTCATTCCCTACCTGGTGCTGGCGCAGAACCCGCACCTCGCGGAGCGGTTCGTCGTCCACAGCCTTGGCCGCTTGATGGATCCGTCGATCCGCAACCGCGACCAGCTGCTGGAGACGCTCGAGGCGTATCTCGCCACCGGCTCGGTCAAGGACGCCGCGTCGGAGCTGGGGCTACACCGCCACACCGTCCTGTACCGGCTGGACAAGGTGCGCGAGCTGATGGGGGGAGACCTCGACCAGGCGCCGACCCGCATGCGTCTGCACTTCGCCCTGGAGCTCCGCAAGCTGCTCTAGGCGGGGAATGCGGGCTGAAGCCCCTCTCCTACCCTCTCCCCGAAGGGGAGAAGGTCGAGTGTTGGACACCGCGGCCTAATCTTTTACCCGCTTTTGACACACCGCACAGTGGCGGTTTGGCCCTGGCGTCCGTATGCTTGGGGCATGACATCCAACTCAAACGGTCGGCGCGTGGCCGTCACAGGCATGGGCTTCATCACGCCGATCGGCAACGACGAAGAAACCGTCTGGTCGAACATGATCGAAGGCATCTCGGGGATCGGCCGGATCACGCACTTCGACACCACCGTCTTCGACTGCAAGATCGCGGGCGAGGTCAAGGGGTTCAATCCCGAGGACTACATGGACCGCAAGACCGCCCGGCACATCGGGCGCTACTGCCAGTTCGCGCTGGCGGCCTCCAAGCAGGCCCTCGCCCAATCCGGGCTCGTCCCGGGCGACATGGACCCCGACGACTTCGGCGTGATCGTCACGTCAGGCATTGGCGGCATGGAAGAGATCGAGAAGAGCCACACGCAGCTGATGGAACGAGGCCCCAGGCGGATCAGCCCGTTCACCGTCCCGATGATGATCGCCGACATGGCGGCCGGGATCGTAGCCATCCACGTCCATGCGGGTGGCCCGAACTACGCCATCGTCAGCGCCTGCGCGTCGGGCTCGCACGGCATCGGCGAGGCCTCGGAGACCATCAAGCGCGGAGACGCGGTCGCCATGCTCGCGGGCGGCTCGGAAGCCACCATCACCCCCCTGACGATGGGAGCATTCAGCCAGATCAAAGCGGTCAGCGAGCGCAACGACGAGCCGGAGAAAGCCTGCCGGCCGTTCGACCTCAACCGCGATGGCTTCGTGATGAGCGAGGGCTCGGTGATGCTGGTGCTCGAGGACATGGACCACGCGAAAAAGCGCGGGGCCAAGATCTTCGCCGAGATCGCCGGCTACGGAGCCACCGCCGACATGTACCACTTCACCGCGCCCCACCCTGAAGGCAAAGGCGCGATCCGGGCCATGCGCCGCGCGATCGAGAAGAGCGGCGTGGAGCTCAGCGACATCGGTTACATCAACGCCCACGGCACGTCGACAAAGCTCGGCGACCTCGCCGAGACCAAGGCGATCAAGTCGGTGTTCGGCGACCTCGCGTACAAGCTCGCGATCAGCTCGACCAAATCAGTGCACGGCCACCTCCTCGGAGCCGCCGGGGCGATCGAGGCAGCGGCCTGCATCCTCGCCCTCGACCGCGGACTCCTGCCACCGACGATCAACCTGGACACCCCCGACCCCGAGTGCGACCTGGACTACGTCCCCAACAAGGCGCGCAAGGCCGACATCAAGGTCGCCATGTCGAACTCGTTCGGCTTCGGCGGCCACAACGCAACTCTGGTCATCAAAGGCCCTGACGGGCACTAAGGAGAATCACGATGGCAACTCAACTTGATTTCAAGGAACTGCAGGCGCTCGCGGCCGAGATCCTCGGCATCGAGCCGGACCAGGTACAGCTCGAAAAGAGCTTCGCCAAGGACCTCGCGGCCGACTCGCTCGACCTGGTCGAGCTGATCGCGGCCGTGGAAGACAAGTACGACGTCGAGCTGCCGGAAGACGAGCTCGAGAAGATGAAGTTGATCGGCGACCTCTGGACCTTCCTGGAGCAGAAGACCGCCGAACGGTTGGAGGCCTGACGTGACATGGCTGTAACTAACGCATACCGCACTCGTTCGGACGCGATCCCTCTCCGCTCCTTCAAGACGACTGGTAGGCCCAGCGCCATCGCGGGCGTGGGCGCCTACGTGCCCGAGAAGGTCATCACGAACTTCGACCTCGAGAAGATGATGGACACGTCGGACAAGTGGATCATCGAGCGCACTGGGATTCACCGGCGTCACATCGCCGAACCCGGCACGACGACCCTTGAGCTCGCCACGAAGGCGGCGCGCTCAGCGCTCGACGCCGCGGGCATCACTGCCCACGACCTCGACATGATCCTGGTCGGCACTTCTTCGCCCGACGGTCCGTTTCCGTCGATCGCGTGCCGCGTCCAGAACGAGCTCGATGCGCCAGGCGCTGTCGCGTGGGACACTTTGGCGGCCTGTACGAGCTTCATGTACGGCCTCTCCATCGCCGACTCGTTCATCGCGACCGAACGCGCAGACAACGTGCTGGTGATCGGCGCCGAGGTGCTTTCGCGGATGCTGGACTACAACAACCGCGGCACCGCCGTGATCTTCGGCGATGGCGCGGGCGCCGCGGTCGTGCGTCCTGCCCCGAAGGGCGCGGGCTTCCTCAGCTGGTGTCTCGGCTCGGACGGCCGCGGCTATGCCCAGGTCACAGCCGGCAACATCGAGAAGGGCGCGTACGCGGCCAAGGATGCGAACCCTCACATCGAGATGGTCGGGCCAGATGTGTTCAAGTTCGCTGTCGACATCTTCATCCGCCAGGCCAACGAGGTCTGCGCCAAGGCCGGGGTTGCGATGGAGGACATCGACCTCTGGGTGCCTCACCAGGCCAACTTCCGGATCATCGACGCGGCGGCAAGGCGCATCGGTCTTCCGCTCGACCGCGTCGCCATCAACATCGACGAGTACGGCAACACGTCGAGCGCGTCGATCCCTCTTGCTCTTGAAGAGGCCGTCCGCAAGGGCCGCATCAAGAGCGGCGACAACGTACTGCTGGCCGGCTTCGGCTCAGGCCTGACGTGGGGGGCGTGTCTCCTCAAGTGGGTATAAAACTGTCATCTTCCAGAAGGCTCGGACTTTGATCAATCTGGCCGGACCAATCGCGCTGCTTTTCCCAGGCCAGGGCGTGCAGAAGCCGGGCATGGGAAAGAACCTGCACGACCGCTACCCGGCCGCGCGGCGGGTGTTCGAGCAGGCGGAGGTGATCCTCCAGATGCCGGTCCGCCGCCTCTGTTTCGAGGGGCCGGTCGAAGAGCTCAACCGCACTGACGTCATCCAGCCGTGCGTGATGACCGTGTGCTGGGCCGCGTACGAGGTCTGGCGCGAGAGCTACGGCTTCGAGAACGTCAGCGTCACGGCCGGGCACAGCCTCGGAGAGATCGCCTCGCTCGCGGCCGCGGGCTCGATCCCGTGGGAAGCGGCGCTGCTGCTGGTCAAGGAGCGCGGGCGGATCATGGCCCAGGCGGCCCACGAGCAGGCCGGCGGCATGATCGCGATCGTGGGGCTCGAAGAGGCCCAGGTCGAACAGATCCGCGAAGCGGCTTCGGCGAAAGGAAAGCTGTGGATCGCCAACCGAAACGCGGACGTCCAGTTCGTGCTGTCGGGCGAAGTGCCCGCGGTCGAGGAGGCCGAGCGGCTGGCGCTCGGCGCCGGGGCGCGGCGCGCGCTGATCCTCACCATCCCGCTCGCCGCACACACCCCATTGATGGCGGCGGCCGCCGCGGCGTTCCGCAAGGTCGTCGACAGGCTCCCGATCAAGGCGCCTTCGATCCCGATCCTCGCGAATGCATCGGGGGAGGCTCTTCGCACTGTCGCCGCCTTGCAGGACGAGCTGCGGCAGCAGATGCTGCGCCAGGTCGACTGGGCCCGCACGATGGTCTCGATGCGCGCGATGAAAGTCAAGACGGTCGTCGAGCTGGGCCCGGGCCGCGTGCTGGCCAGCCTCGCCGCCAAGCACATTCCGGGTGTCGACACCTGGAACGCCGAGGAGCTGTTCATAGACTTCGCTGGCCCCGCACCTGCCTGAGTGGCCAGCCTCTAGCAGATGACAGATCTCGAGGGCAAGACCGCTCTTGTCACAGGAGGGGGCAAGGGCATCGGTCGCGCGATCAGCCAGGCCCTCGCCGGCATGGGCGCTCGGGTGGTGGTCAACTACCGGTCCGACGCGGCCGCCGCGGAGGAGACCGCCGCATCGCTGCCGAACGCCACCGCGCACAAGGCGGACGTCGGCGACCCGGCGCAGGTCGAGGCCATGGTCAAGGCGATCGGCCGCGTCGACGTCCTCGTCAACAACGCGGGCGCGGTGCGCGACAAGCTCCTCATCCAGATGGCTCCCGCCGACTGGGAGGAGCTGATCCGCACGGACCTGATGTCGGCCTTCGCGACGACCCGCGCCGCGATCATGTCGGGCATGATGCGGGCGCGATGGGGCCGCATCGTCAACATCTCCTCGATCGTCGGCCTGACCGGCAACGCCGGCCAGTCCAACTACGCCGCGGCCAAGGCCGGCCTGATCGGCTTCACCAAGTCGATCGCGCGCGAGTACGGTTCGCGCAACATCACGTGCAACGCCGTGGCGCCTGGCTATGTGCGAACGGAGCTGACGTCCGGGTCCCTGACCGATGAGATGGTGGGCGAGCTGGTGAAGTTGACTCCAATCAAGCGCGAAGGGACCGCCGATGACATCGCCGCTGCCGTCGCGTTCCTCTGCTCCGAGCGCGCTGGGTTCATCACCGGCCAGGTGCTTGCCGTGGACGGTGGGCTGTCGCTGTGATGGCGCTGCCCAAGCCTCAGACCGAGGTCCGGATGGCGGGCGGCAAGCTGCCGCTGGTACCGCTGCCTACCAACTGTCCAGGATGCGGTGTCGCGCTCGATGTCGAGACGCTGCGCAAGCACAACTATGTCTGCGATTGCGGGCACCACTTCCGGCTCGGAGCGGATGCGTGGATCGCGCTGCTCGCCGACAGGGGCTCGTGGCACGAGCGCTGGGGCGACGTCCGCTCGCACGACCTACTCAACTGGAAGGTGCCGAAGCCGTACCAGGCAGTGGTCGAGCAATTGCTCGAAGAGGGACTCAACGAAGCCGTGCGAACCGGCACGTGCACGCTCGGCGGCAGGCCGATCTGGCTCGCGGTGTTCGACTTCCGCTTCGTCGGTGGAACCCTCTCGATCGTGGCCGGCGAGCGGCTTGCGCGCGGCATGGAGCAGGCCGCGGGCAGTGGCCTGCCGTACGTGCTGGTCTCCGCTTCGGGCGGCGCGCGGATGCAGGAGGGCGTGCTCGCGCTGATGCAGCTCGCCAAGGTCAACGCCGCGGTCGGCCGAATGCACTCCGCGGGCGTGCCATTTTTCTCGGTGCTGACCGATCCGACGTTCGGCGGCACTGCAGCGTCGCTCGCCCTCCTCGCGGACATCAATATCGCGGAGCCCGGCGCGGCTATCGGTTTCACCGGGCCGCGCGTCATCAAGCAGGCGACGTACGCGGATCTGCCCGCGGGGTTTCAGAGCGCGGAGTTCCAGCTTGCCCATGGTCAGGTCGATCTGGTGCTCCCTCGCACCGATGTCCGCCGGCTGCTCGCGCACCTGATGGAGATGTACCCGTGACCCATCACGGGCGGAAGCCGGACGAGTCGACGTTGACGGTTTGGCAGGTGGTCGAGCTTGCACGCCACCCCGACCGGCCTTACTCGCTCGACTACATCGGGCGGCTCGCCCCGGACTTCATCGAGCTGCACGGAGACCGGCTGTCGGCCGACGATCCCGCGCTGGTCGGCGGCATCGGCACGTGGCACGGGCGGACGACGATGTTCCTTGGGCACCAGAAGGGCCGGACCCTCAAGGAGCGCGTGGCGAGGAACTGGGGCATGATGCACCCGGAGGGCTATCACAAGGCGATCCGCCTTGCGCACCACGCCGCCAAGTTCGGCTTCCCGATCGTCAGCCTGATCGACACCCCCGGCGCGTACCCCGGAGCGGGCGCTGAAGAGCGGGGCATCGCAGCCGCGATCGCGACGGCCATCATGGAGTGGTTCCGGATACCGGTGCCGATCGTCGCGGCGGTGATCGGCGAGGGCGGCAGCGGTGGGGCCCTCGGGATGGGAGTCGCCGACCGCGTGATCATGCTCGAGAACTCGATCTACTCCGTCGCCTCGCCCGAGGCCGCTGCCTCGATCGTGTGGCGTGACAACAGCCGGAAGGTCGAAGCGGCGGAACAGCTCCAGCTCACCTCGCGCGACCTGCTCGCGATGGGCGTCGTCGAAGAGGTGGTGGCGGAGCCGGCCGGAAGCGCGGGCGCCGACCTGGAGGCGACGGCCGCGGCGCTGGACGAGGCGCTGTACCGGCACATGCAGCCGCTTCTCTCTCAATCGAGTGCAGAGCTCATGCAGCACCGCTACGAACGTTTCCGCTACATCGACTCGCTGGTGCACGCCGAGCCCCAATTCGGCCCGAAGATCGATTAGGTGCAGAGGTCGCATGTAGGCCGGGTTTATCCCGGCCGTCTCCTGGCGTCCCCCTGCCAAGCGCCTGCCCTTCGTTGCGGGGTTTCCCCAGGAGGGGGTCCCGCGGGGGAGGACCGTAGTCCTCACCCGCGCCTTTGAGGATCGTCGCTCAAAGAGTCAGCTCCGGCTCTGTGAGCTGGGAGGACGCGGGTTCCGAGCAGCGTGCAACCATCGGCCACGGTTTCGTGTTGTTGGTGGGTGCGGCATCCGATGACGACGAGACCAACGTGCGGCGGCTCGCTGACAAGATCATCGACCTGCGCGTGTTCGCGGACGCAGCCGGCCGGATGAACCTGAGCCTCGTCGACGTGCGGGGATCGGCCTTGATCGTCTCGCAGTTCACGCTGTTCGCCGACATGAGCCGCGGCCGTCGTCCGAGCCTGCTCAAGGCCGGTGACCCAACACGTGCCGCGGAGCTCTACGAGGTGTTCGTGCAGCGGGTTCGCGAGCGCGGAATAGAGACCCAGACCGGCAGCTTTGGAGCTGACATGCGGGTGAGCATCGAGAACGACGGACCGGTCACCCTCGTCCTGTCCACCGACGACTGGCCGACCCGTGTCTGACCGGCGCGGCGCGCTGCGCCCTTACGTGGCCCTGGTCGGCCTGGCCCTGATCTGGGGCGTCTCGTTCCTGTTGATCAAGGTCGCCGTCCGCGACATGAGCCCGGAGGTGCTGCTGCTCGTCCGCTCGGCGTCGGGCTGCCTCGCGCTGGCGGTCATCGTCCGCCTCATGGGCCGCCCGCTCCTCGGCCCGGGCTGGAGGACGCGCCTGGGCTCGTTCGCGATCATGGCGATCACCAACGCGGTCGTGCCCTGGATCGCCATCGCCTGGGGTGAAGAGCGCATCTCCAGCGGGCTTGCCAGCATCCTCAACTCGACGACCACGCTCTGGACCGCCGTCCTCATCTACTGGGTGATGCCCAGCGAGCGCCCCAGCGCTGTGAACTACGTGGGCGTCGCGCTGGGGTTTGCCGGGGTGGCGATCCTGGTGCTGCCGGGCATCGCCGCGCATGGCGTGTCGGGCAGCTTCTTCGGTGCGATGGCTGTGGTGTTGGCCTCCCTCTCGTACGCGGTCAACGCGCTGTATCAGCGGCGCAAGATGCGCAACGTGAGCGTGTTCGATGTGAGCCTCGGACAGTTGGGGGCTTCGGTGCTGTTTGCCATCCCGATCGCCGTGCCGACGCTTGCGAGCGTGCACTTCGCACCGGGGTCGATGGCCGCAGTCATCGCGCTCGGCGCCGGGGGCACGGGAGTCGCGTACCTGCTCTATTACTACGTGATGAACTCGCTTGGCGCGGTGCGAGCCGCCGGCGTCACCCTCCTCGTACCCGTGACGGCGGTGTTCTGGGGTGTAATCCTCCTTGGTGAAACGCTGAGCCTGACTATCGTCATCGGCATGGTCGTCATCCTCGCCGGCATCGTGCTGACCAACGTCGGGCGCTTCACGCAATCGAAACCGGCCGTCAAAAGCGGCTCCGCCGCGGCGTGACCTCATACGCGCGCGAGCACGCCGTCCAGGTTCGCGAGGCGGCCCAGCGGATCCGGCCGCACGTCCGCCGGACTCCTTGCCTGACCACCGACCTCGATCCAGACCTGCGCCTCAAGGCGGAGTGCTTCCAGGTCACGGGCTCGTTCAAGGTGCGCGGGGCGTTCAACGCGGTCCTGATGCTCGCGGCGCAGGACCCGAAGCCGGCCGGCGTCATCGCGGTCAGCTCCGGCAACCACGCGCAGGCAGTGGCGCTCGCCGCGTCGACGGTGGGCCTGCCCGCCCTCATCCTCATCCCGCAAGACGCCAACCCGGCCAAGGTGGCGGCCACGCGCGCCCTCGGCGCTGAGGTGATCCAGGAGGGCATCACGTTCGCCAACCGAGAGCAGCGGCTGCACGAGGTGATGGCCGAGCGGGGATTCACGCTGGTTCACCCCTTCGACGACTGGAACGTGATCCACGGCCAGGGCACGGCCGCGCTCGAGCTGATCGAGGACGAGCCCGGTCTAGCAGTGATCGCGACTCCGGTCGGAGGGGGTGGAATGCTGTCCGGCACCGCCATCTCCGCCAAGAGCCACGACGCGTCGATCAAGGTCATCGGAGTCGAGCCCGCCGCTGCCGACGACGCCTACCGAAGCTGGAAGTCCGGCAGCATCCAGACGCTTGCCTCCGCGCCGACGACGCTCGCCGACGGCGTCCGAACGATGTCGATCGGGACGCGCACCTTCGAGGCGATGTTCGGCAACGGCCTGGTGGATGAGATCGTGACGGTGACCGAGGAGGAGATCGCCTCGGCAGTGCGCGTGGCGTGGACACGCCTCCACCTCGCGCTGGAGCCGACCGGCGCCCTACCGCTCGCCGCCTACCTCTCCGGAAAGCTTCCGCATGGCAGGACCGGCCTGATCCTGACGGGCGGCAACGCCAACTTCGAAACCGTGGCTACACTTCTCCAACCGTAGTGTCCCGAGCCAACAGTTCGCTGGCGCTGGAGCGGCCTAGTCGCCCGATCGGCGCCTGGCGGCGCCTAGCCTGCGTCAACTCCTCCGCTGCTTCGCTCACGCATCTTTCAGATGCGCTCGCTGCGCTGCTCGGCGATTCCTTGGCTTCGGGCGCCGATGCCGCTCGATCGCCGCGCACCGTTGTCTCGGGACACAGATGATCCCGGTAAAGGAGGTGATGACGCGCAACGTCATCACTTTCCGTGAGGACACGCCACTCGACGAGATAGCGACCACGCTTGCCGCGAAACACATCACGGGCGCGCCGGTGGTCACGGCGGAAGGCCACGTGGTCGGCATCATCTCGGAGACCGACGTCTTCTCCAAGAAAGGCAAATTTGCGCGCGACATCATGAGCCTGCGCGTCATCTCGGTCACCGAGGAGACAGGGATCGATGAGGCGGCACGCCTGTTGATCGGCGAGCGGATCCGCCGGGTGCCGGTGATCAGGGGCGGCAAGATGGTCGGCCTGCTCAGCCGCTCCGACGTGCTCGAGTTCTTCGCCAAGACCCGCTGGACATGCGACGTGTGCGGGTGGTGGGAGCGCAGCCTGGAGAGGCCGGTGCGCTGTCACTCCTGCTCCAGCAAGGAGCTGCATCTGGAGCGCGCCGATCCAGGACACTGATTCCGGAGCCGGCCCCGAGCGCATCCTTTCGCTGAAGGCCCATAGCTTCACCGAGTCGGTCATCCGCGAGATGACCCAGGTTCGCCCCGGCACCTGATCGAGAAGGCCGCGGTCGCCACGGGGCCGGCATCCGGCTTCTACCACGAGCCTTCGTTGGGCCGCGGGCAGCTGCGGTTCAGCTTTCCCAAACGGATCGAGACGATCGAGCGGGGCATTGTCGCCTTGAGGAGTCTCGCGGTCTCTTAACAGGCTGGGTTCCATACCGCGATCCGCCGGCCTAGCTTCGCGTCATGCGCAAGCTGCTTCGAAAGCCTCTCACGTGGATGGTGGTGGCCGAGTGTTTTCTAATGGCGGTCTTGTTCGTCCTCGTCTGGAACATGGCCGCGTCGGCCGCAGTGCACCATGCCGCGTCAGCCGCCCCGGCGCCGGATGCGACCACCGATGTCGCGGCGTCTCCCCTGCCTGCGGTGCCGGCCACAGACCCGCCTGCTTCCCGAGGTCCGCTGCCCGGCCTCAACGTGGATCCCGGGTTCTGGCGCACCCGGCTCAGGGAGCTCAACGGAGACCAGGTCTTCTTCGAGCAGCTTGAATGGCGCATCGTGCACAGCGCCACGAACGCGATGAAGGACTACATCGAGTCGGTGGTCATGCCGGCGGTCGTGCACGCGGAACACGCCGCGCGAGGGCCGTCCCCGCAGGAGCCGAGCGGTGTGAGCTAGCCCTTCTCCTGCGACATCGTGACGTTGCCGTTGAGCGTGGCCCCGTCCTCGACGGTCAGGCGGCCGACCTTGACGTCGCCGTTCAGCCGGCCCGACCCGCCGAGCGTCAGGCGCCGCTTCGCAGTGACGTTGCCGGTGACCTGGCCGCGCACGTGCACATTCGAGCCCTCGATCGAGGCCTGGATGGCTGCGGTCGAGTCGATCGTGACGTCTCCGCTTGCCTTCAGCTCACCCTCGACGTTGCCCTGGATCTTGAGGTCGCCCTGGATCTCCAGGCGCCCGTGCAGGCTGTCGCGAGGGCCGAGGTTGACTACGTTCGTCCCGCCGTTCTGGGTCGCCCCAGACGAATGAGACGCCGACTTTTCAGCTTGGGCCATGTGGGATTCCTCCACTGCGTTGATCGTGCCTTCCATACTGTGTGCTCAACTCTGAATACCCGAGAGGACTTGCGCCCGCATTCAAAGCACATTCACGGATCCGAGCGAGCTTGCATGGTAACAGGGTGCCGTCAGAGGTAGAAGTAGGTTGGAGTTCGGGATCGGAGGACCCCAGACACAGTTTTTTGGAGCATCCACGGCCTTGATGGACCCGGATTCATCGGACGAGATGGTCGACCACCTGGTCGACTTCTTCGATCGGATCGCCCCCACCTACGACAGCTGGGCCGGTGGCCAGCACGAAAGGGTCGCGGCTCGGCTGGTCGACCTTGCGGCCCCGCAGAAGGGCGAGCAGGTGCTCGACGTGGGCACTGGCACCGGCCTTGTGGCGCACCTCGTCGCTCCCAGGGTGAGTCCCGGGAGCGTGATCGGCATCGACCTTTCCGACCATATGCTGTCGATCGCGCGCAGCAAGAAGAGCAAGAACGTCCAGTTCCTCGGCATGGCGGCGGAACGCCTCGTCTTCAAGCCAGAGACTTTCGACCTCGTCACCATGGGCGAGGCGCTGGCCTACCTGGGGGATCCGACCGACGCGCTTGCTGAGGCGCAGCGAGTCCTGCGTGTGGGCGGCCGCCTCGCCGTGTCCTGCCAGAGGCGAAGCCTGAGCACGCGTGCGCAGGACCTGTTCTTCCAGGGGCTCGCGCCACTCGCGCGGCGCCATTACCTGAGCCTGCCGCGCTACAGCTCGGAGCGGTCCCGCTTTGGCGAGCCGGACGTGCTGCCTCAAATTCTCCTGGGCGCGGGGTTTGAGGTGACCCGTATGACCGAGATGGTCACGGGAGGTCGGAGTCTCGCCGCGCGCGAGTGGATCGAGCTCATGGCCGGCGCCGGGCCCCTGCCGTACACGCTGATCCGGGCGCTCGGCCCGCGCTATCGAACGGAGCTGGAAGCGGAAGTGGAGTCAGCGATGGAGAGCCTGGGCGACCCCGACGACGCGTACCGCTACCACCACTCCTATTTGATCGCCGTGTCCCGACGGGTCTGACCCATGCTCGCCAGCATGATCACGGCAGCCACTGCGCACATCCCGGCGGCGATCGTGAAGATCTCGCGGTATTCCTGGAGGAACGCAGCGGCCACCAGCCTCGCGAGGTGATCGACTCGCGCCTTGAGGCCGGGGTCGGTCAGCACCGGCGTGCCCAGGATCTGGTGAAAGCGATGGAGCCCGAACGCGGTCAGCGCCGAAAGCCCGACGAGCATGCCCATCGTGCGCGCCAGCACGACCAGGCTCGTGGCGAGGCCGTGGGTCTGGCCGCGGGTGAGGGACAGCACGCTCGCGGTGAGCGGAGCGATGACGATTCCAAAACCCAGGCCGCACATGGCAAGGGCGACGTCCGCAGTGCGCAACGGACCTAAATGCAGCGCGAGCTCGTTGGTCTGCCACATCGACATCTGGACGAATGAGGCTGCCGACAGCAGCATGCCCGGCACAGCGACGCCACGCCCGCCGACGCGTCCGGCAAGCCATCCGCCGAGCACCGCTCCAACCGGGATGCCTATGAGGAAGCGCGAAAGGAGCAGCCCCGAGTCCAGCTGGTCGAGGTTGAACACGAGGCGGCCGAGCACCGGGACATCGACGAGCGCCACGATCAACGCAGCGCCGATCAACAGGTTGGCGACCGCAGCGCCTGCGAACGCGCGGCTTCGGAGCAGGTCTCGAGGGATGAGCGGTTCCAGGCGCCTGAGCTGGCGCCAGCCATAGGCGGCCAGGAGGACCAGGCTGGCCGCGCCGGCCGGCACGAGCAGGGCGCTAGTGGCGCGATGCTCCGGGTCGTCGGGATAGAGCGCGACCACGAGCAGTCCCAGGCCCAGGCCCAGGAGGCCGGCGCTCGCCCACTCGATCGACGAGCCAGAACCGCTCGACGGCGCGCCGGACCGCCGGGTCGCGATCAGGAGGCCCGCGGTGCAAAGCGCCGCCAGGGGCAGGTTGAGCCAGAAAACGAACCGCCAGGCCCCGGCGGACGCCGCCAGGGCAGCGACGGTCGCGCCGTACAGCGGCCCGAAAACGCTGCCCGCCTCCTGGAGGCCGGCCACCGAACCTAACGCGATCATCCGAGCGCCGCCGGTATAGAGGTCCGCAGCGAGCGCCAGGCAGAGAGGCACCAGGCCGCCGCCGCCAAGACCCTGGAGCACCCGCCCGGCCACAAGCCATGGCAGGCCCGCGAAAGGCCACAGCCCCGCGGTGGCGGTGATCATCGATCCGACCGCGAACGCGACCATGCAGGCGGCGTAGACCGGGGCCCGGCCCCGCGCGTCCGAATAGGCGCCGAGAAGCGGCATCGCGACCACATATCCGCCGAGGAAGCCGGTGACGATTGGCGTCGCCTGCTCGAAGCGGTCGATGGTGAGGCCGGCGTCGGCCATGATCGAGGGGAGAAGCGTCACCACCACGTAAGCGTCGAGGGCCGCCACGAAGAGCCCGGCGGCCGCCAACCCGAGCAGGACCGACTTCGGCACTAGGAAGTTGGTGGTGGCGAGATGTTGACCGCCGTGTTGAACCCGGAGATGTCGACCTCCACCGACGCCTCCTTGCCACCGTCGCCGAAAGGCCCGTCCAGCACCGCCTTGCGGATGAGGTGGTCGGACGTGCCGATCCAGATCTGCGCGCGGACGTCGCCGCTGGAGCTGAGCTGCGCCAGGAGGCTGCGCAGCTGGTCCGGGCTGTAGGTCGCATCGACCTCGTACGTGTCGACACCGTCGACCCTGCTCGCGCCGGCGTACCTGGGGCTGAGGCCCGCCGGGATGACGGACGGCAGACCCGTCGCCGGATCGAACAGCTTTGCGACGTCCGGGATGGCGGCTGCTTGGGCTCCAGTCAGCTCCTGGTAGCTCGAGAACGGCAGGTGCAGGTACACATGTCCACCGGTGATCACGACCTCGAGGCCGATGGCAAGGTCCTGCTGCTTGACCGTGTAGTTCGTATCGCTGTCACTCGGCAGCCGGACGGACGCCTTCGCGCCAACCAGCGTGAAACCCTGGAACGTGACCGCGCCCTTGGTGAACTTCAGGTTCGCGTTGACAGTCTTCAGCGCAGCCATCGCCGTCGCGGCATCCTGCAGCGTTTTCACCGGGTTCACCGTCTGCTGCTGGCCACCGCCGCAGCTCGCCATCAGCAGCACGGCCAGGAAGGCTGCCGGCGAGGCCTTCATTCGCCCTCGTCGAGGGCGGCTCGCACGATGAGCCGCACCGGGCGATCGTAGAAGAGGTAGTCCCAGGCCCAGTTGATCAGCACCATGAGCCGGCTGCGAAAGCTGATCACGTTCACCATGTGCACGACGAGCCACATCGACCAGCCGAGAAATCCCGAGAGGTGCACCCAGCCCAGTTGCGCGACCGCCGAGTTGCGCCCGATCGTCGCCATGATGCCCGGGTCCCTGTAGCGGAAGGCCTTCGCGCCTCCGTTGTTCACCATCTCCGCGATGCATGCCGCAACGTGCCGGCCCGCCTGCATGGCGACCGGGATCAACATCGGCAGGAGCGTTTCGCCGTCTTTCGCTCCGGCCAGGTCGCCGATCACGAATACGACCGGATTCCCCACCACCTGGAGCGTTGGCTCGACCTTGATCCGCGCCTGGCGGACCAGCTGTAGACCGGTGGCCTGGCCGAGGTCGGAAGCTCGCACGCCGGCGGTCCAGATCACCGTGCACGTCGCGATCTCACCGCCGCCGCCGAGCCGGATGCTCTTGTCAGTCACCGCCTCCACTTTTGTCTGCAGCATCAGCTCGATGCCCTTCTTCTCCAGCGACCTGCGCGCCGCCTCTCGCAGCGACGGCACGAAAGGCCCGAGAACATAGGGCCCCGCCTCTATAAGCACCACCCGGACCTCATTTATGTCGAGGTCGCGGAAATCCTTGCGCAGCACGAGCCTGATCAGCTCGGAGATCGCGCCCGCCATCTCGACTCCGGTGGGCCCTGCGCCGACGACGGCGAAAGTCAGCAGGGCTCGCCGGGCAGCCGGGTCTGCCTCCCAGCGCGAGGCCTCGAACCGGGAGAGGATGCGGTTGCGAACCGCCAGGCCCTCGTCGAGGCCTTTGAGGCCGAGCGTGTGGTCGGCCAGCGCGTGGTTGCCGAAGTAGTCGCTCTGGGCGCCGGTCGCGAGCACCAGGTAGTCGTAGGGGACAGGCTCGCGGTCGGTGAGGAGCCGGCGGCCCTCGAAATCCACGCCTGTCACCGCCGCCTGGCGGAAATCGACATTGGCCAGGGGCCGGATCAGCTGACGGACGGGCCGGGCGACCTCGCCCGGGTCGAGCAGCGCCGAGGCGACCTGGTACAGCAGCGGCGTGAACAGGTGGTAGTTGTTGCGATCGACGATCAAGACGTCGACCGGCGCGTGCTTGAGTGCCCTCGCGCACGTGAGCCCGCCAAAGCCGGCGCCCGCGATCACTACGCGCGGGCGCGTGTAGTGGGATGAGTTCATTCCGGCGGCCGGCGCTGTCCGTTCTGCGGAGGGTAACCACGGCGCCCAGTGCCGTGCCGCCGGTTCGCCATCTTGTCGAGCGCCTCGGCGCCACCGGTCGCCTGCAGCAGCGACTTCGGGAGCTTCTGCTTCTTCTTGATCACGGGCTCGAAGAGATCGCCGTGCTTTGCAACGCGGGCGAGGACCTGGTCGGAGTCGAACACGAGCAGGCTCGGGTCCTTTGCCTTCAGGCACTTCTCGACTTCGTCCCACGACACGGGCGTGGATACCGTCGGTCTCGCCCGTGCGCGCAGCGAGTAGACGTTCACCGTCGTCTTGTACTGGTCGTTCTGGCTCCAGTCGATCAACACGCGTCCCGTGCGCAGCTCTTTCAGCTGCTTGTGCACGACAAGGTCTGGATGCTTCTCCTCGAAGATCTGCGCAAGGCCCTTCGACACGACCTTGGTCTCGACGTAGGTGACCTTGGTGTTGAGCGGCACGTAGAGCTGCAGGCCTTTGGACCCGGATGTCTTGGCGCAGCACTCCAGGCCGTGCTCGGCGAAGACGTCGCGCAGCATCAGGCCGACCCGGCAGCACTCGACGATCGTCGCCGGCGGGCCCGGGTCGAGATCGAAGACCAGCGTGCGGGGCTCCGGGAGGTTCTGTCCGAGCGACAGCGACGTGTGGAACTCGAGCGTTGCGAGGTTGCCGAGCCAGACCAGGGTGGGCAGGTCCTGGCATAGGCAGTAGTACATGTCGCGGTTGTTGCCTCCGCTCCAGACCTTCGCCGTCTCGACCCACGGTGGTCGGTGCTTGGGACAGTTCTTCTCGTAGAAGAACTCGCCGTCGACGCCATTCGGGTAGCGCTTCAGCGTCAGGGGATGGTCGCGTGTGTGAGGCAGGATCGCGGGCGCCATCCGGGTGTAGTAGTCGATGACCTGAGCCTTGGTGAATCCGACCTCCGGGTACAGCACCTTTTCCAGGTTGGTGAGCTTGAGCGTGCGTTCCTCGATCTGGACCTCGACAGCGGTCTCCTTAGCCACCTTCGCGCACGACCTCCTTCGCCGGCTTGTCCTGGCGGAGTCCCTTGAACGACGGCGCACGCAGCTGGCCGGACTTCGTCCATTCGACGAACTCGAATTCGGCCACGAGCTTCGGCTTGACGAAATGCGCAGCTCGCGGCGGCGGCGTTCCCACCTCGAATGGATTCCTCTCCTGCGCGAGCGGCTTCAACAGGCCGGCGAGCGTTTCCAGCGTGGCATCGGTGAACCCGGTGCCGACCTTCCCCGCGTACACGAACTTCCCCTTGTCGTAGTAGCCAACGAGCAGCGAGCCGGGATATCCGCTCCGCTTGCCTTCGCCGTCCAGCCAGCCGCCGATCACCAGCTCCTGGCGGTTGTGATTCTTGACCTTGACCCAGACGCCAGTCCGCTTGCCCGGCTCGTACCGCGATTCGAGCTTCTTCGCCATCACGCCTTCGAGGCCGGCTTTCGCGCTGGCCTGCAGCATCGCCTGCCCGCCGCCCTTCTCGTAAGGTGGCGTCTGCCAGAAGGCACCTGAAAGCTTCAGCTTCTCCAGGCTGCTTCGCCGCTCGGTGTATGGCTTCTCAACCTGCGAGTGGCCATCCTGCCACATCAGGTCGAAGATCATGTAGGTGACCGGGACGACCTTCATCTTCCGGCGGATCTCCGACTCGGAGGTGAGTCCCATCCGCTGCTGGATCTGCTCGAAGCTCGGCCGTCCATTCTCGTCGAGTGCGACCACCTCGCCGTCGAGGATGACCTCGACCGAGCCGATCGCCCGCCCCATTGCGTGGATCTCCGGATAGCGTGGCGTGATGTCCTCACCGCTTCGGCTCATGAGCCTCACGCGTCCGCCGTCGACGTAGGCAAGCCCTCGGATTCCATCCCATTTGAACTCGAAGCCCCACGCGTCGTCGGGCGACGGGATCTTCGTCGCGAGCTTGGCCAGCATCGGCTCGATGCGGTCCGGCATCGGCTTTCGGTCCGGGTCCTGCGGCGGATCCATGCGGTGGATCATCCAGTCCTCGCCTCGAGTCCGAAACAGCACGTAGCGGCCCTGCACCCGTTTGCCGTGCAGGACGACCATGACTTCGCGGTCCGACCACTTGATGGGCTCGTAGGTGCCTTCGTCCCAGATCGAGACCTGTCCGCCTCCGTACTCGCCTTTGGGGATCTCGCCCGCGAACTTGAAGTACTCGAGTGGATGGTCCTCGACGTGGACGGCCAGGTGGTTCGTCTTGGGGTCGGCGGGAATGCCCTTCGGGACGGCCCACGAAACCCCGACGCCGTCTTTCTCCAGCCGGAAGTCCCAGTGCAGCCGGCGGGCGTGGTGCTCCTGGACGACAAACCGAAGCGCGCGGGTGGCCTTCTTTGGTACCCGAGCGCCTGGTTCAGGTGTCCGCTTGAAATCTCTCTTGGCCTCGTACGCGGCGAGCTTCCTGGCCACAGGAGAAGGTTAGGCCACAGCCGCTTCCTGCTCGTCATGGACAGCGGCCGTGCACTGAGATGGGCGGCGAAACCCCGGCCAGTCCAACGCGACGTACCAGGCCTGGAGCTCGACGACGAGGATCCGCTCCGTCAGGGACAGTGGAGCGGCAAAGGTCGAGTGCTTCGTGCCCCAGCCTCGCGCCGGCGGGCGAGCCGGCACCTGCGCTCGAGATCCTGCCGGACGGCGTGGAAAGCCGGGTGAGCTCGAGGCGCGCCGGCTAACTCGACGAACGCGCGACGCAGAGAACTCGGCGCGTCGAGGCGAGGAAGATGTCCATGTGTGAGGCCTCGTCGAGGATTTCACTCGCCACCTCTTCGCCCAGCTCACTGCGAACCTCGTCCGCCGACGCGGTGACGTTGGCCCAGAACGCTTCGCTTCGCTGATGCGACTTCTCCGAGATCTCCAGGGCATTCATCCGCAAGTAGTTCCTGCCGACCAACTCTGTGTAGTCCCGCGGCACACGGCGCATCCTGGGCGGCACGCTTTCGTCACCGGCTGTCCGCTCCCAGCTGCTGAAGGCGAGTGCCCCGCCTGGCCGCAGAACGCGTGCGACCTCCTGGAAGACAAGCTCCCGGTCCGGTATCAGCTGAAGGACGTCGATGCTGATGAACGCGTCGATCGAGTGATCCGGGAAGGGCAGGGCCCGGGCGTCGCAGCCGACGTACACCGGTAGGGGCGCAACCCCGGCCTCGGCTGCCCTCGCGGTGGCGGCGGCGACGCCGACGAGAGAGCAACCACGATCTGGCCTGCGGTCAGCCCGGCCGTCTCGAGCAGCCAGCGAAGCTCGCTCAGGGCGATTGCGCTGAACGGATCAGCGCCGATCAACGCGTCGTCACCGAAAGCAGAGAGGTAGCAGTCGGTCATGACCCGGCCGCCCTCATTGATGGCGCGAAACGCGGCATCGTAGCCCTGCCGCGTCGGGCCTTGGGAATTGTCTGGATCCGGATCCGCCTCGGGTGTACTCATGCTTTCGGTCGAACCCCACGTGCGAGGGTATCCCCGAACGGGATGCCGCCGTGTAGCACCATGGCTATCGCTCGCAACGCAATCCAAAGGTCGCCCGGGCCTCGGTATCCGCCAGGCGGCAAGGTTAGCTCGCGCGCACTAACAACCTGGGTTCCGGTCGGATCGGTCGGTGCTTTGGCTTCTATTTTGCTTTGCTGTGTGCGCCATAAAACAGCAGTTTCATATTGCGCCGGGCTCAGCTGGGGGTCTCAGTGGCTCGGCTCTTATGTGGCCGGCGTCTGGGAGCCGCCGAGCGTTCTAGACGCATAACCCGCCTGGGGCGACCGGCTGGTTGGACGCAAACACCTTCTGCAGCCCGCCGCCTGGCGTCCAGAGATAGATCCCCCGGTCCGAACCGAACCAGATTCGGCCTCCGTCTGCCTGCACGTGGTTTAGCAATACGGCTCCATCGGAGACATGTGTCCCGCGGTCGCCCGGACTGTTGAGGACGAGAACGGTGTCCTTCCAGGCATTGATGTCCGGTCCGTGCGAGACGGCGACGACAGGATGGCCTGCTGCGTCGAAACCTAGAAGGAAGACTTCCTCGCCGGGACGGTAGATCCATGTTGTCTCGATCCCGGTGTTTGGATTCACCTGGGCGATGCTGTCGACGAGCCGGCCGCCTTGCGGCAGCTCGATCCTCGCCGGCGATGCCCTCGGTGGCGAGGGATCCGCTGGATTGACGCGCCCGACCCACAGGTTGCCGCCGCGGACGAGAATGGTCGACCGTTCGAGGCTTACCTGGTTTAGCGCTCCTGTGGTCGTGTCTATCCGCCAGACGCCTTGCCCGACCAGGTATGCATACCGGCCGTCGAAGTCGGCCACGTGCACGGGCTGCAGGCTGATGTTGAGTCGGCGCTCGCTTCCGCTGGCAACCGTTACTACATCGACTGTCGCTTGGGTACCACCGAGTGAGTTCGTCACGAGAGCGTAAGTCCGGCCATCGGGCGAGGTTTGAGCTGGGCTGGCCGGAATGAACCGTTTCATCGCCAGGTCGTAGAACGGCGAATCGCCATAGGCACTCACCATGGGCTCGGCTTGCGTGGCAACCAGGCCATCGCCGATCCAGATGAGACCACCGGCCGGATCCTCCTGGTACGTCCCACCTGGAAACGTGGCGAACCCGCCGGCCCAGGAGATAAGCGACGGGTGAACGAGGACAGGGAGCCGGCAGCTGAACGTCACCGTGCTCAGCGGCAGATCGGGCGAGGCGGTCGCGGACGGCTCAGGAGACATCTGCGCCGAGGGCGAGACCGCGCTTGCTTTCGTCGGCGTCGGGTGCTGCGCGCTCTGCACACCGGACTGGCACGCGGCCAGCATGGCGATGCAGCCCCAGGCGGCCAACGCCCGGTGCACACCGATTCGAACGGCTGGGCGCCGGCCCCCCGGCTCGACGTTACGTCCCATCGATTGGCCAGGCACCACACTCGTTAACAACCTGGGTTCCTATGCGAATTATCCGCGCCTAACCTCCGGCCTAAAACTCCTGGAGGTTTCGCATGCTGTTTCTAGACTCGACACCCGACATCAGCTCGATTCAGAACCTGATCCTCACCTGGACGCACATTGGCCAGGCCCTTGTCGGATCGATCGGCGCCCTGGCTTTCATCTTCGCGTTCATCTGGAAGATCACGGCGGTGGAGTCGAAGTCGGCGCTGGCGGCAAAGCAGTGGATCCAGCGCATCGTCGTCGGCACCATCGGCGTCGAGGTCGCCAGCTCGCTCGTTTCCATCTTGACGAGCTCGGTCCCGACCTCCACTCACTGAGCAACTCGCGTGGATCAGATCCAGAACCTCATCGTCACGCTCACGCGCCTGCTCGATTGGCTGTATCCGTTCGCCCATCCCAAAGAGGTCGTCCTCGCCCTCCTGAACGACAGCTTCGGGCTGCTTTTGAAAGTCTGGGGCGGTTTCATCCTCCGCACGACCGACTTCGACACCGGGGGCGACTTCATAAACAACGCCACGATCCATCGCTTCGAGCCGGCCGTCCAGCTCGCGGCCAACGCGGCGCTCGTCGTGGTCGCCATGTGGGCTTCCTACCGCATCATGTGGGGGCACGGGCTGCGCAGCCAGTACACGGTGCGAGTCCTTCTGCCACGCCTGCTAATGGGCGTCGTGCTCATCAACTTCTCGCAGCCGATGTTTCAATCCGTCGTCGTCATCAACAACACGCTGTGCGACTGGGTGCAGACCTTCGTCAGGCTGGATGACCTCTCAACATTTCGAGCCGGCTTCGCCGACGACCCGGGCGCCGGCGCCTGGGAGATCATCACCACCGCGGTCCTTGCCGCGGGTTACGACGTGCTCGCGGTGACCTACTTCGTGCGCTACGCGATCCTCATCGTGCTGGCGATCACGGCGCCAATCGCCGGGCTGATGTTCACGCTGCCCGAGACGCACCACATCTCGAAGCAGTGGATGTCCTATTTCACGACCAACCTGCTCATGCAGCCGATGCAGTTGTTTGTGCTGGCCATCGGCTTTGCGCTGGAGAGAGGCGGCGCGAGCCCGGTCCACCACCTGTTTGCACTGGCCTCGCTGCTGCTCGTGTTCAAAGTTCCGGGAGCGTTGGGCGGTGCGGAGAAGGCTGCTCACAAGCTGCAATCCACCGTCGACATGGCGCTGCACCACATCGAGCACGCGATGGTGAAGGCGTGATCGGCGCCCTGCGCATCGCGGGGCTGGTGGCAGGCGCCGCAGTTGTGTGGCTGGTGGCGGGCTCACAGGTTCCGAGCCACGTCAGGCTCCCGGTGGACGGCGTGGTGGAGGGTGCCGTGATCACGCAGCCTTTCGGGTGCACGAGCCTGGAGCTCGAGCCGTACGACCCGTTCTGCCCGGGCCGTCACGTTCACACAGGGATCGACCTGGCCGCGATCTCCGGAACGCCCGTGCATTCCGCGACCTTGGGAACGGCACATATTGGCTTTGACCCCAACGGCGCCGGCTTCTATGTGGTTGTGACAGCCGACCCGCACGTCCGCATCTTCTACTGCCACCTTTCGGGTTTCGCCGTGCGAGATGGCGAGCTGGTGACCCCGGGCCAGGTCATCGGCAGCGTCGGCTCGACCGGCTTGGCGACCGGCCCTCACGTCCACTTCGAGATCCAGGTGGATGGAACCTCGGTAGACCCGGCGGCGTGGCTCGGCTCTTAACAAGCTGGGTTGGCGATTGCTCGCCGGCTTCCTAAGCTCGGCTCAAATTCACGGAGGTGTTTCTATGGTCAACAAGGTGATCCTGGTAGGCAATCTCACGGCGGACCCAGAGGTGAAGGCAACCCCTAAGGGGACGTATGTCGCCAACATCCGATTGGCGACAAACAGTTACGCAGGCAAGGACGACGCCGGCAACCCAAGAGAGGAAACCGAGTTTCACCGGTTGGTGGCATTCGGAAAGCTCGCCGAGTTTGCGGGCCAGTACCTGCATAAGGGCCGCGCGGTTTACGCAGAGGGCCGCCTGCACACCGACAGCTGGCAGGACCCGGCGGGCCAGAAGCGCTACAAAACCGAGGTGTTGCTTGACCAGCTTCGGTTTGTGGGGGCCAAACCACAGGAGTCGGCGGCCTGATCCGAATGCGGGGCGGAGGCAGTAATCTTGTAATTGATGGCGCAGGACATCGAGGCCTGGTTCGCGGGCAGGGTGCCGACGAGTTGGTTCGTCGGGCCGCCCGAGGTCAACAGCGACGGCGACGAGATCCTGGTCCTCGGCATGCTGCCTGACGTCGAGCTGGCGAGCGGCACCTCCGTGGACGGCCGGGGGGCCGCCCGCGCCGCGAGGATCGACCGGTTCCGGGAGGAGACCCGCGACGAGAGAGTCAAGATCGCCCGTGAGGCGGAAAGACAGTTCCGCCGCAAAGTCGCCTGGGGGGCCCGCTGTGGAGACGAGACCAGGGCCTTCACGACCCTGAGCGTGCCGGTCATGACCCGCCTGCGGATGCCCGAGCGGGCCATCCTGGACACGCTCGTCGCGGGCGGGGTCGCCCGCAGCCGGAGCGACGCGCTCGCGTGGTGCGTCCGCCTCGTCGGCATGCACCAGGCGGACTGGATCAAAGGCCTCAGGGAAGCGATCGTCAAAGTCGACGAGGTTCGCAGCAAAGGGCCGCTCAACTAGGGCCCGCGACCTACTCACACTGGCGTCGCACGGGCGGCCGGGTTCAACCCGGCCGCGACTTTGTTCAATGAACCTCCCAGCGTCGCCAGGAGTAACTATTGCGAAGATCCCATCCTGAAAGATGAGCAGACCCGGCGGCGCAGCCGCCCGGTCGATGCAATCGGTAAGTCGCGGCTAGCGCGTCCAACTCGCGCCTGGCGCGCAGAAGGAACCGCCGGTTCCTTCTCATATCTCTTAGGACCGCTGAAGCGGCCGGCGGCGTTGGTACCCTGTGGGCACTTTGGCCGCCGAGGGCGAGCGCCCGCGCGTAGTGATCATGGGCGCTGGGCCCGCCGGCCTCACGGCCGCCTACGAGCTTTTCAAGCACGACGTCCACGTCACGATCCTCGAGAAGGATCCGAAGCAGGTCGGAGGGCTCGCCCGCACCGCCGAGCACAACGGCTATCGCTTCGACATCGGCGGCCACCGATTCTTCTCCAAGAACGACGAGGTCGAGGACACGTGGACGGAGATCCTCGGCTCGGAGATGCTCACGCGCGGCCGGCTGTCACGGATCTATTACCGGGGAAAGTTCTTCGCCTACCCGCTCAAAGCCTTCAACGCGCTCTGGAGCCTCGGAGGCATCGAAACGGTGCGCTGCCTGTCGAGCTACGCGTGGGCCCGCGTTCGGCCCGTCAAGAATCCACGGAGCTTTGAAGACTGGGTTCGCAACCAGTTCGGCTGGCGCCTCTACAGCATTTTCTTCAAGACCTACACGGAGAAGGTGTGGGGAATCAGCACCAGGGAGCTCTCCGCCGACTGGGCCGCGCAGCGGATCAAGAGCCTCGACATGTGGCTCGTGCTGCGAACGGCATTGCTGCCGGGCCGGAAGCCCAAAAATCGCGGTGAGGTCGTGACGACGCTGATCGACAAGTTCCGCTATCCGCGCTTCGGTCCGGGCCAGATGTGGGAGCGTGTCGCGCGGATCAGCCAGGAACGGGGCCAACCCGTCCTGATGGGTCGATCCGTCGAGGCCATCAAGCACAGCGGTGGCCGTGTGCGCACCGTTGCAACGCGCACCGCCACCGGTGCGCTTGAAGATCACACCGGCACGGATTTCATCTCCAGCATCCCGATGCGGGAGCTCATCGCCCGGCTTGACCCGCCCGCGCCAGAGGCGGTGCGGCGAGCGGCCGACAGCCTCTCCTATCGCGACTTCATCAGCATCGCGCTGATGATCGATCGACCGGACGTCTTCCCCGACAACTGGATCTACATCCATGACCCCAGCGTCCGCGTCGGCCGCATTCAGAACTTCAAGAACTGGAGCCCCGACATGGTGCCCGACCAGAGCAAAACCTGCCTCGGGCTCGAGTACTTCTGTTTCGAGGGAGACGGATTGTGGACGATGGACGACAAGGCCCTGGTCGCGCTTGCGGCCCAAGAGCTCGCGCAGCTCGGCATCTCCCCCGCGGACAAGGTCTTCGACGGGGTGGTGGTACGGATGCCGAAGGCATATCCAGTGTATGACGACACGTACCAGGCGAAGGTGGATGTCGTGCGCGCATACCTGGCCAGGGACCTGCCAAACCTTCACCTGATCGGTCGCAACGGCATGCACAAGTACAACAACCAGGACCACTCGATGATGACGGCGCTGCTTGTCGCCCGAAACATCGCCACCGGTTCGGACTTCGACCCCTGGAAGGTGAACGCGGACGCCGTCTACCACGAGGACGTCAGGGTCGGCGAGCGCGACACCTCCGGCCGTCAGGTCCCGACGAAAATCGCCGCCCGGTAGTAGGCCCTAGGCGGTTTTCGGCCGGATGAAGTTGAACGCTATGAAGCAGGCCACCGCCAGGACTATGAACAGGATTGCGTGGGTCGTGTGATGCGCCGCATGAGGATCAGTGACGAAGAATTGCAGCACGCCAAAGTAATAGAGAACCGCGGCCACCACGCAGAGAAGACCGACGAGCAAGAAAGCGTAAGCGAGGGGCGTTGATTTCACAGGTTCAAGGCTAACAGTCCCAGGCTGACCAGCCCTGAGGCGATGCAGTACCAACCGTAAGGATCGAGACGCCCGGAGCGGAAGTAGCGCAGCAGAAATCGCCCGCTCGCATACGCGGCAACGCCCGAGAGCACCGCCGCGGCGACATACTCGCCGACTGGAACTCCGCTCGAAAAAAGCTGTGGCACCTCGACCAGGCCGGCGCCAAGGATCACCGGCGTGGCGAGGAGGAATGAGAAGCGCGCGGCCTCCTGGTGGCGAAGTCCCGCGAGCAGGCCGCCGCCGATCGTGACCCCGGACCGTGAGATGCCCGGAAAGAACGCGAGCGCCTGGCAGGCGCCGACGATGGCGGCGGCGCGAAAGCTGATGCGCTCAGCTTCCGCGAATCCCTGCTCCTGCTGAACCCGCGTCGCCCCCGCCAGCGCCGCTCGCCGTTCCGCGCGACGCCGGACCAGCTCGAAGCCGAGCATCAGCACGCCGTTGACGACGAGAAACCCGGCCGCCACGTAGGGGCTGGCGAACAACCCCTTGATCCGGCTTTCGAGGAAGACGCCGAGGATGGCTGCCGGGATCGTCCCCACCAGCAACAGCATCGCCAGGCGTTCGTAGTCGGACTTGATCTCGCCGCGGATGGCGGCGGCGAAGAAGCCGCGGATGATCGCGACCCACTGCTCGCGGTAGATGACCAGCAGCGCGGTCGCCGTGCCCAGGTGGAGCAGCACGAGGAAGGGCACGAACGACGGGGCCGACTGTTTGAACTTCCAGTGAAATAGGCTCGGGATCAAGACCGCGTGCCCGAGCGAGGACACCGGGAACAGCTCAGTGGCGCCCTGCAACAGGCCCATGAACAGGGCCTGCGCTAGAGACAGGGCCGTGAGCCTCGGACGATTCGCGGCTCTGTCTCTCGAGTCACGGGAATATATTGCTGAAACAGTGGACCGGCTCGCTGCGTTCAACCCTGCCGTGAAGATCCTCGATGAGTCCGTGGCCAGGGCCAAAACTGCGGAGCGGCTGGGGTTCGAATCCGTGTGGACAACGCAGATGCCGGACGCGCGCGACGCGGCGCTCGTCCTTGCCGCCTATGCCACGGCGACCACGACGGTGCGCCTCGCGACCGGCGTGCTTCCCATCTACACGCGGCACCCCACCGCCATGGCGCAGATGGCGGCGACGTTGGACGAGATGTCGGGTGGCCGCTTCATTCTCGGGATCGGGATCAGCCACAAGGTCACCGTCGAGGCGATGTGGGGCCTGCGGCTCGAAAGCCCGGTTGACGCGATGCGGGAATACCTCGAGATCCTTCGCGCGAGCTTACGTGATGGATCAGCGGCGTTCGAGGGCAAGCACTTCACGGCGCGATGGGCTTACTCCGCCCCGCGCCGTCCCGACCTCCAGATCATGATCTCGGCGCTCAATCCACGCATGCTGGAGCTCGCCGGCGAGCTGTCCGACGGGGTGGTGCTGTGGATGTGCTCGCCCTCGCACATCCGCGATCACGTGATCCCTGCGGTGACGGCAGGCCGCGAGAAGGCCGGCAAGACCATGGAGGGCTTCGAGATTGTGGCCGCGGTCCCCGTATGCCTTACCTCCGACCGTGGGGGAGCGCAGGCTGTCTTCCGCAAGACAGTGGAGCGTTACGCCAACCTGCCGTACTACAGAAAGATGATGGACGCGAGCGGTTTCAAGTCGCAGCTCGAGGCGGGGGAGATCAGCGACGCGATGCTGGACGACCTCGGCGGCCTGGGTGATGAGCACCAGGTCCGCGATGCGATCCGACGCTACCGAGAAGCCGGCGTGACGTTGCCCGGAATAGGCCCGTTCGGCGGCCACACCGGTGCTGCCGGCTTCGAGGCCACGCTGGAGGCCGTCGTCGCTTCTTAGCCCAGACTTGCCCTAAGCCGTTAGCGCAGCTTCGTAATGAGTTCGTCGAGCAGCTTCGTCGCGGTGTCGAACTCGCGCCGCACGGCTGCGTCCTCGACGCGGTCGAGCACCGCGACGACGTCCTCCCAGCGGACGGCGTCGCGCTCGTGGAGGCCTGCTTTGACCTGGCCGATCGTCTGCGTCGCGAAGAGCAAGCCGCCGCCGGGGTTGTCGAGGATCTGCCTGGCGATCGCCAGCTGGCCGCGGGCCCAGGGCACCATCGAATCCCCGGGGTGGGTCTCCAGCTCTTTGGGACGGAGCACTTCCATGCGGCCTCTATTTTCGGCCAAGCGCGCGTAAGGCCTCGCCCGTGAGCCGATACACGGTCCATTCGGAGTTCGGCCTGGCGCCCAGCCGCTCGTAGAAACCGATCGCATCGCGGTTCCAGTCCAGCACGGCCCACTCGAGCCGGCCGCCTTCTCGCTCGACCGCGATCCGGGCCAGCTCCTCGAGCAGGGCGCGCCCAATGCCGCCGCCGCGATGCTCAGGCAGCACGAACAGGTCCTCGAGGTAGATGCCCGGCTGCGCCAGGAAGGTCGAGAAGTTGTGGAAGAAGAGCGCAAAGCCGACCGGTGTTCCATCCACCTCGGCGATCAGGGTTTCGGCATAGCGCTTGGGGCCGAACAGGTTCTTGGTGAGCAGGTCCTCGGTCATGGTGACGTCGGCCTCGAGCTTCTCGTAGCGCGCCAGCCCGCGGATGAGGTCCGCGATCAGCGGCACGTCGGCCGCCTCGCCGGAACGGATGTGAAGTGTCATCTCGCCCGGTCGCGGAGGCGGAAAACCAACCGCATTGCTCCGTGCGTGTCGGAGAAGCTGGCGATCTTGTTGTCGACGAGCCCGGCGTCAAGCCCGGCCTTGATCACGTCCATGTCCTTGATCGCCGCGCCCGCACCTTTCGGCCGGACCACCCAGATCGCGCCGTTCGGCTCGATCCAGCTTTTCACGTCCTCGAGCTTCTGCAGGTCGGCGATGTCTTTGGCGCCCATGAAAACAATGTCGCACGGGGTGCCCGGGCGACCGCGTGTGATGTCCTTCGTCCGCCCCCCGAGGAGAGAGAGGAAAGCGGGATCATCCAGCCCCACGACGGCCACCTTCGAGGCCGGCTTGACGCCCAGCTTGTCGAGGAGGGGACGCGTGGAAACAACGTCTAGGCTCAGCTCTGCTCTTCCTTCGTGGGCGCGCCGCGGACGGCGCCGAAGACGATCACCCCGACGAGCCATCCCGCGTATGCGCCGACCACGGCCAGGACGAGGATCGGCACCAGCGGGGACACTCCGAGCCGGCTCGACAGCAGGAACCCGAGCCCGGTGAAGGTCGCGAACACGCTTGCTCCAATGACCGCGCCGGCAATCGTGCCGACCACGGCGCCCGTGGTGCTCCAGGTCTTCAGACTTCGATCACCTGGAGGTCGCTGACGGCGCCGTCTACGGTGCCGTCGTAAAGGTGGTTGAACATGAAGCGGGTCTTGGGATGGCGCTTTTTCAGCTCGCTCGCGGCCTCCCAGCTCATGTGGCTGAAGACGTCGCCCGGGCCCGTCGCCTCGACGATCGCAACGTCGGCGCCTTCGACCAACCTGTCCAGCGGCGCGGTGGGCTCGGTGTCTCCGGAGTAGGCGAGGGTCTTGCCGTCGACCTGGATCCGGTAGCCGTTGCTGCCGCTGGTCCCATGGTCGAGCCGGATCGTCTCGTACCGGTACCCGGCGGCGTTTCCTGTGGGCTTCGCCGTCTCGTAGGTTGCCTTGAATCGGGGTTTCATCACCGACTTCCAGTCGGGTCCCCAGCTCACGTCCCACAGCGCCTCCAGCCGCTCCTCGATCCCTTCAGGCCCGACAAAAGTGATCGGTCTCGGGTCCACGAACACGCGGTACAGCACGAACGGAGGCAGCCCTAGCGTGTGGTCGCCGTGGTAATGCGTGATGAACACGACGTCGATCGCTCCGGCGTCGACGCCGACGCGACTCATGTGCGGGAGCAGGGGCGCGCCACCATCCAGCAAAAGGCGACCATTCACCACGACGGCCCCGTTGTACCGGACCGGCGAGAAGGCCGACCCGGTCCCGAGGAACGCGATCTTCAGGCGATGGTTACCGACTGGTTGAGGTATACGTCCTGGATTGCGTGTAGTAACTCGACACCCTCCTTCATCGGGCGTTGGAATGATTTCCGGCCGCTGATCAGACCCATGCCGCCCGCGCGCTTGTTGATCACCGCGGTACGGACAGCCTCTTTCAAGTCTGTCGCGCCGTGCGACTCACCCCCCGAGTTGATGAGGCCCGCGCGCCCCATGAAGTTGTTGATGACCTGATAACGGCAGAGGTCGATCGGATGGTCGGTCGACAATTTGGTGTAGACGTCCTGCGACGTCTTGCCGAACCCGATGACCTCGAAACCACGGTTCGTGTCAGGCAGCTTCTGCTTGATGATGTCGGCCTCAATCGTCACACCTAGATGGTTGGCCTGCCCGGTCAGGTCGGCGGCCGTTTCGTAGTTCACACCGTCCTTCTTGAACGCGGGGTTGCGGACGTAGCACCACAACACCGTCGCCATGCCGAGCTCGTGCGCGTGGTGAAACGCAACGGCGACCTCCTGCAGCTGGCGGTCCGATTCCGGCGACGCGAAGTACACGGTGGCGCCCAGCGCCACTGCGCCCATCTCCCACGCCTCCTTGACGGTGCCGAAGAGGATCTGGTCGTAGTGGTTGGGGTAGGTCAGGAGCTCGTTGTGGTTCAGCTTGCAGATGAAGGGGATGCGGTGCGCCCACCGGCGGGCGACGGATCCGAGGACTCCGAAGGTCGAAGCTACCGCGTTGCAGCCGCCTTCGACCGCGAGCTCGACGATCTTCTCCCCGTCGAAGTAGATCGGGTTGGGCGCGAACGAGGCGCCGGCGCTGTGCTCGATGCCCTGGTCGACGGGCAGGATCGACAGGTAGCCCGTCCCCGCGAGCCGGCCGTGATCCTGCAGCGATTCCAGGCTTCTGAGCACCCGGGTCGGCCGGTCGCTGTCTTTCCAGATGCGGCTCACGAAGTCCGGCCCGGGCAGGTGAAGCTGCTCTTTGGGCACGGTCTGGCACTTGTGCTCGAGCAGGTTCCGGGCACCGTCGCCCAGGATCTCTTCCAGCTTCTCCAACGAACCCCGGGTCACTGTAGCCATCATCGCCTCTTACACATTTGACTAGTCTGTTGCGCAGGGGCGCGCAGGCGCCTGCGTCACTCTATAGTGCGCCGATATGACTGAGCGGGCGAGCGATCTCCTGAGCGAGCTTGCCGAACGGCTCTCGGCAGACGTTTCCGGGAGCGGACTGGTGGCGGCCGAGTCGGTCCGTGCGATCGAGCCGGACCTCCTCGCGGTCCACAAGGACGGGTCCGTCGACGAGCTCGTCAA
Organism: Candidatus Dormiibacterota bacterium; assembly: GCA_039935415.1. Classification (GTDB taxonomy): domain Bacteria; phylum Chloroflexota; class Dormibacteria; order Dormibacterales; family Dormibacteraceae; genus Palsa-870. The sequence continues at coordinate 32,470 of JBDTKH010000043.1, forward strand.
GACGTCAGTCTCCTTCCTGGAGCTGCTTTTCCGCTCCCTCCGGCCCGACTCGCGGGTGCCCTGGAGCGACTACTACACCGTGGCCCGCGAGGCGTCGCGGCGCTACGCCGAGAAGGGCGTTCCCCTTGAATCACTGATGGAAGGGCTCGCCGTGTTCCGGCGCTCGGTCGTTGCCCGGGTGACCGAAGAGGTCAGCGGCAGCGAGTATGCCGACGAGGTGCTGCTGCTCGCGCAGAGCCGGCTCGGCGATGTAATCGAGCACCTGAACTCGAGCTTCATCCGCGGCTACCTCGACTACACCGAGACGCGCCACCGCGCCCGGCAGACCGAGCTCCACGGCCTCTATCACATCGCCAGCGCGCTCGGCCGCTCGCTGGACGTGACCGAGATCGCGGAGGTCGGGCTCCGCGAGACGCTCAAGGTTCTCGGCCTCCAGGCCGGGGCGGTGTGGGTTCGTGAGGGCGCGCGCCTCAAGCTCGCCAAGACCATCGGCATGCAGCCGGGCGAAGAAGAAGAGTTTTCTGAGTCCGGGCGATCGGGGCTGGTCAAGGTGGTGGAGGTGTCGACCGGCAGGGCCGAGTCCCGTGTCGACCGCATCGCGGGGGAGTGGAGCGCGATCCGCGCTGAGCTCAGGACCAAGGGGGTTTTGCTCGGCGCGATGACCGTTGCCACCCGCCTGCCGAGGACGTTCGAGTCCAGCGACCTGGAGTTCGTGGCGGCGGTCGCGGACCAGATCGCCGTCGCGCTCGACCGGGCGCGCCAGCACACCCGAGAGGCGCGGACCGACTACCTGACAGGCCTCACCAACCGGCCCGAGTTCGAACGCGCGATCGACCGCGCGGTCGCGGGCGCCCAGCGTCACAAGCGCCGGCTCGCATTGATGATGATGGACCTGGACAACCTGAAGGAGATCAACGACTCGTACGGACACCATGTCGGCGATGAGGCGATCCGGCTGCTCGCCCAGGAGCTGCAGCGCGCGGTCCGCGCGACCGACACTTGCGGCCGGCTCGGCGGCGACGAGTTCGGTGTCGCCATGCCGGATGCCGACGAGCGCGAGGCCCGCGAGGTCGGAGCTCGCGTTCGCCAATCCCTCGAAGATCTGAATCGTACCCACAAGGTGCCAGTGCCGGTCGAGTTCAGCATCGGGATCACCGCCTGGAAGCAGGGCATGGACTGGCAGGCGATGTACCAGGTGGCCGACAAGGCGCTGTACGTCGACAAGCGCCGCCGGCAGGCGGGACGAAAACGGGTTGGCGGCAGACCAGCCTGAGCTAGCCAAAGTGCGCCCTGCACGCGCCCGGCCGCCGGCGGGCAGGGTCCTCGACGCCGGCTTCTTCGAGCGCCAGACCGTGGCCGTCGCGCGCGACCTGCTCGGCAAGGTGCTGGTGCGGGAGGTCGACGGCCGCGCGATGTGGGGCCGCCTCGTCGAGGTCGAGGCCTACCTCGGGCCGGATGACCTCGCCTCACACGCCGCGGGCGGCCGGCGCAGCCCGCGCAACGAAGTCATGTACGGGGCGCCGGGGCATGCGTACGTCTACTTCACGTATGGGATGCACCATTGCCTGAACTTCGTGACTCGCCCGGTCGGTGTGCCCCAGGCGGTGCTGGTCAGGGCGCTCGAGCCTGGTCCGGGAGTGGGCCGATGCAGTGGTCCAGGCCTGGTGTGCCGCGCGCTTGACGTCGACCGCGCGCTGAACGGGATGCCGCTCGAGCCGCCCGAGCTCTATGTCGTCGATGACGGGGCTCCGAGGCGGCGTGTCGTGGCGACGCCCCGGATCGGCATCTTCAACTCAGGGGATTGGCAGGAGCGTCCGCTGCGGTTCTGCTGGGACTCGCCTAATCTCTCGCGCCCCATCCCGAAAAAGTCAAAGCGCGGCGCTTAGGCCGGATCACTCCGGCCGTCACCCCGCAATCCATTTCCAAGCACCTGCCAACGCCGCGCCTAAAAGGGGGGTCCCGCGGGGGGATCCTGATCCCCCCACGCGCCTCTTAGGGCCAGCGTCCTGCAGAGGGGATTGAACGTGGTGCTTTGTCCCAGTCCGCTCGGACTGGTGCGAAGACGTCCGTCACCGTGCAGCCGTCGGGGCCGGCTTTCGCGTCGTGGGGGACGTTGCTCGGGATCATGTAGACGTCTCCCGCGTGCAGCTCCTTCTTTTCGCCGCCGATGCGCATCGTGATGATGCCGCGGATGACAAATCCCAGCTGCTCGTTTTCGTGCTTGTGCTCACTCAAGACGGCATCCGCCTCGAGGTCGACGATCGCCATGGTCATCCGCTCGCCATTCACAGCGCGAGCCGTGATCCCTCCAGTCAGCTGATAGGGACGCAGGTGCGCCAGCGCGTCAAAGGTCTTCATTCCACTTCGCGATCGATGATCGTCGCGGTCCCGATGCCGCCGCCACAGCACATGGTCTCGAGTCCATAGCGCAGGTCGCGTCGCTCGAGCTCGTACAGCAGGCGGTTCATCAGGATCGCGCCCGACGCGCCGAGCGGGTGGCCGACGGCGATGGCGCCGCCGTTGACGTTGGTCTTCTCCATGTCCGCACCGGTCTCCTTCTGCCACGCCAACACGACCGAGGCAAACGCCTCGTTGACCTCGAACAGGTCGATGCTTCCCAGCTCGAGGCCTGCCTTCTTCAACACAGCCGCCGTGCCAGGGATCGGTCCTTCGAGCATCAGCACCGGGTCGGTACCGACGACGGCTTGTGCCCGGATGCGTGCCCGCGGCTTGAGACCGAGCTCCTTCGCCTTCTCCAGCGACATGAGCAGAAGCGCGGCCGCTCCATCCGAGATCTGGCTCGAGTTGCCCGCGGTGATCGAGTGCGCTGGGTTGAAGGCGGGCTGCAGGGCGGCGGTGGCCTCGTAATTCGCGTTCACGCGGAAGCCTTCGTCCTTGGAGAAGAGATCATGGTTTCCATTGCCATTGAGCGAAACCTCGACCGGCATGATCTGAGAGGTGAAGTAACCCTTCTCGGTTGCCTCGTGCGCCAGGTGGTGGCTGCGCACGCCGAACTCGTCCATCTGCTTGCGCGAGACCCCGTACTTGCGGGCGATGAGCTCGGCTGAGATTCCCTGCGGAACGAGGTCGTACAGCTCCATCAGCTCTGGCGGGAACGGTGTGCCGGGCGACACCGCGCTGGAGCCCATCGGCACGCGGGTCATCGACTCCACGCCGCCGGCGATGGTGATGTCGCACACGCCGGACTGGATCAGGTTGGTCGCGAAATGAATCGACTGCTGGCTCGAGCCGCACTGGCGGTCAACGGTTGTCCCCGGCGTGGTGAACGGGAAGCCCGCGGCGAGCCACGCGTTGCGTGCGATGTTAAGGCTCTGCTCGCCGACCTGGCTCACGCAACCGAATACGACGTCATCGACCTGCTCCGGTCCGATGCCTGCACGCTTGATGATTTCCTTGAGCACCAGGGAGGCGAGCACGACCGGGTGCACATCCTTGAGCGTTCCGTTGCGGCGACCGATCGGTGTGCGAACGGCCTCGACTATCACCACTTCTCGCACGACTTCTCGCATGGTTCCTGGTCTCCTTTCTAATGACGCTGCGACCCATTCTAGGTGGGCCCACTAATGGCTACGAGTGGCGCGTGTCAAGCCCACAAAGGTTTGCTTGGCTGTCGGAAAAATTTTGCCGTTGACGTCCCGATAATCCCCTGTTAACTTTCGCGACGCCCCAAGCGGCTGAGTACGGTAAACCTGAGGATACCGAACGTCGAGTAGGTGGAAGGTCCGGGGCAACCCGGGGTGGAAACCGAAAAACGCATAGGGTACTTCAGGGTATACAGGAAGGTCGCTTGGGTCATCCTTTTTCCACAGACGGTCCACACCCCTGATCTCAATTCAAAAAGCCCCTCCTGGCCGCTTCTGAGCAGGCTTTCTCCACAGCTTCGGCGTCGAATTTTCCACCCCTCCGCCGGAGCTCTTTCGTGCCTTCCGCCAGGCGTGTGACCGGCACCGGGTCCTCGTAGCGAAGCCAGCGGTAGGCGATCGGCCGGGACCACGCCTTTCCCTGGGCCAGATAGAGCTCACGGTGGCTCTCGACCACGATCCCCTCGACGCGGCGCAGCAGCCCGCTCTCGACGAGAAGCCCGAAATCCTGCCCGGCCATCCAGGCCACCAGGCGCTGCAGGCGGGCTCCGGCGTCTACCCCTCGCCCTCCGGGGCAGCCGGCACCGGGGCAACCGGGATGTCGTACACGCTCGCGCGCACGGTGCAGATGAAGGGAAGGTTGCGGTACAGCTCGCGATAGTCGAGCCCGTAGCCGACCACGTAGTCGTTCGGGATCTGGAAGCCAACGTACCGGATGGGCACCTTGACCAGGCGCCGCAGCGGCCGGTCGAGCAGCGTGACGACCTCGATCGATGCCGGCTCGCGCCCGCGCAGCTCCGACAGTACGTAATCCAGGGTGAGCCCGGTGTTCACGACGTCCTCGACGAGGAGGACGTGGCGCCCGGCGATCGGGTAGTCGATGTCACGCGCGATGCGGACCCGGTCGTGAGGCTGCGCGCCGGCGTAGCGCTGCAGGTCCAGGTAGTCGATGACGAACGGCACCTTGATGCCTCGAGCGAGGTCGGCGAAAAAGAAGGTGACGCCCTTGAGCACTCCGACCAGCACGAGTGTCTGGTCGCGGTAGTCGCGCGAGATCTTTCGCGCGAGGGCCTTGACCCGAGTCTCGAGCTCGACCGGTGAGATGAGGATGTCGCCGATGTCCTGCTTACGCAGGTTCTGCACCTCAACCGCCCCGTAGCCGGCTTTGGCCAGCAGCTGCTGGTAGTCCTTGCGGTACAGGAGGCGCACATTGAGGTCGGGATAGAGCTCGCGAAGCATGCGCAGCTTGCGATTCTTGGGGGTCACTAGCGACTGCTTCATCGTCGTGAGCTCGATGTACAGGTCGTGCTCGGGAAGGTAGAAGTCGGGCGTGAACATCTCGGCCACTCGCTCGCCCTCCCACGCGATCGGGAACGACATGGGTTCGTAAACCCATCGAATCCGGTAGTAATCGAGGAAGCGCGCGAACTCCTGCTCCGATGGATGGGCGAACTCGACGCGCGCATGGGCCGGACCGGATCGTCGGACCAGGCGCGAGCGCTGCCTTACGGGGCGGCGCCACTTCTGCGGGACGTTGTTCGTGACGGACGACGCCAAGGAGACGACGAGATTGTACTCTCGGCGGCAGGACCCACAGATGAGCACCCCAGCGCAGCGGATGGTGGTCGAGCAGCTGCTCCCTCACGGAGTCACCGACGAGCGCGTGCTCCGGGTGATGTCAGAAATTCCACGTGAAGAATTCCTGGCTCCGAAGATGCGGCGCCATGCCTATGAAGACCGCGCTCTTGCCATCGAGTGCGGCCAGACGATCTCTCAGCCCCTGGTGGTCGCGTTGATGACGCAGGCGGTCGCCCCGCAGCAGGAAGACACCGCACTCGAGGTCGGCGCCGGCTCCGGCTACCAGGCCGCGGTGTTGAGCGGGCTGTGTCGCAGGGTGATCAGCGTCGAGCGCGAGCCGGCCCTTGCCGAGCGCGCTTCCGAAACGCTGAAGCGACTCGCTTTCACCAACGTCGAGGTGGCCGTCGGTGACGGAAGCCTGGGCTGGCCGGCGGAGGCACCGTATGACGTGATCCTGGTCGCGGCGGCGGCCGCGGCGGTCCCACCCGCATTGGTCGAGCAGCTCGCCGAGGGCGGGCGCATGGTGATCCCCGTGGTGGTTTCGTTAGACGAACCCCAGGACCTTCGCCTCTATAAAAAGAGCGGCGGGGAGGTCAGCTTCCGCTCGCTGTTCCCGGTGCTGTTCGTCCCGCTGCGGGCGGGTTAGTGCGTCGGGGTGGCGGAGGGCTTTGCCGACGGGGTCGGCGACGGCGTCGGCGACGGCGTCGTCTGTGAGGTGCCGGTGATCCCCTGGAGCTGCTGAAGGATCTTGCCCACCTGCGCCATCTCGTTGGCAAACGTGGTGAGGTCGCCCGCCTTCAAGGCGGCGTAGGCAGCCGCATAGTGCACGTTGGCCTGAGTCACGAGGTCGGTGAGCTGCGCGATGACCACCGGGGTGATGGTGACCGGTGGCTGGTTGGTCGGCGGAGGCGCGCTGCTCGTGCCGACGAGCTGGTCGATCGCCCCTTGCAACGTGTCCGAGTAAGCGACGTTAACCGAGTCCGCAAGGATCACTTTCTTGAGCTCAGGGAGACCGTTGGCTGACGTGGCCTGGAGGTAGATCGGCTCGAAATAGAGGAACGAGTTTCCGATCGGAACGACCAGCAGGTTGCCCTGGACGACAGATGAACCCGCCTGGTGGAAGAGCGTGAAGTCGCTCGAGATCCTGGGGTCCTGGTTGATGCGGCTCGCCACCTGCTGCGGTCCGAAGATCACCTTGTCCTTCGGCAGGATGTAGGAAACGTACTGGCCATAGTTCGCCCCGTCGTTGCGCGCGGCCATCCACGCCACCATGTTCTGCTTGCCGCGCGGGGTGAACGGCATGATCAGCAGGAACTCCGGGTTCTGCTCGCCAGGCAGACGGAACAGCACGTAGTACGGCTGGACTGGCGTGGGCAAAGACCCGGGGGAGGTCTGAGCCGTGGGAACGTCCCACACGTCTTCGCGAGCGAAGAAGACCTTGGGGTCGGTGATGTGATAGGTGGAGTAGACCAGGACCTGGGTGTCGAACAGGTCGATCGGCACGCGCAGGTGGGCGCGCAGCCCCGCCGGCATCGCATCGATTGGCTTGAACATCGACGGGAACGTCGCCTCGTAAGCCTTGATGATCGGGTCCTTGGGGTCGATGACGTAGAAGTCTGCGGTGCCCTCGTAGGCGTCGATGACGACCTTCACCGAGTTGCGCACGTAGTTGATGTCCGCCGAGTTCGCGCTGGTCGGCTGGAAGGTGACGGTCTGTGAGTAGGGGTAGGTGGACCCTGTGGTGTAGGCGTCCAGGATCCAGTACGTGCGGCCGTCGACCACGACCACGTAGGGGTCACTGTCGAAGGTCAGGAACGGCGCTAGCTCCTGGGCCCGGGCGATGATGTTGCGCCGGTAGAGCATCTGCGTCTGACTGGTGACCTGGCTCGAGACCAGCAGGTTGAAGTCACCGAGCTTGAGCGACCACAGGGCCTTGTTGAGCTCGGTCATCGAAACGCCATGCGTGCCGGTGTATGTGGTGAAGACGTCCTGGCTGCCCTGGGGGTAGTCGAACTCGGGCGTGCCGGAATGAGCGAGCACGTAGTCGCTGGTGACCTCGCCGAAGTAGATTGCCGGCTGGGTGACCTTGAGCGGTCCGGTCGGCGGCAGGTCGCCGACGACGTAGTCCGGAAGGCCTTCCCCGACCACAGCGTTGACCGGGCTCGCTGCCAGGCCGTAACCGTGGGTGTACTGGAGGTGCTGGTTGACCCAGTTCTGCGCGGCCTGTGGGAGCTTGGTGAAGTCGAACTCACGGGCGCTGATCTCGAGCTGCTGGTAGACGCCGTTGATGAAGTAGCGGTCGATGTCGATGTCGTTGAAGGTGTAGTAGGTGCGGATGGTCTGAAGCTGGTCGTAGGTGGTCTTGAGCGGCGCGTAGTCCCAGAGTCGCAGGTTGTTGACGGTGACCTGGTCGTTTTGAACCTCCGGAAGTGTGAGCGGTTGATCGCCCGTGAAGTTGCTGACGCTCACGTTCGAGAGCCCGTATGCGGCTCGCGTGCCGGCGATCTCCCGCACGATGTAGGGAAGCTCATACGACTGCGCGCTCGGCGTGACAAAGAAGCTCTGCACGATGCCGGGGTAGATCTGCCCGATCAGCAGCATGGCGACCCAGACGCCCGCCGCCGCGATAGGAAGCCACAGGCGCCTGAGCCACGCGTTCACGATCAGCGCGCCCACGAGGACGATTCCCGCGCCTGCCTGGAACGTGTAGAGCGGCAGCCGAGCGTTGACGTCGGTGTACGCGGCGCCCCACACCACGCCGCTGTTGTGCACGTAGAGCAGGTCGAAGCGGCCGAGCCACGTCCATCCCGTCAGGGCCAGCGCAAAGATGCCGAGCAGCACCGACAGATGAGCGATCGCGCGCGGGCTGAGGTTGAGGTCGAAGGTGTCGCCGCGCCACGCGTAAAGCAGGCCGGTCACCAGCACGGCCATGAAGCCGAGGCCGAGTGCCCAGCCGGCCACCGCGTGCAGGAACGGAAGCTGAAGCAAGTAGAAGGAGATGTCCTGACCAAGGACGGGCTCGGTGATCCCGGTTGGAGTTGCATGCTGGAAAAGGGCCAGTGCCTGCCACGACGACCCAGCGCCGCCCGACAGGATCAGCGCCACCAGTCCGGCTGCGAGCAGGGCGATGATTCCCGTGGTGCTGCGGATGCTCGAGCGCTTGATCCCGACAGCGCGCAAGCCGGTCCCTGAACGCACCCGGAGCGCGATCACCACGTTGGCGGCAAGGAAGATGAAGGCAAGTGCGAAGCTGCCCGCGAAGAGGACGGTCTGCAGCAGCAGTCGAGTCGTGAACACGTCCTTGTATCCGAGGGCCTCGTACCACTGGATC
>JBDTKH010000044.1:0-14897 GCA_039935415.1 Candidatus Dormiibacterota bacterium
CCGTATGGGATAACCAACGTCCAGGAGCGAGCTCGACTCAACCAGATGGAGCCGATGAACACAAACGAGGGAGTCATCGCTGACTGCATCGGCAAGCCGGCATGGTGGGAGCGGCGACCTGGCGGAGCGCAGGAAGGGTGACGCTCAAGCGCTGTCGAAAACGCTCAGTCATACCGAAGTCGAACGCCAATTCAGCGGAGTTGGCGCCAGAGATCGATCAGGTGATCGCGGTGGTTGCAGAGATCATGCTCGACCAGCGCCGGCGTCGGCCACTTGAAGGTAATTCAGTCGATCGCGGAATGATTGCAAATGATTCAGCCAAAAACGAATCATTTGAGGCCGCTTGATGCTGTTACACACTGATCGATGTACAATTCGACTCATGCTGGTACGCAAGCAGATCATCGTCCCATCAGAGACGGATAAGAGAATCAGGCGACTCGCTCGCAAGAAGGGGATTTCGCAGAGCGCCCTGATTGTGGAAGCGGTCGAGGCCCTACCGGACACGTCGAGCCAGGTTGACCACGTTCTCGCCTTCGCCGGCGCTATCAAAGGGGCGCCGCGAAAGCTATCGGAGGAAGTCGACGAAGTGGTCTACCACTGACGCGTGCAAGCTGTCATTCTCGACACCGGACCGATCGTTGGACTGCTCTCGGATGGCGATGAGCACCACGCTGCATCGGTGGCGGCGATCGGGGCAAGTGGGCGCAAGGGACGGAAGCTCTGCACCACCTGGGAGGTGGTCGGCGAGGCCTACACGCTGTTCCGTATGCGCATCGCACCGGCGCGCTCGGCCGAGGCAGCGTTGGTTGTTCTGCGCTGGGCTAAGGAAAGCGGAATCGAGCTGCTGCCAACGGAGGAGAGCGACCATCAGCGGGCTGCGGCAATCCTCGAGCGCTATAGCCAGTTGCGTCTCTCTTATGTCGATGCTTTGCTATTGGGGCTCGCGGAGCGACATCGGATAGAAGAGATCATCACCGTTGACATGCGCCATTTCGGTGCCGTGAAGCTTGCCCATCGAATGGCGGTGACCCGGGTTTGAAGGTGCGAAAGTGAGCCGAAACAATGTGACCCGCCAGGACGAGTGGACGCGGGAGAGCGAGGCTGAAGCCTTGGCGCGGTTACGGGTGGCAGCTGGCGCGGGCCGGCAGAGTCCGATCGTGCTCATCTACACGCGCCAATCGGTTAGCGACTTCGATGCCGATGGACGACCACGCGGTCCCTCATTGAACCAGCAGCTCGACGCAGTGACCCGCCGACCGGAGCTGCATGGTCTCGCCTTCGAGCACTTCGAGGACGCCGACCGATCGGGCAAGGAGACGTCAAAGCGGCCTGGCTACCTCGCACTCATGGAGCGCGTCCGGACTGCGCCAGCGGCCCTGACCGGTGCGGTTGCCTTCTATGACGCCGATCGCCTTCATCGCAATGACCTCGAGTTCTTTCGCTTCATGGCCGAGATGACCGAACGCCGAATCCTTGTGTTCGACGGGAACGGCCTGATCAGCAACGTCGACCGGCTGTCATGGAAGATCAAGGCGATCGTCGCGCAGGAGGAGCGAGAGAAGGTCGCAAGGCGGGTCCGCGACAACCTCCGCTACCTGCGGCGCAACGGCAAGTTGTTGGGCACGATCCCGCAGGGCTACTGCCGTGTCGACGGTCAAATCGTTGAAGACCCCTTGGCGGCACCCGCGATCAAAGAAATCTTTGGGCTTTACGCCAGCGGCCGATTTAGTCTCCGCAGCCTGGCCGAGCACCTGAACCGGAACGGTATCAAGCCCTTCCGCGGCGACGACAAGGCCAACCACAACCGTCCGAAGGCGATCATCTTCACGGGCGACGTCCTCAAGGACGTCGTCGGAAACCCCTCGTACGCGGGGAAGATCCTCGTCGATGGTGAGCTCATCGACGGCCTCCACCCGGCCCTCGTCGACGAGGAAACCTGGCGAGCCTGCCAAGAAGTCAAGAGACGCAACGTGAGGCGAACGAGCAAGGCCTGGACCAAACACACCTATCCACTGACTCCGATACTGCTCTGCGCCCGCTGCGGAGGGCCGATGCATGGAGAGGCGTTCTCGCGAGGCGGGCACATTCTTCGCTACTACGGCTGCCACGTCGCCCGCCGGAATCGATCAGCGGTGCATCCCTCTGGTCCAAAGTGCGATGCCCGGATGTTCAGGAGCGAGATTCTGGAGGAAGCAATCCATCACGAACTCTCGCGGTACGCACCCACCCAGGCGATGCACGCGGCTCTTCGCAGTCGCCTTCGCAACTCAGGACGCGTCGCAGTTCCGCGCAAGACCGCAGCAACTGCTGCAAAACGTCTCGACGAGCAGCTCGAGCGGGCCAAGCGGCTCTTTGAGTACGGCGAGTACGACTGGGCGACCTTCTGCGCTCGCCGGGACGAAATCACCGAGCAGAAGCGCCAGCTGGCCCCCGTCAGCGGCGAAGCCCGAGAGCGTCGATGGAGTGGTGCGAATCACAGATCCTGGACCTGGTGTCCGCATGGGAGTCCGCCGATTCCGGGCAACGGTCTCGTCTTGTCGCCGGAATCTTCGAACAGCTCGAGGCCGAGGCTTTGCCGGAAGGCACAATCCGCGTAGTGGCCGTTCCGCGCGAAGCTTGGAAGCCGTTTTTGTGAAAGCTTGGTACTGGAGCGGGAGACGGGGATCTAGAACTCCATCCCGTGGACTTCGCCCAGGTGCTGGAGATCCTTCAGCAGCGCCCCCCACACCCTCTCCTGTGCCTCCTCGGCAGGGACCACGCTTGACGGGTCGTTGATTTCCGCCGCAAGGTCTGGGCGTTCCACCATCTCGGCGAACAGCAGGGTCCATGCGCGCGGCACCACTTCGTAGATCGCGTAGCCGCCGCCGCCCAGGGCCAGCCACCGTCCGTCGCACAACTCGTGGGCGAGCTCGTGAAACACCCTTCCCACCCGCGGCCAGATGCGCGTCGTGGCGGCCAGGTGCGCGAGTGGGTCCAGGTGGTGCGTGTCGCAGCCGTCCTGGGTGACGAGCACCGTCGGCTTGAAGCGCCGCAGCATGGCCGGCACGACCTTGTCGAAGCCCTCGAGCCACGGCTCGTCCCACGTGTAGGGGAGGAACGGCAGGTTGGCGGCGAACCCCCGGCCGGGGCCGATGCCGGAGTCCTGCGGAAACCCGGTGCCCGGGAAGAGGTACCTGCCGCTCTCGTGAAGGCTGATGGTCAGCACGTCGGGGTCGCTCTGGAAGATGTCCTCGACGCCGTCGCCGGCGTGGACGTCCACGTCCACATAGGCCACACGGTGACCCTGGTCTTTCAGCCAGCGGCAGGCGACGGCCGCATCGTTGTAGGTGCAGAAGCCCGAGGCGCGATCGCGGTGGGCGTGGTGCAGGCCGCCTGACGGGCTAAACGCGTGCAGCGCGGCGCCGCTCTCGATGGCTTGCGCCGCGACCAGGCTCGCGCCGACAACGAGCGAGGTTCCGACGTGGAGCTCGTCGGAGATGGGGTTGTCGGCCGACGCAAAGCCCGCGTCGTCAACCTGCTGGCGCGAAACGTGGTCGCGCTGGTGCGGGTCGCTGAGCATCCGCACCAGGTCGATGTACTGGCTGGAGTGCACCAGCTCGAGCTCTTTGATGGTCGCGGGGCGCGGCGGCAGGAGGTGGCAGTGCTCGATGAGGCCTGTCGAGCGGATGAGCTCCACCGTCAGCTTGACGCGGATCGGCTGCAGCGGGTGCTGGTCAGACAGGTGGTGCTTCATCAGCTCGTCTCCGTAGACGAGCGCGACTGGTCCGGGCACGGCAACTTACCCTAACAACCTCAGTGGATAGCGAAAGTCTCTACGAGTCGGTGCCGAACTTCTCCGAGGGCAGGCGGCCCGAGGTCGTCGCGGCCCTGGCTCTGGCGGCCGGCCGCGCGCATCTCCTCGATGTGGACCCGGATGTCGACCACCACAGGGTCGTCATCTCGATCGCCGGCGGCAGGGCGAAGCTGGTCAACGCGCTTATGGAGTCGGTCGCTGCAGCAGTCGAGCTCATCGACGTGCGGGCCCACGAAGGCGTGCACCCGCGTGTTGGCGCCGCGGACGTCGTGCCCATCATCCCGCTCGGCCAGACCACTCTCGATTCCTGCCGCGAGTTCGCGCGGGAGATCGGCGAGCGGATCTGGAGCGAGCTCAAGGTGCCCGTCTACTTCTACGGCGAGAGGCGCTCGCTCGCGGATATCCGGGGCGGCCGCGCGCGCCCCGACCTGGGCGGCCCTGACCTCCACCCCACCGCGGGCGCCGTGTCCCTGGGCGCTCGCTTGGCCCTGGTCGCCTTCAACGTGCTGCTGCCGGGCATGGACGTGGCGCATGCGCGGGCGCTCGCCCGGTCGCTGCGCGAGTCACGGGACGGGCTGCGGGGCGTGCAGGCGCTGGTGTTCAAGCTCTCGGGTGGCCGCGTGCAGCTGTCGATGAACCTGTTCCGCGTGGACGAGACGCCACCCGCGGCCGTGGTCGCGGAGCTCGAGCGGCGCGGGGTGAGGGTCGGCGAGCAGCAGGTGGTCGGGCTGTGCCCTGCGGTCGCGGCGAACGATGCCGCCGGTGGTCGTTTGCTCGAGGCTCGGCTGGCCGCCGCAGCCGCGCATGCGGGCGCCCACCAGTGCCGGGAAAAGCGCTCCGAGGAGCACGTGGCGCTTGCGCACAGGCTGGAGCGCGAGGCCACGGAGTTGGCGCAGATGGGAGTCGATCAGCTGGAGCTGCTGGCTGGAGCGGAGCGGGCGGCAGCGCTGGTGCCGGTGCTCCGGGCGGCACAGGTTCACGACGGCGAGCTCGAGGCGATGTTGGGCGTGGCGGCCCGCGGGCTGCGCGCCGCGATCACGGCCGAGACTCGAGCTGCTTATGACGCCCGGGTTAGAGCGCTGGAGAGTCGGCTCGCTGGGCTTTAGCCATCCACCCTCATCCCCCGGCTTCGCCGAGTACTTCCCCACGAGTGGGGAAGTCACCTACTGATCCCTACGCCGCGGCAGCGGTGGTGTCCATCGTGACGGTGCACGCCCCGCCGTCGACTTCGACTTTGTAGGCGTCTCTTGCGCCTTCGAAGCCCGGCGATGTCCAGTTCTGGCTTCCGAAGCCGTGGCGCTGCTGGCCATCGCCTTCGAGGCTCACCGCGCCGCCCGAAACGGTCACGGCCGCCGGGACTCCTGCGGGCCGGTGAAGGTGCACGGTCAGCGCTCCGCCGTTGATCGTGACCGGGACGATGCCCGATGGCTTGCCCAGCGTGATTTCCTCACGGCTCGCGCCGGTGTCGACTGAGAGCTCACGCACGTTGATGTCGGCCAGCTTGTAGACGTCGGTGGCCGCGCCGCTGTTGGTCGCGATCTTCCAGGCCACGCTCGAGTTGATCTGGAGATCGAGCGTGAACCGGTGGCTCGCGAACAAGCCGAAGGTGTTGTTGCCTTCTGAGATGGTGAGGTCGCCGGTCGAACGGTCGATGCTCACGTCCGGCTTCCCACCCGAGTACTGGATGTGCGCGCGGTACAGGTCGCCTTCGAGAGAAGCACCGGTCACCGTGATGTTCGCGGCGCCCGCGTCGATCTCCAAGGAGGCGCTGTTAAGGCTCCCGACGGCGGCCGACGTGTCGAGGGTGTGGGAGGTGTCGGGGTTCGGGGCGACGGCGACGTACACGACGGCGCCTCCCACTGCGATCAGCACGATGAGGACGGCTGCGAGGTCGGCGTTGGCGCCATGTAACGCCCTTCGGGCGATCAGCTCGAGGCCGACCACGACCAGGATCAGCGGCCACAGGTCGGCCAGCATGCTCAGGCGGTCGGTCGAGATGACGCCGATGTTCGCAAGCAGCGCGATGATGCCGATGAGGATCAGAACCGCGGGCCAGAAGAAGCTGCGGTACCTGGTGCGCATTTCGTGGCTCACGGCCTTGCGCGGCGGATGATCAGCCAGGCCCCGAGGCCGATCAGAATGACCGGCCAGAGGATGTTGGGCTTGAGCCAGCCCATGAGCCCGAGGTTGTTGAGCAGGAAGTAGATGCCCAGCAGGACCAGGACGGCGGGCCAGAAATACTCGTGGTGCCAGTACTGCACGTCGGGGATTCTAGGACGGTTCGCTCATGCCACGCGGGCTACCCCCACCCGGTCGCCGCAAGCGGCGACCGACCTCCCCACACGGTGGGGGTAGCACTACACCGGTTCTACAACCTCGAACAGGGCTGGGCGCTCCTTGCGGGCTGCTTCCACCAGGTCCGGGCCGGCGACCGTCGCTTGCACCGGCTTCGCGTTGGTCAGGTAGGCGCCGGCGACGCGGCGCAGGTCGTCGGCGGTAACCTCGAGCAGGCGCTGCTTGAAGCGCTCGCGCTCCTCGCGAGTGAAGCCCGTCGCGCGGTTGGTCGCCTCGCGCCGGCCCTTGATGTCGGGTGATTCCAGCGGGTCGACGTCTCCACACGCGCCGAGGATTGCCTCCTTCAGCGCCTCGGCCTCGATCTCCCCTTCCGTGACCCATTTCACCGCCTGGTCGTAGACGTCGTACGTCCTGGTGATGTTGGGGTCCCGGTAGGACCCGAAGTAGAACGTCCCGCTCGCGACGCCGGCCTGCGCGTACCCGCCGTACGCGCCCCCCTTCTCGCGCAGCTCCCTGTGCAGGAACGTGTCGCGCAGGTAGTTCGACAGGACGAGCAGCGCCGGCGAGTCTGGGTCCGTGTAGCGGACCGTCTTGAAGATCCTGACGTTGAACGCGACCGGGACGGCGGCGGTCCGCGCCTCGTTCACGTGGTCGAGCGCCTTCGGCTCTTCGGAACGCCGGTCATCGGCGCCTGGCGGAAGGGCTTCGACCAGCGCGGAGAGCAGGGTCTGCAGCTGGGCGACCATGCCTTCCTCGCAGGTGACTACCATCCGGATCGCGCCGATCCGGAAGAGGCGCTTCCGGATCGCATCCAGCTTCTTGATGACCTCGTCCAGCTCGCCCACATCGAGGCGGGCGAGGCGGCGCATGACGTGCAGCATGCCGATGCCCTGCAGGCGGTCGTTGATCGCTCCCTCCGAGGTGAGCCTGGAGTGGGCGCGCAGGATGGCAAATTGAAAACCGAGACCTGCGATCGAGCTCTCCAGCCTCGTGGCTGACTCCGCGACGATCTCCTTCAGGCGGTTCGGATCGATCTCGAGTCGCGCTGTCAAGTCGGTGAGCAGCTCGACGAATGGCCGCGTGTTGCGGTCGAGGGCCCTGCCTGAGAGCACGAACGACTGCACGTAATCGTCGACGGAGGCGAGCGACTGAACCTGCGGGGCGGCGCCGACGCCACCTGTCACCGCGGCGATCCGCGACGCGATCTCGACGTAGTCCTGGCCCGCCGCGCCGCTCTGGGTCAGCACCCTGCTGAATAGGGGAAGGAGGTCCTTCTCCTCGGGCGTCAGCGAACCGAAGTCCGAGCGGATGTCGAGGTAGGTGACCCCGTTGGTAGGCTGCGGGTAGAACTCGACCCTCGCGCCGTCGGCTTCAGCGTCGCGGCTGGGGATGTCCTCGAACTTCATCGGGATGTCGCTGAGCTCGAGCGTCGGCAGCGTGGAGAGGTCCTGCTTCGCGTCCTGGTCGGCCTTGAGGCGGAGCGACTCGGCGACGATACGCGCCTTGTCGGAATCGTCGAGGCCGGCCTCGGCCACGGCCAGGCGGTCGAGCTCCTTCAGGCGCTGGCGCTCCTCGAGCTCGGGGTCGGGCATGATCGTGATGAGGGCCCGGTGTTGGTTGTCGAGCAGCTCCTCTCGGATGAGGCGCTCGAAGAATCGCGTCTCGAGCCGTGCTCTTTCCAGGCGCTCGAGGTCGGCGTCGAAGTTGAGCGCGCTGTACGGGTCGCCGCCGTAGTAGTAAGGCGGCAGCGATGTGAAGAGCAATTTGAGCGCGTAGGGGAATCCGGCGTTGGAGCGCTCCCGCCTCTCGAACTCGAGGCGGTGGATCGTCGCGTCGACCTGGCTTTTGTCGAGGCCTTCGGCGGCCAGGTGCTCCAGCGTGTCGAGAACAACCTGCTGCACCTTCTCCGCGTCCTCTGCGGCGATGTCTTTGAGGCCGGCGCCGAACACGCTCTCGCGGTAGTCGTCCTGGAGGCCGGTGCCGTCAGCCATCGCCGTGCCAAGCTTCGAATCGATGAGCGCTTTGCGCAATGGCGAGCCAGCGTTGGCGAACAGGACGTCCGCGAGGACCTTCATTGCGAGAATTCGGAACGAGTCGCCAGTCGGCACCGTCACCCATGCGACCAACGCCTGCGACCTATGAGAGCTGTCCTCGCCTGCCGTGATCGGGTACGGCTCGACGGCCGCGGTCGGTTTCGTGAAGCGGGTCACGTCGGGGATCGCGGTGTCAACGGCGATGCGCTGGAAGCGCGAAAGCGCGTTGCGCTCGATCACCTCGAGCGTCTGCTCGAGGGACTGGTCGCCGTACGTGTAGAAGTACGCGTTGCTCGGGTGGTAGTGGACAGCGTGGAACCTTTTGAGCTGGTCCCAGGTCAGGTTGGGGATGTCCTCGGGATCTCCGCCGGAGATCTGCTCGTAGGTTAGGCCGGGGAATATCGCACGCCCGACGGCCCGCTGCATCGCCGCCGACGGCGTGGCGAGCGCGCCCTTCATCTCGTTGAAGACGACGCCCTTGTAACGCAGGCCGCTCTTGGGATCCGCCGGGTCTTCGAACTCGAATCGGATGCCTTCCTGCTTGAAGGAGTCCTCGGAGAGCCGGGGGAAGAACGTGGCGTCGAGGTACACGTCGAGGAGGTTCATGAAGTCCTTGGCGTTGCGGGAGCTGAACAGGTACATCGTCCAGTCGGCGCTCGTGAAGGCATTCATGAAGGTCGCGAGCGAGCGGCGGGTCATGCTGAAGAACGGGTCCCGCACCGGGTACCGCTGCGAGCCGGCGAGGACCACGTGCTCGAGGATGTGCGCCACGCCGGTGGAGTCTTTGGGCACGGTCGGGAAGAAGACCGCGAACGCGTTGTTGTCGTCTTTGGCCTCGATGTGGATGTGCCGGGCGCCGGTGCGGTCGTGCTCCAGCTCGAGATAGGCGCCTTCGAGCCGGTCGAGTGGCTCGCGGCGCTTGATCGTGTAGCCGCCGATCGTTCCGATGCCTGGGGAGGTGCTCCTTGCCATGCGTGAATCGTCGAGTCTACCGACCAGTAGGATTTGGATGGTGCTGTTCACCCCGGCCGAGCTCGAGTTCCTCAGGTCGCAAAAGATCGGGCGCTTTGCTACGGTCAGCCCGGCCGGCTGGCCGCACGTGGTGCCGGTGATGTACTCCGTGAACGACAACGGATCCGTGGAGTTCGACGTGGACGGGGCCAAGCTGAGAAACATCGCCGCCGAACCGCGGGCGGCGATGGTGGTCGACGCGATGGGACCGAAGCGGGGAGTCACGATCCAGGGCAAAGTTGAGCTCATCGGCCCGGAGCGCGCGCGGCTGCAGCCGGCGCACAAGTTCAGCTGGGGCCTGTCATAAGCCCTCGAGGGGGACTCGTTCTCGCGCTCTCGCTGGCGCTGGCGGCGACCGGGTGCGGCAGTGGCGCTTCCTCTTCCATATCGTCGGGGTCGCGCCTGGTAACCCCCACCCCATCGCCTGCGATCTCGACCGAGTGGGCCGAATACCACCGCGACGCCGGGCGAAGCGGGCTCGGGCCGGACCTCCCGGCGATCAGCGCACCGCAGGCGGCGTGGAAGACGCCCGTGGACGGCGACCTGTACGCGTCGCCCCTGATCGTGGCCGGGCACGTGATCGTGGCCACCGAGAACAACACCGTGTACTCGCTCGACCTGTTCACGGGCGCGCCGCTCTGGAATATCCACCTCGGCGACCCCGTCGACTCGTCGTCGTTGCCGTGCGGCGACATCGGCCCGGTGACGGGGATCACGGGCACGCCGGCCGCCGACCCCGCCACCGGCCGGCTGTACGTGGTCGCATTTCTGCGCACCCATCACCACATGCTGTTCGGGCTGAGCCTCACCGACGGGTCGGTGATCTTCAAGCGCGACGTCGATCCTCCTGGATCGAACCCTTTGGTGCAGCAGGAACGGGGTGCGCTAAGCGTGGGCGCGAGCTACGTTTACGTTCCGTTCGGCGGGTTGTACGGCGACTGCGGCCAGTACCGCGGCTATGTCGAGGCCGTGTCGCTCGACGGCAGCTCCGCGCTCACGTATACGGTGCCGAGCGCGCGTGAAGCGGGCATCTGGAGCGCGCAGGGAGCGACCATCGCTCCGGACGGGAGCCTGTACGTCGTGACCGGCAACGGCGCGTCGCGTTCGAGCTTCGACTACAGCAACTCGGTGATCCAGCTATCGCCAGACCTGACCGTGAAGTCTTACTTCGCTCCAACCGATTGGCTAGCGCTCAACGCGAGCGACACTGACTTAGGGGCGTTGGGCGCGACGGTGCTGCCAGGCGCGGTCATCGCGGTGGGCAAGAGTGGCGTCGCGTACCTGCTGGGTGAGGGCCAGCTCGGCCGTGTTGGAGGACAGATCTCGAGCTTCAACCTGTGCGGGGGCGCTTTTGGCGGCACTGCGTTGAAGGGATCCACGGTTTTCGTCCCTTGCACCGATGGCCTGTACGCCGTCTCGGTGGGGCCGAACGGGTGGCACGTGCTCTGGCGCGCGAACCACCCGGTGCTGGGTTCCCCGATTCTTTCCGCCGGCGCCGTGTGGGCGATCGAACCGTCCTCCGCGACGCTTTTCGCGCTTGACCCAAATTCGGGAAACGTCCTGTACTCGACGCCGCTCGGTGCTGCGGAGCACTTCAGCACGCCTGCCGCGACCGAAGGCTTCGTCGTCGCCCCGGCGGGCCGCAACGTGGTCGCCATCCTGACCTCGAGCTGAGGGCTAGCCCTGGATCGTTCGTAGGAGGTTGGCCATCTCGATCGCCGCCTCGGCGGCCTCGGCGCCCTTGTTGTTCTTCGGGCCGGAACGGGCGAAGGCCTGGTCGCGATCCTCGGTGGTCAACACCCCGAACGTGATGGGCACGCCGGTGTCCAGTTGGACCTGCATGATGCCCGCGGCCGCCTGACCGGCGACGACCTCGAAGTGAAAGGTCTCGCCGCGGATCACGCAGCCGAGGCACACGATCGCGTCGTGGCCGCCTTTCTCCGCCAGCGCCAGCGCGATCACGGGCAGCTCCAGCGAGCCGGGCACCCAGAAGACGTCGGGTTCTGTCACGCCGCGCTCCTGGAGGGCGTTTAGCGCGCCGCGCAGCAATCGATTGGAAACGTCCTCGTTGTAGCGCGCCACGACGACGGCGATGCTCAGATCCTCTCCGCTCAGGTCGGGCGTGGCGCCCTTCTCACCCAACTCTATACCAGCGTGGCCGGGGCGGCCCGGTTCACCCCGGCCGCGACTTGGAATCCTGGCCACCCAAACGTCGCACTACAACAACTACTTGATTGATCCCATCGACATACCGGAAGGAGAGCAAACCCGTCGCGCAGCGACCGGTCGATGAGAGGGAACCACCTGGAGTTCCCTCTCATAACAGGTGGCCGAGCTTGTCTTTCTTGGTCTTCAGGTAGCGCTCGTTGTGGGGGTTGGACGGAACGCTGATCGGAACGCGCTCGATCACCTCGAGGCCGAAGCCCTCGAGACCGTAGATCTTCTTCGGGTTGTTGGTCAGCAGCCGAATCTTTCGGATGCCGAGGTCGTAGAGGATCTGGCTGCCGATGCCGTAGTCGCGCTTGTCGGCGGGGTGACCGAGCGCTTCGTTGGCCTCGACCGTGTCGAGGCCCTTGTCCTGCAGGTTATAGGCGTGCAGCTTGTCGAGGAGCCCGATGCCGCGACCCTCCTGATGCCTTATGTACAGGATCACCCCTGTTCCGTCCTTTGCGATCGTCTCCATCGCCGCGTGCAGCTGCGCGCCACAGTCGCAGCGGAGGCTGCCGAAAATGTCACCGGTGAGGCACTCGGAGTGTGCCCTCAGCAGGACGGGCTGTTTGGAATCGATCTCGCCGAGAACCAGGGCCAGGTGGTTCTCGTGCCGGAGGACGTCCTCATAGGCGTAGAGCTTCCAGATCTTTGGGTCCGGATCACCGATCGGGATGGTCGCCTCGACACGCCGTACGACGAGCTTTTCGTTGCGGCGCCGGTAAGCGATGAGCTGTTCGACGGTGATGAGCTTGATGCTGTGCTCTGCGGCGAACCGCTCGAGGTCCGGCATCCGGGCCATCGTGCCGTCCTGCTTCATCAGCTCGGTGATCACGCCGGCGGGATAGAGGCCCGCGAGGATGGCGAGGTCGACGGCGGCCTCGGTCTGGCCGGCTCTTGTTAGCACGCCGCCTTCGGCGGCTCTTAGTGGGAAGGTGTGGCCGGGCATCGAGAAGTCTGAAGCCCTCGCAGCGGGGTCCAGGACCTTGCGGATGGTCGCCGCCCGGTCGTAGGCCGATGCGCCTGTGGTCGTGACGTCCGTTGCATCGATGCTCACGCTGAAGGCCGTGCCCAGGCGGCTGGTGTTGCGCTCCACCATCGGGGCGATGCCGAGCTCGTCCAGGCGCTTTGCGATCACAGGCATGCACACGAGCCCGGAGCCATGGCGGGTCATGAAGCTGATGTGCGCCGGCGTGACCAGCTGCGCCGCCACCACGAGGTCGCCCTCGTTCTCGCGGTCCTCGTCGTCAACGACGATGACGAACTTGCCTGCCTCGAAGTCGGCGATCGCCTCGGGTACGGTGGCCAGCCCCATTGCTTGACGAATGTTACCGGGGGAGGTTTCGGGCCACGTACCGGGCGATGACGTCCGCTTCGAGGTTGACAATCGAGCCTCTCCTGTACCCGCCGGCGATGGTCATTTCGAGCGTGTGAGGGATCAGCGCGACCTTGAAGGTGCCGGGTGGCTTGTCCACGGCGGCGACAGTAAGGCTGACACCGTCCACAGTGATCGACCCTTTGAGGGCGACGAATCTCGAGAGGGACGCCGGAAGCTCGATCGTGACTTCGCGGCCGGTCGAGGCGACCTGAACAGTCATCACTTTGGCGGTGGCGTCTATGTGTCCCTGGACGAGGTGGCCGTCGATGGTCGACGTGGCGCCGAGCGGCAATTCCAGGTTGGCTTCTGTGCCGGGTTTCAGCGCGCCCAGGTTGGTTCGCCGCAGCGTTTCGGGAACCACGTCGACGAAAAACACAGGGCCGTGTTTCTTCACCACGGTGAGGCAGCAGCCGTTGACCGCCACGCTGCCGCCTACCTTCAGGTGGCGCGCCATGCCCCCATGGTCGATCGCGATGCGGCCGCCGCCCGCCTCGACCACCCTGGCGACGGCGCTAACTATCCCTGTGAACATCGACGTACCCCGTGATCAGGAGATCCTCCCCCAGGCGCGCGACGTCCAGCTCGCGAAGCCGGATCGCGTCGGCGAGGTGTTCGGCGCCCTTGCCGCCGACGGGTCCGGGGGCTTCGCGGCCGCCGATGATGCTGGGCGCCACATACACGCATACCTTGTCCACGAGGTTGGCGGCAAAGAATGAGGCGTGAACTTCTCCCCCACCTTCTATTAGCACGCTGAGGATCTTCCTCTTGCCGAGCTCGTCGAGCAGGGCGGGCAGCGCGACGCGTCCTTCGGCGTCGGCCGGCAGGCGGACCACTTCGGCCGCGCCGACGCGACCTGCGCGCGTGGTCGCGATGAGCGTGTTGGGCCCCACGATCTTCGCCGACTGGCGGATGCGCAGCTGCGAATCGACAACGACCCGCAGGGGCTGCCTGGGTGCATCCACGTGTTCCAGCCTGGTGGTCAGCTCGGGGTCGTCGGCCATCACCGTGTTGACGCCGACCAATATGGCATCGTGCGCGTGGCGGAGGCGGTGCGAGTGCGCGCGGGCTTCGTCGCCGGTGATCCAGCGCGACTCTCCGGTGCGTGTGGAGATCTTGCCGTCGAGGCTCATCGCGAACTTGGCGGTCACGAACGGACGGCCGGTGAGGCGATGCTTGACGTAGAACTCGTTGAGGCGCGTAGCCCGCTCCTCGTGGATGCCCACTGTGGTTTCGAGCCCGGCGGCTTCGAGCATCCGGATGCCGGCACCGCGGACCCGTTCGTCGGGGTCGGGCATCGAGATGACGACGCGCCGAACCTTGGCCCCGATGAGCGCGGTGGCACACGAAGGTGTGCGGTGCTCGTGTGTGCACGGCTCGAGGTTGACGAACACGGTGCCGCCCCGGGCTCTCTCGCCCGCAGCAGCGAGCGCCTCCTCCTCGGCGTGCGGTTGGCCCGCCGCGCGGTGGTAACCCTCTCCTGCGAGGTGGCCTTCGGCGTCGAGCACGACCGCTCCCACCATGGGGTTGGGGCTGGTCCGGTAGTCGGCCTGGCGGGCCAGCTCGAGGGCGCGAGCAGCCCAATGCAGGTCTGTGCTCTGATCGATTTCAGTTGGAATTCTCGAAATATACGCGTGCGGAAGCACGCGCCTTTGCGAGCTATCAACAACCGACAGGTCTATGAGAATCTCCAGTCTGCTTCCAGCCTGGATCCGTAATTTGTTCGTTTGACGAACTCACTTCCGTGAACTGAAGAGTGAGTTATAGGTGAACAAGCCCTCGGGCTATTAGTACCGCTCAGCTCAAAGAATTACTTCTCTTACACATGCGGCCTATCAACCTGGTGGTCTACCAGGGCCCTTACCCGGTTAACCCGGTGGGAGACCTTATCTTGGAGTTGGCTTCGCACTTAGATGCTTTCAGCGCTTATCCAAACCGGCCATGGCTACCCGGCGCTGCCACTGGCGTGACAACCGGTACACTAGCGGGCCGTTCAACCCGGTCCTCTCGTACTAGGGTCAACCCTCCTCAAGTCTCCTGCGCCCACGGCGGATAGGGACCGAACTGTCTCACGACGTTCTAAACCCAGCTCGCGTACCGCTTTAATGGGCGAACAGCCCAACCCTTGGGACCGACTCCAGCCCCAGGATGCGACGAGCCGACATCGCACGTTCTCTGC
>JBDTKH010000045.1:0-46563 GCA_039935415.1 Candidatus Dormiibacterota bacterium
TAGAGGTATGAGAAGGAACCGGCGGTTCCTTCTGCGCGCCGGGCGCGAGTAGGTTGGGACTTACTGATCGCATCGACCGGGCGGCTGCGCCGCGGGTCTGCTCATCCCCCAGGATGAGATTTTCAGAACAGTCTCTACTCGCAACGCCAGGAGTCGAGCTAGACAAGGTTGCAGCCGGGCAAAGCGCGGCTGCCCGGCGACGTTAGAGCCCTCCATACACCACCGATTTCTCTTCTGTGTAGTGGAGGTAGGCCTCGACGCCGTGCTCCTTCCCGAAACCTGACTGCTTGGTCCCGCCGAACGGCAGTTCGTCGTGCGCGATCTGGAGCGCGTTGACCCACGTGTAGCCGGCCTCCAGCTCCTCGACCGCCCGATGGGCGGCGGACATGCTGCTGGTCCAGATCGACGAACCGAGCCCGAACGGCGAGTCGTTGGCCAGCCGCAGGCCTTCGTCCAGGTCCTTGATCCTCCGCACAGGGAGCGCCGGGCCGAAGACCTCTTCGGTCCACATCCGGGCACCGTCGGGGACGTTCTCGATGATCGTCGGCTCGATGAACCAACCCTTGTCGTAACCCTCGCCCTTGGGCCGGCCTCCGCCGAACACGATGTGAGCCCCGCGCTGCATGGCCTCCTTGATCTGAGCTTCGACCTCGGCGCGCTGCGTGTCGCTGTGCATGGGGCCCATCCGGCTGTCCTTGTCGAGGCCGTTGCCGGGCTTGAGCTTCGCCGCGCGCGCGACGAGCTTTTCCATCAATGCGTCGTACACGCCCTCCTGCACGTACAGGCGCTTCACCGCCAGGCAGGCCTGGCCGCAGTTGAAGAAGCGACCGATCGAGATGGCCTTGGCCGCCGCCTCCAGGTCGGCGTCATCGAGCACGATGCACGGGTCGCTGCCTCCCAACTCGAGGGTTATCTGCTTCAGACCCTCCGCCGCCTTCGCCATGACCCTCTTCCCTGTCGGAGTGGACCCTGTGAGCGCGATCTTGCGGATCAAGGGATGCTCGACGATCGCCTCCCCTGTCGCCTGGCCCAGGACGACGTTGACGACGCCCTCGGGAAGGCCGCCCTCGATAAGGGCCTCGATGCAGGCAAGCGTCGACAGAGGAGTCGTGCTGGCCGGTTTGAGCACCACCGTGTTGCCCGCAGCGATCGCGGGGGCCACTTTGTTCGCCGCCAGCGTCAGCGGAAAGTTCCAGGGCACGATCGCCCCACATACCCCGATGGGCTTGCGAACCACCAGGCCGTAGGTCGTGCGGTCGGGCAGCGCCACGTGGGCGCCGTGGATCTTGTCCGCCAGGTCGGCGAACCAAGCGATGTTCTCACCGAAGCGCTGCGCCTCGATTCGCGACTCCAGGATCGTCTTGCCCTGCTCCTTCGTGAGGATGGGAGCGATCTCCTCGACCTTCTGAAGCATGTGATGAGCGGCCTTATGCAGGATCTCGGCGCGCTTGTTGTGCGGCAGCTTCGACCAGCTTGCGAAAGCTTTTGAGGCAGCCTGGGCCGCTCTGTCCACGTCGGCGGGTCCTCCCGCTGGGACCTCGTCGACGACTTCGCCAGTGGCAGGGTTGCGGACCTCGTACGTCTTGCCCGACGCGGCCTTGGTCCTTTCGCCTTCGATGATCATCGTCGCCATTCGTGTGGCACCCCTCTTCGGTTGGATTTCGTCAGTGTCACGCTTCGGAGGTTCGGCCGAAAATCGCCGGATCGGCGCCCGAGCTCAAGGGCACGCTCCCGCGACTTCGTCGCGGGGACCCCAGTGGACGCACAGGTCCGTAAACCTGTAAGCGAGTAGCGGAGCCGGCAACGCACAGATCGGACGCCTAGCCGGATGAGCCCGCAGGGTGTCACGGGCACCGCGTAGCGCTGCCCTTGACATTTCGGTCGAACTTTCGAAGCGGGACACTGATGCTTCAATTATCGGCGTCGGCGGATTCGGAGTCGGGAGGGCTGAGGATGTCAGTTAGGTTGGAGAAGCAAGGCGCAGTCGGAATCGTCGTCCTCGATCAGCCGCCGGCCAACAGCTACGACCACGCTTTCCTGCGCTCTTTCGCGGGCGTGGTCGACGACGCCCGGGCCGACGCCGACATCAATGCAGTGGTGGTGACGAGCGCATCGGAGAAGTTCTTCTCGGCCGGCGCCGACGTGAGCGTTTTCGCGGCCGGCACTGCGCGATCTCGCTTCAACCTCGCGCTCATGGCGCACGAGGCCTTTCGCAAGATGGAGAACACTCCGATGATCTTCATCGCTGCGATCGCGGGGCATTGCCTGGGCGGCGGCTTCGAGCTGGCCCTCGCATGCGACCTTCGCTTTGCCTCCGACGGCAAATACCAGATCGGCCTGCCCGAGGTGAACCTCGGGTTGTTTCCGGGCTCAGGGGGCACGCAACGCCTGCCGCGGCTCGTGGGCCTGGCGAAAGGCATCGACCTCATCGCCAACGCTACAACGATGAGTCCGGCCCAGGCGAAGGAGCTCGGGCTCGTCGACAGGCTGTTTCCGGACGCGGCCGCGTGCCGGGCCGGAGCAATCGAATACGCGGCCAAGCTTGCCGCCGGGCCGACCGTCGCCATCGGCCACGCCAAGCTGGCGATCACACAGGGCTACGGCGGGCCGCTCGACCTCGGGCTTGCGATCGAGCGCGAGGCGATCAGCACCGTATTCGTCTCGGACGACGCGGACGAGGGCATCAAGGCGTTCGGAGAGAAGCGCAAGCCGAACTTCAAAGGCCGCTGAGCGTGTTAGGCTCTCGTCGAATCAAACAAGGAGGTGGCGTTCGAATGGCTGAGCTTGCAATGACCGTGTACCGGCCGTCGGCCGCCTCCGGAGCGCGCTTCTAAAAACTCCTCCGCTGGGGCGGACCGATACCGCCCGCTCGTCATACGGAGGATTCTGTGTTGTCCGACTTTGATAATGCGCCCTGCGCGCGCCCGGCGTTCAGCCCTCAGCTGGCCGCGCTCGGCTGGGACTCCTACTTCGATGAAAAGTTCAAACGTTTCGCCGCCGAAGGCGGGGTTCCGGCGCGCATCATCGCGGACTACGGCGTCGAGTACCTGGTGCACGACGGAGCATCGGCAACCCGTGCTGCGGTGGGGCGCCACACGCGCAATGACGGATCCACGATGCCCGCGGTCGGCGACTGGGTTGCCATCGTCAAACGCGACCCGGTTCACGCGATTCACGGCGTGGTCGATCGCCGGAACGTGTTTTCGCGCAAGGTCGCGTCGATTGAGACGCGCGAGCAGGTCTTGGCGGCGAACGTAGACGTCGCGTTCGTTGTTGCTGCGGCGACGGACGTGAACCTGCGTCGCATGGAGCGCTACCTCACGATCGCCTGGCAGAGCGGCGCGGTGCCGGTCCTCCTACTGACCAAGGCCGACATCGCGGAGTCGCCCGACGACCTCAAGGTCGAGCTCGAAGCGGTGGCACTGGGAACACCGGTGGTCGTGACGAGCAGCGTCACCGGCCACGGAGTCGACGAGATCGCGCGCGAGCTGCAGCCCGCGCGCACAGGCGTCCTGCTTGGTCCGTCTGGCGTTGGCAAGTCCTCGCTCATCAACCGCATCCTCGGCACCGAGCTCATGCGGACTCGAGTGGTGCACACCTCAGGCGAGGGACGCCATATGACCAGCCATCGACAGCTCGTGCAGCTCCCGAGCGGCGGGATGATCATCGACACCCCTGGCCTACGCGAGGCGCAGCTCTGGGAAGGCGAAGACGCGCTCGGCAACATCTTCGAGGACATCGAGCAGCTCTCTCTGATGTGTCGCTTCACCGACTGCGCCCATGACTCGGAGCCGGGCTGTGCGATCAAGTCGGCCCTGCTCGATGCCACCCTTGACCCGGGGCGATTCCAGAGCTACCGCAAGCTCCAGCGTGAGCTACGGGCGGTGGCGGCGAAGACCGACGCACGCCTCCGAATCGAGGAGCGCCGCAAGTGGAAACAAATAGCCGTGGCGCAAAAGGTGCGCACCCGCCTATTGAAGTGAGTTGAGGCGGGCGCAACGTCCGGAACGAAGACAGCATCAATTTGGTCACTTTCCCAACCGCTGGGGTCGCGCGCCGCAGGCGCGGGAGGCTTGTCGAAGCGCCGGATGGGGAGACACGGCGCCTCCAAAACGGTGAGAGAGGAATCGAGGACGTGAAAGGGCATGCCACCCGGGCAGGCCCTTTCTTCAGGGGGAGGAAAGAAGCTACTTCGTGGTCGAAGTGCGGTGGTGGATGCCGTCCCAGAACGGCACGTGGCCCTTGGAGATCCGGTCGAGCACCTTGTCGGTCCGCACCTGCGTGATGACCAGCTTGCCCACGGGGACCTCCAGTCGAGGCTTCAGGTCGGCGACCAAGTTCGCCTCGAACTGCTTCTCGGTCATGCCCTTGTCCTTCGCGAGGTCGGACACCTTCCGACCTTTCCGCAGGTCCTGGAGCAATGCCTTCGGCGTGATGCCGAGCACATCGGCTTCTGACTCGACGACCGCGAGCCGGATCGCGCGACGGTCGCTGCGCGGGTCTGGCACGCCTTGCGTCGTGCCGGCCGTCGGGGTCGGTTTCGGGCTCGGCGACGCGGCCTGCGCCAGGCCGCCGGCGAGGCCCAGGCTCAGGATGGCGGCCGCGCCGGCGGCGCCAACGGCTTTGACGGCGACTGCTGCAAACGGGTTCATGACGTGCACCTCTCTTCGTAATGGGCCTTCTGTCGGGGCCGAGCATCACGTTGAACAACCGGTGTCAGACGCTCGTTGGCTGCACGTCAGGCTTTTGTAACTGGCCGGGAAGCCCGAGTCCAGAAGCCTTCCGGGTCGAACTGCCTGATCGCCGCGAGCTCCGACTCCGTCGGCGCCGGCGTCTCCGCGACGTCACCAGCGATTTTGACCTCCCACCCCGTTTCCGCTCTGACATCATCTACCGTGTGGCCGGGGTGGACCGACGCCAGGAACGCCTCCCCACCTTGCTCCGGAAAGCGGAGCACGCAAAGGGTGGTGATGATCGCTGCGGGCCCTCCGCCAAGCAGGCCGTTCCGCTTGCGCCAGCCACGAGTGCCATCACCGTGGCCCGGCGAGGTTACGAACGACACCTTCTCCACAAAGCGGCGGCGCTCGTGGCTCAGGAGCGTGACCCAACGGCGGCTGAGGATCGCGATGTCCGCACCGCCCCCGCTCCCAGGCAGCTTTACCTCCGGCCGGCTCGGCGAACCGACGTACGAGGTGTTCAGGTTGCCGAAGCGGTCGACCTCCGCTCCGCCGATGAACCCGAGGTCGACCTTGCCCTGGGCCATCAAGGCCATCGCGTTCGACATCCGTGTCGCCCATAGGGCCTCGACGACGTTGGGCGGGTCGCCCATCGTGCCGAGGAAGGCGGCGGCCGGTTGGTCGCGCATCAGCCCCACTTCGAACAGCCCGCGGGCATTCGGCGCGTGCGCGTTGCGCGCCACGGCATAAGCGAGGATCGGCAGGCGCATTCCGACGAACACGAGGTCGCCGTCGCGAATCTCCCGCGACGCCACGGCGACCATCAATTCCTGAGGCGTGTACTCACTCATCGCCGAAGTCCGCCGGCACCGCGTAGCGGTGCTTCTTGACGCGCAGGGTCTCGACGTCGACACCCTCGAGGTAGGCGGCGCGGTCGGGAACCTGCATCACCCACCTCTCCAACCACGCGTGGTAGCCGGCGACCGATCGCGATGTCTCGGCGTACTCGCGATAGAACGCGTGGTCACGCTTGAAGTGGCCCTGGACAGGCGATGGGTGCGCGCCTCCGGGCTCGTGCACAACCGCGACGACCTTCGTCTCGGGGAACAGGATCCGGTTGGGATCGCTCAATGTGACTGATGCGTCGACCAGCTCCTCGCATGTCACGATCACGCGCTCGGCCGCCAGTCCTGCCTCTTCGGTGATGCCGAGCGGGCCCCACGCGTGGGCCCGGCCCATCTCGTCGGCACGCTGGACGTGGACGATGGTGACGTCCGGGCGAACGGCCTGGACGTGAACCAGCCCGTCGGATGCAATCAACCCTGGGTTGGTGCGCAGGATGTCGCTTCCCAGCAGCGTCCGCGTTGGCAGGCTGGGCACGTACCAGGCGGCGGCCCAGAGCGCGAGCGAGATCGAGAAATTCGAGTGGTCATTCACTTCCAGCGGCCGCGGAAGGCGCTCCTCGCATGCGCGGCGGTAGCAGTGACCGAGGCCTTCGGACACGTTGCCGACCCAGGCCGCCGTCACGCGCCGGACGCAGCCGGCGCCGATCATCTGGTCGAAGAGGGCGTCTGAGATCGGGCCGATGAGCTCGAGGTCACGGCGCTCCTGCCGGATGATCTCGTGCCCCGCCGCGAACGGGATCAAGGGCTCGAGTGCGACTCCGAGGGCGACGGAAGAACTGTTGGGGACGAACCGCTCGATGGCCTGCGCCATCGTCATCAGCTTGCCGGCCACGGCCCGTTTACCGTCCGATCGATTCGAGGTAGGACCGATGGTTTCGCACGAGCTCGGGCATCGAGTCCCCACCGAACTTCTCGAGAAACGCCTGCGCGAGCGTGAGCGCGACTACGGCCTCGCCGATGACGCCCGCCGCCGGCACCACGCACACATCGCTGCGCTCGTAGTGCGCTTCGACCGGCTCTTTGGTGATCAGGTCGACGGATCGCATAGGCTTCTTCATGGTTGAGATCGGCTTGATCGCGACGCGCATGTCGATCGGCTCTCCGTTGGTCATTCCGCCCGTGAGGCCCCCGGCGCGGTTCGTGAGGTGGCGAAACCGGCCGCCCTGGTACTCGATCTGGTCGTGAAAGTCGGAGCCGCGACGCGCCGCACCCTGGAAGCCGGCTCCAAACTCGACTCCTTTGATCGCGTTGATCGAGAGGACGGCCTGGGCCAGGCGGCCGTCGAGCTTGCGGTCCCAATGCAC
The DNA here is from genome assembly GCA_039935415.1 of Candidatus Dormiibacterota bacterium. Taxonomy (GTDB): domain Bacteria; phylum Chloroflexota; class Dormibacteria; order Dormibacterales; family Dormibacteraceae; genus Palsa-870. Next base: position 6,886 of record JBDTKH010000045.1, read on the forward strand.
GTAGCTGCCGAGACCAGGCGGCACTCCGCGCGCGATGATGCGAAATGTGCCGCCGATGGTGTCGCCCAGCTCGGAGACGTTGTCGATCTCGGTGACCATCTGCGCCGAAGCGTCGGGATCCGGGCAGCGCACGGGCGACGCTTCGATCTGCTCGGTGGTGACGGTTTCCGTGTCGCATCCCTCGTACCCGATGTCGACGGTTCCGATCGACTGCGTGAAGCTGAGGATCTCGATGCCGAACTCGCCGAGCAGCTTGCGAGCGACCCCGCCCGCGGCGACGCGGGTGGCGGTCTCCCGCGCCGACGAACGCTCGAGAACGTTCCTCACGTCCGTGTGCCCGTACTTGAGCGCTCCCGCCAGGTCCGCATGGCCCGGACGCAGCCGCGTGACGGGCTTGGGCGCGTAGCCTTCTTTCGCCGCGGTCATCTGCGCCGTCCAGTTGACGTGGTCCTTATTCTCGAGGACCAACGTGATGGGACTCCCGATGGTGACTCCACCTCGCACTCCACTGACGATTCGTGCCACGTCGGTCTCGATCTGCTGGCGGCCACCCCGCCCGTGGCCCCCCTGCCGGCGCGCGAGGTCTCGCCGCAGGTCCTCCTCGGAGACCTCGAGACCCGAGGGCACGCCTTCGATGATGACCGTCAGCTGCGGTCCGTGAGATTCGCCGGCGGTCAACCACCTGAGCATTGAGGCGATGATAAGGCGCGGTGGGAAGGGCCCTGGACGTTGCGCTGGTCGACGTCGGCGGCACGCTGTGGCCGAACTCGTGGCCTTTTCGGCAGACCGACAGGCTCGGCCGCCATCAACGGATGGCCGCCGCGATGCCGCTTCTTGGGGCCCAAGCAGTCGACGCGCTGGTGGCCGACCTCATCGAGAGCAGCCGGATCGGAGACGAGGCTCGCGCGATCTCGACCGAGACATCCGCGACGATCGTCGGCGCCGATGTTCTGATCGCGGCGTCGCTCGGGCGCCAGGGACTGCCGGCCGACGCGATGACGGTGTCGCGAATCAGGCGCGCCATGGCGATCCCTATAGCGGACCGCATGCGACCGCTGCCAGGCGCCATCGAGCTGCTGGCCGAGATCCGCTCGCTGGGCATGCGCACCGTGATCGCGAGCAACACCTACTGGCGCGACGCGGGAAGCTACTGGGAGGACTTCGGGCTGCTCGGCATGGCGGATTACATCGACGAGGTGGTGACCTCGGTCGACGCTGGCCACCTCAAGCCACACCCCGCCGTGTTCGAGATGGCGATCCGGGTCGCGGGAGTGCCGGCGCATCGATGCGTCGTCATCGGCAACCGGGAGGAGAACGACATCGAGCCCGCGCTGGCACTGGGCATGCGGACCATCCTCGTCTACCCCGACGACCCGAAACCCACCTCGAGCCGCGCCCATGCGGTCGCCGCCGACCTGTGGGAGTGCGCCAACGCGTTGAAGGCTATGCTCCAAGCGTCGTGAAAAACGAGATGGCGCGCGACGTGCAGCGCCTGGTCGTCGCGCTCAACGTCAACGGCGAGCGTACGGAGCTCCTTCTGCCGGTGCACAAGACGTTGCTCGAGGTGCTGCGCGAGGAAATGCAGCTCACCGGCACCAAGCATGGATGCGAGCTCGGCGAGTGCGGTACGTGCACCGTCCTCGTCGATGGCCGCCCAGAGCTCAGCTGCCTCTTGCTGCCGGTCCAGGTGGAGGGCCGCGTCATCACCACGATCGAAGGCATGGCGAGCGGGTCTACGCTGCACCCGCTGCAGCAGGCGTTCGTCGAGCTGGGCGCCGCTCAATGCGGCTACTGCACGCCTGGCATCCTGCTGTCCGCGAAATCGCTGCTTGAAACGACCGACCGCCCGTCACGCGAGGAGATCCGTGAAGCGCTGGCGGGCAATCTCTGCCGCTGCACCGGCTACGCGAAGATCCTTGACGCAGTTGAGCTTGCTGCGGGGCGCATGAGGTGACCCATCACCCCCACCCCGGCCTGCGGCCGGACCTCCCCGCGGGGCGGGGAGGTGAAGAAAACCTTGGCCCGGTTGGTGAATTTTCAGTCATCGGCAAGCCGCTTCCCGGCGTGAATGCGGTCGCCAAGGTCACCGGGCGCGCGGTCTACGCGGACGACATGCTCCCGGTGCGAACCCTGCACTGCCGGATCCTTCGCAGCCCTCACCCGCACGCGCGCATCGTTTCGGTTGACACCTCGGCCGCGCGCCGGATGCCCGGTGTCCAGGCCGTCATCACCGGCTCTGACCTTCCAATCAAGTTCGGCATCCTCCCCGTCACGCAGGACGAGCGCGCTCTCGAGCACGAGAAGGTGCGCTACGTGGGCGACCCGATCGCCGCGGTGGCGGCGGTCGACGAGGAGATCGCCGCGGCCGCCTGCGACGCCATCGCGGTCGAGTACGAGGTGCTCGAACCCGTGATGTCGATCGAGGATGCCCTCGCTCCGGCAAAGAAAGAGAGGATCCAGGACTACGGCGGACCCAACAACATCCATAAGCTCGTCGCGCTGGAGTTCGGCGACGTCGACGGCGGCTTCGCCCGCGCCGACCATGTGCGCGAGGACCTTTTCTTCTTCCAGGGCAACACTCACCTGCCGATGGAGCAGCACAGCGCCATCGCCACGTTCGAGGGGGGGAGCGCCGGTGGAAGCGCTTCGCGCGGCCCGCGCGAAGGGGGGGATTCCCCCCCTCAAACAGTCGGGAAGGTCACGCTCTGGTCGTCGACGCAGGTCGTGCACTACGTGCACCGCGCGCTCGCAAAAGTGCTCGAGCTGCCGATGAACCGGATTCGCGTCATCGGCGCGGCTCACGGCGGAGGCTTCGGCGGCAAGACCGACCCGTTCGCGCACGAGATCATCGTGTGCAAGCTCGCGATGATCACCGGGCGCCCCGTCAAGTGTACCCTCACCCGTGAAGAGGTTTTTTACGCTCACCGCGGCCGCCACCCGGTCCTGATGTGGGTCCGGACTGGCGTCACGCGCGACGGAAGGATCACCGCGATGCACTTCCGCAGCGCACTGGACGGCGGCGCGTACGGCTCGTACGGCGTCGCGTCCACCTTCTACACCGGCGCCCTGCAGACCGTGACATATGACATTCCCGCTTATCGGTTCGAAGGCTGCAGGGTGTTCACCAACAAACCGCCGTGCGGACCCAAACGCGGGCACGGCACTCCGCAGCCGCGTTTCGCCATCGAGCTGCACCTCGAGAAGATCGCGCACGAGCTCGGCCTCGACCCGGTCGACGTGAAGCAGCGGAACTTCGTCAAACCGATGACGCGCACGGTGAACTGGCTCCGTATCACCTCGTGCGGCCTCGAAGAGTGCACCGAGCGAGTGATGGCCGCCTCCGGTTACAGGCGCCGCGAACGCAAGCCAGGTCATGGCATGGGCTTTGCGGTGTCGACCTACATGTCAGGCGCCGGCACTGCCATCTACTGGAACGACATGCCCCACTCCGAGGTCCAGATCAAGGTCGACCGGGGTGGCGTCACCGCCTACTGCGGGGCGATGGACATCGGGCAGGGATCCGACTCGGTGCTCGCCGCCATCGTCGCCGAGGAGCTCGGGCTACACCCCGCCGACATCCGGCTCGTCACCGCCGACACCGACACCACGCCGATCGACCTGGGCTCGTACTCGTCGCGCGTGACCTTCATGGCCGGCAACGCCGCGCTCGAGGCGGCGCGAAAGATGCGGGCGATGCTTGTCGAGGCGGCGGCGGCGAAGATGGGCCGCGAAGCGGCTTCGGTTGAAGTGGGCGGCGGAAGGATCGGCGAATTCAGCTTCGAGGAGGCGAGCATCCTGGCCGAAGCGCGGTTCGGCACGCTGACCAGCGCCGGGAGTTACACGCCGCCGAAAATCGCAGGGCCCTACAAGGGCTCCGGTGTCGGACCCAGCCCCGCCTACAGCTACTCGGCGTGCGTGATCGACCTCGACGCAGACGCGCGCACCGGCCTCGTGCACGTCAACAAGGTCTGGATCGCGCACGACGTGGGTCGAGCCATCAACCCGCTGCTCGTCGAGGGTCAGGTCGAAGGCAGCGTGTACATGGGGTTGGGCGAGGCGCTCATGGAGGAGCAAGCATTTCGGAAGGGCCTGCACAAATGGCCGTCGATGCTCGAGTACAAGTCGCCCACCTTCCTCGACATGCCCGACGTCGAGACCTTCATCGTCGAGTCAGTCGACCCGGAGGGGCCGTATGGCGCGAAAGAGGCAGGGCAGGGACCGTTGCTGCCCGTGCCTCCCGCCGTGTGCGCGGCGATCTACGACGCGCTCGGTGTGTGGATCGACGAGGTCCCCGTCACGCCCGAGAAGGTGGTCGAGGCCTTGAGGCGCAAGAAGAAGGGCGAGCCTGGACGTTTCGGCCCATCGACGTTTCCAGCCATCCCCTACCCGCCGTGCATCAAAGTCGAGCCACCGGACAAGGAGCTGGACCGTGCTTCGCCTGCCTCGATTTAGCTACCTGCGGCCGAAGACCGCGCGCGAGGCGGCGCGAATGGCCGCGGACCTCGGCCCGCGTGCGATGTTCGTGGCAGGCGGCACCGACCTGTTTCCAAAGTTGAAGCGAAGGCAGTTCGAGGTCGAGAACCTGATCGCCCTGGACTTCCTGCCCCGCGAGGTCCACAGCGGATCGAACGAATGCGTTGTCGGTGCAGGCGTCACGCTCGCCGCTGCGAGCGTCCACGAGCACCTCAACAACGCCTTCGCGGGATATGCGGAAGCCGCCGGCCTCGTGTCATCCCCGCCGCTGCGCAATGCCGGAACGGTCGGTGGAAACCTCTGCGTCGACACGCGGTGCAACTACTACGACATGACCTACGAGTGGCGCAAGGCCGCGGGGTTCTGCATGAAAAAGGACGGCGACATCTGCCTTGTCGCGCCGAGCAGCCCGCGCTGCTGGGCGCTCTCGTCATCGGACACCGCGCCGATGGCGATCGCGCTGGACGCCTTGGTGAACCTGGTCGGCGCGGACGGCGAAAGAGAGCTGCCTGTCTCAGCGTTGTACCGAGATGATGGCATCGACTACATGGCCAAGCAGCCGAGCGAGGTTGTCACATCGATCCGGCTCGCGGCTCAAGCCGAGACACGGAGCGCTTACGTGAAACTCCGCCGGCGCGGATCGATCGACTTTCCGATCGCCGGCGCCGCGGTCGCGATCCAGCTCGACGGCGACACTGTCGTTCGATGCCGCATCGTGCTGTCGGCGGTGGCGTCGCACCCGGTCGAGGCCACCGCGGCTGAAGAGTTCCTGAACGGAAAACGCGTCGACGCCGACACGGTGCGCGAGACTGCTGAGATCGCCGCCAAGCCGGCCAAGCCGCTCGACAACGCCGATCTCAGCCACTTCTGGCGGAAGCGCATGGTGCGAGTGGTTGTGGAGCAGGCTTTGGCGGCCGCGGCGACCAGAAGCGGCGGCTCGAAGGTTAAGCTTCTAGGCCGATACCGAGAATGAGTCATTTTTTCAGACGACAGTCGGGACAGGGAATGGTGGAGTTTGCCCTCATCCTGGCGCTGGTCGCCCTGATCGTGATCGTCGCCCTGATCGCCACCGGGGGGCAGGTGATCAACCTGTACTCGGACATCGTCCAGACGATGTGCCTCTACCACGCAGGCTGCTGACAGGTTGATTTAGTCACCTCCCCGCCGTGTGGGGAGGACAGGGCGCTGCTCGCGGCGCCCAGGTGGGGCTAGTCCCCGATCGCTGCGGCTGCTGCTTCCGCCGCCCGCTGGGCGTTGGTCCGTATCGCCTCGAAGTCCCTGCGCGCCAGCGCCTCGGCCGGGAAGAGCGAGGTCGTCAGGCCCACCGCCCTCACCCCAAGGCGCAGGTACGCGCCGATGTCCTCGATCGGCACCCCACCCGAAACCCAGAACGGCACGCCGCCCATCGGCCCGTTCAGCGCCCGAATGTACTCCGGGCCTCCGACCGGTGCGATCGGGAACACCTTGACCAGCGCGGCGCCGGCCAAGCGCGCCTGGTAGATCTCGGTGGGCGTGAGCGCCCCGAGCACGCAGAGCATGTCCTCCTGGCGGCAGGCCTCCGCCACCTCGGGCAAGACCACCGGCGTCACGACGAACGAGGCGCCGGCGTCTTTGGCCTCACGCACGGCGCCAGGATCCCAGACCGTCCCTACCCCGATCGGGTAGCGCGCGCCGGTGGTGGCGATGAGGCCGCGGATGAGGTCGAAGCAATGCGGAACGGTCTTGGTGATCTCGATCGTCTGCACGCCACCCTCGATCGCGGCCAGGCAGGCCTGGAACCCCGCGTCGGAGTCTTCTGTTCGCAGGACGCCGCACAACCGCTTGGGAAAGGCCTGGTCGATGGTCCGCAATGCCGGCTGAATTATCGCGGTTACCGTCAGGCGCGGCCCCACTCGCGCCCCGGCTCTCCTTACACTGGTACATACGTATGACTGGCGCCACGGCGACCGAGAGCACCCGAGACCAGATCATCCACGCCGCCGCCGAGTCCCTCCTCGAAAACGGGTACTCGGGCACGAGCGTAAGGGCCATCGCGACAAGGGCAGGGGTCGCCATCGGCAACCTCCAGTACTGGTTCCCGACCAAGTCGGAGCTCCTGGTGGAAGCCTGGAGATACCTGACCGGCAGGTCGGTCGAGGAGCTCCGCCGGACCCTGAACCAGCTGACCGATCCCCTCGAGGTCCTGGAGTTCGGCGTGGAGTCCCTGTGGGACTCGCTCCGGCGCTTGGGCGACATCCAGCTGGCTGCCTTCGACCTGCTGGTCCAGGCGCCTCGCACCGAGCGGCTTAGGGCCTACCTGCCCGAGCTGTTCACCCGCTACCGCGAGGTGATCCAGGAGCAGCTGGACCGGCTCGAGGAGGACGGCCGCGTCCGCCTGACCGTACCCCGCGAGGTCCTCGTCCCACTGGTGCTGAATACCGTGCTCGGCTTCGGGCTTTACTACGTCGTGACCCGGGACGACGAGTCATGCCTCAAAGCGCTGTCGGCGTTCCGGCAGCTGGCAGCCACGCTGATCGAACCGCTGTGAGCCCTCCCGCCCAGGTCATCGACCGCGACCTCGAGCGCCTCGAGGGCCTGTGGGACGACGGCCTCGCGGATGCCTTCCGCGCCTACATGCGGGCCGTCACCGGCTACGCGACGGCCACCCAGCCGAAGCTCGCCCTCGCCGCCGCGCTGGTCGAGGTCGGCGTCCGGCTCCAGGGCCTCGGCGGCCGCGCCGCGGCGCCCCCCACTTTGTTGATGGGGGACCTGTGCCTCGCGCGGTCGTCGCGGCTTCTCGCCGACGCTGCGCCACAATCCGTCCAGGTCGCGTTCGCCAGAGCCATCGAAGAGATGTCGTCCGCCGCAGCGTCCGGGCGGCCGGCCCCACACACGCGCAAGCTCCTGCTGCAGGCGGTCGCGGACGACTGATGATCGGCCACCGGCTGCGATTCGAAACGAAGCACGCCACTGAGTTCGTCGACATCACCGACCGCCTGCGCGACCTTATGACGAGCGCCGGCCTGACGATGGGTCGGGTTCACCTCCAGTCGCTGCACACGACACTCGGCCTCGCGGTCAACGAGAACGAACCCCTGCTGCTCCACGACTTCGAAGCCCTACTCGAGCGACTCGCCCCAACTGGCAGCGGCTATCAGCACGACGACTTCGCGAGGCGGCTCGACATCGCCATGGACGAACCCGTCAACGGCCATGCCCACTGCCGTCAACTCTTGCTCACAGGTTTTGCGACGCTGCTCGTCGAGGACGGCGAGCTCGTCCTCGGGCGGTGGCAATCGGTGTTCGCCGTCGAGCTAGACGGTCCTCGGCACCGCGAGGTGGCGGTGCAGCTTGATGGCGAATTCACCAACAAGCCGGTCGGCGACCATCGAAAGGAAGGCGCGGCCAACCTCGTCGAGCTCGAGCTCACGCGGCAGCTCATGGTCGACCCGGAGCCAGTGGCCCTGCCGATGCGACGCCTCGTCGAGGCCGGCGGAAAACGCCTGCGCCCCCGGCTCGTCCAGCTCACCGCCGGGATCGGGCCACGCAACGAGCCGCTCCGAGCCGCCTCGCTTGCGGCAGCGGTCGAGCTGCTCCACAACGCGACGCTGATCCACGACGACTACGTCGACGAAAGCACGCATCGACGCGGGCGTCCTACCGTCGCGGCGGCCGAGGGCCCGGAGCGCGCGGTCGCCGTCGGCGACTACTACTTCGCCAAGGCAACCCGACTCATCGCAGAGATCGGAAACGGCGGGGTGACGCTGACGATTGCGGAGGCGCTAGAGGCGATCTGCGCGTCGCAGATCGACGACGTTGCTCTTCGCGGCGCGTTTCCCGGTGACCACGACTCGTACCTGCGCGTGGTCCGCGGAAAGACCGCCGCTCTGTTCGCCGCCGCGTGTGCGTCGGGCGCGCTGCTGTCCGAGGCCCCGCCGGAGGTCGTCGACGCGCTCCGCCGATACGGCGTCCTGCTTGGCGTCGCGTTCCAGATGGCGGACGACATGGTGGATTTCAGCCCGAGCTCGGGCAAGCCGATCGGCCTGGACATCCGCCAACGAGTGCTCTCGCTGCCTCTCATCTATGCAGCCGAGGACCGCACGGTGGGACCCGAGGTTCGCCGGCTGCTCGCCGGCGTCCTGGACGACGAGGCCGTGAGCCGCGTGGCCGAGCTCGTGACCTCGAGCGACGCCCTGCGCCGCGTGCGCGACGAGGCAACGGAGCTGGTCGAGGCCGCGGTGCACGAGCTCGAGACGGTCGAGCTGGACGGGCTGCGTCCGACCCTGATCGGCCTCGCCCGCTCGGCCGTCGACAGAGACTCCTAATCGCCTAGACGCGCTCTCCAGACAGGATGCCGACCGTCCCCGCGGCAAGGCTCTTGTAGCTCACCAGCGACCACCCCGCCGCGTTCGCCATGGCGCGCAGCTCGTCCGGCGTCCGATAGGAATCGACGGTGTCGCTGAGATACTGGTAGGCCCGTGGTTGTCCCGACAACGCGCCCCCGATCGCCGGCAATAGGGCGCGTAGGTAAAGCCGGTAGGCGGTGCCCACCGGCCCTCGTGGCGGCCGTACGAACTCCAGGACGACCGCCCGGCCGCCCGGCCGGATCACCCTCAGCATCTCGCGCATCCCACGCACCGGGTCGGAGAGGTTGCGCAGGCCGAAGGCGATCGTCGAGGCGTCGAAGCCGCCGTCTTCGAACGGCAGGTTCAGCGCGTCGCCTTCCGAAAAGTCGATCCCTGGATGGTCGCGGCGCGCCACTTCTAGCATTTGCGGGCTGAAGTCGAGGCCGACGACGCGTCCTTTTGGCCCAGCGACCTTCGCCAGCTCGGCGGTCAGCTTGCCCGATCCACAGGCCACGTCCAGCGCCGAACCGCCAACCTTCAGCCTGGTCGCACGCGCGGCGCGCCGGCGCCATCCTCCGTCCGTGCCGGCCGACAGCACCGTGTTGACCAGGTCGTAGCGGTGTGCGATGCGATCGAACATCGCACGCACCGCCTGGGGGTCCCGTTCGGCGATGTCTAGATCCTTTGCCAGACCGACGCTATGCCCTGCCCCACGCCGATGCACATCGTCGCCAGGCCGTACTCGGCGTCGCGGTGAGCCATCTCCCTGACCAGCGTGCTGACGAGTCGCGCGCCGCTGCTGCCGAGAGGGTGACCCAGCGCGATCGCGCCGCCGTTGACGTTCACCCTGTCCTCGTCCAGACCGAGCAGCCTGACGCAGGCGAGCGATTGCGACGCGAAGGCCTCGTTGAGCTCAACGACGCCGATGTCGGACGGCTGCAGTCCGGCCTGCTCGAGGGCCTTCAACGACGACGGCACCGGGCCAATGCCCATGTAGTCGGGGTGAACACCGGCGGGCGCGGCTGAGACCAGGCGTGCAAGCGGCTTCAATCCACGCTCCTTTGCACTCGCGGCCGACATGAGCACGATCGCGGTCGCCCCGTCGTTGAGCGGAGAGGAGTTGCCCGCGGTGACGGATCCGTTCGAAGCGAATGCGGGCTTGAGCTTCGCCAGCGCCTCGAGGGACGTATCCGGCCGCGGGCCTTCGTCGGCGCTGAGCTTCACGGGCTCGCCTTTTCGCTGCGGCACGACAACAGGGACGATCTCCTCGGCCAGGCGCCCGGACTGCTGCGCCGCCACCGCGCGCTGGTGGCTGCGGAGGGCGAACGCGTCCTGGGCCTCGCGCGAGACTTCGTACTTCTGAGCGACACGTTCGGCGGTCTCTCCCATCTGCAGCGTGCCGTACATCTCAGCCATCTTCGGGTTCACGAGCCGCCACCCGAGCGCGGTGTCGTACGCCGTCTGTGGGCCGCGCGGAAACGCTCCGTCCGGCTTGCGCATCACCCAGGGGGCGCGCGTCATGCTCTCGACGCCGCCCGAGATGACGATGTCGGCGGCCCCGGTCTGGATCTCGCGAGCCGCCGCGATCGTGGCCTGCATCCCCGAGCCGCACAACCGGTTCACGGTCTGGCCCGGCACCTCGACCGGAAAGCCGGCCAGGAGCAGTGCCATCCGGGCCACGTTTCGGTTGTCCTCTCCGGCCTGGTTGGCGCAGCCGAGGATTACGTCGCTGACCTCGGCGGGGTTGAGGTGCGCGCGCTCGCAGACCTCCTTGAGAACGGTGGCCGCCAGGTCATCGGGTCGCACGTCTTTGAGCTGGCCTCCATAGCGGCCCATCGGCGTGCGAGCGGTCGCGACAATGACGGCGTCGCGGAGATCCCCCACTACTTCTTGGCCGATCGCCTCGCGAGAAAAGCCTGGACCCCTTCCGCAAACTCGGCGCTCGCGGCCTGGGCCTCCTGCAGGTACGACTCGAACTCCAGGGCCTCCTCGTAGCTCGACTCGAGCGCGTGGGTCACCGCTCGCTTGGCGCCGGCCATGGCCTGCCTCGGCTGCGCCGCGAGCTGAGCCGCCAGCTCGCGCACCTCGGCTTCGAGCCGGTCGGCGGGTACGAGGCGGTTGATCACGCCGAGCCGGTGAGCGTCGACCGCCGAGAGCGGCTTGCCGGTAAAGAACATCTCGTAGGCGACTCCGGTGCCGGCCAGGCGCGGCAGCAGCCAGCTGACGCCGCCGTCCGGCGCCAGGCCGATGTTGACGAAGGCTTCGAGGATGTAGGCCTCGGGCACGGCGATACGGATGTCGCACGCAAGCGCGTAGCTGGCGCCGATGCCGACGGCCGGGCCGTTCATGGCCGCGATGACCGGCTTCGGCATCGTCCGCAGGCGCGTGAGCATTGGCATGTACTCGTTGCGCAGGACGTTGCCCACGTCCTCCGGCGTCCGCATTCCGCCGTCCTGGACCATCTCACTCACGTCCGCGCCCGAGCAGAAGGCGCGGCCGGAGCCGGTGAGAACGACGACGCGAACGGCGTCGTCGCGCTCCGCTTGCTTGATCGCGTCTCCGAGCTGCTTGCGCGTCAGCGCGCCGATCGCGTTCATCTTGTCGGGCCGGTTGAGCTGGATCAGGCAGACACCGTCGTGAACGTGTACCGCGACGTGCTGCTCGGTTTCGATCGCCATTTTTACCTGCCTTTGAATACCCCTTTGCGTTTCTCCAGGAAGGCGTGCATGCCCTCCTTCTGGTCTTCGGTCGAAAACAGGAAGTAGAAGCTCTTGCGTTCGGAGGCGAGCCCTTCCGACAGCGGCGACTCGAAAGCCTTGAGCACGGCCTCCTTGGCCATGCGAAGCGCGAGCGGAGGCTTTTCCGCGAGCTGCCGGGCGGTTCGCTTCGCGACCTCGATGGTCATCTCGGAGGGGACGACCTTGTTCACCAGGCCCAGCTCGTACGCGCGGCGCGCTGTCACCGCGTTGCCGGACAGCATGGCCTCCATGGCCGCGTACTTTCCCGCCGTCCGCGGCCAGCGCTGGGTGCCGCCGGCGCCCGGGATGATGCCGAGGTTGATCTCCGGCTGACCGAGCCGGCCGGTATCGCCGGCGATGATCAGGTCGCACATGAGCGCCAGCTCGCATCCGCCGCCCAGCGCGTACCCGTTGACCGCGGCGATCAGCGGCTTGCCAAACGCCGCGATGCCCGCCCAGCGGCCGGTCTGGTCGCGGCGCAGCTGCTCGACGGCAGTCCGGTCTGCCATGTCGCCGATGTCCGCCCCCGCGGCGAACACCTTCGGACCTCCGGTCAGGACCACCGCCCGCACCTTTTCTTCTGCGTCGAGCTCGCCCAGCGCCACGTTGACTTCGCGGATCAAGTCGGGGCTGAGCGCGTTCAGGACCTTCGGCCGGTTGAGCGTTACGGTCGCGATCGGGGGCTCGATCTCGACTGTGATGTGCTCGTACCCCATGGCGGCTATCATCGACCAAATGGGGCCTGGCCAGAGGACTGGCGTCGGCGACGAGAGATTCGGTGGCCAGCTGGTCCGGCTACCAGGCGCCGTCGAGTACGTGAGGGAGCGCATCTAAAGGATGGCTGACCGAGCGCGCGCAGACGGCAACGATGCAGACGGGCCGCATGGGCGCCGAAGATCCGTCGACGATCGCCAGGCCCCTGGCCTAACGCTTCGCGACTCCTTCGGGAGGGTGGCTGACGACCTCAGGATCTCGATCACCGACCGCTGCAACTTCCGCTGCATCTACTGCATGCCCGCGGAGGGCCTGAAGTGGCTGAAGCGCGACGACATCCTCCGCTACGAGGAGATCGTCCGGCTGGCGCGCCTCTTCGTCCAACGCTACGGCGTCCGGACGATCCGGATCACAGGTGGCGAGCCGCTCGTTCGAATCAAGGTCGAGGAGCTGGTGACGATGATCAACGCGATCGACCCCACGCTGGACATCACCATGACGACCAATGGCGTGCTGCTCCGTGATAAGGCGCAGCTGCTCAAGGAGGCCGGCCTCAAGCGCATCAACATCTCGCTGGACACGCTCAACATGCAGCGCTTCCACGAGATGGCGCGCAGCGACCAGTTCAAGCGCACGATGGACGGCATCGAGGCGGCCAGCGAGGCCGGGTTGTCGCCGATCAAGCTGAACATGGTCGTCATGAAAGGCCACAACGACGACGAGGTGGTCGACTTCGCGCGGCTGGCGAGGGACAAGGGCTACGAGGTTCGTTTCATCGAGTTCATGCCGCTCGACGGCGACGGCATCTGGACGAACGAGCAGGTCGTGCCGAGCCTGCGCATCCAGGAGCAGATCGAAGACCTCTTCCCGCTCGTGCCGGTTGCGGACCCCCGGCCCGGACCCGCCACGCGCTTCAAGTTCGCAGACGGCGCGCCGGGAGGCGTCGGCTTCATCTCGTCGGTGAGCCAGGCGTTCTGCAGCACGTGCAACCGGATCCGCCTCACTGCGGAGGGCGGCCTGCGCACCTGCCTCTTCTCGCTGCACGAGACACCGCTGCGCGACCTCATGCGCTCTGGCGTGTCGGACGACCACCTCGGCCGCGTGATCGAGACCGCGATCTGGCGCAAGGAGGAGGGTCACCTCATCAACCAGCCGGGCTTCATCAAGCCGGCGAAGTCGATGTCTCAGATCGGCGGCTGATCCCAAACCCCGGCGGAGAGGGGCCCGGGCTTCGTCAAGCCGGCAAATCAATGTCCCGGATCGGCGGGTGGCGGTAACCGAACTCGTTCCCGGTCCGTGCGAACAGAGGATGCGCGCGGTTGGTCTCGTCGTCCTCCTACTAGGAGCGTCTTGCTCGCAGCCGGCGTCAACCGCACCGCCGGCCCTCACGCCGGCCAACGGCCGCCGCCCCAACCAGCGCCCATTTTTGCAATCTGCCGGTCTGGTGGGGCCAGCCCCTCGCCGCCGGACAGGGAGAAGAGATCCATGCTGGGTTCGTCAGCGTGCCAGATGGTGCCTTTAGGGACGCCGGCACGATTCCGGCGCCTTCCCAGGCTGGAACCTCACTGAACTCAGTAGTGTTCTTCGGGGCCACGTATCTCGGCCTCGACAAGTGGTTCCGGGCCGAGCGTGAGCTGTTCTCGCCTGACGGCGGCCGGTTCACCTACTGGGCAAACACCAACACGAGCAACGAGGTGCATGTCGTCGACGTTGCCTCCGGAGCCGATTGGATCGTGTACAGCGGACCGACCTTCTACATCCCGATCGCGTTCGAAGCGGACGCGATCTACCTGGTGCATGCCATCAACACTCGACAGGGCGCCTTCGAGAACCTCTATCGCATGGATCCGTCACGCGGGATTCCACAGTTGGTGCCGGGAAGCGACCGACACATGTATCAGTGGGGATGGATACGCATCGCCGATGGCGCCGCTTGGGGTGTCGACAACGTGGTGCAGGGCAACAGCTACATCTACTCGGTGCTGCGTCTCAACCTCGCGACTTCGGAGGTCACCCGATGGTTCGAAGCGCCCGACAACATGTTCTGGCCCATCGGCGTGGATGTCAGCCATCGTCTTTACCTCGCGTACCAAGACCAGCTATTGAGGCTTGATGCGCCGTCACAGGTCACGCATCTCTCAAATCCGGGCGCTCTCACCCCGTGGGGAGGCCCGGGCGGCTTGAGCGATTTCGCAGCGGATTCGCGTGACGTCTGGCTTTCAGGAAACAGTGCGGTCTGGCTTTGCGGAAGGTCCCCAGCCAACTGAGTACGCCGTCGGTCCATCGACAGGCAACGTTTGGCCTGCCGGACCTGCGCATGAACCCGCCCTAAGCTAGACCTCGTGCTACGGCCAGAAGAAGCTGCGCGGCCTTACACCGTCACTGAGCTCGCCAACGAGATAAGGCGCGAGCTGCGCCCGCTGACCGCGCTCCTGCTCAAGGGTGAGGTCAGCAGCATGAAGCGCGGCCCGGCCGGACATTTCAACTTCTCGATCCAGGATGGAGTGAGCCGGCTCGACGCGGTGCTGTTCGCAGACGACGCGCGCCGCGTGACGACGCTTCCCGAGGACGGTCAGGTGTTCGTCTTTCGCGGGCGGATCGACTTCTTCGGCAAGACCGGCCGGCTGAGCTTCATCGTCGACCAGGTCGAGTTCGACGACGTCGGCAAGCTGCGCGCGCGCCTCGAGGAGCTGAAGCGGCGGCTCGAGACGGAGGGCGCATTCGCCGCCGAGCGCAAGCGCCGGCTCCCGTTCCTGCCCCGGGCCGTGGCGCTGCTCACCTCCCCCACCGGTGCCGTCATTCACGACCTGCAGGAGACGATCTGGGAGCGCTACCCCAACATGGGCGTCGTCGTCTATCCGGTCCAGGTCCAGGGCGCTGCGGCGCCGATGAGCGTCGCGCGGGCGCTCCGGCGCTGCAACGAGGAGCGGTTGGCCGACGTGATCGTGCTGGCGCGGGGTGGCGGCAGCTTCGAGGAGATGTACGCCTTCAACACCGAGCTCGTGGCTCGCTCGATCCTCGAATCCAAGCTGCCGGTCGTCACCGCGCTCGGCCATACGTCCGACCGAACGGTGGCAGATCTGGTCGGCGACGCGGAGTGCCGCACACCCACCGAGGCCGGCGCGCGCGTCGTGCCCAAGAAATCAGACCTCGTCACCCAGTTGCGAGAGCGCGGTCGGCGGATGGACCGCGAGATCACACAGCGAATCGCGCGCGAGGCCGAGAGGCTGGCCGCCAGGAAGCAGCGGATGGTCCAGGCTCTTCCGAGCCTGGTCCGGCAACGGGTGGATCGCCTGGCCCGCGCCGCCGTCGAGCTCGGCCGCCTCAGCCCGGTTGCGCAGATCAACCGTCGCGCGGACGCGCTTCGCGACCGCAACCGGCGCCTCGAGAGCGCGGCGTCGACCCGCATGGCACGCGCGCACAACGCGCTCGCCTCCCGCCGCGCGGCCGGCCGCCTGGACCGCGCGCTGGCCGAGCGTTTCGCGATCGCCACCCGAGCCCTGCAGCATCGAACGCAGCGCCTGACCGCCCTCAGCCCTGACTCCGTGTTGTCGCGCGGCTACAGCATCACGCAGGACGCGGAGTCGGGCGCAGTCCTGCGCTCCGCCGCGGCCATATCGGTCAAGCGCCGCGTGCGAATCCGGCTGGGCGCCGGCCGGATCGGCGCCCGAGTCGACGAGGTCGAACCGTGAGCGAGCAGCTGAGCTACGAGCAGGCGCTCGAGAAGCTGGACGAAAAGCTCAAGCTGCTCGAAGACGGCGACCTCTCGCTGGAGGACGCGCTCAAAGCGGTGGACGAAGCGCGTGTCTACCTAAGGATCTGCACCGAGCGGCTCGAGGTTGCACGTAAGAAGATCGAGATCCGCGCCGAGCCCGAAACCAGCGAGTAACTATTCGCCAGCTGTTTGCGCCGCCTCCTGGGGCGCGGAGGTTGCCGACTCCAGCTTCTCGTCCATCACCCGCAGGCGCTGGCTCAGGTTCTTCACGAACTCCAGGAGCACCTCGGGGTGCTCGTGGACGATGGCCTGCATGCGGTCGCGCCTCAGCACGCGGACCGTCGTGTTCTCCGACGCCTGGGCGGCGGCCGACCGCGGCTGGTCGTCGAACACCGACATCTCGCCCACGACCTTGCTCGGCCCGTGCCTCGCCAGCGTGACCTCGTGGCCATCGTGATCGAGATGAACTCGGATCTCGCCTTCCAGCACTACGTACAGCTCGGCGCCGACGTCGCCTTTCCTGAAGATCGACTCGCCCTTGACGTAGTGGCGTGTGACCATCAGGCGGTCGATGCTCGACAGCTGCTCGAGCGTGAGCGTGCTGAAGAGCGGCACGCGCTTGAGGGCGATCAGCTCCTTCATCTGCCCGCCAAGGCCGTGGAAAGCCGCGTCGGCGGTCTCCTTGACCCATTTGTCGTGATGGTTCGCAAGTGCTTCGAGCTCGGCATGACTCAATGGGCGAGCCGAACCCGAGTCCAGGGACTCGGGATCGAGCAGCTGCGCCAGCGGCCCGGCGAGCCAGCCCGGGCCGAAGTTTATCAACGTTTCCAGCGCCTCCACCCTCGCTCGCGCCTCTTCTGAAAGTAGGCCGCGCTCGACGGTGGCAAAGCCCCGCTTTCCATGCAGCGCCCTCATCGCGGCCAGCCCCGAATCGATCGCCTTGCGCAAGTAGTCGTCCAGGCCGATGCGCAGAAGCACGAGACCGGTGACCTCGTCTCCGCCCTGGCGGCGCACGGTGGCCGCGACCCGTGCCGAAAGGCGAGCCAGGTGCAGGGCGTCGGCGAACTCCGACGTGAGGTGGACGCGCGCCCGTTGGAAGAGGTCGGGCCGGCCGCTGCGGATGAGCGCCTCCACCGTCGCGGCCGCCGTTTGGTCCTGGGCCACGAGAAGCGGCAGGGCGAGGAGAAGGGCGTCAGGCGATTGAGCCGCCATCGCCTCGGCCGCCACGCGGCGGACGTCCCTGTCGCCACTGGCCAGGCCGTCGGCTAGCGCCTCTGCGAAGGCCTGATGAGCGGCGGCGGGCGGGGTCCACCGCACTGCCTGGCGAAGCGCCTCGCGGCGGACCTCGATGTCGTCGTCGCGCAGGCAGGCGATCAACGCCTCGGACACGCCATCGACTTCGCCCTTCAGCTTCGCGAAGCTGCGGATCGCCTCCAGGCGGACTCGCGGCTCGCGGTCTCTCATCGCCTTGATGACCATCTCGTGGTCGCTAACGAAGGCGGCGGCCCATACCGCCGCCGAACGCTGCTCCGTCGTGCTTGACTGCCAGAGCGCGGCCATGAGGCCGAGGGACGGCTCCCAGCGCTCCTTTCGTGTCGCACCCGCGATCGCCACTGCGGCCCGCACCCAGCCGTCGGGGTCGTTCATTGCCAACTCGAGCTGGTCGATCGCGATGCTGTCCGGGGGCGCAAGCTGGAAGGCCAGCCTGCGGACGGCAGGGTCCTCGCTCGCGATCAGCTCCGGCAGCATGGCCTTGAACGCCTCTGGCGACGCCTTGCCGAGTGCGGCGGTCGCGAACTCCCGTGTCTTGTCCTCGCCGGACCGGATGTAACCCTGCAGCTCGGCCACCTGCTCCGGGTTTGGCCGCCCGAGGGCTTGCTGGAAGTCGGCCAGGCTCAAAGCGTGCGAACGCAGGCGGTCATAGATGGCGGTCACGTAGAGACTGCGGACCCGCAGCGCGGCGGTGATGAACAGGACCGCGACGACGATCCCCAGCACGGCCAGCACCTCGACGCTAGCCACGATCAGGCGCTGGGCGAGCAGCAGGACCAGGCCGCTCAGGACCGCTCCCCCCGGCAGGACCCCGTTCTCGAGCAGCAGCTTCAGCTTCGGACCGACGTGCGCCGGCAGCGCGCTGCCGAGCACGTTCTCGACCGGATCGTCCAAACCGGTCTGCAGTCCGTTGCGCACGATGAAGAGGAAAAGCGCCGTGGGCAGCATGGGGGCCACAGTGACGGCCGTGAAACCGATCAGCGTGAAGATCGGCAGCGCGAGGATCGCGTTCTTGACGCCCAGCTTGCTGAGTACCCACGGCGCGACGAACAGGCTCACAACCAGCTGCACCACATAGCTGACGAGCCAGGCATTCCCGATCAGGATCGTCAGCGACTGCAGGTTGTTGTGCGTCGCGTCAACGAACAGCACGGCGACCAGGTAATCGCCGATCCGGCTGGCGATCTGAAGGGCGAGAGCGAGCAGGACGAGCGCGAGGACAAGGCGGCTGCCGGTGACGTAGTGGACGGCGGCCCTGAGCACGGCCATGACGCCGTGTTGCTTGATCGCCGCCTCCTGGTCGGCGAGCAGCTCGTCCGCGTCATCCACGAATGCGGGCCGGAACAGCGTGCGTTCGAGGCCACGCGAGATGATCAGCGAGGCGAGCGAGCCGAATGCCCAGATGAAGATCAGCGGCTCGGTCGCGTATACGGCGACGACCGTCGTGGTGACGCCGGCGAGGATGTAGCCGACGCTGGACCCGGCGGCGATCACCGGGAAGATGCGCTTTCCCTCCAGCACGTTGAAGTGCTGCGTGACGAAGCTCCAGAACTGAAGCATCACGAGCTCGAAGGCCACCGAGTAGACGACGTAGGCGCTGAAGGCGACCGTCGCGTCCTCGCGTTCCACGTAGGCGATGTACACGCCGACGGCCGCGGCCACGTTCGCGCCCAGCGTGATGCGGAAGGCGCGGCCAACGCCAAACCTGCGCGTGAGCGCACCTTGCAGGGCGACCATCGGCCAGACCGCAAGGGCGAGAACGATGAAGAACAGCGGGTAGGCGTGCGCGCCGGCCTTGTTGAGGAAGATCGACTGGGCCGCGCTGAATGCGGTGTACATGGCCCAGCCGAGGATGATCGCGAACCCGGCCACCTGCAGCGTCCGGTTGAGCTCGGTGCGGCGGACGTGCAGGAACTTCGCAAGCAGGGGCGACGCCGCGGAAGGCCTGGCTGCTCCCAGCTGCATCAGGTTTGCTGGACGGCTGCGATCCTCTCCAGCGCTGCGATCCGCTCCTCGATCGGCGGATGGGTGTCGAAAAGATGGTTGAAGAAGGTGCCGTGGTGCTCGGTCGGGTTGTCGATCATCATCGCCGCGACCGCGTGGTTGAACTTCTGGGGCGGCTTGTCGTTCTGGGCGATCTTCTTCAGCGCGCTGAGGAGGCCGGCCGGATTGCGCGTGAGCTCCACCCCGCTGACGTCCGCAAGCGATTCCCGCTGGCGCGACAGCGCCAGCTGCATGAGAGGGCCGACGATGAAAGCGACCAGGGTGAAGATGATCCCGACCGCAATGACGATCAGCATCGCGCGCTCGTCTCGGCTGCGAATGCGCCAGGCGCCGTTCCAGAACACGCTCGCGATCAGCGCGGCGAGCCCGATCATCGTGCTGACCACCAGCAGCAATCTCACGTCGAAGTTCTTGACGTGGCTCATCTCGTGCGCGAGCACTCCCTCGAGCTCCTCGCGGTTCATCATCTGGAGCAGGCCGGTCGTGACGGTCACCGCGGCGTGGTTAGGATCGCGCCCGGTCGCGAAGGCGTTGGGGCTGGGGTCGTCGATGATGTAGACCTTCGGCACCGGCAGGCCGTCGCCGATCGCCAGCGTCTGCACGATGTTGTAAAGCTGCTGGAACTGCTTCGGATCGGCTTCCTGCGCGCCCACCGCCGAGAGCACGGTCTGCGACCCGAGGTAGTAGGAGAAGAGCGCGGCGCCCACGCCGAGCAGGCCCAGGACGATCGCGCCGGCGATCGCGCCACCCGACCCGTATGCGATCTCACCGATCAGGAAGCCCGCCAGAAGCCAGACGGCGAGGAAGCACACGATCACGATGATGCTGTTGCGCTTATTCCGCGCGATCTGGTGATACATGGAGCTAGTGTCCTGCTTCGGAGGTTCGGCCGAAAGTCGCCGGATCGGCGCCCGAGCTCAAGGGCACACTCCCGCGACTGCGTCGCGGGGACCCCAGAGGTTTGAGCATGTCGGTAGACCTGTAAGCGAGGAGCGGAGCCTGCAACGCCGAGATCGGGCGCCAAGCCGGATGAACCCGCAGGGTGGCACGGGCACCGCGCAGCGCTGCCCCTGCCATTTCGGTCGAACTTTCGAAGCTGGACACTACCCCGGTTGGCGCCTCGGTCTCTTCACGGTGTCCCTGACGCGTTCGGCCACGTAGCGGCCCCAGATCTGAGCCCATACCAACCCGTTCCCGAAGGCCGACACGTCTTCGGCGTGATGCTTGAAGTGGTAGGCCCACATCGAGCGATGGCGCTCATAGGACATCTTCCGCTCCAGCGCCGGCGCCGCGGGCCTGACGTGGTGCAGGGCGCTCGACGAGGGAAGGTAGAAGACCTTCCACCCTCCGAGCCTCAGGCGATAGCAGAGGTCGATGTCCTCACCGAACATGAAGTACCGGGGATCGAAAAAGCCCACGCGGTCCAGCGCGGTCATTCGCAGCATCAGGCACGCGCCGGTGCCAGCGTCCATCTCGTGCACCTCGGACTCCGGCATGTAGCCCATGTTGTGGCGGCCGAATCGAGGGCTCTTCGGAAAGAGCCTGCTCAAGCCGACGGAGCGGTAGAACATCGTGCTGGGGATCGGGAACGCGCGGCGGGCGTCCGGGTCGCGGTGCCCGTCAGGCAACACCACTCGCGGTCCGACGGCGCCGGCGTCAGGACGCGTGAGCAGAAAATCAGCCAGGCGGCCGACACACTGCGGATCCACGGTCACGTCCGGATTCAACAGCAGCACGAAGCGGCCCTGGCATCGCTCCAGCCCGATGTTTGCGGCGCGTCCGTAGCCCAGGTTCTTGGGCTGCACGAGGACTGTGGCCTGTGGGAACTCGTCGGTGACGGCGGCGGCCGAACCATCTGACGAGTCGTTGTCGACGACAACCGCTTCCACGGGAACGTCGGCGCTCGCGAAAAACGCCTGCAGGCAGTGGAGCAGCAGGTCTTTGGAGTTATTGCTGACGATCAGGGCGGAGACGATCGGCTTCGATTGATCTGGCATCTCCAACGAATTATCCCTGCCGGGACATGACAGACGCGTCGGCTAGACTGTCCGGAACTGTGCAGACCGGCGCGCGACTGGGTCTCGGCCAGCGCTTGGCCCAGGTCCGGCGGAACCGGTTGATCCGGCAAAACCTGGTCCTGTTCGCCGGCGGGCTGGTGGCCGGCATCGGCGGGTTCGTCTACCACGCGATCGCAGGCCGCGTGCTCGGACCCGCGGTTTACGGCCAGGTCGCGTTCCTCATCGCGGTCTACGCGGTGGGCACGGCGCCCGCGCTGATCCTGATCGTCGTGCTGGCTCGCTACACCGCCACCCTGGCGGCGCGCGGCGACACCGGCCTCCGCTCGCTGTTGGGACGCACGGTCCGGCTGGTGGCGATCCCGTGCTTGCTCGCCGTGCTGGTCACGTCGCTGTTCGCCCGGCCGGTGGCGGCTTTCGAGCACATCGGCTCGACGATCCCAATCCTCATCCTCGGCTTTTCGATTGCGTTGATCTGGCAGGTGGCGATCCCGCGCGGCATCCTGCAGGGCCTGCAGAGATTCCCCGCGCTCTCGCTCAACCTTTCCCTCGAGCTGATCATCCGCACGATCGCGGTGTTCCTCCTGCTCAAGGCCGGCTACGCCGTGTCAGGTGCGATGGCGGCGGTGTTCATCGGTCTCGCCGTCTGCTTCGTGCTCGGGCTGTTCTCGCTGCGCGACCACTTTCGGCGAACCGGCGCGCGCGTCCGGCTGCGCGTGATGGCTGGCTTTTCGCTCACCGCGGCCGCCGGCATCATCGGCATCCAGATCCTCTACAACCAGGACGTGATCCTGGCCGAGCACTACCTCAGCAGCCACGATGGCGGCATCTACGGCGGGCTGAACAAGATCGGCACGATCCTGTTCTTCCTGACGCTGAGCGTGAGCCAGGTGCTGTTCCCTAGGGTGGTGGAGGCGGTCGCCAAGGAGGAGCACCCGGGACGCATCCTGCTCACGTCGGCCGGCATCCTCAGCGCGCTCGGCGCGGGGGCGCTGCTCGTGTTCGCGGCGGTGCCGGGGCTCGTGGTCGGCATCCTCTTCGGGCCGGGATTTCGCGATGCGACCCCCTACGTCTTTGCGGTCGGGGTCATCGGCCTGGCCCTGTCGCTCAACAACCTGCTGGTGCAGTTCTTCATGGCGGTCCACGATCGGGTGTTCGTGCCGATCCTCGCGCTTGGGGTCCTGGCGGAAGGGGTGCTCATCTTCCTATTCCATGCAAGGGTCGGACAGGTCGTGCTTGACGTACTTGTCTCTTTGCTCGGCCTGCTGCTGCTGCTCGCGATCCGGTGCTACGTCCTGCTGCCGACCTTGAACGCCGACAGCGTGGCCGAACCGGAGATCGCGGCGGGCTAAAAGTTAAGTCCCGCCGCCCTTGCGGGCCGCGGGACTTATAAAAACGCTCGGCAACGACCTACTCTCCCATCGGGTTACCCCGACAGTACCATCGGCGCTGGAGGGCTTAACTGCCGTGTTCGGAATGGGAACGGGTGTCTCCCCTCCGCCATGGTCACCGAACAGGAGGAATTATAGCCAAACATCGAACCCCTCTCCCGACCTCTCCCCGAAGTGGAGAGGAGCACGTTATCTTTGGCGGCCTCTCCCTGAGGGTAGAGCGGTGCTCCTAGCGCGTGCGGCGTCGCCTTGCACGGAGGCTTTTGATTTTTCGCGCTTCAGCCGGCGGTACGTAGTGCGAGCGCCGTCGCATCTCGCGCACGAGCCCCTGCTCCTGCACTTTGCGGCGGAACTCCCGGAGGGCCTGCTCGAACTCCTCGGGGTCCTTGACGACTATTCGCACAATCCGACAAGGATACCGATCTCAGGCATGGGATGCTCTGCAAAGCCTTTACTCCAGAACGTCGGGCCGCAGGGCCCGGACGACGGCGATGACGGCCAACGCCAGGGACCACGCGCCAATCACGGCGACCGCGTGGTTCGCGTCGACCGGCAGGAGCGGCGTCGCGAAGGCGGCCCGTGCGTGGTGGCCGGGCTCGATCAGGCGCTGCACGACGTCCAGGTTCGGCCCCAGCTGGTACTTCGTGATGTCGAGCCATGGATGATCCTGACGGGTGATCCGCGAGCCAAGCCCGAGCAGGATCACGGCAAAGTTGTCGACCGGAAAAAATGCCAGCGAGGCGGCCATGGCAAACGCGAGCGACCGCCCGATGCCCGCCGCGGCGGCGGCGATGAGGATGGCGATCCCCATGCTGATCCCCTGGACCAACGCCCAGAAACCCATGTCCTGCCAGAACTCGCTGGGCAGGTGCTGCACCGGCGAGAGACTGCCCGCCCAGACGTTGACGAGCACGGCGATCATGGCGCCAGTGACAACGAGGTAGCCTGCCAGCAGCAGGACGCCGATGACCGCCAGGGTGAGCATCTTGGCGAGCAGCAGCTGAAGCCTGCCCGTACCGCGCGCGTAGATGATCCTGATCGTCCCGGACGAGTACTCCATCGCGAAAAGCCGCGATCCGATGATCAGCAGGAAGATCCCCGATCCGATCTGGAAGATCGTTCCGAAAACGTCTCTGGCGCCATACGCCCATCCGGTCGGATCGGTCGTCAGCTGGGTGCGAATGCTGTCCGAGCTCGTGACCGCGAGCACGATCACGGCGAGCAGCACCAACGCGCCGGCCAGCATCAACCAGAAGCTGAGCTGGCGCGTGACCTTGAGCGCCTCGCCCCGCATGGTGCCGAAGAAGCGCGGTCGAATGGCGGCCGCGCTCATGAGTCAGTTTGAGGGGGGACGTCCCCCCTCGGGGCGCCGGACCCGGCGAAGCCGGCTCCCGGCGCACCCCCTGTCCGGTGAGGCTCCGGAAGATGTCCTCGAGGTCAAGATGATCGACCGCGAGTCGCCGGCCGTAAGCCTTCGACAGCCCGATAGTGCGGATTGCAGGTCCGGCGGTGGCCACTTCTTGATTGAGCACCGCCGGACCGCTCTTTATGACAGCCGGGTCAGGGGTTCACTGCGCCGAGCGTCACAGTCGCCGTGTGCGAGCCGCTGGCGTTGACCCATGTGACTGAGACGCGGTCGCTGGGCTTGTGGGCGTGGACTGCCGCGCCCAGGGTGTCTATCGACGTGACCGCCTGGCCGCCCACCGAGGTGATGACCGAGTTCCTGGTGATCCCGGCCTGCTCGGCTGGAGCGCCGGCCACGACGCTGATCACGAGGGCGCCTGACGAAACGCTGTATCCGAGCTGAGCGGCGCTCTGGGCGTCGAGCGTATGCACAGACACCCCGATGTAGCCCCACTGGCCGTAGATGAGGTCCGAGCTGGTCTGACCCGAGCGGATCTCGTTGACCACGCTGAGCAACGTGTCGGAGGGGATTGAGTAGTTCACGCTGGAGCCGGTGGACCGGAAGCCCTGCGCCTCGCCCGCGGTGATCATGCCGACCACCTGCCCAGCCGAGTTGACGAGCGGGCCGCCCGAGTCGCCGGGGTAGATCACGGCGTCGGTCTGGATCATCCCGGTCAGCTGCTCCGACTGGTTGCCGCCCTCGCTTGCCGTGATCGTCTGGTCGAGGTCGGTGATCGAGCCTTGCGAAACGTGTGGCGCGCCGCCGCGGCCGAGGGCGTTGCCCAACGCGACGACGTTGTCGCCGATGTTGACCGACGACGAGCTCGCGAAGCTCACGGTGGGCAAGCCTGAGATCCCGCCGTCGATCTGGATGAGAGCGATGTCCGCGGTAGGGTCGATGGCGATCACGTGCGCCGCGTACTTCTGGGAGTGCCCGGCGATCACGACCTGGATGCTCGTCGACTGGTTCACGACGTGGTGGTTGGTCAGGATCTCGCCGGTGGAGGTGATGATCATGCCGGTCCCGGCTGCCTGGCCGGAGCCGATCACCGTGTTGATGTCGACGATCGCGGGATCGACCCTGGCCGCAATGGCGTTCGCGTCGAGGCTGC
Source organism: Candidatus Dormiibacterota bacterium (assembly GCA_039935415.1). Taxonomy (GTDB): domain Bacteria; phylum Chloroflexota; class Dormibacteria; order Dormibacterales; family Dormibacteraceae; genus Palsa-870. Next base: position 32,049 of record JBDTKH010000045.1, read on the forward strand.
TGCCGGTGCTTGGGGCGGCCGGTTGAATCGGCGTCTTAGGCTGCTGAGCCTGCGGCTGAGTCTGGGTTTGGGTGTTGGTCTGCGCGGTCGATGTGCGGCTGTCGATGTTGCGCGCGAGGCTCCAGCCGATGCCCGCGCCCGCGGCGGCGGCCACCACGGCGGCGACGACAACCCCGGCCGCAATACGGTGCCACAGTGAGTTGTTGAGCGGCGGCGCTAAAGGCGGGGTCGAGGGTGCGACCCACCAGGTTTCTGGCGCGGCGACGGGTTCGGCGGCGGCCGGAGGCGTGAGCGCAGCGTCGGGAGCAGGCGCGGTCTTAGCCGGCTCTGCGGGCTCTGGCGACGGTGTTTCGAGATCGGACATCGGGGCTACCTCCGGTTGGAGTCTGGGTCCTGTTCTTGTAGTCCCCACGATGCGTTTGGAACCTTTGAGGCGGGTGGATGAAACCTTAAGGTTCGCTGTGAACCTTCGGTTGGTGCCTAGCTCTTATACGACCAGGTTAGACGGCTCTGATGTGTGGGCCGGGACCGGGCGACTCGCCTCGATAGGTTTCAGTGCAGGCCAAATGGCGAGGCGATCGCGACGAGCGCGAGGGGCACCGGCAAGACGACCAGGCTGAGGGCGATTGCTTGAGCGCCATCGTCCAGGTCCTGCTTGGCCCTGGACCATGTCCGGCGACGGTACTGCGTTCTGACGCTCACGTGGCTCCGGCTTACTTGACGTTCGAGCCCACGAGATCCTGCGTGCCACGGTGCCCATTTCCCGGCCGCCACGGAGCACCCGACCGAGGTGGAGCCCACGCCCGGATTCGAACCGGGGACCTTCGCCTTACCAAGGCGATGCTCTGCCACCTGAGCTACGTGGGCGGGCCGCGACCGATTCTATCCGCTACATACTGGCCACCAGTCTCATGCCCACCATCGACGAGGTCCTTGAGCGAGCCCGTCGCAGGCTGACCCGGGTCGAGCCGCGACAAGCGGCTGATGAACAGCCCCGGGGCGCCTTGCTGATCGACATCAGGACCGAGGCTCAACGGGCTGGGCAAGGCAAGATCTCCGGTGCTTTGGTAATCGATCGAACTGTTCTCGAGTGGCGCCCGGATCCAGCATCGCCATGGCGAATCGCGCAGACCACGGATGATCAGAGACGACTGATCGTGATCTGCAGCGAGGGCTGCTCATCAAGCCTCGCGGCAGCCTCGCTGCAGGACCTGGGCTCGGCCGGCGCCACGGCTGTTTTTGGTGGGTTCCAGGCCCGGATCGCCGAAGCGCTACCGCTGGAGTCCTAACTCCCGGAGACTACTTTCCCAGCGTCGGTCAGGATTTCCGCGCGGCCGCGGATCTTGATGGCCGCGGTGAGCTCGGTGAACTGCGCGACGAGGACCTCGCCGGCATCGAGGCGCTCCGAGTGGTGCGAGCGCGTGTCCTTGCCGCGCGTCAGGCCCATGATCACGACGCCGTCCTCCAGGGCTTTGACGACTATGTAGCGGCCGCTCGCGGACTCCTCGAGGTCGTTGGTCATCGTCTTCCTCGCCCGTTGCCGTTGGACTGGGCTTTCGGCCGCACCGTCTCCAGCCTGGTCGCGGCCTGCCCGACCAGCTCGTCGATGTCCGCCGCGAGCGCCGGACCGGCCAGGACATGATAGCGATCGGCATTCACGATCACCTCGCGCCTGCCGACCACTACGTGCAGCACGACCTCGTCGGTCCCGGGGTGCCGCGCCAGCACCGCCTCCAGCCGCTCCGGAAGCGCGGCGTCGCCGCTGGGAATGCGAACGTGGACCAGCTGCCGGCGCGCCACCGGAAGGCACTCTGGGTCGTCCCACAACCACGCCATGTCCGCGACCACCGATGCGGTCTCCACCTCGGTCTCCATGTCGGGGTCCACCGGGACCGAGCCGTTCGACCCGTTCGCCCTGGTGCTTCCCGCCCGCGCGTCCACCTTGCCCTGCACGACGACCACCTTGTCCGGCTCGAAGAGCAGCCGGACCTGCTCGAACACACGCGGGAACAGGACCACGTCAACCGTCCCGGTCAGGTCTTCCAGCGAGGCGTAGGCCATGATCTGCCCCTTGCGGGTCACGACGCGGCGGACCTCGCGGACCAGGCCGGCCACGCGCACCTCGGTGTCCTGCAGCGCTGAGGTCACCTCGACGGCCTGCGTGTCCGACAGCCTGGCGATCTCCGCCTCGATTCGACGCAGCGGATGGTCGCTGAGGTACAGCCCGAGGAGCTCCTTCTCGAGGCGCAGCTTCTCCTCACCTGCCATCGGTGCGACGTCGATCAGCAGCCCGTAGTCGTCGCCGCCGGCATCGGGCGCGCTAACCATGTCGAGGAGCGACGTCTGGCCAGACTCGCGGTCACGCCGCGCGCGCTCGGCGCGGTTCACGAAGTGGTCGAGCGCGGCGACCAGCCGTGCGCGCTCGCCAAGCGTGTCGCATGCACCCGACTGGACCAGCGCTTCGAGCACCCGGCGGTTGACGTCCTGGATCGCCGCCGTGCGCTCGCACAGGTCTTCGAGCGACTTGAAGGGACCGTCGGCGTCGCGCAGGCTGACGATCGTCTCGACGGCATGCTGCCCGACGTTCTTGATCGCGGCGAGGCCGAACAGGATCCGGGCGTCGCTGATCGAGAAGTCTGCGCGCGAGTGGTTGATGTCCGGCGCCACCACGTCGATGCCGCGGATGCGGCAGTCGACGATCGCGGTCGCCACCCGGTCGGCGCTGCCCTCCATGTGAATGAGGAGCGAAGTCATGTACTCGAGCGGGTAGTTAGCCTTCAGGTAAGCCGTCTGGTATGCGACGACCCCATACGCGGCGGAGTGAGCGCGGTTGAAGCCGTACTCGGCGAACTTGGCGATGCCGTCGAACAGCGCATCCGCGGTGGAGTCCGCGATGCCACGCTCGACGGCCCCGTCGATGAACTTCGTGCGGAGCTTCGCCATCTTGACCTTGTCCTTCTTGCCCATCGCGGCGCGAAGGATGTCGGCCTCGCTCATCGTGAACCCGGCCAGCTCGCGCGCGGCCATCATCACCTGCTCCTGGTAGATCATCACGCCATACGTCTCGCGCAGGATCGGCTCGAGGCGCTCGTGCATATACTCGATCGGCTCCCGACCCTGCTTCCGCGCGATGAATGCCGGGATGTTGACCATCGGTCCCGGTCGGAACAGCGCGACCGCCGCCGACACATCACCAAACGACTGCGGCCTCATGTCCATGACCATCCGGCGCATGCCGGCGCCTTCCAGCTGGAACACCCCATGCGTGTCGCCGGCGGATAGCAGCTCATACGTCTTCACGTCGTCGAACGGCACGGCCTCGAGGTTGATGTCGATGCCGCGGTGCTCAAGCACCAGCCGCATGCACGTGGCGATGATGTCGAGGTTCTGCAGGCCGAGGAAGTCGATCTTCAGCAGGCCGATGTCCCCGACCGCTTTCATGTCGTACTGCGTGACGACAGCCTCTTTGCCCGGCCCGTACTGCAGGGGCGTGTAATGAACGAGCGACTCCGGGGCGATGACGACTCCCGCGGCATGCGTGCTCACGTTGCGCGAAACACCCTCCAGCGTGCGCGCGACGTCGATCAGGCGCTTCTGCTCCTCGTTCGACTCATAGGCCTCGCGGAACTCGGGCACCTCCTTGATGGTGTCCGCGAGCGTCTTCGAGCGGCCCTGCCAGACCGGAACGAGCTTCGCCAGCCGGTCGGTGTCCCGCAGCGGCACTTCGAGCACGCGGCCCACGTCCCGGATCGCGGCCTTCGAGGCCATTGTGGTGAAAGTGATGATCTGCGCGACGCGGTCTGAACCGTACTTCTCGGAAACGTACCTGATGACCTTCTCGCGGCCCTCGACCGAGAAGTCGCAGTCGATGTCGGGCATCGACACCCGGTCGATGTTCAGGAAGCGCTCGAAGATCAGCCCGTGCTGGATCGGGTCCAGGTTGGTGATGCCCAGGCAGTAGGAGACGAGGCTGCCGGCAGCGCTGCCGCGACCGGGACCGACCATGATCCCCTGGTGCCTCGCAAACTTGTAGAAGTCCCAGACGATCAGGAAGTAGGACGCGTAGCCGGTCTGGCTGATCACGGAGAGCTCGACATCGGCGCGCTCCCGGGTCGCGGCGTTCGCTTCGCCGTACCGCCACCCGAGGCCCTCGACCACCAGCTTGCGGAGGTACTGGTCGGGGGACATCCCGTCGGGGACGTCGAAGGGCGGCAAGAGCGTCGCGCCCAGCTTGAGCTTGAGATCGCACTGCTCGGCCACGTCGACGGTGCTGGCGAGAGCGTCGGGAAGGTCCGCGAACGCCGCCAGCATCTCCTCCGGCGTCTTGAGGTAGTTCTCCTGCGATGAGAAGCGCCAGCGGTTCGGGTCGTTGAAGCGCGCGCCGGTCTGAAGGCACAGCAGGACGTCGTGTGCCTCCGAATCGTGCCGGTGCACGTAGTGGAGGTCGTTCGTCGCGCACAGGCGCAACCCGAACTCCTTGCCGAACCCGCTGAGCGCCTCGTTGACCTGGTCCTGGCGGTCGATGCCGTGGCGCTGGACCTCGAGCAGGAAGCGGTCTTTGCCGAAGATGTCGCGGTAGGCTGCCACCGCCTCGCGGGCGCCGTCGATGTCGCCGTCTGAGATACGACTCGCGGCCTCGCCCTGCAGGCATCCCGAGAGAGCGATCAGCCCCTTCGAGTGCTGCGCGAGGATCTCCTTGTCGATGCGGGGCTTGTAATACATGCCCTCCATCTGCCCGACGGTGCAGAGCTTCATCAGGTTGAGGTAGCCCTCGTGGTCGGCGGCCAGCAGAGTCAGGTGGTTTGGATCGCGGTCCACCCGACCTTCACGCAGCAGGCGCGATCGCGGCGCGACGTACACCTCGCAGCCGACGATGGGCTTGATCCCCTTCTCCTTGCACGCCTTGTAGAAGTGGATGGCGCCGTACATGACGCCGTGGTCGGTCAGCGCTAGCGCCGGCATCTCCAGCTCGGCTGCCCGGTCGACCAGCGCGGGGATGCGGCTGGCCCCATCGAGCAGCGAGTACTCGGTGTGGTTGTGCAGGTGAACAAAGGTCTTAGGGGCGTGCGGCATCGTTTTGGCTGGGCGTGGCGGACCCCGGGGATAGTCTAGAGGCGTTCAGTAAGCCGTACGTGGACGGCCGGTCCGTTTGTTTACACTGTCGCGGCCATGTCCCAGCACAACGTCCCCGTAACGATTCCAGCCCACGTCCCGTTTGGCTCGATGTGCTCCTACTGAAGCCTGTGCTTGCCTTCCTGGTCAGGCAGCTCCAACCCGGGCGCCTTCGGCTGGCGCTCCTGAAGCTCGGGCACGGCCTGGACGTATTCAACTAGACAGGCCGGTCGACCACGTCAGCCGCCGGCGCCGCGCTCCAGAAGCGCCACCGACTCGATGTGATACGTCTGGGGGAACATGTCCACGATCGCCGCTCGCCTCACCCTGTAGCCCCCCCTGACCAGCCCGATCAGGTCGCGCGCGTGAGTCGACGGCTCACACGAGACGTAGACGAGGCGTTCCGGACCCAGCCTGATGAGCTCGGCGAGCGCCGCCGGCTCGCACCCAGCACGAGGCGGATCCAGGATCGCCGCCTGGTGCCGGCCGAGCCGGACCTGGCGCAGGACCGTCTCGACCTTGCCTGGCAGGTACTCGACTCGCGCGGTGTTGATCCGCGCGTTCAGCCGGCCGAGCTGGACCGCGTGCGGGTTCTCCTCGATCGCGGTCACGCTTGCCGCCTGGCGGGCGACCGCAACCGAGATCGTCCCGATCCCGGCGTACAGATCCAGCACGTGGTCCGACGGTCCGGCCGCCAGCATGTCGAGCGCCGTCTGATAGAGGACCACCATCTGGCGGTAGTTGGTCTGCACGAAGGTGTCGCTCTTCACTCGAAAGGTGAGGTCCCAGAAGTCCAGCGTCATCGCGTCGTCGAGCAGGACCTGGTGCGGCAGCAGCTCGGCGACCCGGTGCGCGAAGTCTTCACGAGGCCATTGCGGCTCGCGACCCTTGAATCGCAACCGCCACAGCAGTCCGCGAGCGCTGGGTTCTATCGTGAGATGCAGGTTCTGGAGGTCTTTCAGACCAAGCTCATTTGCCGCCTGCGCGAACGCCGGGAGCGCCTGCTCGATGCGCGGGTCATGGATGAGACAGGTGTCGATCGCCAGCACCGAGTGCGACCGCATCCGGTGAAACCCAAATCGCCATTTTCCAAATTCCGAGATGGCCTCGAACTCACCTCGGATTCGATAGCGCCACGGGTCCTCCATGCCGAGCACCGGCGCGTCTGCCGGCAGACGAAGGCCCGCCCGCGCCCACGCTTCCTCGACAACCTGGCGCTTCAGCGCCAGCTGATAGTCATAGGCCGCGTGCTGGAGCTGGCATCCCCCACACTCGCCGAAGTAAAGACACGGAGCGGGAACACGATGCGGTGAGGCCTCGAGCACGTTCGTGGCCGCGGCCACGGCCACGCCACCCTGCCGGCCGCGCGGCTCTGCCTCGACCATCTCGCCGGGCAGTGCGTAGTTGACGAGCCAAACCTTCCCGTCTTCGCGCGCGATGACAGAGCCGCCGTGCGCCGGGGCCGTCGGCCGGAGGATCAGCGGTGCCACAACGCCATCGGGTCGGGCGATGGCCTGAACCCCGCAGCCTCGACCATTTGCGTGGCGAGCTGAAAGCCCTCCGCGACCTTGTCCGGTTGGTGGGCATCGCTGCCGTACTGCACCGCCTGGCCGCCAAGCTCGCGCCACCAGCGCACCACAGTGATGTCGGGGCATAGGGTCCGGCCGCGGGTGGTGTTGACCTCGAGCACGCGTCCCGTGCGCGCCGCGGCTTTGAGGATGGCGCGAATCTCGCCCTCGTAGTCCTCCTCGCGATATGGCGCGATGCCGTCCAGCCAGTAGCGCTTCGGATAGTCCAGGTGGGCGAGCGTTTCGAAAAGCTGGCCGCTGTCCACCATCGCCAGCGTCTCGCGGAAGTACTCCCTAACCGCGCGCGGGAAGTCGAGGCCGTCGGTCTGCCGGAACTGGCTCGCGTCCAGGATCACCCCGTCCAGTCGGATGCAGTGGATGGAGCCGTGAACCTGGTCCAGTGGGCCGGCGGCGAGGATTTCAGCCGTCTCGCGCGGGAACCAGTGCGGCTCTCCGAGCTCCACGCCGCTGAGGATCCGAAGGTCCTTGAACTTCGCGCGGCAGCGCTCGATCGCGTCGAAGTAGCCCGTGATGTCGACCGAGTGCTGGCCCTCGTGCACGAGCGCCCAGTCCGCGTGCTCCGTGAACGCGATCGCCGGGAGCCCGACCTCGAGCGCCCGCTCGCAGCTGCGCTCCATCGAGCCAAGGGTGGCATCCCAGGACCATTCGGTGTGCACGTGGAGGTCGGGCGGCAGGGGCACCGGACAAGGCTAGCGGCAGAGCAAATCCCCGCGCCTTGTGGATAGAATGGCCCGCCGTGGGGTACGTGGTGCTTGGGTTTACCTATGCGGTGGGCGGCCTGCTGCTAGGAATCGGCCTCTACCTGGCGCTGACGGGGAGCTTCCCGGGGTGGTGGAAACATCGGATCGTCTGGCCGGTCTCGCGGGTCACGCCAGGGGTGGCTCGCCTCGAGGGCCTGACGGCGATCGGCCTCGGAGCTTCGATCGTAGCGATCGGGTTGAGCATGTTCGCCTCTGAATGGGTGGGCGGTCTGCTTGTCGTGGTCGCGATGGCGGCCTACCTGCTGGCGGCTGCGCTCTTCATCTACGGCACCTGGCGGTCGCGCACGAGAGCTGTCTAGCCGAGGCGTTTCCTCAGGAGTTCGCTCACCCGCTTGCCGTCCGCCTTGCCGCCACATGCCTCGGTCACTGCCTTAATCAATACTCCGAGTGCCCGTTGATTGCCTGCAATGTAGTCGGCGACCGCTTTTGGGATCGTCTGGATCACGTCGTCGATTGCGTTCTCGATGACGCCATCGTCGACTTGTCCAAACCACCCCTTTTCCTTAGCCACCGTCTCGGGTTCAAGCTGGGTCCCCCAGACGGTGTCGAGCGTTCGCCGCGAGTTGTCTCGGCTCAAATAACGGCTCGACAATAGCCCGACTAGCTGAGCGATCTGCCGTGGCGAAAGCTGATTTGACCATCCATCACGCAGCCTCGGCAGGAGTTCTTCAACCATCCAACTGGCAACGAATTTGGCATCATCGGCGCCTTGATTCACAACTGCTCCGAGTAGGTCCTCCAACCCAGCTTGCGAAAGGAGGCGAGCCGATTCGCCCGGAAGTGCAAATCGCTCCTGGAAGTCCCGGACGGCATCGCCTTTGGATTCCGCCCGGCCAATAGACGCCTTGACTTCAGCGTCTAAATGACCGATCCATGTCTGGTCGAGCGCGAGCGGAGGCAGATCCGGCTCCGGAAAATACCGGTAGTCCTCGGCGAACTCCTTGCTGCGCTGGGAGAAGGTGCGCTGCTCGGCATCGGACCATCCGCGGGTCTCCTGCACCACTGTCCCGCCGGCCTCCAGGACATCGGCCTGACGCGCCACCTCATAAAGGATCGCGCGATGCAGAGCCCGGAACGAGTTGATGTTCTTGAGCTCGGTCTTCACGCCCAGCTCGGTCGAGCCGGCCCGACGGATCGAGATGTTGGGTTCGGCTCGCAGCTGGCCCTTTTCCATCTCCGCCTCTGACGCGCCTATGGTGCGCAGCAAGGTGCGCAACGACACGGCGTAGTCGCGCGCCTCGTCGGCGGAACGCAGGTCCGGCTCGGTGACGATCTCCATCAGCGGCACCCCGGCCCGGTTCAGGTCGACGAACGACTCCCGCGCCTTGTGGAGCTTGTCGCCCGCGTGTATCAGCTTGCCCGTGTCCTCCTCGAGGTGCACGCGCCGGATGCGGACGCGCTGTCCGTCGAGGTCCAGGTGGCCGTTCACGCTCATCGGCAGGTCGTACTGGCTGATCTGGTAGCCCTTTGGCAGGTCCGGGTACATGTAGTTCTTGCGATCGAACTTGGTGTGACGCGGGATCTCGCAGCTCAACGCCAGCGCGGTCTTCAGGCACGCCTCAACCGCTGCCTTGTTGATGACCGGCAGCACGCCCGGCATGCCCAGGCAGATCTCGCACACGTTGGAGTTCGGCGGGTCGCCCAGCTCCCCGATCGCGCAGCCGCAGAACATCTTGCTGCGCGTAGTCGGCTGGACGTGAACCTCCATGCCGATGACGACCTCCCAGGAAGAAGTACCTCCCCGCTCGCCGGGGAGGTCGCCGCGTGAGCGGCGGGTGGGGGGATTCGCGCTATGCAAGCGAAGCGACCTCGGCCCTGATCCCGCTCGCGACTTCGTACGCCCGGGCGACGCGCAGCGCGACGTCTTCGCGCCACTGGGGCGCGAGCACCTGCAGTCCCACAGGCAGGTCCTCCGACATCCCGCACGGGACGCTGATCCCCGGCAACCCCGCCAGGTTGCCGGCCAGCGTGAGCACGTCGCACAGGTACATCGAGAGTGGATCCTGGGTCTTGGCTCCAATCGGGAAGGCCACGGTCGGCGACGTCGCGCTGACGATCGCGTCGCACTGCTCGAACGCGAGGTCGAAGTCGCGCTTGATCAGCGTGCGGACCTTCTGCGCCTTCAGGTAGTAGGCGTCGTAGTAGCCGCTCGACAGCGCGTAGGTGCCCAGCATGATGCGGCGCCTGACCTCGGTGCCGAACCCCTTGCGCCTCGTGTGCAGGTAGAGGTCGGTGATGTTCTCCGCCTCCGGGTCGGACAGCCCGTACCTCACGCCGTCGAAGCGAGCGAGGTTGGACGAGCATTCGGCCGGGGCGATGATGTAATACGCGGCGAGCCCATAGTCGGTGTGCGGCAGCTTGACGTCGACGATCTCGGCGCCCGCTCCTCTCAAGGCTTTGATCGCCGCGTCGATGGCGGCCTTGACGCCGCGCTCGATCCCATCGACCTCGTAATACTCGCGTGGCACGCCGAGCCTCAATCCCTTGACGCCGGCTTCGAGGTTCCGGCGAACGTCGTTGGGGCGGTCGGATGAGGTCGCGTCGAGCGGGTCGTGTCCGGCCATGGCCTCGAGCACGATGGCGGCATCCTCGACCGACCGGGCGAACGGACCGATCTGGTCGAGGCTGGAGGCGAAGGCGATGAGGCCGTAGCGGCTCACCCGGCCGTAGGTCGGCTTCATGCCCACGACGCCGCAAAGGGCCGCGGGCTGGCGAATCGATCCGCCTGTATCGGTGCCCAGCGCGATCATCACCTCGCCGGCGGCCACGGCGGCGGCGCTTCCGCCCGAGCTGCCGCCGGGTACGCGGTCGAGGTCCCAGGGGTTCCGCGTCGGGTGATAGCTGGAGTTCTCAGTCGAGCTGCCCATGGCGAACTCGTCGCAGTTGGTCACGCCGAGCATCACGGCTCCCGCGTCCAGCAGCCGCTGAACCGCGGTACCGGTGTACGGAGGCCGGAAACCGCGCAGGATCTGCGAGCCGGCTGTGGCCTCGACGCCGCGCACGCAAAGCACATCCTTGACCGCCAGCGGGATCCCGGTAAGCAGGCCGCCACCACCTCGTCGAAGGACCTCATCCGCCTCGTCCGCCTGCTTCTCCCACAGCTCCGGGGTGAAGCGAAGAAACGCCTTGACCGATCGATCGACCCTGTCGATCTGCTCGATGTGCGCGGTCACAAGCTCGCTCGCGCTGATCGAATGAAGGCGCAGAAGGCGCTGCGCCTCGGCGATGGTGAGCTCGGTGAGCTCGCTCATGACTCCTCCTGGATCGAGGGCACGCGGAAGAACCCGTTCACCGCGGCTGGCGCGTTCGCGAGCGCCTCTTCCTGGGTGAGGCCGGGACGTGGCACGTCCTCGCGCAGCAGGTTCGTGACCTCGACAACCTGAGCCGTAGGCGGGATCGCCTCGGTGTCCAGCTGCTGCAGCCTGTCGATGTGCTCGAGGATGCCGCTCAGCTGCTCGGCGTAGAACTCCTCGTCGCCGGGCTCGAGGCCAAGGCGCGCGAGCATGGCAACGTGGCGGACTTCGTCACGTGAAAGCGGCACGGGGATAGTTTCCTGCACCGGAGGTCCGCGGCGTATTCGCGGCATCGGCGGCCGGAGCCAAGGAAAGGGTGGCGCGGCCAGGAGCGCTACCTACTGGGGTCCCCGCGTCGTGGTCGCGGGGGCAGCGCCGCAGCGCCGGGCCCTTGACTCAGGCTTCAGCGCCCTCTCGGCGTCCCCCGGAATCGCCAGATTCCGTGGGGTGAGACGGCGCCCGGGCCGCCTAGGCCGCGAAGACGCAAAGAACTCCGGGGCAGGGAACTTGCTTAGTTTCTGGAGGGTATGCGGCTGGAGTAGAGGCCGATCAGCACCGCGATGCCAACGACCGAGCCAACGACCGAGATGGTCATCCCTGTGGCTGATATCGAGGCAAGGGTCCTACCCCATGCCGCGCGTCGGACCAGGCCGATCGCTGCGGCCAACCCGACCAGGCCAAAGAACGCCGAGTACGCAGCCCATGAGGTCAGGATGAGTCCAACGCGCCCGACAGCGGACGGCTCGTGGCGAAACCCGAACAGGAACCAGGCCCATCCGAGGAGCACCGCCGCTCCGATCAAGAGGGCCCACCAGAGCCAGCGAGGCGTGGGGGTCGCGGTCTTCGAAGCTGCAACTTCGGTCACCTGCACGACATCACTTTGGCACGAGGGCGAGAAAGCCCTCCTCGTCGACGATCGCCAGCTTCAGCTTCCGGGCCTTCTCGAGCTTCGAGCCGGCGCCCGGCCCGGCGACCACGTAGTCGGTCTTCGCGCTCACGCTCGACGCCGCCTTGCCGCCCAGGCGGCGGACCAGCGCCTCCGCGTCGGGCCGGCTCATCGTCTCGAGTGTCCCCGTGAAGACAAAGGTCTTGCCGGTCAGCGGACCCACGCCGGGCGCCTCCACCGATTGAGGCTGCACGCCGGCCCCCAGCAGCTTGGCGATCAGCTCGCCACCGTGACCTTCGAAGTAGAGGTGCACGGCGCGCGCCATGTTGGGCCCGACGCCTTCGACCCGCTTCAGGTCTTCTTCTGTCGCGGCGCGGAGCTTCTCGATGCTCCCGAAGTCGGCCGCCAGCAGATCCGCCGTCGCCTCACCCACCTGCGGGATCCCCAGTGCGTACAGGAAGCGGCCCAGCTGCGGCCGGCGGCTGTCGGCAATCCGGTCGACCAGGTTCTGCGCCGACTTCTCGGCGAACCCAACGAGCTCGGTCGCCTGCTCTTTGGTCAGCCTGTACAGGTCGCTCGGGTCCTCCACCCAACCACGCTCGATGACCTGGCCCAGCGTCGCGTAGCCCAGCCCCTCGATGTTCAGCGCGCCGCGGCTGGCGAAATGCCTGAGCCTTTCGAGCCGCTGCGCCCCGCAGAAGGGATTGATGCACCGGTGCGCGATGTAAGGCTCCTCTCGCACTACCTCACCACCGCAGACCGGGCACTTCGCCGGCATCTTCCAACCCGGCTTCGGCTCCTTGACGCTGACGATCTCCGGAATCACGTCGCCGGCGCGGTGGATGACGACGCGGGCGCCAACGTAAACGCCCTTCTCGTTGACCTGAGCCTCGTTGTGCATGGTGACGTTCCGGATCGTCACGCCGCCGACCACGACGGGCTTGACGTGCGCGACCGGCGTGAGGACGCCGGTGCGACCGACGTAGCAGGCGATCTCCTCGACCTCCGTCTCCGCCTCTTCCGGTGCGTACTTGAACGCGATCGCCCAGCGCGGAGAGCGCGCGACGAAACCGAGCTCGAGCTGCTGCGCGAAGCTGTCGACCTTGATCACCACGCCGTCGATCTCGTGCTCGAGCTCGCTCCGGCGCCGCTGCCACTCTGCGTGGTACTCGAGGACCTCCTCGATCGAGTTGAGGCGCCTGCGGTGCTTGTTGACGCGGAAGCCCATCTTCTCGAGGCTGCGCAGCACCTCCCACTGCGATCGGCACGGTCCTGCCGGGTAGAGGGTGTACATGAAGGTCTGCAGGTCGCGGCTCGCGGTGACGTTGGGGTCGATCTGCCGCACGCTGCCGGCCGCGGTGTTGCGCGGGTTGACATAGCGAGGCTTGCCGCCGGCCTCCATCTCCCGGTTCAACTTTTCGAAAGCCGCGATCGGGAAGTACACCTCGCCGCGCACCTCGAGCAAGTCGGGCAAGCCCGCCAACGGCGTGATCGAAAGCGGGACGCTGCGGATGGTGCGCATATTGGCCGTGACGTCCTCGCCGACCGTGCCGTCGCCGCGCGTGGCCGCGCGCTGCAGCCGGCCCTTCGAGTAGGTGAGGTTGATCGCGAGCCCGTCGATCTTCAGCTCGGCGCAGTACTTCACCTTGTCACCGACCGCGGCGCGCACACGCTTGTCGAACGCGCGGATCTCGGCCTCGTCGAAGGCATTCTGCAGGCTGAGCATCGGCGAGCGGTGGCGCACCTTGGCGAACTGCTCCGACGCTTCGCCGCCGACCCGCTGCGTCGGCGAGTCGACGGTCAGCAGGTCAGGCCGCTCCTCCTCGATGTGGCGCAGCTCCAGGAACAGCGCGTCGTACTCGGCGTCCGAAACTTCGGGCTGGTCGAGCACGTAGTACGCGTGCTCGTTGCGCCGGATCAGCTCGCGCAGTTCGTCGACGCGGACCGCCGGATCGCCCGGCTTCTTTCGCTTGCTCATTTGCTCAGCGGGGCGAGCATGCCGCTCAGGATCTTGAGGCCGACCCTGTCGAACTTGATCACGAGCTCTTCGTCAGTGCGGGTCAGAGTGCTCTTGACCACAGTCCCGGAGCCGAACGCCGGGTGGCGGACACGGTCGCCGCTGTGGAATCGCTGCACGGGCGGTGGCGCCGGCGCCGCCTCCACCTGGCGCTCCTGGAAGCGCTCCTTGTACCCCTGGCGCGGCGGCGCCACGGGAGCGCTGCCTTTCGGCGCGGCGAGCATGGACTGAGGGATCTCTGTGAGGAACCGGCTCGGGAACGCGGGCTGGGAGCGACCGTACAGGTGTCGGCGGAAGGCGCAGCTCAGGTACAGCCTGTCCTTCGCGCGCGTCATGCCCACGTAGGCGAGGCGCCGCTCCTCGGCCATCTCAGTCGCGGCACCGACAGCCGCCGGGTTCTCCTCGCGCTCGTCGAGCGCGCGCTGGTGAGGCAGCAGGCCCTCCTCCATGCCGACCATGAACACGACCGGGAACTCCAGGCCCTTGACCATGTGCAGCGTGATGAGCGTGACGCCCTCGCCGTTCTCGTCGTAGGCGTCGACGTCGGAGACCAGGGCCACCTCCGCGAGAAAGTCCTCCAGGCCGTGCGTGGGTTCGCGGTCGTCGAAGCTCTCGGCCAACCCCCGCAGCTCATTCAGGTTCTCAAGGCGGGCCTCGCCTTGCGGGGTTCCATCGAGGTAGTGCTCGCGCAGGCCCATGACCTCGATCACGTGGTCGAGGAGCTCGCTGGGATGCAGCACCCCGATGGTCGCGCGCAACGACTCGAGCTGGGCGTGGAATTTCTGCAGCGGCGCGACCGCGGCGCGCGGCACGCCGGTGACCCGTGATGGGTCGGCGAGCAGCGAGAGAAGGTCGGT
>JBDTKH010000046.1:0-23041 GCA_039935415.1 Candidatus Dormiibacterota bacterium
CCGCGGCGAGTACCGCGCCCGCCTGGGCAGCGGCCAGGCCGACATCGGCGGGGCCCTCTGGGTCAAGGCCGACCCCATCCTCGACCCCGAACCCCCGACCGAGCGCTCAGTCGAGCTGTCTCGCGAGTACCGCGCCCTGCTCGAGAACCTGGTCGAATCCCGCGGCGTGCCGCAGGTCGTCCAGTTCCTGCGCACGGCCAAGACCCCCGGACACCTGGCCGACCTGGCAGGCTACTCGCCCGACCTGTCGATCGAGCAGAAGCTCCAGGTCCTGGAGACCGCCGACCTCGAGGAGAGGCTGACGTTCCTCATCGGCTGGACCAAGGGCGTCCTTGCCGACGCGTCGCTCAAAGAGAAGATCCGCTCCGACGTCGCCGAAGGCATGGAGAAGACGCAGCGGGAGTTCCTCCTGCGCCAGCAGCTCGAGGCGATCAAGAAACAGCTGAACGAAGGCGGCAGCGATGTCGTCTCCAGCTACCGTGAGAGGGTCGCCAAGGCCGGCATGCCCGAGGGCGTGCTGACCGAGGTCAACCGCGAGCTCGACAGGCTCGAGCGCACGAGCGAGCAGAACCCCGAGTACGGGTGGATCCGCACGTACCTGGACTGGATGCTGGACATCCCCTGGAACGTGCGCTCGGAAGACAACTACGACCTGGCGGAGGCCCGCCGGATCCTGGACGAGGACCACACCGGCCTGTCCGACGTGAAGGACCGCATCATCGAGTTCCTCGCAGTGCGCAAGCTCCGCAAGGAGCGCGGCCTCGAGGTCCTTGGCGGGCGCGGTTCCGGCGCGATCATCACGCTGGTCGGCCCTCCGGGGGTTGGCAAGACGTCGCTGGGCGAGTCGGTCGCTCGCGCTCTTGGACGCAAGTTCACGCGCGTCTCGCTTGGTGGCATCCGCGACGAGGCGGACATCCGCGGTCACCGGCGCACGTACGTCGGCGCGCTGCCGGGCCGCATCGTGCGCGCCTTGAAAGAGGCCGGCACGAAGAACCCCGTGATCATGCTGGACGAGATCGACAAGGTCGGCAGCGATTGGCGGGGTGACCCGTCGGCCGCGCTGCTCGAGGTCCTGGACCCCGCGCAGAACAACACCTTCCGGGATCACTACCTGGAGGTCGACCTCGACCTTTCCGAGGTGCTGTTCATCCCGACCGCCAACGTGTCGGAGACGATTCCGGCGCCGCTGCTCGACCGCATGGAGCTGATCCGCCTCGACGGCTACACCGAAGAGGAGAAGGTTGCGATCGCGCGCGACCACCTTCTGCAGCGGCAGGTCAACCAGGCGGGATTGAAAGCCGAAGAGGTGACTGTCGACGACGCCGCGATCATGAAGGTGATCACGGAGCACACCCGCGAGGCGGGCGTGCGAAACCTGGAGCGGGAGCTGGGCAAGATCACGCGCAAGGTCGCGACGAAGGTCGCCACTGGCGCGCTGGAGCCGCCCGTGGAGATCACGCCCGCCCGCGTGCGCGAGTTCCTGGGCAAGCCGAAGTTCGACAACGAGGTCGCGGCTCGCACCGCGGTGCCCGGCGTGGCCACCGGCCTGGCGGTCACCGGCACGGGTGGAGACGTCCTCTTCATCGAGGCGACGGCCACCAACGCGCAGGGCAACGGCCACGGCGGGCAGCTGATCCTGACCGGGCAGCTGGGTGACGTCATGAAGGAGTCCGCGCAGATCGCGCTGTCCTTCGTTCGCTCGCACGCGGCGGAGCTGAACATCCAGGAAGCGGCGACCGAGAGGTCATTCCACATCCACGTGCCCGAGGGCGCTGTCCCCAAGGACGGCCCGTCGGCCGGTGTGACGATGACCACTGCCATCGTGAGCTTGCTCACGGGGCGACCGGTTCGCAGCACTGTCGGCATGACCGGCGAGGTCACGCTTCAGGGATTGGTCCTGCCCATCGGCGGGGTCAAGCAGAAGGTCCTGGCTGCCCACCGCATGGGCCTGAAGGAAGTCATCCTGCCGAAGCGCAACGAGAAGGACATCGACGACGTGCCGCAGAGCGTTCGCGAGTCGATGACGTTCCACCTGGCGAGCAGGGTCGAGGAGGTGCTCGAGCACGCGCTCGAGCCGGCCTCGACCGTCAATTCCAAGACCGAAGCGGCCTAAGCGGCCAAAACCGCCGCCGAACGAACCGGTGAAGGTACTGGTTGTCGACACGGCGATGAGACGCGCTCTCGAACCGCTGCCTGAAGGCGTCGAGCTCGTCGCCGAGCCGGGGCCGGGCGTCGAGCTGATCGTGGTCGGTTTCGAATTCGGAGACCGTCTGGCGAGCTTTGTCGATGCGCTGCCAGACCTCAAGGTCGTCCAGTCGCTGAGCGCCGGAGTCGACTGGCTGGTGCCGTTGATACCGCCGGGAGTCGTTGTGTGCAAATCGGTCGGCGTACACGACGGACCGGTCGCGGAGTGGATCGTCGCCGCGATGCTGGCAATGCAGCGCCGCCTCCCCGAGTTTCTCGAGCTCCAGCGGCACGCTACATGGGATCGCAGCGTCATCGAGGCCGACTCGGTCGACGACCTCGAGGCGCACACGGTTGTTGTGGTGGGTCACGGTTCGATCGGTCGCGCTCTGGCAGCAAGACTTGCGCCGTTCGGGGTTCGAACGATCGGCGTCGCGCAGCACGCGCGCGCAGACGCCCAACCGGTGTCGGCACTGCCGTCGCTGCTGCCTCAGGCCGATGTAGTCGTCGACCTGCTGCCGCTGACACCGGAAACCGAGCGGTTCGTGGACAGTGCGTTTCTCGCGCGCATGAAGCACGGCGCGCTATTCGTAAACGCGGGACGCGGCCGCACTGTTGACACCGACGCGCTGCTCGCGGCGCTCCAGGCCGGCCGGATCCGGGCGGCGCTGGACGTGACCGACCCCGAGCCCTTGCCCTCCGACCACGCGCTCTGGCGCGCGTCGAACGTCCTCATCACGCCGCACGTCGCCGGCGCCGTCGAACGCTGGGAGGAGCGCGGGTACCGATTCGCGGGCGAGCAGATCCGCCGCCACGCCTCCGGCGAGCCCCTCGAGGGCGTGGTCGCGGCTACAACCACTCGGTGACCATCTTCGGACTCACGTGAAGATCGACCTGCTTCAGGCGACTGTTCCCGAAGTTGACGAACGAATGTGGGACAGCCGAGGTTTGCACTTCACGTTGGACGCAGCTCGCATGAGATCCTCGACGGGGCCACGGCTTAAGCCATAGCTGTCTCCTGGAGGGAGAGGATCTACTGTGGGATCAGCAGGGGAATCCCGCCGCCCCTTGACTCGTCTTGCATATCTCCCCCGGCTTTCCCTCGTCGTCCACCACCACCCGCCCACCCAGCGGCGCCGTCAGTGCAATGGACACTGTTCGCAAAGCCTCATCGAAGAAATTAAAGATGCAGTCATCAGGCGTCTTAGTCGTTGCTTGAACCTTGATTGCGATCGCCGTAGTCGTCTCGGCAACGGTGCTCGTGTACCCGGTGCCGCATCGCCCATCCACCGGCGCACCGGCGAAAACCCACGAAAGCGACATGCCATCTTCGCTCACGTAACCATCGCCGCCGCCGCTTACGATTCCAGCCGGACCTCTCCAGAACGCAGAGGGTGCGATCGCCGGGAATGGGAGCTCACCGGTCGAACCACTCATCGTGAAAAACCAGGCTGTCATTTCTGCGCGACCTCGGTCTGTAGTGAATTGGGCTGAACCAAGGCGAGCTTGCGTCAACGCCACAGGCGCGACATTCATGCAGTCCCGCGACAGCAACGGATTTGGCTGTGACGCCAGAGCGACCTCGGCGTCGACGGCCGAGACCGCAGGATAGGTGATGGTGAGCCCCGATGCCCAGCGTGCGTGAGCCTCCGCAGGGAGGTCCAATGGCAATGAGCCGGCTCTGACCGTAAACAGGTTGCAGTAGAACGCTGTCTGGGCAGCTGTGCTGGTGAAGACGCCAGGTTTGTCGGGTGTCAGACCATGCAATCGAACGATGACCCTGGGCACGGCGTCGGCTGGGAACGTATGCCAATCCGTGAGGGCGAAGGTGGGAAAGCTGAAGTCAGTGGCCCGACCCGGGGTGCCGCCGCCGCACGCGCCAATAGCGGCCATAACCCCAATCAACCAGACCGCTGCTAATCGCCTCATATGTTGCGAGGCACTCTATCCCGGGGACAGCTGATTTCGAGCATCTTTACAACCGCGATCGAGGAATAATCCGGCGCACGGCCCGTTTGCCCTTTAGGTGGGGATTAGCTCGCACGAGATCCTCGAAGCAGCCAGGACGATCGCCGTGGTCGGGGCGTCCCGTGATCCCAACAAGGCCGGCGGGTCGGTGCCCTTCGGCCTTCAGCAGCGCGGCTTCCGCGTCATCCCGATCAACCCGTATGCCGACGAGCTCTTCGGCGAGAAGGTCTACCGCTCGCTGCTCGACGTCCCCGACAAGATCGATGTAGTGGACGTTTTCCGGCCGGCTGCGGACGCGCCGGAGATCGCCCGGCAGGCCGCGGCGATCGGCGCCGCGACGCTGTGGCTGCAGCTGGACATCCGCTCCGAGGAGGCAAGGCAGATCGCACAAGCGGCCGGCCTTGACTTCGTCGAGGACGAATGCACGGCGGTGGTCAGCGCGCTGTATCGAATCCGCAAGGCCGCCGCTTAGAGCCCGGCGAGTAATCTCGTCGCGTGGCTCGCACCCGCCAGCGACGTGTCCTGCGCGACCGCAGCATAGAAAGCGAGCTGAAGTTCCGCGTCTCCGGCCGCTCCGTGCACGCCCGCCTGCGGCAGGTGCTGCGCGAGCGTAGTGCGCATTTCGAGGGCAGGTACCGCGAGGAGAACTATCGGTTCAACGGTCCCGGCAAGTCGACGCGCAGGGCGACGCTGCGACTTCGCGTGCTGAATGGCGGGCCACGCGGGTTTCTGACCGCCAAAGGCCCTGCAAGGTTCGAGGGTCGCATCAAGATCCGCGAGGAGACCGAGATCGCCGTCTCGGATGCGCACGCCACCCTCGACCTCCTCATGCAGCTCGGCTTTCGCGTGGCGTGGACCTATCCCAAGCGCCGCAGCCAGTGGAGGCTCGACGGCGTCGCGGTCACCCTCGATGTACTCGAGTTCGGCTGGTTCGTCGAGCTCGAGGGCCCGCTCGCGAGCCTGCCCGAGATGTCGCGCAGCCTTGGGCTCGATCCCGCCCTCGCGTTGCGCGAAAGCTACTCGGTGCTTGCCCGCCAGCACCTGAGGTCGCGAAAGGGCAAGCCCGCCAAACCTGCTTTCTTCGCTCCTCCGCCGCTGGTGCTGGTCAAGAGCTAGGGCCGAGAGGCAGCTCGTAGCTCTCCGCGTCGAAGTCGCCCTCACCACCCTCCGGGCGCCAGTCGAGAGGCCCGAGATGCTCGAAGCCCAGCTTCTTCGCCACGCGCCGGCTCGCTTGGTTCTCCCGCCCAGCCAACATGCCTCCTGACCTTCACGAGTGATGCCCGCGACACCCAGCACGGTGCGGTCTCCCGCTCGATGACTCCGAAATGGAAACCTGATTCTCGGCCCACACCCGAACGTCGCGGTGAGTCAGCTCGATCGTGCTGTCCATGGTTGGCTTGCGTGCCCACGGCATCCAGGGCAGGAGCTCCGGCCGCGAGTCGACGACCGCCGCGTTGATTCCTTTCGCGTGCGCCTCCGTCACCGGCTCGAGCAGGAGACGCTCGGTCTCGAGCGTCACGCGCCCCGGCGCTACTCGGCTCGTGGGGGCGGGGCCGTGTTGCCATCCGACTTGTTTTCAGTTTTGGCCGGGCCGACCCAGACGGTCTGGATGTTCACGAACTCCTTGATCCCGTAGGACGAGAGCTCACGGCCGTAACCCGAGCGCTTCACGCCGCCGAACGGCAGGCGAGCGTCCGACGCGACCATCCCGTTGATGAAGACGAGGCCGGCCTCCACGCGCTCCGCGAGCTTCTTCGCCAGCTCGACATCGGAGGACCAGATGGCAGACCCAAGCCCGAAATCCGTGTCGTTGGCGACCCGAAGCGCGTCCTCGGCGTCCTTCACGCGGATCACCGCCGCAACAGGTCCGAACGTCTCCTCGTGGTACGCGGGCATGCCCGGCCGGACGTTGGCGAGGACCGTCGGCTCGAAGAAATAGCCGTCGCCCTCCACTCTCTTGCCCCCGGTGAGGGCGCGGGCGCCGAGGCGAACCGACTCGCTTACCTGGCGCTCCAGGTCCTCGACCAGGTCGGCGCGCGCCAGTGGCCCGACATGGTTGCTGCGGTCCATCGGGTTGCCGACCTTGAGCGCCGCGACCGCCTTCGCCAACCGGTCCTCGAACTCGTCGGCGACCGGCTCCTCGACGATGAACCGCTTGGCCGCGATGCAGCTCTGGCCGTTGTTCTGGTTGCGCGCGCGGCAGGCGACCGTGGCCGCCGTGGCGATGTCGGCGTCTCGCAAAACGATGAAGGGGTCTGAGCCGCCGAGCTCGAGCACCGATTTCTTCAGCGCCTTCCCGGCCGCGGCCGCGACCAGCGATCCCGCGGCCTCTGAGCCGGTCAGCGTGACGCCGGCGACGCGGCGGTCGGAGATGATGCGCTCGACCGCGCCCGGGCCGATGAGCAGCGTCTGGAAGACACCCTCGGGGACACCCGCTTCGCGGAAGGCCTCCTCGATCGCCAGCGCGGACTGTGGCACGTTCGACGAGTGCTTCAGCAGCATCACGTTGCCGGCCGCCAGCGCGGGCAGCGCGGCGCGGAAGGCCTGCCAGAAGGGGAAGTTCCAGGGCATGACCGCGAGCACGACGCCGAGGGGCTGGAACCGCACGTAGCTCTCGGTGGCGGTGCTGTCGAGCGCCTCGTCGGCGAGGAGCCTGGCTGCGTTGGCGGCGATCCACGAGGCCGTCCAGGCGCACTTCTCGACCTCGCTCTCCGCCTCGACGATGGGCTTGCCCATCTCGGAGGTGAGGAGTGCCGCATACCGCTGCTTGTCGGCCTTCAGGACCCCGGCGACAGACCTCAGAAGGGCGATGCGGAAATCCATGCCGGCGTCCCGCCAGGCGTGCCGGACGCTCCAGGCGCGGGCGACCGCCGCCTCGATCCCGGCCTCGTCGAGCTCCGGGAAGCTGGCGAGCTCGCGGCCCGTGGCCGGATCGATCGATTTCAGCACGTCCTTAGTATCGAGCAAACCTGTCAGCTCCCTCGGCCAGCCGGGGCTGCATCACCCCTCACCGGCGCTGCGCGCGGGAGCTCCCCGGTCCCCACACCGCCGCTGTGCGGCGGAGCTCCCCACACGGCGGGGAGCCTAGGGGAGAGGGGCACCACTGTGGCACGATCTGTCGTGTGGCCCGTGCACCGGTGAAACGGCGGCTCGATCGCCCTGCCGTGCAGCCCTCGATCGGCCCCGAAGGTCTGGTGGACGGCAGGCGCCGGGTCGTGATCGAAGCCGTCACGCCGGAGATCGACGGCGGCCGCTTCCCTGCCAAGCAGGCGCTTGGCGAGCGCGTGAGCGTCGAGGCCGACGTCTTTGCGGACGGGCACGACTCTCTGGCGTGCGTCGTGCGCTGGCGCCACAGGTCGACCACGGCCTGGACCGACGCGCCGATGGTCCCGCTCGGAAACGACCGCTGGCGGGGCGAGTTCATGGTCAGCGAGCTGGGCCGCTACGTATACACGATCCAGGGCTGGATCGACGCTTTCGCGACCTGGAGACGCCAGTTCGCCAAGCGCGTCGAAGCCGGGCAGGACATCACGCCCGAGCTGGAAGTTGCCGCGCGCATGATCGAGGCGACCGCCGCGCGAGCCGACGGCTCCGAATCGAACCGGCTGCAGGCCTATGCGGCCGCGTTCCGGAAGAGCCGCGCCGCCGCGACCGCTGCCCTGGGCGATGAGCTCAGCGGCCTGATGAGCCGATACGCCGACAAGAGAGCCGCGGTCACCTATGCCACCGAGCTGGAGATCGTCGTCGACACCGAGCAGGCGCGCTTCAGCACGTGGTACGAGCTGTTCCCGCGTTCGGCCGGTGAGCCGGCAGCCGGGCGCGCGCAGGGCGCACCATCCGAAAGAGAGCGCGCGCAGGGCGCACTTTCAATCCAGCATGCAACTTTCCGGGACGTCGAGCGGCGCCTCCCCGAGATCGCCGCGATGGGCTTTGACGTCCTGTACCTGCCACCCATCCATCCGATCGGCCGGTCGCACCGAAAGGGCGCCAACAACTCGGTCAAAGCAGGGCCGGACGAGCCCGGGAGCCCATGGGCGATCGGCTCGGAAGAGGGCGGCCACAAGTCGGTCAACCCGCAGCTCGGCACGCTCGAGGACTTCAGGCACCTCGTCCAGGCGGCAGGCCAGCACGGCCTCGACGTTGCGCTCGACATCGCGTTCCAGTGCTCGCCCGACCACCCGTACACCCGCGAGCACCCCGAGTGGTTCAAGCACCGGCCGGACGGCTCGATCCAGTACGCGGAGAACCCTCCCAAGAAGTACGAGGACATCTACCCCTTCGACTTCGAGACGGAGAGCTGGCGCGAGCTCTGGCAGGAGCTGCTCTCGATCGTCCTCTTCTGGGCCGACCAGGGCATCCACATCTTCCGGGTCGACAACCCGCACACCAAGCCCTTTGCGTTCTGGGAGTGGCTGATCGGCGAGGTCAAACGAGAGCACCCGGATGCGATCCTCCTGGCGGAGGCGTTCACGCGGCCCAAGGTGATGTACCGGCTCGCGAAGGTGGGGTTCACGCAGTCGTACACGTACTTCGCGTGGCGCAACACCACGTGGGAGCTGGCGCAGTACTTCACCGAGCTGTCACAGCCGCCGATTCGCGAGTACTTCCGGCCCAACCTGTGGCCGAACACCCCCGACATACTCACCGAGTACCTGCAGACGGGCGGCCGTGCAGCCTTCGCGACGCGCCTCATGCTCGCTGCGACCCTGGGCGCGAACTACGGCATCTACGGCCCGGCCTTCGAGCTCTGCGAGGGACGCGCCAGGGAAGCCGGGTCGGAGGAGTACCTCGACTCCGAGAAATACCAGCTCCGCGCGTGGGATCGCGACAGCCCGAATAACCTTCGCGAGCTGATCACTCTGGTCAACCGGATCCGGCGGGAGAACCCGGCCCTGCAGTCCGACCGCGGGCTCGCCTTCCATCCGACCGAGAATGACCACCTGATCGCATACACAAAGAGCACGCCCGACCTCGCCGACGTCGTGCTGACGGTGGTCAACGTCGATCCGTATCACACCCAGTCCGGCATGGTCACGCTGCCGCTCGAGGAGCTGGGCATCAGGCGCGATCGCGGCTACCAGGCCCACGAGCTGCTCAGCGGCGCTCGCTACATGTGGAACGGGCCCCGTAACTTCGTGGAGATCAACCCTCACGCGATCCCGGCGCAGATCTTCCGCTTCCGCCGGCGCGTCCGCAGCGAGCACGATTTCGAGTACTTCCTGTGATCCAGACCATCCCTCGTCGCCGCAAGCTCGAATCCTCGCGCCTGGAGGACGACCCGCTCTGGTACAAGGACGCTTTGATCTATGAGCTGCACGTCAGGGCGTTCAACGACAGCGACGCCGACGGCAGCGGGGACTTCAGAGGCTTGATCGAGAAGCTCCCCTACCTGCAGGACCTGGGCGTCAACGCTCTGTGGCTCCTGCCCTTCTATCCATCGCCAGGCAGGGACGACGGCTACGACATCGCCGACTACACGGACGTCAATCCCATGTTCGGCAACCTCGGCGACGCCAACGCGTTCATCAAGGAAGCACATCGCCGCGGCATGCGGGTCATCAACGAGCTGGTCTGCAACCACACGTCCGATCAGCACCCGTGGTTCCAGCGCGCGCGCCACGCCCGTCCCGGAAGCGCCGCGCGCGACTTCTACGTGTGGAGCGAGACCAACCAGCGCTACCAGGACGCGCGGATCATCTTCAAGGACTTCGAGACCTCCAACTGGACGTGGGACCACGTCGCGAATGCCTACTACTGGCACCGCTTCTACTCACACCAGCCCGACCTGAACTACGACAACCCGAAAGTCAAGGAAGCCGTGCTCAAGGCGCTTGATTTCTGGCTCGACATGGGCGTCGACGGCGTCCGGCTCGACGCCGTCCCGTACCTCTTCGAGCGCGAGGGCACCAACTGCGAGAACTTGCCGGAGACTCACGAGTTCCTCAAAGAGCTTCGCCGCCACATGGACAGCAGCTACCCCAACCGGATGCTGCTCGGGGAGGCCAACCAGTGGCCCGAAGACGCGGTTTCGTACTTCGGCGCGGGGGACGAATGCAACATGGCGTTCCACTTTCCGCTCATGCCTCGCCTGTTCATGTCGATAAGAATGGAGGACCGCTTCCCGATCGTGGACATCCTGGCCCAGACGCCGCCTATCTCCGACAACTCGCAGTGGGCGTTGTTCCTGCGCAACCACGACGAACTGACGCTCGAGATGGTGACCGACGAGGAGCGCGACTACATGTACCGCGCGTACACGCAGGATCGCGCGGCGCGGATCAACCTCGGCATCCGCCGCCGTCTCGCGCCGCTGCTCGGCAACGACCGCCGGCGCATCGAGCTGATGAACGGCCTTCTGTTCTCGCTACCCGGCACGCCGGTCCTGTACTACGGCGACGAGATCGGCATGGGCGACAACATCTTCCTCGGCGATAGGAACGGGGTGCGCACGCCGATGCAGTGGAGCGCCGACCGCAACGCTGGATTCTCGCGCGCCAACCGGCAGCGCCTTTACCTGCCGGTGATCACCGACCCCGAGTACCACTACGAGACCGTCAACGTCGAGGCGCAGGCCCAGAACCCGCACTCGACGCTGTCATGGATGAAGCGGCTCATCGCGCTTCGCAAGCGCCACCGCGCATTCGGCCGCGGCACACTTGAGCTGCTGCGCCCGGAGAACCGCAAGGTGCTCGCCTACATCCGTCGCTACGAGTCCGAGCAGATCCTTTGCGTCGCAAACCTCTCCCGCTTCCTGCAGGCGGTGGAGCTCGACCTGAGCAAGTGGAAGGGTCTCGTTCCAGTCGAGCTCTTCAGCAGTAACGAGATGCCGGTGGTCGGAGACGCGCCGTACTTCCTCACCCTCGGCCCTCACTCGTTCTACTGGTTCGCACTCCAGCCTCGCGCGACACCGATGCTCCAGAGTGACGGCGCTCAGGCGCAGTCCGCGCTTCCCGAGATCCGTGTCGAAGGTGGTTGGGAGGCGGCGCTGGTCGAGGCGGGCAAGGAGCGCCTGGAGAACGTGCTCGTCGGCTACATCCGCCAGCGGCGGTGGTTTGCCGGCAAGGCGCGAAAGGTCAAGTCAGCGACGATCTCCGACGTCGTCCCCGTGCCAGGCGCGCCCGGTGTCGCCTACCTGACGGCCGTCGTCATCACCTACGCGGACGGCGACCCCGACACCTACCAGATGCCAATCGCGTATGCCAACAGCGTCGAGGCGCCCCACATCCTGGAGCGGTGGCCGCGCTCGGGGATCGCGTCGGTACGCGTGAAGGGCGAGCCGGCGAGCGGTCTGCTGTACGACGCGCTGGGACCACCGGCATTCGCAGAAGCCGTGCTGGGCGCGATCGCCCGCCGCCGGCGCGCGACCGGCGACCGCGGAGTCGCCATGGGCGCGACCACGCGGGCGTTCGCCCGGCTGCGGGGCCCCGAGACGATTCGCCTCGAGGCCGCGATCTCGGTCGCGGAGCAGAGCAACAACTCGGTCGTCTTCGGTGAGCGCTTGATCCTCAAGGTCTTCAGGCGCCTCGAAGAGGGGGTCAATCCCGAGCTCGAGGTGGGACGCTTCCTGACGGAGAAGACCGAGTTCACGCACATCGCTCCCCTGGCGGGAAGCCTCGAGTACCGGCGAGACAGAGGCGAGCCCGTCACGCTCGCCGTGCTGCAGGGCTACGTGCCAAACCAGGGCGACGCCTGGCAGTACACGCTGAACACGCTTGCGCACTTCTTCAACGGCCCGGAGATCGCCGGCGCGGAACCGCCGGCGATGCCGCGAATCGCTGTGCAGGCGCGCGCGAAGGAACTGCCCGAGGTGGCGATGCGAACCATCGGCGCTTACCTGGATTCGGCGCGCCTGATGGGCCGGCGCACCGCGGAGCTGCACATCGCGCTGGCATCCGATCCCACCGACCCGGCTTTCGCGCCCGAGAAGATCAGCCTGCAGGACCAGCGCTCGATCTACCAGTCGCTGAGCGGCCTGTCGATGCGCTCGACCGACCTCCTGCGCAGCCAGCTGAACCGGGTGCCCGAGGACGCACGGGACGAGGCCCGGCAGGTCCTGGAGCTGGAGCCGAGGATCGCCGGCATCTTCAAGTCCTTCCTCGGTCGCCGGCTCAACACGAACCGGATCCGCGTGCACGGCGACTACCATCTCGGCCAGGTGCTCTACACGGGCCAGGACTTCTTGATCATCGACTTCGAAGGCGAACCTACCCGCTCCCTCTACGAGCGGAGGCTCAAGCGACTCGCGCTCCGAGACGTCGCCGGCATGCTGCGCTCGTTCGACTATGCGAGCCAGGCGGCACTGAAGTCGGACCAGATCGCGGCGGACGAGCTGCCGCGCATGAGCAGCTGGGGCCGGTTCTGGGTGACGTGCGTGTCGGCGGCCTTCCTGCAGAGCTACCTCTCGACCGCCGCGTCCACATCGTTCGTCCCTCACACGCCAGAGGATCTCGAACTGCAGCTCACGACCATGCTCCTGGAGAAGGCGCTGTACGAGCTGCGTTACGAGCTGAACACGAGGCCGGACTGGGTGCGCATCCCACTGCGTGGCATCCTAGAGGTCGTGAGGCCGGCATGATCGCCCGCTCCCTGCTCAGCCCGTTCGACCTCCACCTCTTCAACGAGGGCACCCACAGCCACCTCTTCGACAAGATGGGTGCGCACCTGTCGAGCGAGCCGCAGGGCGCGTCGTTCGGGGTCTGGGCGCCCAACGCCGACTCGGTCAGCGTGATCGGGGATTTCAACGGCTGGGACAAGACGGCCAACGGGCTGTTCCCACGCGAGCAGTCAGGGATCTGGGAAGGCTTCATCCCCGGCATCAAGCACGGGGCGCTGTACAAGTACCACGTTCACTCGCGCGTCACGCGCGCGGGCGCCGACAAGGCCGATCCGTTCGCCGCGTTCGCCGAGGCGCCGCCCCGCCAGGCCTCGATCGTGTGGGACCTGGGCTACGACTGGGGCGACCAGGGCTGGATGTCGAACCGGCACGTCAACAACAGCCGCGGGGCGCCATGGGCCGTGTACGAGATGCACCTGGGCTCATGGATGCGCGTGCCGGAGGAAGAGAACCGCTGGCTGACCTACCGCGAGCTGGCGCCGCGGCTGGCCGACTATCTGAGCCGTATGGGGTTCACCCACGTCGAGCTCATGCCGGTCATGGAGCACCCCTTTTACGGCTCGTGGGGATACCAGGTGACCGGCTACTTCGCGCCGACGCACCGCTACGGGACGCCGCAGGACTTCATGTTCCTGGTCGACTACCTGCACCAGAACGGGATCGGCGTGATCCTGGACTGGGTTCCGTCGCACTTCCCGGCCGACGAGTTCGGCCTGCAGAACTTCGACGGGACACACCTGTTCGAGCACGCCGACCCCCGCCTCGGCGTCCACCCCGACTGGGGCAGCTCGATCTTCAACTACGGCCGCAACGAGGTCCGAGGCTTCCTGGTGAGCAGCGCCATGTGCTGGCTCGACCGCTACCACGTCGACGGCCTGCGGGTGGACGCGGTCGCGTCGATGCTTTATCTCGACTACTCGCGCAAGTCCGGTGAGTGGATTCCCAACAAGTTCGGCGGCAACGAGAACCTCGACGCGGTGGACTTCTTACGGCGCTTCAACATCGAGGTCTACAAGGAGCAGCCCGCCACCCAGACGATCGCAGAGGAATCGACGTCATGGCCGCTTGTCTCGAAGCCCACCTACCTCGGGGGCCTGGGCTTCGGCATGAAGTGGGACATGGGCTGGATGCACGACACGCTGTCCTACATGTCGCAGGAGCCGATCCATCGCAAGTTCCACCAGAACCAGCTGACGTTCCGCATGATCTACGCCTTCAGCGAGAGCTTCATGCTCCCGCTGTCGCACGACGAGGTGGTGCACGGCAAGGGATCGCTGCTTTCGAAGATGCCTGGCGACGACTGGCAGAAGTTCGCCAACCTACGCCTGCTTTACGCCTACATGTACGCCCAGCCCGGCAAGAAGCTGATGTTCATGGGCGACGAGTTCGGGCAGTGGGACGAATGGGACCACGACCAGAGCCTGGACTGGCACCTGCTCGACCAGCCGATGCACGGCGGCATGCGGCTTTGGGTCGGAGACTTGAACCGGATCCTGCATGAGGAGAAGGCGCTGCACGAGCTCGACTTCGACCCTGCCGGTTTTTCATGGATCGACGTCACCGACGCCGATCAAAGCGTGATCAGCCTGATCCGCCGTGGCCGCTCACCCAAGGACATCCTGGTCGGCATCTTCAACTTCACGCCGGTGCCGAGGAACAACTACCAGATCGGGGTACCGCAGGGCGGGCGCTGGCTGGAGCTGTTGAACAGCGACGCGCCGCTCTATGGCGGAAGCGGCCAGGGCAACCTGGGCGGGGTCGAGGCGGTGCCGATCAGCATGCACGGCCACCTGCACAGCCTGACGCTGACCCTCCCGCCCCTCGCGGCGCTGTTCCTGAAGCCCGCTCCGGCGAGCGAGGAGGCGTCCGGCTCCTAGCCGCGTGGCGGCTACCCTGGGCCGGTGAGCGGGCTCCTGTCGGCCGAGCACCTCGGGGCGCTCATCGCGACCGCGGTGTTCGCCGCGATTACGGTCGTCGCGGCCCGGACGAATCAAGGCCCGTGGATCAAGGGACTGGCGGTGGTGCTGGTCGCCGACGAGCTGAGCTGGTGGATCTTCCTCATCGCGGGAGGACAGCCGAACAGCCCGCTCGTCCAGTCTCTGCCCCTGCAGCTCTGCGACGTCGCGATCTTCGTGGCCGCCCTCGCGCTGTGGTTTCGCAGCGCGTGGCTGGTCGAGCTGACCTGGTTCTGGGGCCTGGCCGGTAGTCTCCAGGCGCTGCTCACGCCTGATTTGCCGCAGCACTTCCCCTCCTATCCCTACCTCCAGTACTACATCGCGCATGGCGGGATCGTCGCCGCCGCACTCCTGCTCGTGATCGGGCTCGGCCTGCGACCACGCGCACTCGGTGTGGTTCGTGCGGCTGCGCTGACCGTCGCCTACGTGGCCTTCGTGGGGATTGTCGACGCCGTCACAGGCTCGAACTACATGTACCTGCGCAGCAAGCCACCATCCCCAACCCTGCTGGATGTCATGGGGCCGTGGCCCTGGTACCTCGTTTCGGCGGCCGGCGTCGGAGTCGTACTGTTCGCGGTCCTCGAAGCGCCCTTCATGCTACGGCTGCGGCGAGGGCGCTCCGCCGAACTTTGTGCGGAAGCCCCATCTCGGCGTGGATGACGTGCATGACGGCGTTGATCAGCGCCAGGTGTGAGAAGGCGTGCGGGAAGTTGCCGAGGTGCCGGCCGCTGCGAGGGTCGATCTCCTCGGCGTAGAGCTGCAGCGGCCTCGCGCGGCTGAGCAGCTTCTCGCTCCCAGCGCGAAATATAGGCCGGTGGCACGCTTCTTTCGCGGTCGGAAGCTGCTCCACCGCCCCCATCCGGCCCTTCGGGCCACCTTCCCCGCAGGCGGGGAAGTCACTTATTCAATTGGCTTGTAGCGGGATGGAATCTCGGATCCGGTGGAAGACTTCGTTCGGGGCGCCGAGGCCGTCGACGGCTACCACCGGCACCCCCTTTTCTCGGTAGTAGTCCAGGACAGCGGCCGTCAGCTTGTGGTACTCGCGCATCCGCTCGGCGATCGCCTCGCGGGTGTCGTCGGGACGGCCCTCGATCGCGGCGCGGTGAAGGATGCGATCGACCAGCACGTCCTCCGGCGCGTCCAGGGCGATCACGAAGTCAACCCGATGGCCTTCACCGGCAAGCATCTCGTCGAGTGCGCGCGCCTGCTCCAGGGTTCGAGGAAAGCCGTCCAGCAGCACCCCTGCTCCCACTTCGGCGTCCGGCAGGCGCTTGCGGACGATGTTGACGATGACCTCGTCCGGGACGAGGTCGCCGGCGGCCATGTTCCGGGCCACATCTTTACCGATCTCGGTTCCCGCGGCAACCTCGGACCGGAGAATCGCCCCCGTCGAAAGGGGAACCAAATGGAACTCGTCCTCGATGTGCTTCGCCTGCGTCCCCTTCCCACTCCCGGGCGGACCGAAGATGATGCCGATCACGCTGGAAGCTTGATCTTTCGGCGCCGTCGCCACCAGCGCCGCGCCTGCTCTCGAAGCAAAGCCTCGACCGCGGGGTCGGGTCCGGCAGGTTCGCCCTTTGTGCTCATGGCCATCCAGCGCCGCGTGACCTCGACGTAGACGTCCGCCTCCGTCCAGCCGGGAAGCTGCTCGAGGACGCGATGTTTGCGGATCGCCTCCGCGATCGGGTGGTAAACGTTGTCGTACCAGCTTGCGGCCGCCTCCTGGATCGACACCTCACGGTGCTGCTCGAGGGATAGGAAGTACCCGTGGCCAAGGATATGGCTGAGAATCTCGTCGTACCGGCCTAGCCGGCTGCATTCGAGGCGGGCGTGCGGACGTGTTCGGTGGAGCTGCGTGGTTTGCAGGAAAGCCGCATATTCAGCCGCTCGCAGCAGGGCCTCTGCATCGACGTCAGGGCCGAGAGGGGCGCGTGTCTTGACGTCGACCACTCGCGCGTTGATCGTGGCGCGACCCAGGGTCCTGGCGACCGAGACTCGATGGTGCCCGTCGATCACGTAGTACTTGCCGTCGACACGATAGACGTCAATCGGCGGCAGCTCGTCGCCCTCGACCATCTCCCGGTAGATGCGGGTCCAGCGGTCGCGCGACCGGCGGGTGATGGGCTGAAAGCCGGGATCGAAATCGCTCGTCTTCGCGTCGGGAGCGACCGAGCCGACTATCTTTTCAATAGGGATCTCCCGGATGCCGCCAAAGGCCCGACCCTCCAGGCCGGCCGCCTTGAGCATCGGCTCCATCGACTGCAGGTGCCGGGCACGGCCGGTGAGGATGGTGCTCAACGACCGACGGAAGGCCCGCGCGCGGGCAATGTCGAAGTCCTCGACCGCTCGGAGGCGCTCCAAAGCAGCGCCTGCCTAGAGCAGCGCCTTTTCGCTAACCGAGTCGAAGAAGTGCAGGCCGCGCGTGTCGAGGCCGAGCTTGACCTTGTCGCCGGGCTGTACGGCCATGCGAGGGTCTACACGAGCTGTGACCTGGTCGGTGCCGACCTGCCCGTACAGGAACTGGTCCGAGCCAAGCCTCTCGACGAAGTCGACCTTCATGTCCATCGCGGTGCTCCCCTCAACGGTCCGGTCGGTCACGGCCTCAGGCCGGAAACCGAGCGTTCCCTTGCCGGGAGGGAGCGGCTTGGGCAGCTTGACCTCGAGGCCGGATGCCTTCGCGCTGCCGTTGGACACGGTGGCCGGCACGAAGTTCATGGTCGGGCTGCCAATGAACCCGGCGACGAAGAGGTTGGCTGGGTGGTCGTAGATCTCGCCGGGCGTTCCCACCTGCTGCAGGATGCCCGCGTTCATGATCCCGATCCTGTCCCCCATCGTCATCGCCTCGACCTGGTCGTGCGTGACGTAGATGAACGTGGTCTCGAGGTCGCGGTGCAGCTTCTGCAGCTGGATGCGCGTCTGTCCGCGCAGCTTCGCGTCCAGGTTGGACAATGGCTCATCCAGGAGGAACACCTTGGGGCTTCGCACGATGGCCCTGCCGAGCGCGACGCGCTGTCGCTGGCCGCCTGACAACGCTCGCGGCTTGCGCTGCAGGAAGTTGTCGAGCCCCAGGATGCGCGCTGCGTCGCGGACGCGCTTGTCGATGTCCGGCTTTTTCAGGTGCTGCATCTGCAGCGGGAACGCCATGTTGTCGTACACGCTCATGTGCGGGTAGAGCGCGTAGGACTGGAACACCATCGCGATGTCGCGGTCCTTGGCGGCGACGTTGTTGACGACGCGGTCGCCGATCCGGATCTGTCCCTCGGTGATCGCCTCGAGGCCCGCCAGCATGCGCAGCACGGTCGACTTGCCGCAGCCGGAAGGGCCGACCAGGACCATGAACTCCTTGTCTTTGATCTCGACGTTGAAGTCTTTGACGACTGTGAGATCCGCGGTGTAGCGCTTGACAACATGGTCATAGGTGACGGATGCCATTCTTCTATCCCTTCACAGAACCGGCCAGAATGCCGCGGACGAAGTATCGCTGAAGGCTCAGGAACACGACGAGCGGGATGATCATTGAGAAGAATGCGGCGGCGGTCAGGAGCTGGTAACCCTGGCCCAGCGAGTTCGTCAGGTCGGCCAGGTTCACCGTCAAGGGCGCCACCTCAGGTGCGCCGCCGACGTAGATGAGTGCAACGAGCAGGTCGTTCCAAACCCACAGGAACTGGAAGATCACGAGCGATGCGAGGGCCGGCACTGACAGCGGCAGCACGATGCGGAAGAACACCGTGAGCGGGCCTGCGCCATCGATCTCCGCCGACTCGAACAGGTCGCTGGGAAGGTTGCGGAAGAAGTTGGCGAGGAGGTAGGTGGAGAACGGCAGGCCGTATCCGGAATGCGCGAGCCACAGGCCGACCCACGGGGGCAGGCCGATGCTGATCAGGTTGTCCGGCAGGATCCCGTGCGCCACGAAGAACGAAAGCACCGGCACAAAGGTCAGCTGCAGCGGAACGGCGAGCAGCCCGACGAACGCCAGGAAGATCCAGTCGCGCGCCGGGAACTTCATCCAGGCGAACGCGTAAGCGGCAAAGGCGGCGACGGTGACAGGGATCACGGTCGACGGTATGGAGACCATGAAGCTGTTGAAGATCGCGGTGCCCATGTTGCTCTGGGCGAGCATGTCCTGGAAGTTCTGCAACGTGAACTGGTAAGGAGGCGACAAGGCGGTCCACCAACCGGTGGTGAGGATGGACGCCGTCGGCCGGAAGCTGCTTACAAGTAGTCCAAGCGTGGGCACGATCCAGACCAAAGTCAGTCCAAGTACAGCCACGTGCAGCAAGGAGCGTTGGATTCGCTGCACGATCCATCGCACCGACCACCTGGCGGCCGTCGACTCGGCGCGGGTCGCTATTGCGACGCTCATCGTCTTGCCTCCACCGCCCTGAACTGTCTCAGGTTGAAGATGAGCACCGGCACCACGGCCACAAGCAGCACGATCGCCACGGCGCTGGCGGCGGCGTTGTTGTGCGATGAGTAGAGCAGGTTGTACATGCGCAGGGCCAGAACGTCGGTGTTGTCAAGGCCGTTGGTCATCACGTAGGGGACGTCGAAGACCTTGATCGCGAAGATCACCAGCGTGGTGCCCACCACCACGACGGTGGGCATCATCAGCGGAAAGATGACACGCCGGAAGATCGTGATCTCACCGGCTCCGTCTACCCGGGCGGCCTCCAGCAGGTCGGTTGGAATGCCCTTGAGAGCAGCTGAAAGGATGACCATCGAGAATCCCGTGAAGCCCCAGACGGCAACGGTGACCAGCGAAAGGTTGTTGAGTATCGCGAGGTTGTTCGGCCACTCATCCTGCAGCCAGGCCACGGGATCGTGATGGAAGAAAGTCACGACCGCGTTCAACGTCCCGGTCTGCGTCGCGCCGGCCGGCTGATACCAGTACATGAACTTCCAGATCACGCTGGACGCCACCGATGAGATCGCCATCGGCATGAAGATCAGCGACTTGACGAGCGTCTCGTACTGGACCCGGTCGAAGAGGACGGCCATGGCCAGGCCGAAGGTCAGCACGAAGAACATGTAGAAGATCAGCCAGACGAGGATGCTGTTGCGGATCGCGACCCAGGCGCCACCGCTTGGGAACCCGCTCAGCTGGCTCACGTAGTTCGCAAAACCGACGAAATTGCCGTGGTTGTCGTTGAAGCTCTGGATCAGGGTCGCGATCGTGGGGATCATCAAGAACGCCGCGACGAAGACGAGTGCAGGTCCGACCCATATCCAGGGCCGGACCTGCGGACGATTCTTGTCGGGAAGACGGCGGACCAGGAACTCGGCCCCGACGATGTAGCCGACGAGCACCACCGGAACGCCAAGCACTACCAACAGGAGGGTTGGGATGTCTTGCAGCAGGATGCTGAAGTCCACCGTCTTTTATCCTAATTCGTCACGTCTTGTAAGCCGCTGCCTGGACTTTGTCGAGGTCGGCCAGCAGCGAATCGAGCTGTCCCTGGTTCTGGATGAATTTGACGAGGTCCGCCCAGGCCGCGTTCTTCATGTCGGCCGGCATCTGGTCGGTCGCGTCGTACTTGGCGATCTTCGTGTTGACGATGATCTGCGCGGACTCCTTCGCCAGGTCGTCGGGGTAGTCCGATATGGGCACTGTCTTGTTGACGGCCAGCTTGCCGCCGGCCTTGACCCAGATCGCCTGAGCGTCGGCCGTGGTCAGGTACTGCATCAACTTCCGGGCCTGCGGGGTGTCCTTGAACATCGAGAACGTGTCGCCCGCGACGACGTGCGAGCCCGCGTACTGGCTGTTGATGTCAGGCAGCGGGAAGAAGTTGAAGTCGGTGACAGGCTTCAGGGTGGGCGCGGCGCTCGTGAAGAATGAGGTGATGAACGAAGCCTGGTTCAGCATGTAACACTTCGGCGGGCTCTGGAACATCGGCGTGCCGACAGCGCCGAAGTCCGTCGCGACGATGTACGCCGGTCCACCGTAGACGTTGCTGCCGCCGGGTCCCAGGATCTGGCCGAACGTCTGGAAGGCCTGCTTGATCTCGGGCGACGACCACTTCTGCGTGCCGGCGACCCACTTGTCGTAGACGTCTGGACCTGACTGGCTGAGCACTATCTCCTTGAGCCAGTCGCTTGCCGGCCATCCGGTCGCCGCACCGCTGTTCACCGTGATGCACCACGGCGTCGTTCCGCTGCTCTTGATCTGGCTCTGCAGCGCCGTCAGGTCATCGAATGTCTTGGGAATGTTGTAGCCCTTGGACTGGAAGCTCTTCGGGTCGTACCAGATGAGCCCCTTCACGTCCGCCCAGGCAAAGATCTGGTACAGCTTGCCGTCGCCGAGCGGCTCGCCGAGCTTGATCCAGCTGGGGGCGGTGTCCGCCTGCAGGGCGGTCATGTCGACGATGTTGTTGAGCGCGATGACCTTTCCTTGCTTCGCGAACGTCGTGAGAAGCGCCGGGCTAGGAGCGCCGGCCACGTCGGGCGGGTTTCCCGCTGCGACTCGCGATGTAAGGATCGCGTCCTGGTCACGCGAAGCCTCGTAGCTGACCTTGATGCCCGTCGAGTCCTCGAACGGCTTGAGCACTGCGAGCCAGTTGGCGAGCTCGGCCCCGGCCCAGACGCCGAGGAACTTGACGGTACCCGCATTCTGCGTCGAGCCCGTTCCGCACGCCACGGCGGTGAAAATCGCCATGAGCGGCAGAAGCAAGCTGCGCTTGAGCCACATAGACCGCATGTTCATTTCCCCCAAAAGATGTCGGTTGGACTGCATCGATGCCCCGGTACTCTCAATTCTATGTACCTCCCGTAATTTGGCAAATCGCAACTTCCTCTCGCGTGATCTAAAGGTGCCGGCCAACCACCTCCTTCTACCCCACGAACTCAGAGCCTGCGGCGTGGGTTCGCGGGGACCCCGACGGTTGAGAGGTGGAGCCTCGAACGACAAGGCTGGTCCTCAACGGTGCGGGTGAGACGACCGCCCGGCCCTTCATGCGCTGGATCAACAGCCGTGCCGCGACACGGCCCTTCTCGACGATGGGCTGGCGGACGGTGGTCAACCCGGGGCTGGTCCAGGCGGCCATCGGAAGGTCGTCGTAACCGACGATCGACAGGTCGTCAGGGACCTTGAGCCCGGCCGATTGAGCCGCGGACATGAGGCCGATCGCGGTCATGTCGCTCATGGCGACCACTGCGGTCGGCCTGCGCTTGCCTTTCGGCAGCGACTCGAAGGCGCGCGCCCCCGCGGCCATCGTCGCGCCCGCCGTGACGGTGTGAAGCGCCTGGGCGCCGGCGCGGCCCAGTGCCACCTGGTAGCCGGCCAGGCGCCTGGCCGCGGTCGGCGTATGCCCGACCTGCCCACGCGTCGGCGGCAGCACGATGATCGCGAGCTCCCGGTGCCCGAGCGTCAGCAGGTGCTCGGCGGCGG
Source organism: Candidatus Dormiibacterota bacterium (assembly GCA_039935415.1). GTDB lineage: Bacteria > Chloroflexota > Dormibacteria > Dormibacterales > Dormibacteraceae > Palsa-870. The sequence goes on from JBDTKH010000046.1 coordinate 22,106, forward strand.
CCTCGGCGCCGCCAAAGTCATCCACGTTCACCGAGGGGTGCGCCGGCGACTCTTCCGAGTCCACGAGCACGGTCGGGATGCCGATGCGGTCCAGCATCTCGAGGGCGCGGTCGTCTGGGCTCAGCCCAAGGCTGATGAAGCCGTCGACCGACGCCTGGCGGATGGCGCCTTCGAGCGAGCCGTCGAGCGGCGGAACCAGCAGCATGGTCAGGTCGTGCTCCTCGCAGAGCTCGCCCAGGCCCTGCATGAGCTCGCTGAGGAACGGGTTGGCGAATACGGTCGACAACCGCTGCGGGATGAGGACCCCGATCGTCCCGCTGCGCCGCATGGAGAGTGCGCGCGCCGCTGGGTGGGGCGTGTAGCCAAGCTCGTGGGCCACGCCGAGCACGCGCTCGAGGGTCGCCTGACCCAGCCGCTCGGGGTTGTTGAACGCGAACGAGACGGCGGTTTTGGACACGCCGGCCGCGCCGGCCACGTCAGCGATCGTAACCCGTGACATCGTCGGGCAACTTCCTCGTGACGAACCCCCTACGTAAAAGAGATAAACCGCTTTACTAAAACGGTTTAGCAGGGATCGTAGCCCCCCTCGGAAAAGCTGTCAAGAAGGAACTTGCAACGGCCACGCGCTACCAGCGTGGCAGAGGCGGCCGAGTCCCCCGCCGCGACTTTGTTTCTCGAACTGCTACGCGTGACCAGGAGTAACAACTGGATTAAGTCCCCACCGTATACCGGAAGGAGAGCAGCCCCGTCGCGAAGCGACCGGGCGATGAGAGGAAACCACTTTGGGGTTTCCTCTCATTACCTACACGCTACCAGCGTGGCAGGGGCGGCCGGGTCCCCCGGGCCGCGACTTTGTTTCTCGAACTGCTACGCGTGGCCAGGAGTAACAACTGGATTAACCCGGATTTTTCAGTAACGAGGTCAGCATCAGTTTTC
>JBDTKH010000047.1:0-9453 GCA_039935415.1 Candidatus Dormiibacterota bacterium
CGTCCTGATCCGGGGCGAGAAGGGGACCGGCAAATCGACGGCGGTCCGAGCGCTGGCCAGGCTGCTGCCGGAGCACGACGTGGTGGAGGGCTGCCACTACGGCTGTGACCCATCCGAGCTCGAGGCCATCTGCACCGACTGCCGGGCCCGGCTGAAGGCCACCGGCACGTTGCCGTCGCACAAGCGCCGGATGCGCGTGGTCGAGCTGCCGATCAACTCCTCCGAAGACCGCGTCGTCGGAACGATCGACATCGAGGCGGCCCTCCACACTGGGACGAAGCGCTTCGACCCGGGGGTTCTGGCCGAGGCGAACCGCAACATCCTCTACGTCGACGAGGTGAACCTGCTGGACGACCACATCGTCGACGTGCTGCTGGACGCGGCGGCCATGGGGGTGAACGTGGTCGAGCGCGAGGGCGTGTCGTTCGCCCACCCGTCCCGCTTCATCCTCGTCGGCACCATGAACCCCGAGGAGGGCGAGCTGCGGCCGCAGCTGCTCGACCGCTTCGGCCTGTGCGTGGACGTCGAAGGTATCCGCGACCCGGACCAGCGCGTGCTGATCGCCGAGCGCGACGCGGCGTTCAAGCGCGGCGACCGCGAGTTCGCCAGCGAGTTCGCGGCGGCCGACCGCAACCTCTCCCGCGCCCTTGCCGAGGCGATCGCGGCGGTCAAGCAGGTGCAGATCAGCCGAGGCCATGCACGCCTCATCTCCTCGATCTGCGTCGAGGCCGATGTCCTGGGCCACCGGGCGGACGTGGTCATCGACCATGCCTCGCGCGCCCTCGCCGCATACCGGCGCCACGCCTCTCCGAACCGCGACGACATCTACGACGCGGCAGCGCTTGCGCTCGCGCACCGTGCGCGCCAACCCTTACACACGGACCAGGATGAGACCAGCTCGCCGGAGCACGGTGAGGAGCAGGAGGGCTCCAAGCCTGCGGAATCCGAGCCGGGGGACCCCCAGGCATCGGAAGGCGAGTCCGCGACGGAGTCCTCGGCCGAAGCCAACGCAAGCGCCACCGAGAGCGGCGAGCAGACGGCGGGCAACGACCAGGGCATGACCACCGGCGGCTCGAGCGGGCACGAGTCATCGCCCGAGGCGCTCGAGACCTTCAACCTGCGCCGCATCGACCTTCCGCGGCAGCGCCGCATCCGCAAGCAGGGCGGAAAGCGCTCGGCCAGCCAGGCGGCCGACCGCCGCGGCCGCTACGTCCGCGCCGAGCCGAGGGCCAAGGTCAACGACCTGGCGATCGACGCCACGGTGCGGGCCGCGGCGCCGATGCAGAGGGACCGGGGCCGGCAACCGGGCGAGCGACTGAAGCTCGAGCGAGACGACCTGAGGCAGAAGGTGCGCGAGCGCAAGGTCGGCAACCTGATCGTGTTCGTGGTCGACGCGTCGGCCTCGATGGATGCCGAGCAGCGCATGGCCGCGACGAAGGGCGCGATCCTCTCGCTGCTGCAGGACGCCTACGTGCGGCGCGACCGCGTCGCCGTCGTGATCTTCAAGAACCGCACGGCCGAAGTGGTGCTTCGCCCGACCTCCAGTGTCTCGCTCGCGCGCCGGCGCCTGGAGAAGCTTTCCGTCGGCGGCACGACACCGCTGACGCACGGCCTGATGGCCGGATACAAAGTCGTCAAAACTGAGCTGCTGCGCGACCCCACCATCCGGCCGCTGCTCGTCCTGATCAGCGATGGGCGCGGCAACATCTCGATGTTCAAGGAAGAGCCGCTGGTGGAGGCGCAAAAGGTCGCTGCGCTGATCGAGTCCGAGGACATCGATGCGCTCGTCATCGACTCGGCGCGTGACTACAGCCACCTGCCGTCGGTCCAGCACCTGGCGCGCGTGGCGCCGATGTACCAGACCTACGCCATCAACGCCTGCGCGGACCTGGCCGAGCGGATGGGCGCGCGCTACTACGGCCTATACGACCTATCGCGGGACGAGATCGCCTCCGCGGTGGAGAGAGAGTTGGGCAGAAGTGGCCGGTAACATCTCGGATGGAATGGCAATCGACCGTTACTCGTATCCGTTCACCGCGATCGTCGGGCAAGAGGAGATGAAGCTGGCCCTGGTCCTGAACGCGATCAACCCATCCATCGGGGGCGTGCTGATCCGCGGCGAGAAAGGCACGGGCAAGTCAACCGCGGTGCGCGCCCTGGCGCGGCTGCTGCCAGAGCAGCAGGTCGTGGAGGGTTGTCACTTCGGCTGCCACCCGGACGACCCCGAGGACTGGTGCCTCGACTGTCGCGAGCGCGCGCGCGCCGGGGAGCTACCGGTGACCACCAGGCGGATGCGCGTCGTGGAGCTTCCGATCAATGCGTCTGAGGACCGGGTCGTCGGCACGATCGACCTCGAGGCCGCGCTCAAGGAAGGCTCACGGCGATTCGAGCCCGGCGTGCTCGCCGAGGCAAACCGCAACATCCTCTACGTCGACGAGGTCAACCTGCTCGACGACCACATCGTCGACGTGCTCCTTGACGCCGCGGCGATGGGCATCAACACCGTCGAGCGCGAGGGCGTCTCCGTTTCTCACCCCTCGCGCTTCATCCTCGTCGGGACGATGAACCCGGAGGAAGGCGAGCTGCGGCCGCAGCTGCTCGACCGGTTCGGCCTGTGCGTCGACGTCGAGGGCATCCGCGACCTGGACCAGCGTGTCGCGATCGTGGAGAAGCGGGCCGGCTGGGAAGACGACCCCAACCTGTTCTACCAGCAGCACGCCGAGTCGGAGCAGTCGGTGCGTTCCCAGATCGCGGAGGCGATCGCCACGTTTCCCGAGGTCGAGCTCCCGCGCGAGATCCTCCGCCTGATCGCGCAGATCAGCATCGCGCTCGAGGTCGACGGGCACCGCTCCGACCTGGTCTGCGCTCGCGCGGCCCAGGCGAAGGCCGCCTACGACAGTTCAGAGCGAGTGGGCGTGACCCACGTAGGCGAGGTGGCAGAAATGGTGTTCGCGCACCGAGTGCACTCAGTCCCGTTCGGCAAAGGGGGACCAAACCTGAACGAAGTGATCGCAAGGATGATCGGCCAGTAACTCAACAGGTCACTTCCCCATTTATGGGGAAGGTGGCGCGCAGCGCCGGATGGGGCTGGTGAGTTACTAGCGCCCGCGAAAGAAGGCTCAGATCTCGACGTAGTCCGCGCTCGAAACGGCTTCGGGCACATGTGCACCGTCCTCTTTCAAACCGGCGACGTGCATCGCGAACGCCTTCCGCATGCGATCCAACACTTCGGCACGCGTCTTGCCGGTGGCGACACAGCCAGGAACGTCTGGAAGGTAGGCAGCGAAATTGCCCTTTGCCTTCTCCACAACGACCAGGTACTGGCTCATCTCATAAGGCCCAGGCGCGCCTGCTTCAGGATACTTCGAAGGGTCCGGGGTGGCAGGTCATCCGAAAGGTGGCCCGCAATTGTCACGCGGCCCTTCAAGCTCGGATGCTTGAACTGCCGGTGGCTCCCCTCTTGCGCAACCTGATACCAACCCTCCTCATGGATCAGACGGATGACATCGCGGACCTTCAACCCGCCGCACGCTATCGGCGTCGCTCCGATTGGGAAACTGTGCCTGTAAAGGCCCGCCCGGGCTTAAACAGCCCTCCCGGCCAAACGCATCTCTAGACTGGCCTCCAAGTGGCGGCGTCCCAGGAACCGGTCCTTCAGCCCCAAAGGGCGGCAGAGCTTCTCGGCGGGATCGAGGAGAACGTGCACCGCGTCATCGTCGGCAAGGAACGCGTGGTGCGCCTCGCCGTGACGGGGCTGGTCGCCGGCGGGCACGTCCTGCTCCAGGATCTCCCCGGCACCGGCAAGACCATGCTGGCACGAGCCCTGGCGACATCCGTCGGCGGTTCCTTCCGGCGCATCCAGTGCACGCCCGACCTGCTCCCCTCCGACATCACCGGCTCGAGCATCTTCAACCAGAAGGACATGAGCTTCGAGTTCGTGCCCGGGCCGATCTTCGCGAACATCGTGCTGGCGGACGAGGTCAACCGCGCCACGCCCCGCACCCAGTCGGCCCTGCTCGAAGCGATGGGGGAGGGGCAGGTCACGGTCGAGGGGACGACGAGGGTGCTCGAGCGGCCGTTCTTCGTCGTCGCCACGCAGAACCCCGCGGAGTTCCACGGTACGTACCCGCTGCCCGAGTCGCAGCTCGACCGCTTCATCCTGGCGCTGGAGATGGGCGCGCCGACCGACGCCGAGGCGATGGAAGTACTGGCCCGCCGAGAGCACGGCGACCCACTTGCCGAGCTCGGACCGGTGGCCGGCCTGGCTGAGGTGATGGAGCTTCAGGATGCCTGTCTCAGGGTCGTGGCCGCGCCGGCCATCCGCACCTACATCGTGTCGCTGCTCCAGGCCATCCGCGCGCGCCCCGACGTGCTGCTTCCGGCCAGCATGCGCTCCGGCGTCTACCTTCAGCGCGCGGCGCAGGCCTGGGCGCTGTTCGAAGGCAGGGACTTCGTGCTGCCCGACGACGTCAAGCTGCTGGCGGTCTCCGTCCTCGCGCACCGGCTTGGCATGCGCGGCCGGTCTGGCGCAGCGGACATGCTGCAGGAGGTGGTCGCCTCGCTCCCGCTGCCGCCGCTGCGACAGCGCACCTGAGACCGACCGTCAGGCTCCTCGGGGCCTTCGTGCTTGGGGTTGTGCTCGAGTACTACGGATCCACCTCCGAGGTCCCGTGGCTCTTCCTCCTGACCAGCTGGATCGCCGCTGTGATCGTCGTGTCATTCGCATACGCATCGTGGAACCGGCGCGGGCTGCGTCTTTACCTGCGAGTCGGCGGCAGCCGGCCTGGGCCCGGCTCACCGGTCGAGTCGCTGCCGGACCAGGTGATGCGCGGCGCGCCGTTGCCTGCCCCGATCTTCGAAGGAGACGCGATGGAGCTCGACCTGGGCCTGGACACCGACGGGGCGGCCCGCGGGCCGGCGAAGGTCTCCGGCACGGCGGGCGCCAGGGAGCTGAGCGCGGCCACCGGGGTGGTGCCGAGGACCGGCTGGCGGCATCGCGTAGAGCTGGAAGGGCTGCGGCGCGGACCAGTCGGAGCCCGGTCATGGGTCGTGGAGTCGAGCGACCTGGTCGGCTTCTTCCGCAGCCGGCGCTCGAGCCCGGACGCCGAGCTCGCACTCGTGCTCCCTCGTTTTGCTTCGCTCACGCGACGCCCCGAGGTGCACGAGCTCGAGGCGAGCCTCGCGGCCCCGCGCGCCGGTTCCGGAACCGAGCTGGTCGGCGTCCGCGAGTACCGACCGGGTGATTCGCGGCGCCGCATCCACTGGCGGTCAAGCGCCCGGCATGGGGAGCTGGTGGTCCGCGAGTACGAGCCGCCAGGCGTCCACACGCTGGGGATCTTCTGCGACCCGAACCCGGCCGGCCCCGAGGCGGCGGACCAGGTGGCGCGGCTCGCCGCGTCGGAGGCCTGGGACTGCATCCGGGAGGGCGGCCGCGTGATGTTGTGGGCGCCGGGCCTGGAACCAAGCCGCCCCAACGAGGCGCGCTCGCTCTGGGCGCTCCTGGAATGGCTGGCGAGATATCCCTTTACCTCCCCGCCCCGCGGGGAGGGCGGCGCGCAGCGCCGGGAGGGGGTGGCGGAATTTGATCACCCGCCGGCGGTCAGCGAAGCGGTTGCCGTCACCGGAAGCGCGAACCCGGATCTCGTCGACGCCCTCGAAACGGTTCGCCGCCGAGGAGGCGCCATTCGGGCGTGGGTCGTCGGTGACGCGGACCTCGACGTCGACGCGCCGGTGCAGCACGTCGGCACGGTGTGGCCCCTGTGAGGCTGCGGCTGCCCGCGTCGCCCATCGAAAACTCTCTTGAGGGAAGGGCGTTCGTCTTCTCTGGCTTCGCGGTCGCCGTGCTCGCGATCGTGCTGTACGGGCAGGATTACGTGATCCCGGCAATCGGGATCGTGGTGGCGGCGATCGGCCACGCGGTCAGCTACCGCGAGCGCTCGGGCAAGCGCGGGCTCCCCCGGCAGCTGCTGCTGGCCGGCCTCGTGTTCGCCGCGCTCGCCTACTTCATCGCGGACTCCGTCTTCGCCCTGTTCGGCGGCGTGCTGCCGCAGGCGAACTTCGCGATCGCGCTCGTCGCCCTGACGAGCTTCGATCTGAAGACCCGGCGCAACTGCTACTCGAGCATCTGGATCAGCCTCGCGATCCTGTACCTGGCCGCGGTCTACGCGTGGGACTACGCGTTCGGGGTCCTGGTGGCTCTCTGGGCCGTCTGCCTGGTCGGCTTCTGGACCGCCTCGCACCTGCGCCGGATGGAAGCCAGCTTGAGCATCCCCGCGACGGCAGGCGCGGTCACGCTGATCGGCGCCCTCGCGCTGGGCCTGGTCGCCTTCATCCTCTTGCCTCAGCCCGCCGCCACCGCCCCGACCCCGCTCGTCGTGTCGCTGCCCAACTTCGTCGGCTTCAAGGGCGAGCTCGAGAACCCGGCCCTGCCGCTCGTACAGCTGAGCGGGGAAACGTCGGGCGCGACCAGCAGCGTCGACCTGCACTTCCGCGGCCGCCTGGGCGACGCGGCCGTGATGTACGTGCGGACCGGCGCGCCGGCCTACTGGCGCGGCCTCGTGTTCGACACCTACCGGAACGGCATCTGGACGGCCTCGAACCGCGGCTATCGCGAGCTGCAGCCTTACGTCCAGCCGCGACTTCTCCCACCCGAGCCACCGCACAACCTGGGCACCTTCGTGCAGACGTTCAGGGTGCTTCGTCCGCTGCCGGGCGTGGTCAACGCGGCGTACCCGGTGGAGAGCCTTTACGTGCCGGTGTCGGGACTCCGGGAGGATGGCTACGGGGCCTTCCACACCCCGGACCTGCTGCGACCTGGTCAGACGTACTCGGTCGTCTCGTACCTCCCCGACCTCTCGCCGCAGGAACTCCGGAGCGCAGGCCCGATTGCGTTGCCGCCGGATGAAAACGGTGAGTACCTCGATATCGGCACGCTTTCGCAGGCGTCCCGCACGCTGGCGGCAAACGCGACCGCAGGCGGGGACAGCAGGACTGAGTTCGACATCGTCATGGCGCTCACGACCTACCTGCAGACCCACTACCAGTACTCACAGCAGCTGGGCCACGTGCCGGCCGGCCGTGACCCCGTCGACTGGTTCCTCTTCGATGCGAAGATCGGGTATTGCGAACAGTTCGCGACCGCCGAGACACTGATGCTGCGCAGCCTCGGCATCCCGGCCCGGCTCGCCACCGGATACTCGACCGGCCAATACGACCCCGTGCTCGACCAGTCGATCGTCCACGAGCACGACGCCCACGCCTGGGTCGAGGTCTGGTTTCCCGGCCACGGCTGGGTGCCGGTCGACCCGTCACCCGGATTCACGGCGCTCGCCGCGACCAAATTCCCCTCTCACTGGGCGGGGGGCGGTATCGCGCGCTTGATCCCTCACCTCGAGATCGGCGCGCCTGTCGCGATTCTGGGGTCGCTGGGGATCCTGGCGGCCATCCCGCCCGCGCTGGTGATCGGCGTGCTGGCCGTGTTCGTCTGGGCCTGGATCAGGACGAGGCGTTGGGGTCGGAAGCGCGTCCGGGCGGCGCCGGCCGAGTCCGAGCTGCTGCGACTCTACGAGCGCGTGCAGCGCCGCCTGGGTCGCCGTCGCGCGCCACCCGAGACGCCCGTGGAGTACCTGCGCGGCGCGCGCGCCGGACCCCTCGAAGAGCTGCTCGAAGAGGTGACGCAGGCGGTCAACGAGGGCGCCTATGCCGGCCGCTGGCCAGACGTAGGAGAGGTGCGAAAGCTCGCCGACCGCTTATCCTGACGCGCGTCGTGGCGAGGGCGGTGACGCGGGGGGCGGAGCAGGTTCGGTGGGACCTTAGCGACCTCTACGCATCTCCCACAGACCCCGCGATCGAGGCATCGATCGCCCGGGCCCTGGAGCGTGCGACGGCGTTCGAGGCCGCATACCGGGGCAAAGTGACGTCGCTTGAACCGGGCGGGTTCGCCGCCATGATGCTGGAGCTGGAACGCGACGAGGAGGAGGCGGCCAAGCCCGAGGTGTATGCCTACCTGCTCCACAGTCAGAACACCGAGGACCCGGCGGCGGGCAGAGTCCTGGCACGGGTGCGCGAGGCCGCTGCCGAGCGGGGCAGCCACATGGTGTTCTTCTCGCTCGAGCTGGCCCAGATCGATGACGAGCGCGCGGCGAAGCTCTACGCCAACCCTGAGTCGGCGCGCTACCGGCACACGGTCGAGGAGGCGCGCAAGTTCCGCCCGCACCAGCTGTCCGAGCCCGAGGAGCGCGTCCTCACCGACTTCAGCCCGGTCGGCAACAGCGCGTGGACGCGTCTGTTCGAAGAGCTGTGCGCGGGGATCAGGATCGAGCTGGACGGCCGCGAGCTGGGTCTCGACGAGGCGCTGACCAGGCTGCGCGAGCCAGACCGCGAGGTTCGGCGTGGCGCCAGCGCGGCGGTCACCAAGGCGCTGGAGCAGGACATCAGGACCCGTGGCTACATCTTCAACGTCATCTTGCAGGAGAAGGCGATCGAAGACCGCCTGCGCAAGTTCCCGAGCTGGATCTCTTCGCGCAACCTGGCCAACGAGACTTCCGACGAGGCGGTCCAGGCACTCGTCGAGGCCGTCACCGGCCGGTACGACATCTGCGTTCGCTACTACCGGGTCAAGAAGAAGCTGCTGGCCGTCGGCGACCTGCACGAGTGGGATCGCTACGCGCCGATCGGCCAGGTGAAGCGCGACCTGACGTGGGAGGACGCCAAAGAGCTGGTGCTCGGCTCGTACATGCGCTTCTCGCCGAAGGCCGGCGCGCTGGTCAACGACTTCTTCACCCACGGCTGGATCGACGCCCCAGCGGCCCCCGGGAAGGCAGGCGGCGCCTACTGCATGCCCGTGACGCCTCACCACCACCCGTACGTGATGTTGAACTTCACGGGCACGCTCCGCGATGCGCTGACGCTTGCGCACGAGCTTGGCCATGGGCTGCACGACCGCGTGGCCTCGAAGCAGCACATCTTCGACTATCACCCGCCGTTGACCCTGGCCGAGACGGCCTCCGTCTTCGGCGAGGCGCTGACCTTCGATCGCATCATGGCCGAGGAGAAGGACCCCAAGGTCCGGCTCGCGATGCTCTGCAGCCAGCTCGAGGACGCCTTCTCGACGGTCTTCCGGCAGGTGGCGTTCAACCGCTACGAGGACGCCTGTCATGTCGCGCGCCGGACCGAGGGCGAGCTCGCCGTCGACCAGCTGGGCGAGCTCTACCAGCACAAGCTTCAACCCATGTTCGGCGACGCGCTCACGCTGACGGACGAGCACAAGGTCTGGTGGAGCTACGTCGAGCATTTCCTGCACACGCCGGGCTACGTCTATGCCTACGCGTTCGGAAACCTGCTGGCGCTGTCCGTCTATCACCGCTACCTGGAGCGCGGACCGGCCTTCGTCGACGACTACCTCGACTTCCTCGCGGCCGGCGGATCGATGCGCCCGGACGAGCTGGTGCGCCG
>JBDTKH010000048.1:0-17387 GCA_039935415.1 Candidatus Dormiibacterota bacterium
AGCTAGTAGCTTCTCCACCACCCCCACCTGGTCGGCCACGGGCCGACCTGTCCTCCCCACAGGGTGGGGAGGTGAAAGCTGGCCGGTACTTCCCCATGAATGGGGAAGTGAGTTGTCTTATCCATTCTTGTGGGCGCGGATCAGGCAGTGCCAGTACGCGTGGCGCAGCTTGCCCTCGCGCCGTTCCGGGTGCAGCTGCTCCCTCGCCTCGCCTTGAGCGGCCTCGATCAGGGTGGCCAGCTCGCCGGCAAGGGCCGGCTCGACGGCCATCGTGTGCATCCACTCCTCGTAGTCCCAGTCAAGCTCGCGCGCCTGGGTCAGCTCGACCTCGAAGCCGGCCCGCTCGAGGCTTTCGATCCACTCGTCAACCGTCAGCGAGCGCACGTGCGACGGGTCACGGCGGACCTCGACCTCGTGGAGCACCTCCCGCGCGGCGGCCGGCGGGGCGCAGTCGACAAACGCCGCGTCTCGGTCTGGCTTCAGGACGCGGAAAGCCTCATTGAGGAAGGCGTCGATATCGGGGAAGTGGTGCGGCGCCGCGCGCACGGTGTAGAGGTCGAACGTCTCATCCTCGAAGGGCAGGCGGGCCGCATCGCCGATCACCCAGTCCGCGTTCTTGATCCCTTTCTCGGCTGTGATGCGGCGCGCCTGGTCGAGCATCTCGCGGGTCAGGTCGAGCCCGATGACTCTCCGCACATGAGCTGCCAGCGCAAGCGCCGTGTTGCCCGTCCCGGTCGCCACGTCGAGCGCCAGGTCCCCCTTCTTGGGACGCGCCAGGTCCAGCACCTCCTGCAACCGCTCGGACGACGCATGGAAGGTCGTGCGCGTGTAGTTGGCGGCGACGGGCGCGAAGCGGGCGCGGACGTCATCAGGCACGGAGTGAGTCTAGTTATGGGCCTCGCCGGTCATGCGGCGGCTGCGCACGATCGCCACGATGACGACCACCGCCACGACCACGAGCGCAACGGCCAGGAACACGAGCGGCGCCGACCGGATCGAGTTTTCGAGGCGCGTGCCGAAGACCGCGCCGAGCGTGAGGAACAGCCCTGCCCAGACCGCGCTGGACACCGCCACGCTGATGGCGAACACGGGATAGCGGAGCTTTAGCACTCCGGCCGCGACCGTCAGAGGCACACGAAATCCGGGGATGTGGCGGCCGGCGATCAGGGTCCAGGGGCCCCACCGCGAGAACCACCGCTCCGCCTCGTCCAGTCGAGCCGGAGTCAGGTGCATCAACTTGGCGAGCCTGTGCTCGAGGAGGCGCCTGCCGTAGCGACGCGAGAGGAGATAGAGGTTGCTCGCGCCAAGGGTGACAGCAAGGATGAAGCCACACCACGCCGCGAGGTAGATCGGCATGTTGCGCGGAAGGCGATGTCCCACGTACAGGAGGAAGGCGTCGCCCGGGATGAACAGCGGCGGTCCCGATTCCTCGATGTAGATCAGCGCGAACCCGGCCAGGTACCCGTTGTCCCTCAGCAGCTCGCCGACGGTCCTGTCCGCGTCGGGCAACTCGCCGGAGGCATCGTGCTCGACAAGGAAGCCCATCCCTACGATCACCGCGGCGAGCAGGACGACGCCCGCCAGCACCCGCCACCGCGCGGAGAGTTCTGTGACCACCTCTTCTTCTTCATCGGTCATGTGCGGAAGTAATCAATCGCGAGCTTGGCCCCGATCACGATCAGTGCGACTCCGGCCACCGGTTTGAGCCAGGCGATGCGATCGATCAGGTGCGAACCGATCAGCGTGAAACCCAGCAGGCAGCACGCGGCCAGCAGCACGCCACCCGCAAGCACCACCAGCCGGTACGAAGGGGGCACGCCGCTCGCCACCGACGAGATGGCGAGCGCGTTGTCCAGCTGCAGCGCGACATCGGTGAATGCAATCACCAGGATGGACACCAGAAGACTTCTTGCCATTACAACCTCCTGCTCATGTCGCCGCGCAAGTGCGGCGGATATGGTGCAGAGGTCTTGCCGCGGACCGGGCGTCCGCTGCGGCCCCGGGCATCGCTGCCGTCTTGACGGGGACCGACGGGAGTGGCTACTCCCCCCTACGTTCGCTGAAATCATACCGGCCATCGTTCGGCGGGGAATCCGATTATCGTTCCTTCTCGTGGCAAAGGCGGTCGCGAGGTGGTCGGGCAGCAAGGTTCGGTTCGACATCGAGTCGGCCTCGGGGCACACTGCTGCGATCGACGAGCCGCCGATCTTCGGCGACGACACTGCGATGCGCCCGACCGAGATGCTGCTCGGGGCACTGGGCGGCTGCACCGGCCTCAACGCAGTGCTGCTCCTCAAGAAGTTCAAGCAACCGATCAGGTCGCTGGAGGTCGAGGTCGAAGGCGAGCAGGACAAGGAGTGGCCCCGCGCCTTCAACAAGATCGAGGTGACCTTCCACTGCGGCTGGGACGGCAAATTCGACAAGGAGCTGGTCGAGCGGGCCATCGACATGGCGTGCAACCGCTACTGCCCGATCCACGCGACGCTCTCTCGCGGGACCACGATTGAGCATCATCGGAAGGATTCGCATTAGCCGCCACCCCCACCCGCGCCTTACGGCGCGACCTCGCCACATGGTGGGGAGGTGATGCTTCCGACGGAGTTTATGAAGGACTCCCTAGAATTAAGGCGTTCCCAAAAGCCCCCGATGACGTGTGAGGCCACTTCGGTAACTTGCTCGAGACCTACGTCCCAGTTCTGATCTACGTCCTCATCATCCTTGGACTTCTCGGAGCATTGGTCACCCTGAGCTTCGTGCTAGGCCCGTCCAAGCCCTTCAAGCGCAAGCTCGCCCCCTACGAGTCCGGCATCATCCCCGACACCCCCGCGCACCGCCGGCTCACGGTCCGCTTCTACCTCACGGCGATGCTGTTCATCATCTTCGACGTCGAGGCCGTCTTCTTCTATCCGTGGGCGGTGCTGCTGAGGCAGCTCAAGTGGTTCGGCCTGATCGAGATGCTCGTCTTCATGGGGATCCTGGCCATCGCCCTGGCCCACATCTGGCGCAAGGGGGGCCTGGATTGGGAATAGAGGAGCTCGCCGATTCACTCGGCAAGAACATCCTCACGACCACACTGGGCAAGCTGGTCGGCTGGGGTCGTGGCAACTCGGTCTGGCCGGCCCAGTTCGGACTCGCCTGCTGCGCCATCGAGATGATCGCGACGGCGACGGCTGGCGTGGACATCGCTCGCTTCGGCTCGGAGGCGTTCCGAGCCTCGCCTCGGCAGTCCGACCTGATGATCGTTTCGGGCCGCGTCTCGCAGAAGATGGCGCCGGTCCTGCGCACGGTGTACGACCAGATGCCTGAACCCAAGTGGGTCATCTCGATGGGCGCGTGCGCATCCACAGGCGGAGTGTTCAACAACTACGCGCTGCTCCAGGGGGTCGACAAGATCGTCCCGGTCGACGTCTACATCCCGGGCTGCCCCCCACGCCCTGAAGACTTGTTAAACGCGCTGATGATCTTGCAGGAGCGGATCAAGGCCCAGGGCATAACCCCGCGCCAGTGATCGACGAGAAGCTGATCGTCGATAAGGGCGCCAGCGCGGGCGACGCATGGGTCACCGTCGCGCCCGACAACATCCGCGATGCGCTTTCAGCATTGAAGTCCGACGGCTACCGACTGCTCGTCTTTCTTACGTGCGTCGACCACCTGGTCGACGCCTCACGCGAGTGGCCCGCCCGATACGAGGTCGTCTACGAGCTGCGCAACATGGAGACGCGCCAGCAGGTGCGCGTGCGCGCGTTCGTCGACGGAGACCCGCCGCACATCAGCTCGATCCACGATCTGTTTCCACCGGCCAACTGGGACGAGCGCGAGACGTACGACCTGTTCGGTGTCATCTTCGACGACCACCCAGACCTGACACGAATCCTGATGCCCGACGACTGGGTGGGCCATCCGCTGCGGCGCGACTACCCGGTCGGAGGGGAGGTCGTCGAGTTCTCCGAAGAGCACGAGAAATGGCAGACCGCCCCGGAGGATGCCTGAGTGTCGCACCCCCGAAGGTCCTTGCATCTTTGCGGCCTAGGCGGCCGGGCGCCTTCGGCGCTGAAGCCTGCGTCAAGGGGCCCGGCGCCGCGTCGTCACGCATCGATAGATGCGCTCCTAGCGGCGCCACCCTTTCCTTGGCTCCGGCCGCCGATGCCGCAAACCTGCGGCGGCCGTTCGGGGGCGCGACACTCTTGAGCGAGACGGAAGGCGTCACGATCACGAGGACCGGCGAGCAGGGCCACTTCGGGGGCGAGCTCCTCACCGTCAACTTCGGGCCCCATCACCCATCCACGCATGGCGTGCTCCGGCTCATCGTCGACCTCGACGGCGAGTACATCCGCCGCGTCACGCCGGTGATCGGTTACCAGCACACCGGCATCGAGAAGCAGATGGAGGCGCTGCGCTGGCAGCAGGGCGTGGTGGTGACCGACCGCCACGACTACCTGTCGCCGCCGATCAACAACCTCGCCTACGCGCTCGCGGTCGAGAAGCTGATGGGCGTCGACGTGCCGCCTCGGGCCAAGGCCCTGCGCGTGATCATGTCGGAGCTGACACGCCTTTCGTCTCACCTGGTGTGGATGGGGACGAGCGGGCTCGAGCTCGGCGCGATGTCCATGCTCATGTACTGCTTTCGCGAGCGGGACCTCATCAACGACCTGAACGAGGAGATCTCCGGCTTCCGGATGCACACGTCGTACATCCGGCCCGGCGGCGTGTTCGCCGACGCCACCCCGCGCTTCCTCGACATGCTCGACACGTTCACCCGCGAGATGCCGGGGCACGTCGACGAGTACGAGGACGTGCTCACCATGAACCCGATCTGGCGCTCGCGCACGATCGGCATTGGCCGGCTGTCGCCGGAGGACGCGAAGGTGCTGGGCGCGAGCGGGCCGATGATCCGCGGCTCGGGCATCCCCTGGGACCTCCGCAAGACGATGCCTTACTCGGGTTACGAGAACTACGACTTCGAGATCGCCACCTCGAACGACTGCGACTGCTACGGACGCTACCTGGTGCGCATCAAGGAGATGCGCGAGGCGGTCAAGATCCTGCGCCAGGCCCTGGACCGCCTGCCCGACGGCCCGGTCAACGCCGACGACCGCAAGATGCTGCCGCCGCCCAGGGAGGAGCTCGAGACTTCGATGGAGGCGGTGATCCACCACTTCAAGCTTTTCACCGAGGGGTACTCGGTGCCACCCGGGGACGTGTACGTCGCCGTCGAGTCCGGGCGTGGCGAGAACGGCTGCTACGTCGTGAGCGACGGCACCCACAAGCCGCGGCGCGTGAAGTTTCGCTCGGCGTCCTTCGTGAACCTGCAGGCGCTGGAGCGCATGGCGCTGAACCACATGGTGGCCGACCTGATCGCGATCATCGGCACCGCCGACGCCGTGCTCGGAGACTGCGACCGGTGAATACCCCGCGAAATCCGCACCCAACCACCGCGATTTCGCGGGGGCCCCTTGAGAGCGGTCTCTCCGAACACGTGCTGGAAGAGATCAAGGCCCTGCCGGCCCGCTATCCGCAGCCGCGCTCGGCGGTGATGCCCGCGCTGGACCTCGCGCAGGAGGAGCTCGGCTATCTCACGCCTGAGGCGATGACCGAGGTGGCCCAGGCGCTGCAGCTCGATCCTGGTTACGTCGAGGGCGTCGCCACCTTCTACACCCTGTTCCACCTCGAGCCCATCGGCAAGCATCGGTTCTACATGTGCACCAACCTGAGCTGCACGCTGCGCGGCGCGGACGCACTCGTCGATCACCTGCGAGGCGCGATCGGCGTGAAGGAGGCCGGCGAGGTTTCGCAGGACGGTCTCTTTTCCTATGAGGAGGTCGAATGCATGGGCGCGTGCGAGTACGCGCCGATGGCCCAGGTCGACCGCCGCTACCACTACGACCTGACGCCGGAGAAGCTGGACCAGCTGGTTGCAGAACGCAGGTCGCCGGCGGCAGTGCCTGAGGCACCACCCCCACCCGCGCCTTACGACGCGTCCTCCCCACAAGGTGGGGAGGTGAAGCGTGCTCGCACGCCGCGCAAGAAGAAGGCCGATGACTGAGCAGCGCGGCACAGTCGACGGGCCCGTGCTCACTACGTGGTTTGCCACGGCCGACCTCCACAAGCTCGACGTCTACGAATCGCTTGGCGGCTACTCTGCGCTGCGCAAGGTCGTCACCGAGATGACCGCGCAGCAGGTGATCGACGAGGTCAAGGTCTCAGGACTGCGCGGCCGCGGCGGCGCGGACTTCCCGACCGCGACGAAGTGGTCCTTCGTACCGAAAGACCATCCCGGTCCGAAGTACATGGTGGTCAACGCCGACGAGTCCGAGCCCGGCAGCGCCAAGGACCGCTACCTGATGGAGAACTCGCCGCACGCGCTGGTGGAGGGCGCCGCGATCGCGACGTTCGCAATCGGCGGCCACACCGCCTGGATCTACATTCGCGGCGAGTACGACCTGCCGTACGAGATGCTGCGGGACGCGATCGCCGAGGCCCAAGCGAAGGGCAACCTCGGCGATCACCCCTTCGGCTCGGACTATCCCCTCGACGTGAGGCTCTACCGCGGCCACGGCGCCTACATCTGCGGCGAGGAGACCGCGCTCCTCGAATCGCTGGAAGGCAAGCGCGGGCAACCCCGATCGCGTCCCCCCTTTCCCGCCGTCAAGGGCGCGTGGGGCATGCCGACCGCGGTGAACAACGTCGAGACGCTGGCGACTGTGCCCTGGATCATCCGCCACGGCGGGGCGGAGTACGCCAAGCGCGGCACCGAGAAGGCGAAGGGCACTCGCATGGTCACGGTGAGCGGCGACGTCCAGCGCCCGGGCAACTACGAGATCGTGATCGGCGTCACCTACCGCCACATCATCGAAGAGCTCGCGGGCGGCATGCTGCCGGGGCGCAAGCTCAAGGTGTTCTGGCCTGGCGGCTCGTCGGCCAAGGTCCTCCCGGCCTCGATGATCGACACCTCGACCGACCTCGATGGTCTGAAAGCGCTCGGCACGATGGGCGGATCCGGAGGGATCATCGTCATGGACGACTCCCACTGCGTCGTGAAGGCCGCAGCCAGGCTGCTGCGTTTCTATGCGCATGAGTCATGCGGCAAGTGCACGCCCTGCCGCGTGGGCACCAACTGGTCGGTCCGCACCTTCGACCGGATTCTCGCGGGCGAGGGCAGCGAGATCGAGCTCGCGCTGCTGGACCGCGTGCAGCAGCAATTGCAGGCTGGGCGCTGCCTGTGCGGCCTCGGCGACGCGGCCGGCTGGGTGATCCAGTCGACGATGAACCGCTTCCGCAACGAGTACGAGGAGCACTGCCTCCAGCACACGTGCTCGGTCGAGAAGGTCCCGGCCCATGCCTGAGGTGAAGATGGTCAAGCTGACCATCGACGGCCGCGAGGTGACCGTGCCCGACGGCACGCTGGTTGTAGAGGCCGCGAAAAAGCTCAACATCGAGATCCCGGTCTTCTGCTACCACCACAAGCTCGAGCCCGTGGGCGCGTGCCGCATGTGCATGGTCGAGATCGCGCCGGGTCCCCCCGTCGCGCAGGCCGGCTGCATCCGCCCCGTCGCCGAGGGCATGGTCGTCAAGACGCAGAGCACGATGGCCGTCCATGCGCGGGCCGACATCCTGGAGATGGAGCTGGCCAACCACCCGCTGGACTGCCCCGTCTGCGACAAGGGCGGCGAGTGCCCCCTGCAGGATTACACGTTCCGCCACGGATACCCGACGAGCCGGATCGACGGGCCGCGCCTCCACTTCAAGAAGCCGGTCCCCCTGTCGGAGAAGATCGCGCTCGACCGCGAGCGCTGCGTGCTCTGCTACAGGTGCACGCGCTACTACGACGAGATCGCGTGGGAGCAGGAGCTTACCGTCGGGCAGCGCGGCGTGCACTCCTTCATCACCAGCCAGTTCGACCAGCCTCTGCAATCGATCTTCAGCGGCAACATCATCGACCTCTGTCCCGTCGGCGCCCTCACGTCGCGCATCTGGCGCTTCGAGTCGCGGCCGTGGGACATGACACACACGGAAAGCGTGTGCTCGAAATGCGCGGTCGGCTGCAACGTGACGATGTGGCAGCGGCGCGGTCAGCTGGTCCGCGTCACCTCACGCGAGAACGACGACATCGACGAGGGCTGGATCTGCGATCGCGGCCGGTTCGACTACGCGGACGTCAACGACCCCTCACGCCTACACACCCCGGTCGTGCGCGGCTCAAGGTCGACCTGGGCCGACGCGTTCAACGCCCTCGCTGTGGGCATCAAGGGCAAGGGCGCGAAGCTCGGCGTGTCGCTGCCACAAGACCTGACCAACGAGGAAGCCTTCCTGTTCCGGCGGCTGCTCGACGGCCCGCTGAAGGACGCGAAGGTGAAGATGCACGGCCGCACGGCCCTACCGCCACCCTCAACCGAAACCCTTCGTATCAAAGAGTTGGATGACGCCCGCGTCATCGTGATCGTCGCGTCCGATACCGAGGATGATGTCCCGATCGTCAACCTGCGCGTCAAGAAGGCGGTGGGCAAGCTCGGCGCGAAGCTGATCGTGGTCCACCCGAACGGGGTCGACCTCGATCGCAGCCCGCACACCGTCCACATCCGCAACGCCCCTGGCGCGGCCGCCGCCGAGGTGAGGAAGCTGGCGTCGCACGAGCTGCTGCAGAACCCGGGCGGCCTGGTCGCCATCCTGTACGGCGACGGCCACGGCAGCGAGGACGCGACGGACCTGGCCGGCGCATGCGCGGAGCTCGCGGCCAAGGTCGGCGGCAAGGTGATGCCTCTTTACCGCGCCACCAACGAACGCGGGACGCTGGCGGCCGGGGTCGCGGGCTGGGACAAGCTGGACGGCGTCGAGGCGCTGCTGGTCTGGGGCCCGCCGCCGGCGGCCGGCATCCCCGACTCGGTTCGCTTCCTCGCTGCCTGGGATCACCTGCCGCGCCCTGAGTACGCGGCGGCCGACGTGATCCTGCCGGCCACGACGTTCGCCGAGCGCCAGGGCAGCTACGCGAACCTCGAGGGCACGGTCCAGTTCCTTCGCCCGCCGATCGCGATCGAGCCGCCGCTGAAGGAGGCCTGGGAGGCGCTGACGGAGCTCGGCGTCGCGCTCGGCTTGAACTTGGACTACGCCGGCATCTTCACCATTCAGCGCGAGCTGGCAAGCAAGGTTCCGGCACTCGCCGCGCTGGCCCAGCCGCCCTCGCCCGAGCCCGCACCCCAACCCGTCCTGGTCGGGCCGGCGCACCCGTGAGCGGCTTGAAGGCGCGGGGGGGTCAGGCCCCCCCCGCGGTACCCCCCCCTCTGCGATGGGCCGCATCGCCTTCGATGGGCGGTGGCGGTGGCTCGGCAAAGCCGAGCCACGCGGAAGGAAGCAAGTGAACGGTTTTTACAACGACCCCATTGGGCACTGGGTGGTGGTCGTCGTCGCCATTGCTCTGCTCCTCTTCGTCGTGCTCACGGCCACCGCCTACACCGTGTGGTTCGAGCGCGTTGCGCTTGGCCACATCCAGCGCCGTCCGGGTCCCAATCGAGTCGGTCCGTATGGCCTGCTGCAGCTTGCCGCGGACGGCATCAAGCTCGCATTCAAAGAGAGCTTCGTCCCTGCCGACACCGACAAGGTCCTCTTCGTCGTCGCGCCGGCGATCGCCGTGGCGGCCGCGTTCCTCGCCTGGGCGGTGATACCGATCGGCCTCTGGTACAACGTCCAGTACTGGATCGCCGACGTCAACATCGGCATCCTGCTGATCTTCGCCGTCAGCGCGATGAACGTGTACGCGCTCGTGCTCGGCGGCTACGCGTCCAACAACAAGTACTCGATGCTCGGGGGCCTGCGCTCCGCGGCGCAGCTCATCAGCTACGAGGTATCACTCGGCCTCTCCCTGGTCCCGACGTTCATGATCGTCGGCTCGCTGCGGCTGCGCGACATCGTTCAGTACACGGTGAGCTGGGGGCCGTACCACGGGCCGATCCCGCTGATCATCCTCACGCCGATCGGCTTCGTCATCTACCTGATCGCCGCCGTGGCCGAGACCAACCGCGCCCCGTTCGACCTCCCGGAGGCCGAGCAGGAGCTGATCGGCGGGTTCCTCACCGAATACTCCGGCCTGAAGTTCGTCATGTACTACCTGGCCGAGTACATCAACATGATCACGGTCTCTGCGCTGGCGGCCATTCTCTTCTTCGCCGGATGGTCCCTGTGGATCGTACCGCCGGTGCTCGCCTTCCTCCTCAAGATCGTTCTCTTCCTCTTCCTATACATTTGGCTCCGCGGCACGCTCCCTCGCCTCCGCTACGACATGCTCATGCGGCTCGGCTGGAAAGTGCTGCTGCCGCTGGCAATCGCAAACGTCATCGTCACCGGGGTCGTCCTGGTGGCTGTGCAGGGGTAGTCATGTCCGATTCTGAGAAGCAAGCTCCGCCACCCCCACCTGGTCGGCCACGGGCCGACCTGTCCTCCCCACAGGGTGGGGAGGTGAACGCCGGCCCGTCCTCCCCGCTTGGCGGGGAGGTGACCAATCAACCTGATCACCCGACCGAATTGCGTGGTCCCAGGGAGGGCGTGCCCGCGAAGCCCAAGGGTGACCGGCCCGGGGTCGCCGCCGATGTGGCCGCGCTCGTCGGCGGACTGACGACCACGCTCGGTGAGTTCTTCCGCGCCCCGGTCACGCTCGAGTACCCCGAGGACAAATCGCCTCGGTCGGAGCGCTACCGCGGGCGCCACTACCTGCGCCGTTACGACAACGGTCTCGAGCGGTGCATCGGCTGCGAGCTATGCGCGGCGGCGTGCCCGGTGGGGTGCATCCTCGTGATCGCGGCCGAGAATACCGACGAGAACCGCGTGTCGCCCGGAGAGCGCTACGCCAAGACGTACGAGATCAACATGCTGCGCTGCATCTTCTGCGGCTACTGCGAAGACGCGTGCCCGGTGCAGGCGATCGTGCTGGGGCCGGAGTACGAGCTGTCCGACACCAGCCGCGAGAAGTTCATCTACACCAAGGAGAAGCTGCTCGAGCCGCTGCCGCCTGATGTCGCGGCGCGGTTGCAAGGCGAGCAGCCCCATCCGGCGGCTTCGCACCAACCTCCCGCGCTTCGCGCCGGGACCCCAGTGGTGGGGAAGTGACCTGTTGATGCAGTTTTGCAGGCCAGTTTGCCCCGCGCCGACGCGCGACCAATTGCGTTGGCTCTAGTCGTCTTTTTCGTCGCTGCCGCGCTCGCTTTGGCGGGGGCGGTTGGCGTCGTCGCCTTCAGGGAGCCGATCCGGTCCGTGCTCAGCCTTGTTGTCGTGATGCTTGGGCTCTCCGTGCTCTTCCTGCTGCTCAGCGCGCAGTTCGTCTTCGTCGTCCAGATCATCGTCTACGCCGGCGCGGTGATGGTCCTGTTCCTTTTCGTGATCGCCCTCATGGGTCCGGCGCGCGAGATGGCCAGGACCAAGCTGCGTTTCCAGGCCTGGCTGTCGGCGCTGTTCGTGGTTGTCCTCGCCGGCCTGATCTGGGCGATGCTCCAGGGCGTCCAGTACCGCCAGCCTGACAAGACCGACCTCTCGATCTTCGGCACGGTGCAGTCGATCGGGGTGGGCCTCTTCACGACCTACCTCTACCCGTTCGAGCTGACCTCGATCCTCCTATTGGTCGCCGCCATCGGCGCGATCTACCTCAGCCGCAAAACGATCGACGACTTGTGAAGACCCCACGAAATCGGAGGCTTCGCCGTGATTTCGCGGGGACCCCGTAAATGAGCACCCTCGACATTGGCGGCTCGCAGATCGACACTTCGTGGTTCCTGCTTCTCGGCGCGGTCCTCTTCACAATCGGCACCATCGGCGTGCTGGTGCGGCGCAACCCGCTGGTCATCCTCATCAGCATCGAGCTGATGCTCAACGCGGTCAACCTGACGCTGATCACGTTCTCGCGTCAGCTGCAGAACATCGAGGGCCAGCTCTTCGCCCTGATGGTGATGACGGTGGCCGCGGCGGAGGCCGTCGTGGGGCTCGCGATCCTGGTCGACATCTTCAGGGTCCGTGACGTCGAGGACGTCGACGAGCTCAGCGAGATGAAGGGATGAGCAACCAGACGCTCGCCCTGCTCGTCCTGCTCTTCCCCGCCGCCGGCGCGATCCTCCTCGTGGGCCGCGGCTGGCGGCTGCCCAGGATCGTCACGGTCATCGTCGGGCCGGGTGTGGTGTGGGCGTCGTTTGTCATCACGCTGGCGCTGTTTTTCGGCAAGGTGTCGGGTGACTTCACGTACTGGACGTGGATCAAGAGCGGCACGTTCGAGGTGCCTTTCAACCTGCTCGTCGACAACCTCTCGATCTTCATGTGCCTTGTCATCACAAGCGTGGGCGGGCTGATCGTCACCTACTCGGTCGGATACATGGAGCACGAGGACGACCCCAGCTACGCCCGCTTCTTCACCTACATGGACGTCTTCATCTTCTCGATGCTGCTGCTCGTCCTGGCCGGGAACTTCGTGTTCCTCATCGTCGGCTGGGCTCTGGTTGGCCTCAGCTCTTACCTGCTGATCGGCTTTTGGTACCAGCGCCGCTCAGCAGTGCTCGCGGCGCGGAAGGCATTCGTGATGAACGTGATCGGCGACGTCGGCATGATCCTGGGCACCTTTGTCCTCTTCGTGATGTTCCACTCTGTGACGTTTGCGACCGTCTTTCGGGAAATTACCAACCCGAACTACTGTACGCCGGCTGCCATTTGTGCTTTGCCCCTCCGCATAGTCACCGATGGCCCCGGTATCGAGCTCGCCGCGTTCCTCCTTCTCGTTGGCGCGATCGCCAAGTCCGCGCAGCTACCCCTTCACACGTGGCTGCCCGACGCCATGGAGGGCCCCACCCCGGTCAGCGCCCTGATCCATGCCGCGACCATGGTCACGGCCGGCGTCTACCTCATCGGCCGCATGCACCCCATCTACGACATCGCCGTATACGCGCATGGCGCCGTCGCGATCATCGGCGCGGTCACCGCCCTGTTCGCCGCCACCATCGCCATCGTCCAGACCGACATCAAGCGCGTGCTCGCCTACTCGACCATGAGCCAGATCGGGTACATGTTCCTGGCGGTCGGCATCGGGGCGTACTCGGCGGGGTTCTTCCACCTCCTCGCGCACGCGTTCTTCAAGGCCCTGCTCTTCATGGCCGCCGGCAATGTCATCCACGCGATGCACGACGAGCAGGACATGCGCAAGTTCGGCGGCCTGTGGCGCCAGCTGCGGCTTACCTCGGTCTCGTTCCTGGTCGGCTCCCTGGCGCTCGTGGGAGTCATACCCCTGGTGGGCTACTTCTCGAAGGAACAGATCCTGGGTGCGGCCTTCTCCAAGCCCGACGACCCGCTGGCGCTCGGCGTCTGGGTGATCGGCGCCGTGACCGCCCTGATCACCGGCTTCTACACGGGCCGGATGTGGTGGATCTCGTTCGCCGGCAAGCCATCGCCCGAGCGCCCGGTCGAGCACCCGCACGAGGCGCGGCCGGTGATGCTCGTGCCGGTGCTGATCCTCGCGGCCCTCGCGATGGTCGGCGGCTTCATCCAGACACGCGCCCTCGGCATCGGCCCGTCGGCGGTGTCCGACTTCCTGTCGTCGGCGGTCGGCCCGGTGCGGTGGGAGGGCGGCGCCGAAGACGTTGTCGTTGGCCTGGCGACGATGGCGCTGGCCACGCTGCTGTTCCTCGCGGCCTACCGCGTCTACGTCCAGCGGACGTGGAAGCCGTGGAGCACGGCCTTGCCGTGGGCACAGCGGCTGCTCGAGCGAAAGTACTACTTCGATGAGATCTACAACGCGGCATTCGTGCGGCCCATGGACGCCGTCGCCAACTTCGGCCTGCGCGACTTCGAGGAGCCGATCCTGGACGGTGTCGTGGTCAACCCCGGCGCGGCAGTCACGGCCGGGGCGAGCAGCCTCAGCCTCACCCAGAGCGGCTACTTCCGCAACTACGTGCTCGTGTTCGTGGGAGGCGCCGTCGTAGCAACCGTGATCATCCTGGTGCGGGCAAGCTCATGACCCTCACCGTCATCTGGCTGCTGCCCCTGATCGGCGCCGCGCTCATCGCCTTCATGCCACCGCGCTTCGCCAAGTGGTTCGGCGTGGTGGTCGCCGTCGCCGCCCTCGCGGTAGCGGCCGGGGTCGCTTTCTTCTTCGAGCCCGGGTATCGCGGCTACCAGTTCACCGAGGTGGTGCCCTGGATCCCGCAGCTGCGCATCTTCTACCGCCTCGGCGTCGACGGCATCAGCCTCTGGCTCATCGTCCTGAACGCGTTCCTGACCGTGATCGCGCTCCTCGCCACGCCAATCACGACCCGCCACGTCAACCGCTTCGTCGCCCTCATGCTCGCGATGTCGGCCGGGCTTGCCGGCCTGTTCATGGCCGTCGACCTCGTCCTTTTCTACGTGTTCTGGGAGGCGATGCTCATTCCGGCCTACTTCCTGCTGTGGATCTTCGGCGAGGGTGACCGGCCCGCACGCGCGGCGATCAAGTTCGTCCTCTACACGCTCGCCGGCTCGCTGATGATGCTCGTCGGCGTCATCGCCGAGTACGTGGTGACGGGCAAGCAGACATTCGACATCGCGACGCTCGCCACCCTGCCGCCGGCGCCAGCGGTCCAGTTCGGCCTGTTCTTCGTTTTCGCGCTCGCGTTCGCGATCAAGACTCCGCTGTTCCCGTTCCACGGCTGGCTACCCGACGCTTACATGGCCGCGCCCACCCCGATGCTGGTGACGTTCGCCGGAGTCATGGGAAAGTCGGGCGCGTACGGGTTCCTGCGCATCGCGGTGCCTCTGTTCCCAGAACCCGTCGGCTGGTGGGACTGGCGCTGGGTGATCCCGGTGCTCGCGGTCGGCGCGATCATCTGGGGCGCGCTGATGGCGATCGCCGCGCGCGACATGAAGCTCCTGGTCTCGTACTCGAGCGTGAGCCACATGGGCTTCATCGTGCTGGGCATCTTCTCCTTCAACGTGCAGGGCCAGCAGGGCGCCCTGCTCCAGATCGTCAACCACGGCGTCATCATCGCGGCGCTGTTCTTGATCGTCGCGTGGATCAGCGACCGCGTCGGGACGCGCGATCGCTCGGCCATGGCGGGCCTCGCCCTACGCATGCCGATCATGGCTGGGGTCTTCTTCGTCGTCGTGCTGGCGGCGCTTGGCCTCCCGGGGCTCAACAGCTTCGTCGGTGAGTTCATGACCCTGCTGGGCGCGTGGCAGCGGGCGCCGGTGCTGGCGCTGTTCGGCGGCATCGGCATTGTGCTCGCCCCGGTCTACATGCTCCGGCTGTTCCAGGGCATCATGCAGAGCGCTCCGGCCGGCCCTGTACCCCGATCCGACATCTACGCGGGCCAGCTCGTGCTGCTCGCCCCGCTGGTCGTCCTCATGTTCGCGATCGGTCTCGACCCGAACGTCATGACCAACCTGATGCTCTCGGTGGCCCTACCGGGCCCGATCCGATGACCTCAGGAACCCGGCCACCTGGGCACCGAATCCCTCGCCGAGGTTTCCGGCCGTGTTCCTAATGCTCGCGGCCGACCTTTCCTACTCCTGGTCGCAGGCGTTGGCCGACCTCGGGCAGATCGCGCCGATCGCGACGCTGACCGGCTTTTTCCTGTTCGCGATCGTGACCGACCTCGTGCTGCCCAAGCAGCGCCGAGGGAATGCGGTGGCCATGGTCGCGGTGGCGGGGTACGCGTACTCGCTGGGCACCGCGGTCTATCGATGGCGCTTCGCCCAGGGCGGCTACGCGTACCACCAGTTCGCCACCGGCGACAACTTCGCGCTCTTCTTCGAGGTCCTCTTCGGCACGTTGGGCATCCTCACCGTCGCCGTCTCGCACCCATACCTGAGACGCCGTGGAATGCTCGAATCGGAGTTCCATATCCTGATCATGGCCGCGGTGATCGGGATGATGGTCCTCGGCGCGGCCACGTCGCTGGTCACGGTGTTCCTCGGCCTCGAGCTGCTCTCGATCGCGCTTTACATCGCGTGCGGATTCGTCCGCACCGAAAGCCGCTCGCAGGAGGCGGCCACGAAGTATCTGCTGATCGGCGGCTTCGCCAGCGCCTTCGTCCTTTATGGCATGGCCCTCGTCTACGGAGGGGCCGGCACTACCGTGATCCCCGTGATCGCGAGCCGCCTCGGCTCGTCCGCGTCCGGCAACCCGCTGATCCTGCTGGGCATCGTGCTGATGGGCGTCGGCTTCGCCTTCAAGGTCTCCGCGGCGCCCTTCCACATGTGGACGCCGGACGTCTACCAGGGCGCGCCGATCCCGGTCACCGCATTCATGTCTGTCGGGACGAAGGCAGCCGCGTTCGCGATGATCATTCGCGTCTTCGCGGGCGGCCTCCCCCACCTTGCTCCCGAATGGCAGGCGCTGCTCGCTTTTGTCGCCGCCACGAGCATGGTCGTCGGCAACCTGATGGCGATCACGCAGACAAGCCTCAAGCGCCTGCTGGCCTACTCGGGCATCGCGCAGGCGGGGTACATCCTGATCGGCGTCATCGCCGGCGGGCCGACGGGTCTGGCCGCCGTCCTCTACTACCTCTTCACCTACATGTTCGTGAACTTCGGCGCGTTCGCGGTGATCACGATGCTCGCGGCGCCCGACGGAGACCGCGACAGTTTCAAAGACCTCGAAGGGCTCGGCCGCCGAAGTCCGCTGATGGCGATCCTGATGACCGTTTTCATGCTCTCGCTCGCGGGCTTCCCGCCGTCGGTCGGGTTCTTCGGCAAGTTGTTCGTGTTCACCGCGGGCGTCAGCGCCGGCTACACGTGGCTGGTCGTCCTGGCCCTGGTCATGAGCGTCGTCTCCGTTTTCTACTACGTGCGAGTCCTGATCCCGGTTTGGTCGGCCTCGACGCGAACCGACCGCGTCTCGGCGCCGTTCAGCAGCTTGGCCGCGATCGCGCTGAGCGGAGTCGCTTCACTCGCGCTGGGCATCTACCCGACGACGCTGCTGGTCGTCAGCCAGCTCGGCGCGAACCCGATCACCGGGCCTTAAAGGAGTCGCTTCGACCAGGAGGTTGGGCGGCGCTTGGGTGTGGGTTGGATGCGGCGGAAGAGACTGGGAAGGCGGTGGTAGGGGCGAGGTTTGGGTGGTTGCTTGGACGCTGGGGAAAGGGACTGTGAAGTGGATGTCGGGGTGGCGTCCGGAGGCCGGTGTTGTAGGGCCTGGTGACGTTGCTTTGATCTTATTTACATGCCGAGTTGGTTGATAAATCGAACATTCGTTTGTACCATATTCGTATGCTCGCGACGCAAGGCGTGCAGTCCCTCGCCAGCGCTTCCGGCCTCAGCGACGAGGAGCTCATGGAGCGAATGCGGAGCCGGCGTCATTTCATGGACGCGCAGGAGATTCTCTTCGCCCAGGACGCAGCCGAGTTTGCGTCCCGCGAGACCTGGGAGGACGAGGGCTCGGCCAGCGCGATCGA
>JBDTKH010000049.1:0-44851 GCA_039935415.1 Candidatus Dormiibacterota bacterium
AGCGACGGTCGGGTGTCGAGTAGGCCGCAGACGTCTTGATCAACCTAGCCCGGTCGGCAATCCGTGCCTCGGCCGGCTCCGATCGGCTCAGAAACCTGATGTCCGCGCCGCTACTGAAAAATCCGGGCTAGACGGAGCGCGCTAAGCAACTTCGTGAGAACGCGACCAAAGCGGAACGGCGGCTGTGGTCGAAGCTTCGCGGGCGGCAGCTGTACGGTTAAAAGTTCCGCCGCCAGCACGCGGTTGGAGGGTACATAGCGGATTTCGTGTGCCTCCGTGCCCGCCTCGTAATTGAGGTGGACGGTGACACCCACGGCGACGACAGACACGAGCTGGACGCCAAGCGCACTGAGTACATCGAGCGGATTGGATTTCACGTAATCCGCTTCTGGAACCACGAGGTGCTCGACGAATCTGGAGGCGTCGTCGAAACCATCATGGACGCCCTTGCAAGCTTAAGCCCCTCTCCCAACCCTGCGCGCAAAGCGGCGATGAGGATGGGGCCTTACTGATTGCTCCCCGATGGGGAGAGAGGATCTAGAGAGCTGCCAGGTAGATCTCCAGCAGGTCCTCGGCGGGGTACTTTCCCGCCAGCTCGCCGGCCGCGCGACGGAGGTCCGGCTCACCCAGGCCGTAGGCAGCGATGTGCTGCGGCAACCCGAGAGATTCGATCAACCGCTGCACGGCCCCGGCAGGGTCGGTGCCCGTCGCCGCGGCCAGCAGCGCCACGCGGTCGGGCATGCGGCGCCCGAGGTAGCGCATCACGTGGGGCAGCAGCAGGCAGGAGGTGACCCCGTGCGGAATACCGTATCGCGCGCCTATCTGTTTGCCCATTACGTGGCTGAGCCCGCCCGCCGACTGCGCCGGCAGCGTGAACGAGAACCACGCTGCGAGCTGGTTATCCGTTCGAATGTCGACGTCTGACGGTGTCGCCCTTACGCGTGGCAGCGAGTCGAAGAGCCTGCGGATCGCCTCCAGCGCCATGGTGTCCGAGAAGGGATGCTCGCCGTCGGCGAGGAACCCCTCGACCGCATGGTCGAGAGCGCGAATCCCGGTCGACAGCCATAACGATATCGGTGTGGCGAGTGTCAGCTCGGCGTCGTAGACGACCGCGTCGGGCAGCAACCGCGGGTCGCGCATTCCGGCCTTGTTGCCGGCTTCATCGGTGTAACCTGCGCCAGCCGCAAGCTCGGCGGCCGACAGGGTTGTGGGCAGCGCGACGTGGGGGAGACCTCGCTCAGCGTGTCCGGTCCGGTCGGCCAGCCTGACCGCGAGCATCTTGGCCGAATCGACCGAGCTTCCGCCGCCGAAGCTCACCACCCCGTCGATCTCGGCCTGGGCCGCCTGTTCGATGGCCGCGTCGACCTGCACCAACGGCGCATGCTGGGAGACGACCACCGTCACGGCCGCGCGTGCTTCCCCCAAGGCCCGATGGACCTGTGCGAGCAGCCGCTCCTCTGACACGAGTGACCTCGTCGTGACCACCCCGATCCGGCGCGCTTTCAGGCGCGACAGCTCCGCCGCAAGCGCTGAGAGCGAACCAGGGCCCCAGTGAATGACACGCGGATTCGAGTAGCTGAAGACCCCGCTCAAGGCGTGGTCATACTACTGACGCGGTGACCGATCCACATCACGGCTTGCCGGTGCTCGAGGCAGGGGAGCCACTGACCAGTGCACGGGCCGCCATGATCCTCACCCACGGGCGAGGCGCCAGCGCCGAGGACATCATGACCATCGCTGCCGAGGTAGAGCTTCCCGGGTTCGCTTACCTCGCTCCACAGGCCGCGGGGAACACCTGGTACCCCAACCCGTTCACGGCTCCCATCGCGAGCAACGAGCCGTACCTGAGCTCGGCCCTCGGCGTCCTGGAGGCTCTGCTCGGACGGGTTGAGGCGACGATCCCCGCCCAGCGGATCGTCCTGCTCGGCTTCTCCCAGGGGGCGTGCCTGGCGCTCGAGTTCGCCGCCCGGCACGCCCGCCGCTACGGCGGCGTGGCCGGCCTCAGCGGAGGGCTGATCGGACCTGAAGACACTCCGCGTGATTACCCTGGCGATTTCGATGGCACGCCCATGTTTCTCGGCTGCAGCGACGTCGACCCGCACATCCCAAAGCAGCGAGTAATCGAGTCCGGTGAGCTCTTTCGACGGTTGGGCGCGGATGTCACCGTGCGCCTCTACCCAGGCATGGGGCACACGGTCAGCGCCGAAGAGATCCAGGCAGTCCGCGAGATCGTGGAGTCGATCTAGGAAGAGCGTTCCGCCTCGTGCGGGTCGTAGAGAGTAGCGATCGCCGACATGTCGAGGTCTCCGGCTGTCGCTGACGCTCGCTCATACAACTCTTTCGTCGCACGGGTGAGTGGAGTCGAGGAGCCGTCTCGCATGAACATCTCGGTCGCGAGCTCGAGGTCCTTGGTGGCGTCGCGGAGGCGGAACATCACAGGCTCGTACCGATGCTCCACCAACCCGGACCTGCGCGCGGCAAGGTAGGGGGCGACCCGGCTGATCACGAAGAACACGTCCTCAGGGCTGAGCCCCGCCGCGGTGCCTGCCGCCTGGAGCTCCGCTGCCAGCGCTCCGACTCCGGTCAGCATGCTGTTTGCGACCAGCTTCAAGGCGGCGGCGCTACCGAGGTCTCCGATGCGGCGCACTTCTCCGAATGCCTCCAGCACCGGTCGGGCGCGTTCGATGGCCACATCGTCGCCGGCGACGAGGACGAGGGCCGTGCCCGTCTCGATGGCGGGAGTGCTGCCGAGCACAGGCGCCTCGACGAGCTGCGCGCCGCCCCGCTCGATCACGGGCGCGAGCTCTTTGTTCACCTCGGGGCCGGCGGTGCTCATGTCGACGAACACCTGGTGATCGGCAGCCTTCGCCGCTCCATCGTCACCCAGGTAGGCGGCGCGCACCGCGCTCGCGTCGGTCAGCATCGAGATGACCACGTCGGCTCCCGTGGCCGCCGCGGCCGGAGTCGCCTCAACTTTGCCGATTCCGAGCGCTTCCGCGCGCTTACGGGTGCGGTTCCACAGCGTCAGCTCGTGGCCCGCAGCCTGAAGCCGCCTCGCCATCGCGCCACCCATCTTCCCAGTGCCGAGAATCGTCACGCGCATCAGGCGACCTAGACCTTCTTCTCGTCTTCTTCGGCTTCCTCGCCGTGCTCGACGATGTCGCCATCTTTGAACAGCACGTCCTTCAACACGACCCGCCACTTTGCCTTGCGTCGCGAAAGGAACTCGAGCGCCATCGCGAAATGCTTGAACTCCTCCTGCTGGGCATTTTGCATGATCGCCCTTGCCTGCGAGTCGCGCTCGAGATGGATGCGCTGCTCATACCAGCCGATCGCCTCCGCCTCCTCCTGCAGGGACGTGATCACCCGCGCAAAAGTCCTGATCTCCTGGCCCAGCTCCCCCGGCGGCTCGTGATACTGCTCAGTGCCCATGGTTACAACCGTACCTGCTTCGGGAGCTTTGCGGAGGCCCGCCTGAGGGACTCCAGGTCCTCTCGGGAAAGGGTCGCGAGCTCGTGCGGTGGCTTGTAGAAAGCCAGGATGAGCCTGGCCCTCAACCTCACTCCCTTGGGCGTCAGCACGACGGACTTGACTCGGCGGTCGGCCGCCACCGTCTCGCGGGCCGCCAGCCCCTGGCGCTCGAGGCGGTCCACGAGCCAGGTCGCGTTGGAGGGATCACAGCCCCACTCGCGAGCCAGCACTTGCATCGGGCGTCCGCGGCCTGGATCAAGACTGGCGAGGGCGCGGCTCTCGGCCACGCTCAAGCCGAGTCGCCGGATGAAGTTGTCGCGCTCGGGCGCGGTCCTGACGATCAGGTCGAAGATCGGCCGCCAGACTTCGGCCGCCAGGGATTCCCTTGACTTTGCCGCCATATGACTGGATGATAGTTGAATAACTTGTATGGTTGAAGCAATTCAACTATCTAGCTTCATGGAGGCGGCGGTGATGAAGGCTGTGACGATCGCGCAGATGACGGTGCGCGTGGCAGGTGTCCTGCTGGTGTTGTTGGGGATCTACATCTGGACAAGAAATGGGGATCAGGTGATCCCGGTCCATGAGTTCCTCGGATTCGTGCTCGTGCTGGGCCTGTGGACCCTTGCCTTCATAGCGGCTCGCGCTGGCGTGGTGGTCGGGCTGGTGGTGGCCGGATTCGTCTGGGGCCTCATCGCGCCGGTCTTGGGCCTCACACAGGACAACCTGCTCACCGGGAACTACCACTGGGCGATCCAGGTTGTCCACCTGGTGATCGGTCTCGGCGCTATCGGCATCGCGGAGCGGCTGGCCATGGAGATCAAAGCCAGAAGGGCGGTACCGGCGACCGCGTGAACCGTTCATTGGCGGGGATTTCGGCGAGGGGCTTCGGCATCGGTCGTCACGGGTGCTGTCCTGTCGATCGACTGCGGGCGCCTGGCAGGCGCGCCCGCAGTTCAGTCCCGAGGCAAGTAATCAGCCTGATCCGGGTTTAAATAGCGCGATGGAAAACGTCGTCGTCTACATCGTGGTGGGGCTGATCGCCGGCTTCCTCGCCAGCCGGATCGTGACCGGCAAGGGCAAGGGCTGGTTCTGGGACATAGTCATCGGCATCCTCGGCGCGATCATCGGCAGCTGGCTCGCCGGCCTCGTCCACATCTCCATCGGCTACGGCATCTTCGGAGAGATCGTGATCGCCTTTGTCGGCGCGGTCATCCTCCTGCTCGTCTGGCGCATCCTTTTCGGCCGCAAGCGCAAGTAACCGCGAAATAGTCGTCGCGCGAGCGGCCTTCTAGATCACGTGAACCAAGCCGACCTGGTCGCGCTGATCCGGGATGGGGTGGACGGACCCGCCGGGCGGTGGGCGGACCTCGGAGCAGGCGAAGGGGCTTTCACACTGGCGCTGGCGGAGCTGCTCGGTCCCGGCGCGCACATCACCGCGGTCGACCGCGACGCCGGCGCAGTGCGACAGCTTGCTCAGGAGATGGGGAAGAGGCTTCCCCGCGCGACGGTCGAGACAAAAGTCGCGGACTTCACGCGGCCCCTCGATCTCTCGGCGCTGGACGGGATCGTGATGGCCAACTCGCTGCACTTCGTCCGCGACAAGGGACCGGTTCTCGATGCGGTGCGCGAGATGCTGCGGCCTGGCGGGAGGTTGGTGGTCGTCGAGTACGGCACGGACCGCGGCAACTCCTGGGTGCCGCACCCATTCTCCTATCCGCGATGGGAGCGGATGGCGGCCCAGGCGGGGTTCGAGAAGACACATCTCCTGCGAACCATCCCAAGCCGCCACCTCGGCAGCATGTACTCCGCGGTCAGCGAGCGACGCTCTAGAAGACCTGCGACTGCGCCTGCGCTTCCGCCGCGCGGGCATGCCGGCCGCGTCCACGGCGCCACGCGCGCCCGATCATCACGCGAGGGTTGCCGCCGCTCGAGCGCCCGCCGCCCCCGGGGTTGAACCTCTTCGTCACCCCACCGAGCTTGGCGCCCCACGTGACGTACTTCTTGAAGCGCTCCTCGGCCTCCTGGGCGATGCCTATGCGCTCGCCACGTGTTTCCTCCCGGAAGCGGGAGATCCGGCCGGCAGCCGCGCCCTCCTTCTCCTCCGGAGTCGAGCCCACGCCCTTGACCTCGGGCAACGTGCCCAGGACCACGATCTGGTCGTCCTCGATCGTGACCTCCACCCCCGTGAACCAGCCGTCCGGGAGCCTTCCGGCAAACCAACCCTTGATCGTTCCGAGCTCTCTTTCATCCATGCATTACATAGTTACACTGCAATAGATCGCCTGTCAAGGGAGTTTCACTAAGCTCGGAATGAAATGGGAATGATGCCGTCGGGCTCCGGCCAGCCGTCGATGATCCACTGGTGGGGCGGGCGCCGCAGGAAACCTGACACGGGGCAGGCGAACAGCGGCCTGACCGGCGACCCCACGCTCGAGCCGCCCGCTCCTCCGGAAGGCCCGAAAGGCCTTCGCGGCCGCTGGCAGAGCCTGAAGCAGTCGGTGACGGGCACGACCTCGGCCCTGCCGCGCGTTCTCCGCCTGGTCTGGGACGCGAGCCCGGCGATAACACTCCTGCTGTTCGCGACGACGGCCATCGCGGGCGTCATCCCTGCTGCGGCCGCTTTCACCTCGAAACTGCTGATCAACTCGGTCGTGCAGGGGATCGTGATCAACCACACCCACGTCGTCGATCGGGTGAGCCTGGCGACGATCGGCGGCCCGCACTCGTTGGGACCGTTCGCCGTGCCTGTCTTCAGCGCCGTAGGCATGGTCGTGTTCCTCTCGATCGTGCAGCTCGCCCTCTTCGCGCTGACCTCATTCCTGGGCACGATTCGCAACGTCACGCAGCAGTTGCTGCAGAACTCGGTCTCCATGCGGATCCAGCTGATGGTGATGGAGAAGGCCGCATCTCTGGATCTGCCCTTCTACGAGGACCCCGCGTCCTACGACCTGCTGCGCCGCGCTCAGAACGACTCGATCAACCGGCCGGTGATCATGATCTCGACCGCGTTCGGCCTGGTCCAGACGCTTCTGACGTTCGTCACGATGATCGCCCTGCTGCTCGGCGTGAGCCCACTGCTCGCACTACTGGCGCTGGTCTCACCGATCCCCGCCTTCATCGCCGACACCCGATATGGGTGGCGCGGCTACAACATCGCGCGCTGGGGCTCGCGGCTCCTGAGACGGATGAACTACATGGTCACCCTGGTGACGACCGACTCGTTCGCCAAGGAGGTCAAGCTCTTTGGCCTGGGCGATTACTTCATCGGCCGCTACCGGATCATTGCCAGTGCCTTCTACGGCAGCCAGCGCGCCCAGGTCGTCCGGCGCTACATGACCGGTTTCGCCTGGGGCAACCTGAGCACGGTTACCACGTCGCTCACCTATCTATATGTGGCCCTGCAGGCGATCGCGGGACGGCTCACGCTCGGTGACCTGACCCTGTACACGGTGGCCGCCCAGTCAGTGCAGGGTTCGATCCAGGGCATCCTCGGCGGCTTCTCCGGGATGTACGAGCACAACCTCTACCTGAACAACCTCTTTGAGCTCATGGCGACCAAGCCCTCGATGCCGGTGCCGGCGAATCCGGTCAAGGTGCCTGAGCCGATGCGCGGCGAGATCACGTTCGACAACGTAACGTTCGCCTACCCGGGAGCAGACAAGAGCGCGCTGACAGACCTGAGCTTCACCGTCAAGCCGGGTGAGACGCTTGCCGTGGTCGGGCGCAACGGCGCCGGCAAGACGACCCTGTTCAAACTCATCTGCCGCCTCTACGACCCCTCCGGTGGCAGAATCCTGATCGACGGCATCGACATCCGCGACTTCGAGCCGGCCGACTTGCGCGCGCAGATCGGCGCCATGTTCCAGGACTACGTGAACTACCAGGCGACCGCGGCGGAGAACATCGGCCTCGGGAACGCCTCGGACATCAACGACCACGAGGCGATCGTCACCGCCAGCGAGCGCGCCGGCGCCGCCGAGCTCATCGAGAACCTGCCCGAGGGATACGACACGGCTCTGGGCAAGTGGTTCGACGCCGGCGTCAACCTGTCGGGCGGCGAGTGGCAGAAGGTGGCCCTGGCACGGGCTTTCATGCGCCCGGCGAAGATCCTCTTGCTAGACGAGCCGACTTCCGCGCTTGACGCGCAGGCAGAGTACGACCTGTTCGAGCGGCTGCGCTCCCTCACCAAGGGGCGCACGGCGGTGTTCATCTCGCACCGGTTTTCGACCGTGCGGCGGGCTGATCGGATCATCTTCCTGGAGGAAGGCCGGCTGATCGAAGAAGGCACGCACGAAGAGCTGATGAAGCTGGACGGGCGGTACGCGCGCCTGTTCAAGATGCAGGCGTCGGCCTATACGGGCGAAGAGATCGAGCCCGAGCCTGAGAACATGAACGCATCCTCCGCACGACCAGTCTGAAACCCAGAACCGTCGGTCTCGCGATCGGCGTGCTTACCGCTGCTGCGTACCTCGTCGGGTCGGGTCGGGTGTTCGGCTATGACTCGGCAGTGACCTTCGCCAACTTCGTCGCCACGCCGTCGATGCTGGACGCATTCGCCGTGCACTCGCAGCAGCCGACGATCCCCCTGTCGACCATCGCCGGCAACGACCACGTCCTGGTCTCGTTGATCAGCCATGTCATCTACTCCCTGACGGCGACCAGGATCGAGGTGGTATATCGCGTCGTCCCGGCCCTGGCGGCCGGGGGAGCGGCGGGTGTGGCCGCGACGGTGCTGACGGTCCGTTTCGGAGCGATCGCCGGCGCCTGCGGCGGGCTCTTCATCGGCAGCAATCCGCTTTTCGTCGAGAACAGCCGCGACCTGCGCGGATACAGCCTCGCCGCTTTCTGCGCCGTCCTGGCCACGGTTCTCCTGCCACGCGCCCAGACCGGTTGGCGGCGGTGGACCTATGGGCTGTTGGTTGGCCTGGCGATCTCGGCCCACATCTTCGCCGGCTTGGTCCTCGCCGCACACATGGTTTACGTGGCCGTGCGCCGGCCCAGGGCCGAGGCATGGAGGCTGGTGCCGGCATGGCTGCTGGCCGGCGTCGTGGGAATCGGCGCCAACGCCAACATCCTGTGGATCGACTTCACGCAGCACGGCCTGATTCCCGGAACCATCGATCCGACCTTCCCACGAGACCTGCTCTTTTACCTGCTGGGGGAACCAGTGCTGCTGACGCTCGGGCTCTGGTTGAGCGCGGCCGTGCTGGGATTGTGGGCGGTGCGCCGTGAGCCATGGGTGTTGCCCGTGCTCGCCACCGTCGCTGCCGGCGTGGTCGTGCTGTGGATCGGCCTGCACCCGGCCTATCTGTATCCCAGGTTCTTTGTATTCCTGGTGCCGGGCTGCGCGTACCTCGTGGCCGCCGCGGTGAAGCGATGGATAGTCCTGGCGCCGGTCGTGCTGCTAGGCGTTGTGGCTGCCGTCGCATTCCAGGTGCCCGGTTACACGAACGACTCGCTCGCGCTCCGGCAGGCGGCCGCGGTGGTCGACCGGGCGAACGCCGATGGCCTCCGAGCATGCGTGATCCACAGCGACGAGCAGCTGCTGGGTGCGTACTCGACAGGCTTCTACACAGTCACGTCGGCGGACCAGCTTCCCAACTGCGACCTGGTCGTGGTCGTCAGCTGGGGATTGGACGTGCCGCTTCGCGACCTGGCCGCCCAGGAATTTCCTCGAGCGACGCTGCTGCCGGCCGGCTACCCGGCCGTCGTCCTGGAGAGATGAGGTCGGGCGCTACGTGCGAAGCCCGCTGAGCTGGAGGACCCGGACGGCGCGCCCACGCATTCGGTCACAGCGCCAGCAGAAGACGACGGCGTCGATACCCCCGGGCAGGATCCCCTTCAGCAACACCTCGCGCTCTTTTTGATGGAAGAACCAGCAGATCAAGAAATGCATCGAGTCGGCAGAAGCTATCACGAGAGCGGCGACAATTCACCGGAATCTCAGTTAATAACTCTTCAATCGAGCCGACCCTCGGTCTATGCGATCCGGTCGATCCTTGCGGCGAGGATGAAATCGTTCTCGGTCAGGCCGCCCGCGGCGTGGGTCCAGGCCTGGACCGTCAGCGAGCCATAGCTCAGGAGCAGGTCGGGGTGGTGCTGCTCGGCCTCGGCGATGGCCGCGATCCGGTCGACGAGCTCGACCCCCGGCATGAAGCCCTTGAACTTGAAGGCCCTGGTCAGCCGGAGGTGCCCGTCCGCCGCGTCGACCGACCACCCAGGGACCTGCTGGAGGAGCCGGTCGATCTCCGCCAGGGAGAGTGGGGGGGTGCCGGGCTTGCAGGCCACGCAGTGCCGCTCGGTGAGTGGGGTCACCGTCACAATTGAGATGGTAGGAGAAGGCTAGGTAGAATTGTCGGTCCCATGGGCGGCTAGCTCAGTGGGAGAGCGCTCGCCTCACACGCGAGAGGTCATTGGTTCAAACCCAATGCCGCCCACCAGCACGTGGCCCCGTCGTCTAGTGGACTAGGACGCAGCCCTCTCAAGGCTGATATCGGCGGTTCGAATCCGCCCGGGGCTACCAAACTCATCCAATTCGAACTGATGTCCGAAAGCACGCAAACAGGTCCTGGGACGCGTTTGGTCTGCCGCTAGCAGTCCCAGATCTTGGCGAACACGGCCTCGTTCCACATCTCGTGCTCACGTTCGTTCGACCGTAGCCCCCCATCCGCGACGCCGCGCCCTGGACTTGACATATTCCGATATGGCCATATATCCTTTAACGCAGATGGCACGAGCCGCTACCACCTCCGACGCGTTCAACGCCGTTGCCGAGCCGCAGCGGCGCAGGATCCTCATGCTGCTCAAGGGCCGGGAGCGGCCGGTGAACGAGCTGGCGCGGGCGCTGCGCATCACGCAGCCGCGCACCTCTAAGCACCTGCGAGTCCTGCGTGAGGTGGGCCTCGTACGTGTGCGGGAGGCCGGGCAGCAGCGCCTGTACACCCTCGATGCTCGCGGACTGCAGCCGGTCCATGAATGGGTGGTCGGCTTCGAGCAGTTCTGGAACGATAACCTCGATCGACTCAACGACTACGTGAAAAAACTTCAGGAGGACCAGTCGAATGTCAGCACCAAGTAGCGCCCAGCCGGAGACGGATCGGGAGATCGTCGTCTCGAGGATCATCGAAGGCCCGCGGAACCTGGTATTCGACGCCTTCACCGATGTCGCCCACCTCAACGAGTGGTGGGGCCCCAAGGGCGGCATCACCACGCGCTCGTTCGAGTTCCGGCCCGGCGGGGTCTGGGACGCGACGATTGAGAGTCCCGGCGGCGGCGGCTACCCCAACTACGTCGTCTGGAAAGAGATCGTCAAGCCCGAGCGCATCGTGTGGCTCTACGGCAACGCGAAGGACGACCCGAACGCCGTCGAGACAACACTCACGCTCACGGATCGTGGCGCGAGCACCGAGGCCACGCTGCGGTTGGTCTTCGGCAGCAAGGAACAGCGCGAACAGGCTGCCAAATACAACGCCGCCGCTGGTGCCAAGCAGTCACTCGACCGCCTCGCCGCCGCGGTCACGGCACACTAGGTGAGATTCAACTAGGCAGGCAGCAGCCCAGCCTTCTCCAGGGGCCGGGGCTGCATTGTCTCGGCCCCGCCTAACAGATGGACACACGATGAGCATGGCCCACGAGCACACGCAGTCGCCTGCGCTGCACGTTGCCGACAGCCGGGATCTGATCCGCGTGATCGGTGCGCGCGAGAACAACCTCAAGGACATCAGCGTCGAGATCCCGAAACGCCGGCTGACGGTGTTCACTGGCATCTCCGGCTCGGGCAAGAGCTCTCTGGTGTTCGACACGATCGCCGCGGAGTCGCAGCGGCTGATCAACGAGACCTACAGCGCCTTCGTGCAGGGCTTCATGCCGACGCTGGCGCGGCCCGAGGTCGACCTGCTGGAGGGGCTGACGACCGCGATCATCGTCGACCAGGAGCGGATGGGCGCCAACTCCCGCTCCACCGTGGGCACCGCCACGGACGCCAACGCGCTGTTGCGGATCCTCTTCAGCCGGCTCGGGACGCCGCACATCGGCTCGGCCAATGCCTATTCCTTCAACGTCCCGTCGGTCCGAGGGAGCGGTTCGGCCACGGTCGAACGCGGTGCCGGCAAGATCGTGAGCCAGACCTTCACGCTCACCGGCGGCATGTGTCCGCGCTGCGAAGGCCTGGGCACGGTCTCCGACATCGACCTCACCCAACTCTTCGACGACTCTAAGTCGCTCGCCGAGGGTGCGATCACCGTCCCCGGCTACAAGGTGGACAGCTGGTGGACCACCGGGATCTTCGTCCAGTCGGGCTTCCTCGACCCGAACAAACCGATCCGCAAGTACACGAAGAAGGAGCTGCAGGACTTCCTCCACAAGGAGCCGACCAAGGTGAAGATCAAGGGCGTCAACCTCACCTACGAGGGGCTGATCCCAAAGCTCCAGAACTCGATGTTTTCCAAGGACCGGGAGGCGCTGCAGCCGCACATCCGCGCGTTCGTGGACCGGGCGGCGACCTTCACCGCCTGCCCCGACTGCGGCGGGACCCGTCTCGCCGAGGCGGCCCGATCGTCGCGGATAAGGGGCATCAACATCGGCGATGCGTGCGCGATGCAGATCAGCGACCTGGCGGACTGGGTCCGCGGCGTCGAGGAGCTGTCGGTCGCGCCGCTGCTCACGACGCTGCAGCAGACGCTCGACTCGTTCGTGGAGATCGGGCTGGGCTACCTCTCGCTCGACAGGGCGTCGGGCACGCTGTCGGGCGGCGAGGCGCAGCGCGTCAAAATGGTCGGCCACCTCGGCTCCTCGCTCACCGACATCACCTACGTCTTCGACGAGCCCTCTATCGGCCTGCACCCCCATGACGTCCAGCGAATGAACGACCTGCTGTTGCGGCTGCGGGACAAGGGCAACACGGTGCTCGTCGTGGAGCACGATCCGAAGACGATCGCGATCGCCGACCACGTCATCGACCTCGGCCCCGGCGCCGGTGCGGCGGGCGGCACCATCTGCTTCGAGGGCACCGTCGAGGGTCTGCGGGCCAGCGGCACCCTCACCGGTCGCCATCTCGAGGACCGAGCCACTCTGAAAGAGGAGGTGCGCAAGCCCACCGGCAAGCTGGAGATCCGCGGCGCGACGGCGCACAACCTGCGCGACGTCAACGTCGACATCCCGCTCGGGGTGCTTGTCGTCGTCACCGGCGTCGCCGGCTCCGGCAAGAGCTCGCTCGTGCAGGGGTCGATCCCCGCTGGCGCGGGTGTGGTGTCGATCGACCAGGCCGCGATCCGCGGCTCCCGACGGAGCAACCCGGCGACGTACACCGGCCTTCTCGACCCGATCCGCAACGCGTTCGCGAAGGCCAACGGCGTGAAGGCGGCGCTGTTCAGCGCCAACTCCGACGGTGCCTGCCCCAACTGCAACGGCGCCGGCGTGATCTACGTGGACCTGACGATGATGGCCGGCGTCGCCACCACCTGCGAGGAGTGCGAAGGGAAGCGGTTCGAGGCCTCTGTGTTGAAGCACAAGCTCGGCGGCCGCGACATCAGCGAGGTGCTCGCGATGTCGGTGACCGAAGCCATGGAGTTCTTCGGCGCCGGGAAGGCGCGCACGCCGGCCGCACACGCCATCCTCGAAAGGCTCGCCGAAGTCGCCCTCGGCTATATCAGCCTCGGCCAGCCGCTCCCTTCGCTGTCTGGCGGCGAGCGGCAGCGGCTCAAGCTGGCCACCCATATGGCCGCCAACGGCGGCATTTACGTCCTCGACGAGCCGACCAGCGGCCTGCACCTCGCCGACGTCCAACACCTGCTCGGCCTGCTCGACCGGCTCGTCGACTCCGGCAAGTCGGTCATCGTTATCGAGCACCATCAGGGGGTCATGGCGCACGCCGACTGGATCATCGACCTCGGCCCCGGCGCCGGTCACGGCGGCGGGCGGATCGTCTTCGAGGGCACACCCGCCGACCTCGTCGCCGCCCGGTCCACCCTCACCGGCGAGCACCTCGCGGCATACGTCCTCACCTGACCGATGCCCACTCCCGGCTCACTGCGCGACCCAACGCCGTGAGGGACGTCGGCGGTGGCTTGTTGATCGCGAAAGTGAAGGACGCGGGCAACAACTTGATCGGTTTGCGCGCTCCTGCAGGCACGGGCATGAGAGACCCGCGGCGCCGTGAGTGGCACGCTTCGGATCGAGCCGTCAATCGCAACAGCGAGCTCGTGCATCCATCGGCCGAACCGGTCGCGTTCGGCCTTGTGCAGGTTCCTGGACGGCTTTGGCTCCCGAGTGCCTGAACTTCTGCGCCGCGAGTACGCCGCCGCGCCATAAAGGTCACGCCACCGCAGACGCCTAATGCCGCGATGCAAACCGAGCCAATCGGAGTGCCCGGACCGGGAAAAGCGCGTGCATTGCAACTTGGCCTCAGTTGCCTGGGCATGGTGAGCCTGATCAGCGGCGCCCTTGGAGGCATCCTGATCCTCGCCTGGGTGCTCCTGGGACCGAACAGCTCCCTCCCCTCTCCATTTCCAGCCGCGGCGTTACTCGGGTTCGTGCCGCCTCTGGCATCGGTCTGGTTAGGCGTCTGGTCATGGCGAGGGAGGAGGGTGTGGGGATTGGCCTCGATCGTTGCGATATTGGCAGGCATTGCTGGCCTCGGTTTTGCCGTCATCGACGTAGTCATGTTGTTGGTCGAGTCAACTTAAGGCGACGCGCGCCCGGACCGATGAGTTGTGTCTTATCCGATCGTCTAATGGAGCAGTGATGTTGAACAACGTCGAGCCGGGGACCAGCTCGCGACACACCAACATGCTCGGCGGGAACCTACGAGATGCCGGTTGGCAGCGTGAGCACATGTCACCGAACCGCCTCGCGATCTTGCCGGACCACACGCACTACGACATCTTCATGGCGCCGGAGTTGGCGCAGACCGTGCTGCCCTTCTCAACGGGAACCGCAGATCC
The DNA here is from genome assembly GCA_039935415.1 of Candidatus Dormiibacterota bacterium. GTDB lineage: Bacteria > Chloroflexota > Dormibacteria > Dormibacterales > Dormibacteraceae > Palsa-870. The sequence goes on from JBDTKH010000049.1 coordinate 14,415, forward strand.
GAGGACTGGGCGGAACAGGTACAACACGCGGAGGGAGACTCCAGCCGCGGTGGGGCTACCAGTTGATTCGGGACAGGCGCCACACGAGGCCTGGCGGATCTAGAGAGCCCGACGTGACAAGTGGGACATCGCCCTGCTGATCGCCAAGGACCACATGGAGCGTGCCTGCCGGCGTTCCGCTCGCCACCGGCCCGTCGACCACGGGCGTCGTCGTTTGGAGCTGCTCGTGCACGATCATGCCCGGCCACTCGACCATCGTGAGGTCCCGGGTCGCCACGAGGTTGGCGTGGCTTCCCCACACCGTGTCGTATGCGCCAACGACGTCGCCGCGGGAAAAGATCGGGCGCATCTTCAACGAGCCCTGCATCGTTCTGATGAGCGCATCGGCTGCATCAAATGCCATCGCCAGGGTTGGTTGACCCATGACACACCCGAAGAGTGTCAGCGGTTGACCGTCCACGGTGGCGCTGGCGGCGAACAGGAAGGTTGCCCCGGCGTTCACTCCGGTCTTGATGCCGATGATCCCTCTCTGACCGAGGGCCCCGTTGACGTTGTAAACGAGTCCCGCCACCGGCAGCGTTGTTTGCGGCGTGCCGACGATCTGCGCCAGGACGTCCTGCTGCATCGCCGCCATGCCCAGGGCGACCAGGTCGGTGGGCGTGCTGACCGTCTGGGTGGATACCCCTGCCGGATCCGCGAACGTCGTCTTCGTCAGGTGGAGGCTTGCCGCGCGTTGATTCATCCTGGCCACGAAGGTGCTCACCGATCCGGCGTCCCACCGTGCAAGCGTCTCCGCAATGTTGTTACCCGACGGAATGAGTAGGGCCTCGAGCGCCTGGTACTCGTTCAGCTGCTCGCCCGCGACGACCGGAACTACCGACTGCTGGTCAGCAAGGTCCGCCGCGTAGGTGGCGACGTCCTGGTCGGAGATGATCAGCGTCGGTCCCAAATTCCCACCAGTAATCGGTTTGTCCGCCAGCAAGACGAGCGCCGTCATCACTTTCGCGGCGCTTGCCGCGGGTACAGGGGAAACGTCGCCTGACGTTGCGATCAAGCCGAGACCTGATGCGCCGACTGCAGCGGCACCGGTGCTCGGCCAGGGCAGGGTCGGGGGCGTTCCCGTGATGACGTACTGCGAAAGCCCTGAGCTCGTCGCCGCCACAGCCGGAATTGGTTGCATGAAGTTCCAGATACCCACCGCAACCAACAGCAACGCGACCAGGAACCCGATCGTCCTCAACCGGCTTGCCGGCATCCCGAGCGAGGGAACCCGCGGCCGCGCCACCCGTGAGGGCCGGGGTCTGCGAACGTATCGAGCCGCCGGTGCGGGCGCGGTACGAGTCTCGACTGTCAGCCGGAAGCGTGCCAATTCTAGGTATCTTGTACCCCAGGTTTGGTCAAGGGGGGTGGCGAGCGTGCTTGGTGAGGAGGACCTGTATGAAGTCCTCCAGGTAGGCCCATCCGCTGCTCCCGAGGTGATCGCGGCTTCGTACAAGCGCCTGGCTCTTCGGTACCACCCCGATCACAACGGGGGAGATCGGTCAGCCGAAGAGCACATGAAGCGGATCAACGAAGCATTTCGAATCCTTGGAAAACCCGCTCTCCGCGCCGATTACGACGCCCGGACCGGCGCCCGCATGCCTGAGCTCGAGATCATGCCCGCCGTAGTCATCCTGCGCGCCGTCGATCCGGCCGCACACGAGATCAACTTCTCGGTGCGGATCAGGCAGTCAGCTGGCCCCAAGTTCGACCCCGCCAAGCACCGCATCGATCTCGCACTGCTGCCGCCGTGGCATCGGGCCGATGTCCACTGGCACTGGAGTCGCACTACCCTTCCAGCCGACGTCGACTTCACGCTGGCGCTTGACGATGGGTTTCTCCGGCCAGGCGAAATCTTCAGCGGCGACATCGAGCTGACGGTGACTGCGAAGGATCAGGCATGAGCAAGATGGTGCCGAACCCGGCATCTTCCGACTTGGGAACCGCCGGCGGGGCGAGAGTCGTCCGGATGGAGATGGGCCAGGACTCGGCGAGGGCGCGCGCCGACCTGGTTTTCGTCATCGACACCACAGGCAGCATGAACGACAAGATCGACGGCCTGATCGAAAGCTGTCAGTCATTCGTGGACAGGCTCGCGACAAAGCGCATCGATTGGGCCGCCGCAGTCGTGGGTTTCGGCGATCTCACTATCGAAGGCGATCGAATCGTCGCGACTCCCTTCAGCTCGAGCACGGAGCGCGTGAAAGCCCTGCTTAGCGGCCTGCCTAGAAATTCGGGCGGGGATAACGAGGGGGAATCCTCGCTTGAGGCCCTGCAGGCGGCATTGAACCAGCCCGGTTACCGCCCCGACGCCATGAAAGTCGTGGTTTTGATCACAGATGAGCCCGCGCTGCAAAAGCAGCTTCGTGCCGCGACGATCACAGGGAAGCTGTGCGAAGCGGGAGTGATCGCTTTTGTCCTGTCTCCGAACATCAGGTACTTTCGCGCGATGGCCAACGACACGGGGGGTCACTGGTGGAAGGTCGAGTCTGGAGGCGACTTCTCCAAGATCCTCGCCATCTTCGACAAGATCGCGGCCCAGGTGGCCTCGACGGTCGCGGCTGTCCATCAGCTCACGGGCGGGGACGTCAAGGAGTTCCTCAGCCTTCCTCCATCCAGAAGGGAGGAGTAGCCGCCGAGCGATGAGGACGCTCCAAAGTGTCGCAGCCTTGTCAAATCCCCGGCTACTTCGGGGCGATCGCCTCGTCCCAGCTCGAAACGTCCGCGCCGTCCGGGTGATCGTTCACGAAGTCGAACGGCTGCACGAGCTCCCTCAGCGCAAGCTCGTAGTGGAAGTTGCCCGCATCCTTTCCCGTTCCGACGATCAGGAACGAGGCGGTCCCACCTGCCGGCAGGTCGCCACATTCGAACGCCGCAGAGTCGGCTGCCAGCGTACATCCGCCGAGGTCGGACACTGTGTGGCGCTCGTACCACTTGTCTGCCGACATGAAGACAAGGCCCAGCTGCGGGATCGCCGGCCCGGTGTTCGTCACCTTGACCAGGAGCTGGGCCATGCCGCCGACCACCGTGGTGTTCGTGGCCTCCGCATCGACCGTCGCCGTGAAGTGGGGCGGGTCGGCGCAGACCGAGAGCAAGATCATGAAAACGACAAGGCCGGCGAGCTTCACCCCAGTTCTTCCTTAACCCTTCACTAGACGAAATCGGTAAGCGAATATTCTGGGCGCGTTGCACGGGGTCGAGATGGGCGTAACGTCCTGCGGTTTGAGTTCGTTTCAAGCCGCATGAGGAGGGGGTGGGTACTCATCGGATTGCTGCTGGCCGTCACCGGTTGCGCAGCGAACGGGCCTGCCGTGGCCCACTCGAGCCCATCGAGCTCGCCGAGCGCTTCGGCCAGCCCATCCCCGAGCCCGAGTGCCAGCCCCTCGGCAAGCCCTAGCCCGTCGCCCTCCCCGAGCGCGCCTGCGAGCCCGATCCCGGTGCCCGCCTGGGCGGCCATGCACGCGACCTGCACCTCCGGCCCGTCGACCCAGGAGGCACTGCTCGTCATGCAGGGCTCGACCAGCCCGATCCTCGCCGACGTCACGGACGCCCGAAACCCGAAGCAGATCTGCTCGATCAGCGGGGCGTGGTCGCCCCAGATGGTGACGCAGACCATGATCTCCTGGTCGGCGACGCAGGGGTCTCCTGGCACTCCGGGTGACAGCGTGATCGTGGCCCTGGACCTCTTCACCGGCACGTCGTCGGTAGTGGCCGAGTGGTCGGGAGGCAATTTCCTCGACGGCCTGCATGCGTGGAGCCCCGACCGCGGCTTTCTCGCCTACGTGACGTCCGACCCCGGCGCCGTGCACCTCCACGTCCTCAGCGGGGGAGGCGACCGGGTCGTCTCTACCCTCGGCGCGGTACCCGGCCGCGGCGTCAACCCCAGCGAGGACGACGCGTTCCTCGGGTTCTCGCCGGACGGCGCGTACTTCGCGTTCGTGCAGACGTTCACTGCATCTGGCGACCACCTCCAGATTCGCCGCACCACCGACGGCAGCTCCGCGTACTCGCAGGGCTCGGGCACCATGGCCACGTGGGGGAGCACCGGCAGCCACCTCTACTTCCGGGCGCCCCTCGCCACTGTGGTCAGCATCTGGGATGCGAGTGGTGGAGTCTCGCAGGCCTTCGGCCAGCAGCTGCCTTGGATTCGGCCCCGCGCCGACGCGGGAGATGACAACCTGGCCTTCACCGTGCGCGACTCGAGCGGCACGCCGCACGCCTGGGTCTTCGGGAACGGCGGGCGCTCGGGTGGCGCTTTGCCCAATGTCCGCTCGTCACCGGTCTGGCTGAACGGGACCGCAGTCCTTTATTTGGAGGAGGCCCCCTGCGGGGCCAACTGTGGCCCCGGCCCTGCAACCCAGCCCGACGGCAAGACATTCACCTACGACGTCGGCACGCAGGTCGAGTCGACATCTCGGATCAGCCAGGCGCTGGGCGCATGGCCGAGGCCGGGTCAGGTATGAGATTTGACCGTCCAGGGAGTGCGATCATGACTGCGACCGAAATGGAGACGACCTCGCCCACCGCAGAACAGGAATCGCTGGCGCCGATCGAGCAGTATTCGCCACCGGCGGCGAAGCTGCCTTCCGCCTGGCGGACGATTCGCATGCCCAGCGGCCGCCGCCTGTGGACGGCTGCCCTCGCAGCGGCCTTGCTCGTCACCGCAGGCGGTCTGGGGCTCCTGTACGTGGACGACACCAACTACCAGAACGCGGCTCGCGCCCTCGCCATTGAGAACGAGCAGCTGACGGGCCGGAACCAGAACCTCGACACCGCCCTCACGGCCACTCAGACCAAGCTGACCGCCTCGCAAGCACAGGTGACGAACCTCACCACCGAGCTGGCGCACCCGACCCTCGGCATCTGGAACGTCCCGCAGACGATCACCGGACCCGACTACTACCTCGCGGCGGGAGTGCCCGACACGTTCACCTATCACCTGAAGCTGACTTCCAGCGGCCCGATTCGAATCAGCATCATGTCGATCAAGCAGTTCGGCGCCGCCATCGGTTGTGTTGAGAACGGCCGGGGCAACACCAACTACTGCATGTACTACTCGGGCAGCGAGATCGGCTGGCTCAACATCACGAGCTTGAACTACGACTTCCACAAAGCTGAAGGCTGCGCCGCGTACATCGCCGTCATCACGGCGGGGAGTCAGGTGACTATCACGCCCGACGTCAGCGTGACATACAACCCGGCCCCCGCCGCCACAGGAGCTTGCGCCTAAATACATAAGTCACCTCCCCCGTCCACTGGGGTCCCCGCGCGCAGCGCGGGAGTGAGCCGATAGTGCCGGGTGGGGGTGATGGGCTCCTCCTAGACGTCTAAGAATGCAATCTGGCCCAAAAGTTAGGCTATCCTATCTTTAGTGGTAGGCATACCCGCGATCGGAATCAGGACTATCTAGGCTGCAATTGGTCGATCAGCTCGAGCGCCGCAGCAACTTCACCCGCTCGCAGGAGGATTACCTCAAGGCCCTCTACCAGCTCCACGGCGACCACCGTCCGGTACCGACCCGCGAGCTTGCCCAGCGCCTCGGCATCTCCTCCCCGAGCGTGAGCGAGATGGTCGCGCGGCTCTCCGCGCAGGGCCTCGTCGTGCACGACCGATACCGCGGCCAGCAGCTCACGCGCGAGGGCCGCAAGGTCGCCCTCGAGCTTGTCCGGCACCACCGCCTGCTCGAGATGTTCCTGGTCCAGGTCCTCGGCTACAGCCTGGACGAGGTCCACGACGAGGCCGAGCGTCTCGAGCACGTCATCTCCGAGCGCATGGAGCAGCGGATCTTCGAGCTCCTGGGCCGCCCCGAGCTGGACCCCCACGGCCACGCAATCCCGACACTCGGCGGCAAGGTCCGCCCCCTGAGTGATCGGCCGCTGAGCGAGTGCCGTGCCGGCGAGAAAGTGGTCGTGCAGGGCGTCTCCGACGACGATCCAGGCCGGCTGCGCGAGCTGGAGCGCCGCGGCCTGCTGCCCGGAACCCGCATCGAGGTCGTCGAGGAGAGCAAGTTCGAGGGCCCGATCGGCGTTCGGATCAAAGGCCGCCGCGTGAGCGTCCCGTTGGGCCTAGCGCGTGCCATGTTCGTCGAGGAGGTTCACTGATGGCGCTCAAGGCGGCCAAGGCGGTCGCCCTCAAGAAGCCGTCGCAGGTTCTTGACGTCGAAAACGCCCTGCCCGGCGAGCTGCGAGTCCTCCGCGCCGCCGAGCGCTCGCTCACCGGCGAGCGGCGCGGCATTCGGGCGGTCCTGCCGTTCCTCGGACCGGCCTTCATCGCGGCGGTCGCCTATGTGGACCCCGGCAACTTCGCCACCAACATGGCCGGCGGCTCGCAGTTCGGCTACATGCTGCTGTGGGTGGTGCTCGCGGCCAACCTGATGGCGATGCTCATCCAGTCGATGAGCGCCAAGCTCGGCATCGCGACCGGCCGCAGCCTTCCAGAGGTCTGCCGCGACCGATTCCCGCGCCGGGTCGTCTTCTTCCTTTGGATCCAGGCGGAGCTCATCGCGATGGCCACCGACCTGGCCGAGTTCGTCGGCGCGGCCCTCGGCCTGAACCTCGTGTTCGGCATCCCGCTGTTCATCGCCGGCCTGCTCACGGGCCTCATCGCCTTCGCGATCCTCGGACTGCAGGCGTGGGGTTTCCGCCAGCTGGAGGCGACGATCAGCGGCCTAGTCGGCTTGATCGTGATCGCGTTCGGCCTGGAGGTCTTCCGGAGCAACCCGGCATGGGGCAGCGTGCTGGGCAGTACGTTCGTGCCGCACCTCGACGGCAACGCCTCGTTGCTCCTCGCGGTCGGCATCCTAGGCGCCACCGTCATGCCGCACGTCATCTACCTGCACTCGGCGCTCACGCAGAAGCGCATCGTCGGCGCCAACCCGGAAGCCAAGCGCAAGATCTTCCGGTTCGAGCTGATCGACGTCGTGATCGCGATGGGCATCGCTGGACTCATCAACCTCGCGATGTTGACGACCGCGGCCGCCGTGTTTCACGCGCGGGGCCTGACCGGCGTCGGCAGCGACCTGACCCAGGTCTTCCACGGCCTCGACAAGTACCTCGGAGCGCACAGCGGCATCGTGTTCGGCGTCGCGCTGCTGGCCTCCGGTATCTCCTCGGCGTCGGTGGGCACCCTGGCCGGCCAGGTGGTCATGCAGGGCTTCATCCGCCGCCGGATCTCGATCTTCCTGCGCCGCGCGATCACCATGGTGCCGGCGATGATCGTGATCGGGATCCACTTCGACCCGTCGCGCGCCCTTGTCCTGAGCCAGGTCTTCCTGTCATTCGGGATCCCTTTCGCACTGATCCCGCTCGTGATCTTCGCGCGCGACCCGAAGCTCATGGGCAACCTGGTCAACCACCGGGTGACGAACTGGGCCGCCTACAGCGTCGCCGCCGTGATCATCGTCCTGAACGCGTTCCTTCTGGTCCAGACGTTCTTCTAAGCTCACCTCCGTGAAGCTCGGCGTCGCGGTCGGTTACTGGGGTTTTGGGCAGACTGCAGCCGACCAGCTCGACATCGCCCGCGCCGCTGAGGACCTCGGTTACGACTCGGTGTGGACGGCCGAAGCATACGGCTCCGATGCCGCGACGGTCCTGGCCTGGCTCGCCGCCGGCACGACGCGCATCAAGCTGGGCGCCGGCATCTTCCAGATCCCCGCCCGTAGCGCGGCGATGACCGCGATGACCGCCGCCACCATCGACAACCTTTCAGGCGGGCGGATGCTCCTCGGTCTGGGCACCTCAGGGCCGCAGGTGTCCGAGGGCTGGCACGGAGTGAGGTTCGCCAGGCAGCTGCAGCGCACGCGCGACTACGTCGCCGTCGTGCGGATGGCGCTGGCGCACCAGAAGGTCGAGTACCACGGCGAGACGATCGACCTGCCGCTGCCCGACGGGCCCGGAAAGGTGCTCAAGCTGACCATCAGGCCGGTGCAGAAGCAGATCCCGATCTACCTCGCTGCGCTGGGCCCGAAGAACGTGGCGCTGGCGGGGGAGATCGCCGACGGCTGGATGCCGGTGCTGTTCTCGCCGGAGCACACGGCAGCTCTGCGACAGCCGCTGGAGGAGGGGGCGGCGCGGGCCGGTCGGACGCTGGACGGCTTCATGATCTGCCCGACCGTGAACGTGATGATCAGCGATGACATCGAATCCGCCCGCAGCGCGATGCGCCCTTTCCTCGCCCTCTACGTCGGGGGCATGGGCTCCCGCGAGCAGAACTTCTACAACCGGCTGGTTTCAACCTACGGCTTCGAGCGCGAGGCGCGTGAAGTACAGGATCTCTACCTGGCCGGACACGCCACCGACGCGGGAGCGGCGCTCAGCGACGACTTGATCGACGCGGTGAGCATCGTCGGGCCGCGGGAGGTTGCCAGGGAGAAGATCCGGGCGTTCCGCGACGCCGGCGTCGACACGCTGATCGTGTCCGGGATGGCGATGGACAACGCGCAGCGAATCGAGCAGCTCCAGCTGGTGGCGGAGCTGAACGCGGAGCTCGACAGGTAGGACTTTCGTTCCGTCTTGGCATGTACTTGCCATTTTGGAAAGTGAGTGCTATCGTGGGTGCTAGTGGACCAGGTGACTCCCACTCCGATCGAGGCTCGTGCCGCGCTCGCGGAAGCCGGCAGCCACGCTGCGGCAATGCGCCGCACGGATGGTCAGCTGGTGCGGATCCTCCTGGCCCTTGCGTCCACGTACCTGCTGGTTGCGGTCGTCATGGGGCTCTTTCCTCACGGAGGGTCTGTCTTTGCGGGGCTGGCTCTGGCGGTCATCGTCGTCGGCGGGTTGACGGCGATGCTGGTGATGTTCTGGCGAATTCGGGCCTACAGCCGGAACGGCATCCTGCGCTTCTCCCTGGCGGCTGCGGCGTTCACCTGGTGGAACGCGGTCGTGGTGGGTGTGAGCTCATGGAGCGGTTGGTGGAGCCAGCACCAGCCCGCCACGCACTTCTCCGTGAGCGCGCTGGTGGCCGTCGTTCCATTGATCGTCGCGGCGTGGCTGATCGGGCGGCGTTGAGGCATCCGCGCCACGAGCTGGACGATCTGTTCGGTCATCCGGTCCGCTTTTCGATAATGGCCCTGCTCGCAGCCGCCACCAGTGCCGAGTTCAGCTTCGTCCGCGATCGGGTGGAGGTCACGGACTCGATGCTGTCCAAGCAGGTGAGCAGCCTCGAGCAGGCAGGCTACGTGAAGGTGGACAAGAGTTTCGTGGGAAAGCGTCCTCGCACCTGGCTCTCACTGACCAAGCCCGGGCGACGCACGTTTGACCGCCATTTGAACGCGTTGCGAGAGATCGCCGAAGGCGATGTCGTGCTCGCCGGAGCGCGTACGCTGGCCCGCGCGAGACCATGAACCAGCCCCCTCCGCTCGTCGACTACAACCTTTTCGAGGCCGATGCGCCCCTTCGCGAGGCGCTCGAGCGCGAAGGGGCGTCGTGGGCCGAGCCCCTGGTGAGCGATCTCGGCCGGCTCGCGGGCACCCAGGAGGCGATCGATTGGGGTTTCCAGGCCAACGCGAACCCGCCGCAGCTGCGCACGCACGACAGGTTCGGCAACCGCATCGACGAGGTCGAGTTCCACCCGGCATGGCACCGCCTGATGGAGGTCGCCATCGGCCACGGGCTTCACGCCATGCCCTGGCGCGAGCCGCGCCCGGGCGCCCATGCCGCACGCGCGGCCGGGTTCTACATCTGGTCGCAGGTCGAGGGCGGTCACGGTTGTCCTGTCTCGATGACCTACGCGGTCATCCCGGCGCTGCGCAAGCAGAAGAACCTCGCCGAGCAATGGGAACCACTCATCACGACTCTCGAGTACGACCCGGGTCTTCGCCCGGCCTCCACCAAGCGCGGGGTCCTGTTCGGCATGGCGATGACCGAAAGGCAGGGTGGCTCGGACGTGCGCAGCAACACGACGCGGGCCGTTCCGACCGGCACGGACGGCGCGTACCTGCTCACCGGTTCGAAGTGGTTCTGCTCGGCTCCGATGTGCGACGCGTTTCTCGTCCTCGCGCAGGCGCCGGGCGGGCTCTCGTGCTTCCTGCTGCCCCGCGTCCTGCCCGACGGCACGCGCAACAACTTCCGCATCGAGCGGCTGAAGGACAAGCTCGGGAACCGCTCGAATGCATCCGCGGAGATCGAGCTGGACCACGCGTGGGCGGTCCTGGTCGGGGAGGAGGGAAGAGGCGTTCGAACGATCATCGAGATGGTCAACCACACCCGGCTCGACTGCGTGATCGGGTCGGCCTCGCTCATGCGGCAGGCGGTCGCCCAGGCCACCCATCACACTGCACACCGGAGCGCGTTCGGAAAGCTGCTCACCGATCAACCGCTCATGGCCAACGTGCTCGCGGACATGGCCGTGGAGTCGGAGGCGACGACGATCCTGATGATGCGGCTCGCCGCCGCGTTCGATCGGGAGACCGACCCTGCCGAGACCGATTTCCGGCGCCTCGCGCTGGCCATCGCGAAGTACTGGACCTGCAAGCGCGCGGTCGCCGTCGTGGCGGAGGCGCTCGAGTGTCACGGCGGAAACGGCTACGTCGAAGAGTCGATCCTGCCGCGGCTGTATCGCGAGGCGCCCGTCAACTCGATCTGGGAGGGCTCCGGCAACGTCAACGCGCTGGACGTGCTGCGCGCGATGGCCCGCGCGCCAGAGTCGGTCGAGGCCTTCTTCGCCGAGGTCAAGAAGGGATCAGATCCACGGTTGGACAAAGCCGTGGTGGAGCTACGGCGCGAGCTCACCGATTCGGCTGAGCCAGAATCGCGCGCCCGCCGGATCGTGGAGCGCATGGCAATCGTTCTGCAGGGTTCGCTCCTGCTTAGGCATGGAGACCCTGCCGTCGCGGAGGCCTTCTGTGCCTCGCGCCTGGGTGGCGATTGGGGCCACACGTTCGGCACTCTGTCTGCGGGCATGAAACTCCAGTCGGTGATCGAGCGGCACCGGCCGCGTTATCAGTAGATGGCCCTCAGGACGGACGACATGGTGGCTGCATGGCGCAGGTCGCCCGCGTCGGCGGTGCCGCCCGAGGACCTCGTCATGATCACGGACTTCGACGGCACGCTGGCGGACATCGTGCCCGACCCCAACCTGGCGGCTGCGTTGCCCGAGTCGCTGGACGCCCTGCGCCGCCTGGTGCAGCGGCTCGCCGACGTCATCGTCCTCAGCGCCCGCACCAACGAGCAGCTCGAGCAGCTGGTACCGATCTCCGGTGTAAGGCTCATCGGCGACAGCGGGCGTGCGCTTCCCCGCCACGCGCAGAAGGAAGCGCTCGATCGCTTCAACAGCCACGTCGCGATGCTGCTAGAGCGGATCCCCGGCGCCTGGCTGGAGATAAAGCCCGCGAGCAGCGCGATCCACTACCGCAACGCCGACCTGGGCGGCGAGGAGCTGCTGACGCTCATCGCGCCGCTCCTCGACGATGCCCACCTGGGCGCAACACTCGGACGCAAGGTGATCGAGGTTCACGCGCGCAAGTCCGGCAAGGGCAGCGCGCTGGCGGCACTGGTGCCGGGCCTGGATCCGGGTGGCATCGTTTGCTTTGGCGACGACGCGAACGACCGCTCGATGTTCGAGTTCGTGAGCTCGCTCGACATCCCGAACATGTGCGTGGGCGTGAACTCGCCAGAAGCGCCGGCCCACCTCTTCGACCGCTGCGAGCTCCTCGTTTCGGGCCCCACCGAAGCCGCCCTTTTCATGAACACGATCGCGGAGTGGGCAGCGCCAACCTAGCTGCATCAGTAGGTCACTTCCCCGCAAGCGGGGAAGGTGGCCGGCCGGTAGCCGCCGGCCGGATGGGGGAGACGGAGCCCTCCCTAGCTTGGGAGTGTGCGACCGGTCGGAGGGATGAGGTCACGCAAATCCTGGACCTGGTTGCTGATCCACCTCGCGATGTCGTTGGTCCGCACCACCTCTCGTGCCGCCTCGTTCATGCGGTGGCGGTCCTCGACCGGCATCGTGAGGCCCGTGTACATGGCCGCCGCCGTGGCCTCGACATCGAACGGGTTGATCGACAGCACCTTCCCGCGCAGCTCCTCGTGCGCGCCGGCGTTCTCTGAAAGCACGATCACGCCGTCGATCGCGTTGACGAGGGCGCCCTCTTTCACGACCAGGTTGAGCCCGTCGTAAACCGGGTTGACGAGCAGCACGTCGAAGTTCTTCAGGGCGGCGATCGCTTTGCGCTCGCTCTCTCCGATCTCGAGGCGGATCGGTTGCCAGTCGTCCGACCCGAACTCGCTGTTGATCCGGCCGGCCGCCTGGCGGATCAGCCTCAGGTAGCGGCTGTAGACGGCGACATCCTGCCGAGAGGGTTGCAGGAAAGCCCAGAACTGGACCTGCTTGCGCAGCTCCGGGTGATAACGCAGGAGCTTCTCGTAGGCGATGAAGCCGCGCACGATGTTCTTGGACGGATCCGTGCGGTCGATTCGGGTGATGAGGCGCTGCGGTCGCCACGTGGCGAGGTCGTGCTCCTGACGCTTGACGCCGCGCGAGGCTGCGAGGCGCATCGTCCCCGGGACGTCGATCGAGATTGGGTAATGGCGCGCATAGGTGACTCGGCCACCTGACAGCACCGCCCGCTCGCGCTCGTCAACCTTCAATCCCGCGTTCTCCTCGCAGGTCAGCAGAAAGTTCCGCACGTCAAGGCTTGACTGGAAGCCGACGATGTCGCACCCGAGCAGGCCCTCGAGGATCGCGTCGCGCATCTCCTTGGGCAGCACCTTCCAGTACTGGGGGGTCGGCCATGGGACGTGCACGAAGTGCTGGATCACCGCCGACGACAGCTCCTTCCTGACCATTCGGGGCACGAGGTAGAGCTGGTAGTCGTGCACCATCACCAGGGGTCGGGCCGGGGCCGCCCGTGCCACCTCGACCACCTTCGCGGCCATCTGCCGGTTCACCTCGACGTAACCCTCCGCCCACGCCTGGTGGATGCGCGCGTCGATCACGGGCTCGGTGCCCAGGTCCCACAGGTAGTGCTGGATGAACCACAGCACCGGGTTTGCGATCGTCGAGTAGTACATCTCGTACTGCTCGCGGGTTGGCGTCGCGTAGTGCAGCCGGCCGGTGGAGTGCAGCAGGGGCACCGTAACGGCCACGCCCTGGTTGGCGGCGAGCTCCCTCTCTGCGTCCGTCCGCGCGCACGCAACCCAGTCCGCGCCAGTCGCCTCCGCCAGCGTCACCAGCGCCGTGATTACGCCGCCCGCACCTCGCTTGAATCCGCCTTCGGGCTTTGGCTCGTGCGGGGCGCGGTTGCTCGCGAGGATCGGTGAGAAGTCCGGCAGAGTGCGCGCCACGTAAGCGCGCAGCGACGCGCCGTCTCTAATGCTGCTCCCCACAGGTGGGGAGCTCAGCCGGGCCTGCTTTGCTGGCCCGGCCGTGAGGGGACCACGTTTACCAGGACAGAGCGATCGATGGGGACGTCCCGGATGCGAATCCCGGTCGCCCGCGCGAGAGCATTGACGAGCGCGGCCGGTCCTGGAATGGCAGGCGGCTCGCCGACGCCTTTCGCCCCCAGCGGCCCCACCGGCGAAGGCACCTCGATGAGCCGCACGTCGATCTCGGGCAGCTGGTCGGCCGTGGGCACTTCGTAGTCCAGGAAGCTTCCGGTGCGCAGCTGTCCGTCGCCGTCGTAGAAGAGCTGCTCGCCAAGCGCTCGACCCAGTGACTGCGCGGCGCCACCATGCACCTGGCCCTCGACCTCCGGGGCGTTGATGGCCCGGCCGACGTCCTGGATTGCCGCGTACCCCGTCAGTTGGAACGCGCCGGTCTCGGGGTCGGCCCTCACGCGTGCGATGTGCACCGTAAACGCCGGCGATGCGCTCTGCACCGCGGACCGCCCGGTTGCCTCGATGGGTTTGTAGCGTCCGCCGAAATCGGTGCTCATGGCGACAAGCTTCGAGATCTCGACGTAGCGGTCCGGCACCCCTTTCACGGTGACCCGGCCGTCGGTGATCTCGAGGTCCTCGGGCGCCGCCTCGAGCTCGTCGGTGGCGATCTCGAGGAGCTGCCGCCGCGCCTCGAGCGCCGCTTCATAGACAGCCCCACCGACGCTGTAGATGACCTGGCTGCCTCCCGCGATCGGTCCTCGGGGTGCGGTCGACGTGTCGCCCTGCGTCACGCGTACCCTCTCGGGGTCCACGCCGAACGCCTCGGCCGCGATCAGCGCCAGCCCTGTCGCGGAGCCGCTGATGTCGGGCGAGCCGATCAGGATGGAGACCGTGCCGTCGGGTTCGACGCGGCACCCCGCCGCCGCGGGGCTGCGGCCGCCGCCCCAGGATGCGAGCGCCACCCCGACGCCTTCAGCCGGGCCGAGCGCCGCCGTGTACAGGGGGTGCCGGCGTGCCTCCTCCAGGCACTCGACCATGGCGATCCTTGGCCACGGGGTTCCATCCGCCCTCGCGTCGCCCTCGCGAGACGCGTTGAGCATCCGCAGCTCGATGGGGTCCATCCCGAGCTCGATCGCGAGCTCGTCCATGGCCGACTCGAGCGCGAAGTACGCTTGCGGCGCGCCCGGAGCGCGATACGCGTCCACGGGTGTCTTGTTGGTCGCGACCTCATACCCGCTGATGTCGAAGTTGGGGATGCGGTAGGTGCCGCCCAGGAACGAGCCCGTGATGCCTGCATGCCAGCCTGAGGTGGCCCCGTTGTCGTACTCGTAACGCGCGCGCAGCGAGACCAGCGTGCCGTCGCGTTTGGCGCCCAGCTCGATGTCGAAACACGCGGCAGGCGCGGGGTGGCCGAGCGCGAACTCCTGCTGTCGGGTGAGGCCGAGACGAAGCGGATGGCCAAGCCTGAGCGCCAGAAGGGCGAGCACCGGTTCGAGCAGAATGACCTTGCCGCCGAAGCCTCCACCGACCGGCATCGTGATGACCCTGACCTCGTGTGGAGCCGCATCGATCACGCGGGCGATCTCGTCGCGAACCAGGAACTGCCCCTGCGTCGGCGCCCAGATCGTCAGTCCGCCGCCTGGCTCGGGGCGCACCATCGACACGTGCGGCTCGATGAACCCCTGGTGGACGCCGGCGAGGCGGTACGTCGCCTTGATCACCACCTCAGCGCCGGCCAGGCCGGCGGCCGCGTCGCCTCTCTTGAAAGCGGCCACCGCGGTCACGTTGCGCGGCTTGTCGGTGGGCTCGGATTCGGCGTCGGTCGCGGCTCCGTGCATCGACGCGTCGCCTTCGGAGCCCTCGTCGCCCGCTTCGAGAACGAGCGGGGCGTCGTCTCGCATGGCGTGCTCAGGATCGGTGACGGCCTGGAGCGGCTCGTAGTCGACCTCGACCAGTCCGGCGGCGTCGGTCGCCTGCGCCTCTGTCTCGGCCACAACCGCGACCACCGGCTGGCCGGCGTAGAACACGCGATCGATCGCCAGCGGCTTGTCCGGTCCGGGGGCCTCGACCTCGGGCAGGTCGGCGCCGGTGACCACCGCGACCACTCCCGGCGCCGCCTTCGCGGCGGCAACGTCGATGCCGCGGATCCGGGCGCTGGGCAGCTGGCTGAGCACGAGCTGGACGTGCAAGAGGCCGCGCATCTCGAGGTCGGCCGTGAAACGGGTCGAGCCCTCGACCTTTCCCCTTCCTTCGAGCCGTCGCATCCCCCTTGTGGCCACCTTCACGGCCGGATCATGGTACGACCCGGCCTCCTACGGAGGTAGACAAGGGGCCTCGGCCCGGCCACAATGGGGGTGGAGTAAGCGGCGGACACCGTGTCCACCACCCCTCGTCGGCGCGCTCTCGCCCCGCTGGTCCCGCCAAAACACGGCGAAGACCACCGGGAAGAAGGCGGGGGGAAGGAGGCTCTCGCCTCAAGCTTTTCAGGGAGAAAGCTATGACTCCAATGTCGTTACGGATCCTCAAGGCCCTGGCCGTGGGCGGGGTGACCAGCCTCGTGCTGGGCGCGTGCGGCGGGGGAGGTGGGGGGAACACGAACACGGGCCTGGCGTCAAACCAGACCCTGACGTTCCCGATCCTGGGTGACTTCGGCACGCTGGATCCGGCGATCGCGGACGCCGAAACCGACACCGAGATCTCGCAGAACATGTTCGATGGTCTCGTCAAATTCGACAACAACCTGAACGTCGTCCCCGACCTCGCGACCGCCGTGCCGACACCGTCGGCCGACGGCCTGACCTACATCTTCAAGCTGCGGTCCGACGTGACGTTCTCCAACAGTGACAAGTTCACCTCGAAGGACGTTCTCTACTCGTGGAACCGCGCCGCTGCCATGCAGGGCGCTTACGCCACCAACCTCTCGGGCATCGACGGCTACAGCACCGTGGCGAAGAACACCGTCAGCGGCTCGGCGCTCGAAGCGCTGCTCGAAAAGAACGATCCGTCGGTCACGATGAGCGGCCTAACGGCACCCGACCCGTACACCGTGCAGGTCAAGCTCTCCAGCCCGGCGGGCTGGTTCTTGACCGCGATCGGCCTCGAAGGAACGACCGGATACATCGTCGACGAGAACGCGGTGAAGCAGAACTTCGATAACTGGTGGAGCAATCCTGCGACCGCGATCGGCACCGGGCCTTTCAAGATGACGGCCTACACGCCGAAGCAGTCCGCCGACTTCGCGGCAGTCGCCAACTGGTGGGGCTCTCCCAAGCCGACGCTGACGAAAGTCCACCTCGACATTTCGGTCAACGACGCCTCGACCGCCATCACCAAGTACGAGCAGGGCGGTTATGACATTGTGGGCTACGGCGGGTACAGCAACCTGCCCGTCGCCGACGTGCTGCGCATCAAGGGCACCAGCAGCGAATCCAGCCAGCTGATCCTGCACCCGAAGGTGCGAACCTACTGGGCCAGCTTCAACATGGTCTCTGACTCTTCTCGCCTGGCCAAGGGCCCGTTCACGTTGGACCAGGGCCAATCAGCTCACGATCTCCGGCTCGCCTTCGACTTGGCGGTCGACAAGGCTAAGCTCGTCCAAACCGTGTGCCAGGGCATCGTCTGCACGCAGGCGACCGGGGGCCTCATACCTCCGAGCCTGATTGGGTACATGGGTGACAACAACGACCCACTGGCCAAGTACGACCCCGCCCAGGCCAAGACGTTGCTCAACAGCGCCGACCCGAACCACACCAAGACTGCGAACCTGACCTACACGTACGACCCTGAAAACGCGCTCAACAAGCCGACGGCCGAGTTCCTGCAGTCGCAGTGGCAGGACAACCTCGGCGTGCACGTGAACATCGCGCCTGTCTCTCACTCACAGTTCATCCAGGCACGCCTCAAGGGGGCGTACGTGCTCTCCCGCGACGGCTGGCAAGCCGACTACAACCACCCTCAGGACTGGTTCGACAACCTTTGGGGCAGCGCGGTGGGTTGCCCTGACTCGGGATGTACGACTGGCTACACCACCCCGGCCTACGATGCACTGCTTAAGAAGGCTGACTCCGAGCCGCTCGACGCAGCGAAGGCCGACTATGCGCAGCTGAACCAGATGCTCATAAACGACGTCGTCTACATCCCGCTCTACTACTCGGTCGGCGCGTTCCTGATCAAGCCTTACGTCAAGGGCGCCGGCACCAACGCCTTCTTCGACCATTACTGGAACGAAATCCAGATCATGTCCCACTGATAGAACTTGCAACCAGGGCGCTCGCGGGGAACCGCGGGCGCCCTTTTCGTTAAATGCTCGAGAATCGTTAACGGGAGGGGCTTCGAGTAGTGTTCACACGCGGCACGCTGATCTACATCGGTCAGCGACTCATCCTCATCCTGCTGGCGGTCGTCGGGGTGTCGTCGCTCGTGTTCCTCGCAATCCACCGGCTACCCGGCTCTGCTCTGTTCAGCGAGCACCTGCACGGTCAGCAATTCCAGCTGCTGCTGCACCACTACGGGCTCGACAAGCCTCTTTGGCAGCAGTACCTCAATTTCATCATCGGGATGCTGCACGGCAACCTCGGCGAATCGCTCGTCAATCGAGGCGTGGCGATCACGCCCATCGTCGTGCGCGAGATGTCGGTCAGCGCCGAAGTTGGCCTGTTCGCCCTCATCTTCACGATCGGCCTCGGCATGCTCCTCGGCATCGTGGCCGCTGTCAGGCAGAACACCTGGGTCGACTACGTGCTGAGCACGACCTCGGTCATCGGCTACAGCATGCCGAACTTCGTGATCGCGACCTTTCTGATCCTGATCTTCGCCGTCTGGATGGACAACTTCACGCAGCACACCTTCTACTTCCAGATCGGTTGGTCGGGTCGCTACGGGACCATAGGTGAGATCTGGCTGCCCGCATTCGCCCTCGGGTTCCCGTATGCGAGCATCGTCGCACGGCTGACGCGGGCGAGCATGCTCGAGGTGATCCGGCAGGACTACATCCGGACCGCAAGGGCAAAGGGCGTCCGCGAGATCGTGATCATGGTCCGGCACGCGCTGCCCAACGCCCTGATACCCGTGATCACCATCCTCGGCCCGCTCGTGATCGGGATCATCACCGGTGGCGTGGTGATCGAAAACATCTTCGGCATCCCCGGTCTCGGCAAGGAGTTCGCGACGAGCATCCTGAACCGCGACTACAACATCGTGGTCGGCGTTTTCACCGGCTACGCGGTGCTGGTTGGCCTGGCCAACCTCGGCGTGGATTTGCTGTACGTGGTGATCGATCCGAGGATTCGTTACTGATGGCAGCCACAGCAGCCGCCGTCGTCCATCGACCGGCCGCCCCGGAGCAGGCGAGCCTGTGGTCTGATGCCTGGCGTCGCCTGCGGCGCAACCGCCTCGCACTGGCCGGCGTCATCTACCTGACGTTCCTCGTCGCGGTCGCGGTGCTCGCCCTGTTTTACACGCCTTATCGCATGTCCGAGGTTGGCGTCACGCTGCCGTACAGCGGACCAAACGCGCACCATTGGCTGGGCGCCGACTACCTCGGCCGGGACATCCTGAGCCGGATCATGGTGGGCGCCCAGATCTCACTCGTCGTCGGTGTCGGGACTCAGGTCGTGGTCATCGCCGTCGGTGTGCCGATCGGGCTCATGGCAGGCTATTTCAGGGGTTGGTTCGACCAGGGAGTGAGCTTCATCATCAACCTCTTCTACGGGATTCCGGACCTGCTGGTGGCCCTGATCCTGGTATTCCTGCTCGGCCCGAGTCTCACCAACATCATCATCGCCATCGCCGTCACGCGCTGGATGGACATGGCGCGCCTGGTCAGGGGCCAGGCCCTCGCCCTTCGTGAGCGCGAGTTCATAGAAGCGGCCAGAGCGAGCGGCGCCAAGCCCTTTAAGATCCTCTTCGGGCACATCCTGCCGAACTCCCTGGGTCCGATCATCGTGCAGGCCACGTTCGGTGTACCGGCGGCGATTCTGTTCGAAGCGTTCCTGAGCTTTCTCGGACTTGGCGTCCCACCGCCGCAGCCGTCGTGGGGATCGATGGCGGCTGACGGCATTGCGGCGATCCGAATCGCACCGCACATCGTGATCGCGCCGTCAATCGCGCTCTCGCTGACTCTGATGGCCTTCAACTTTCTGGGCGACGGTCTGCGCGACGCGCTTGACCCTCGCCAGCGGCGTTAGGCTCGACGGTTTTGCCTTCCCCCATCCTTCAGGTCAGAGACCTTCGAACCCAGTTCCTGACCGACGGCGGGATAGTGACCGCCGTCGACGGGGTGAGCTTCGACCTCTACCCGGGCGAGAGCCTGGGCATCGTCGGCGAGTCGGGAAGTGGCAAGTCGGTCACCGCGCTTTCCCTGCTGCGGCTGGTCCCCGACCCGGGCAAGGTCGTGGGTGGGCAGGTTCTGTTTCGCGATCAGGACCTCCTGCAGCTCAGCGGGGAGGAGATTCGCGAGATCCGCGGTCGCGACGTCGCGATGATCTTCCAGGACCCGCAGAGCTCTCTCAACCCGGTTCTGCGCACGGGCTTTCAGATCGATGAGGCGATGCTCGCGCACAAGAAGGCGACGAAGAAGGAAGCTCACGCACGCACGATCGAGCTGCTCAAGCGGGTGCGCATCCCGGCGGCGGAAAGCCGCGTGAAGGATTTCCCGCACCAGCTCAGCGGTGGCATGCGGCAGCGGGCGATGATCGCCATGGGCCTGTCGAACGCGCCGGCGATCCTGATCGCCGACGAGCCGACGACGGCGCTCGACGTCACTGTGCAGGCGCAGATCCTCGAGTTGCTCGCGGATCTCAATCGCGATCTTGGCACGGCCATCATCATGATCACCCACAACATGGGCGTGGTCGCCGGCCTGTGCTCGCGCGTGCTCGTCATGTACGCGGGCGAGATCGTCGAGGAGGGCCCGGTCGAGCAGATCTTCGAGAACCCGCAGCACCCGTACACCTGGTCGCTGCTCCGCTCGATCCCGCGTGTGGACGCTCTTCGCCACGAGCGCCTGCGCTCCATCGAAGGCCTCGCTCCCGACCTGCTTCACCCGCCGTCAGGCTGCCGCTTCCATCCCCGCTGTCCGTTCCGGATCGAAAAATGCCTGAGGGACGAGCCGCGCCTTCAAGAGGTGGCGCCCAACCAGCAGGCGGCGTGCTGGGTGACCATGGACCGGGCGCGCAAGGAGATGGGGGCCGACGACCGGACCGACATCCGGCCTGGGGCAGGCTCCGGCCTGAAGCCGGGCGAGCTCATCGACTGATGGCGGCGCCCGCACCGGTGCAACCGACCGCGGTCCACGCGAGCGCCAGGCCGCTCGTACGTGTGGAGAATGTCGTCAAGCACTTTCCCGCCGGGCTCGGGACGTCGGTCAAGGCGGTGGACGGGGTCAGCTTCGAGATCCTGGAGGGTGAAACGCTTGGTCTCGTCGGTGAGTCGGGGTGTGGGAAGTCCACGCTGGCGCGCCTCGTCACGCAGCTGCTCCCGGCGACTTCGGGCAAGATCTTCATCGACGACGTCGAGATAACCAGGCTTCGCGGCGAGAAGCTGCGCCAGCAGCGCCGCCAGATGCAGATGATCTTCCAGGACCCATTCGCATCGCTTGATCCGCGGATGACCGTGGGCGACATCATCGCCGAGCCGATCGTCAACTTCAGGGCGATGCGTGGCCGCGCCCGCGCCGAACGCGTGCAGGAGCTGCTCAAGATCGTCGGCCTGAACCCCAACTTCAACAATCGCTACCCGCACGAGTTCTCCGGCGGTCAGCGGCAGCGCATCGGCATCGCGAGGGCGCTCGCGCTCAACCCCAGGCTCGTGGTGTGCGACGAGGCGATCTCCGCGCTCGACGTCTCGATCCAGGCCCAGATCGTCAACCTGCTCGAGGACCTCCAGCACGAGTTCAAGCTGACCTACCTGTTCATCGCCCACGACCTTTCTGTGGTGCGGCACATCAGCGATCGCGTCATGGTCATGTACCTCGGGAAGATCGTCGAGATCGCCGACAGCGCCCAGACTTACACGAACCCCAAGCATCCCTACACGAAGGCGCTCCTCTCGGCGATCCCGGTTCCCGACCCGCGCATCCAGCGGGGCCGCCGCCTGGTCGACCTGACCGGTGAAATTCCCTCTCCGATCAACCCGCCGTCGGGCTGCCGTTTCCACACGCGATGCCCGATCGCCCGCGTGCCCACGCCGTGCGCCGAGGTCGAACCGCCGCTGGAGGAAAAGCTGAGAGACCACCTGGCGGCCTGCCACTTCTCCCAGGACGTCTGATTTCCGGAACGCTCCAATCAAGTAAGTGACTTCCCCGCAAGCGGGGAAGGTGGCGCGCAGCGCCGGATGGGGAGGGGGACTTTCTCCTAATGCTGAAGAACCCGTGCCTCAGTCCAGGAGATGTCGTACAAAGCATTACCCCCGACTCCCGCCACGTAGGGATGCACGAGGTACTGCTGCACCCCGTAGACGAGCGGGTCCAAGATCGAATCGTTGAGCAGCAGCTGGCCCGCAGTCCTGTAGTCGACCAGGCCCTGGCTCAGCAGACCAGCGTCGGCCTGCGCGACCACCTTGTCCAGGTTCGGGTTCGAGTAGCACGACCCTGACGAGGTCGCACCCGTGACGAACAGGTAGTCGAACCAGTCCTGCGGGTGGTCATAGTCGGCGCTCCAGCTGTGCCTGAACAGTGGGTAGGCGCAGCGTCCGTTGCGATCGTCGAAGAACGTCTTGCGGTCCATCTCGACGCAGGCCACGTCGGCGCCGAGGTTCTTCGTCCACTGCGCCACCAGGTTGGCGCAGACAGCCTTGTTGAAGGTGTCCGTGTCATACGTGTACGTGAGGCCCTTGACCTTGGACCCATCCGGGTCCCAAGCCTTGTACTCAGCCTTCGCGGCGACCGGGTCGAACTTCACGTTCGTGTCGAAGTTGTCGCCGAGGTAGCTCTGCAACCCTTTGCTGATGACGCCGCCGGTCGCTTCCACGCAGGACGTCTTCTGGTTGCACAGCGCATCGACCAGGGCGGCGCGATCGATCGCCGCGCTGAATGCGTGGCGCCCGGGCCTGCCGGCGTCGATCCCCGCGAACGGGCCGCTCTTCAGGTTGAACCCGACCCAGAACGTGAGACCGATCGGCACGATGTTGAGCTGTGTCTTGAGCTTCGGGTCGGACGTGTAGCGGGTGGCGGCCGCCGGCGAAAGGCCCTGACGGCCGTAGCCGATCAGGCTGAACACCCCGGCCTCGTACTGGGTGAGCTGCGCCGCGCCGTCGGCGACGACCTCCACGTGCACGTGCATGAGCTTGCCGGTCGAGCCGCCGTACCAGCCGGCCACCGGTTGGAAGTCGAGCGACTGGCCCGGAACTCGAGCCGTCAGGCTGAACGGCCCGCTCCCGATTAGCGTCTCCGGTTTCGTGGACCAGGCATCCTCGCCGGCGGCGGCGATCACCTTCTGGTCGACGACCCAGAACGGCCACAGCCCCACTTCGGTCAAGAAGTAGCCGGCCCGCTTGATGAGCGTCGCAGTGAAGGTGTAGGCGTCGACTTTGGCGAGTCCGCTCATCTGCGCGGTCCTGCCCTGCGCGACGGCGTCGTAGCCCGCGATCACTCCAAACAGGCCCGCGAAGTCGCCCTGCCTCGCCGCGGCCCGGTTCCAGCTGTAGATGAAGTCGTCGGCGTTGATCGGGTCGCCGTTCGAGAAGCGGCCGGTCCGCCGCATATTAAAGGTATAAGTGAGCCCGTCGGCTGACACAGTGGGCTGGCCGACGGCCAGGTCGGGGAGCTCGCGAAGCTGATCGTCGAACCTGTAGAGCCCGGAGAAGATGTTGCGCAGGATGTCCACGTCGGCGGGCTTGGAGATGAGCGCGGGGTCGAGATCCGAGACGTCCTGCGAGATCGGGAAGCTCAGCGTCTGGTCCGCCGCAAGCTTCTCCGCGGGTGGCCGTGGGCTGGTCTGCGGGCCGAAGAGGACCACGATCAACAGGGCGATGAGACCTATCGCCAAACCGACGCTTGCGGGAATGTAGTGCCGAAGCCTGCGACGGGTCCTGGCGGGCGACGCGGGTAAGAGACGAGGGGTTGGCGTAAGCGGCTCAGAAGGTGGCGTTGGCGCAACGGGCTCAGATGGCGGGGTCGGGACCAACGGCACAGAAGGTGGCGTGGGCGCGATGGGCTCAGGTGGTGGGGTCGGCACCAATGGCTCGGAAGGTGGCGTTGGCGCCACCGGTCCGGGTGCAGGGGTTGGCTCCTGTGGATCAGACAGTGAGGATCACCTTGCCAGTGCTCTTGCCTTCGGCGACCATCGCCAGCGCCCGCGGCGCCTCGCTGAGCGGGAGGCGGGTCGAGATGTACGGCTTGATCTTGCCCGCCTCGTACAGCTCCAGCAGCACGCGGGCGGCCGGTGGGATCAACTCGGGCGCCCGCTTCGCGTAAAGGCCCCAGTGGAGCCCGACGACCGAGTAGTTCTTGATCAGGACATGGTTGGCGGCCGCCTGCGGAATCCGGCCCGAGGTGAAACCGACGATCACGATCCTGCCCTCAAAGGCCATGCACTTGGTCGATTTGTCGTAGACGTCGCCGCCGACCGGGTCGAACACCACGTCCGCGCCATGGCCCGCGGTGATGGTCTTCACCAATTCCACGAAATCCTGTGTCTTGTAGTTGATCGCGTGGTCGGCGCCCACCGTGCGGCACACCTCGACCTTCTTGTCTGAGCCGGCGGTGGCGATGACCGTCGCGCCAGCGGCCTTGCCAAGCTGGATTGCTGCGCTTCCGACCCCGCCCGCGCCGGCGTGGACGAGCAACGTCTCGCCCGGCTTGAGGTTGGCCCGCCGGTGCAGCCCGAACCACGCGGTCTGGAAGACCAGCGTGAAGCCTGCCCCCTCTTCGAAGGGCATGCTGTCAGGCATACGCATGACCGATCCCGGCGCGGCGTCCGCGACCTCGGCGTAGCCCCCGCGGGTCAAGCCGCTGTTGTCGAGCAGCGCCATCACCCGGTCGCTCGCCTTGAAGCCTGACGCGGGTGGGGCGCTCATGACCTCGCCGCTCACCTCGACCCCCGGGACGAACGGCAGCTCCGGTTTCACCTGGTAGAGCCCCGCGACCATCAGCGCGTCTGGGAAGTTGATCGCGGCGGCGCGCACCCTTATGCGGACCATGCCCTCGGCCGGCTCGCTCGGAGCGACCTCCTCGAATCGCAGGCTCTCGGGCCCGCCAAGCTCCCGGACGACCCAGGCCTTCACCCGGGCAAGGCTACAGCAGCGAGGCCCGGTCCTTGGTCGACCCGGAACTGCGACGCTCAGTCGGATACGTCAACAGGGCAAAATTCGTACTCACGCCGGCGTAGCTCAGCTTGGTTAGAGCAGCGGTTTTTTAATCCGGCGCTCCGACCTTGAACTCGAAAAAGCCCTAAAACGACCATATGGGCAACGGATTTCAATCCGTTGCGCCACCGTCCTTTTTTTGACGATGGCGCATCAGATTTTGCATGGCTTTCAACAGTGTGGAAGACCGCTTCGCAGTCGTCGGACGCTATGAACACGGGGTGGACCACATCGCCGGGGACCAACTCGCACGCCACAGGCTGAGTGCCGCGCCGCTCTTGGTTGATCCCGGCCACTGATCCTGATGGGGCGCTGGCTGGAGGCCCGGGCCAAGAGCCGCACTGGCGGCGCAATCTTGCGCGAGCTGCCGACTGCTCCTGGTCGCCACCTGCGCACGCATTCGCTTTGGCCCAATCGTGGACCCGACCACGGCCATTAAGGCCGGGCTCAGGTCTCTGGCCACCCGCTACCAGACGTTGGACGCAGAAGCCGGCCAGCTGGAGAAGCAGATCGACTGCTGACGTCGGCGACTGATCCTCTGTTGCGGAGTCGCTTTGGCGTCGGCCCAGATACGGCGGCCGCGTCGCTCCTCCGTGACAGTAGCGCGCCCATGAGCCCTCCCGACCGGCCATGGCCGGATCGCAAGAATGTGATGCTCGTCACGAGTTGGGCGCTGGCAATCCCGATAGGCTGATCCGGTGGCGGACGCAGTCGTGTCTGGGGTGAAGAAAGACGCCGACCACGTCTTTTTGGAGTTGACGCGGAGCATCTGTCCGACCTGCAAGGTGGTCATCGACGCGCACGTGCTGCTGCGGTCGGGGAAAGTCTTCATACGCAAGCGCTGCCCAGAGCATGGAGTCTTCGAAGCACTCGTCTATGGCGACGCCGAAGCCTACGTCCGCCTTGCGCGGTTCAACAAGCCGGGGACCATCCCCCTCGCCTTCAACTCCGAGGTTCGGAACGGTTGCCCGCACGACTGCGGGCTCTGTCCGGAGCATCAGCAGCACGCCTGCCTCGGCATCATCGAGGTCAACAGTGCCTGCAACATGGATTGCCCCCTGTGCTTCGCCAACGCCGGGCCAGGATTCAGCCTGACACTGACCGAGGTGGAGGAGATCCTCGACAACCTGGTCCGGACCGAGGGGGCTCCCGAGGTGGTGCAGTTCTCGGGCGGCGAGCCGAGCATCCACCCCCAGATCGTGGAGATGTTGCGGGCGGCCAAGGAGCGCCCGATCCGCCACGTCATGCTCAACACCAACGGCAAGCGGATCGCCCGCGACGACCGCTTCCTTGCCGATCTGGCCGAGATCAAGCCTGCCATCTACTTCCAGTTCGACGGCTTCGAAGAGCGGACCTATGAGGTGTTGCGCGGGGAGCCCGGCATCCTGCCCGAGAAACTGCGGGCGCTTGACAGGTTGGCCGAGGCCGGCTGTCCGGTCGTGCTCGTTCCTGCTGTGGAGCGCGGAGTCAACGAGCACGAGGTCGGCCGGATCGTGGAATTTGCGATTGACCACCCGGCGGTGTTCGGCGTCAACTTCCAGCCTGCCTTCCACGCCGGACGCCACGGCGATCACGACCCACTGAACCGCATCACCATCCCCGACATCCTGCAGGGCCTCGAGGAGCAGACCAAAGGTCTCTTCAGAGTTTCCGACTTTGTGCCGGTACCCTGCTGCTTCCCCACCTGCAACTCGGTCACATACGCCGTGGTAGAGGGAGGCAGGGTGACTCCAATCACCCGGCTGCTCGACGTCGACGACTACCTGGACTACATCGCCAACCGAGTCCTCCCTGACGAGCAGGCAATCAGGCAAGCGCTCGAGGGGCTCTGGAGCAGCTCCGCCGTACCCGGTGCGGACAGGGCCGCCCACAACTTTGCCATCGCATGCGAGGCTTGCGGGCTGCCGGGCGCCGGCTGGGAAGACGTCCGGGAGCGGATGTTCATGATCATGCTCCAGGACTTCATGGACCCGTGGACGTTCAACCAGAAGAACGTGATGAAGTGCTGCAAGGAGATCCTGCTCCCCGACGGGCATCAGATCCCCTTCTGCGCCTACAACAACGTCGGCTACCGCGAGCAGGCGCGCACTCAGCTCGCGGAAAGGGAGCGCCAGAGAAGACAAGCGGCCCGCAGCGGGATCGAATCGGTGCTCGCTCCAATCAGGTTCGACTTCACCTCGGAGCGGCGGGCGGCCACATGACGGATGGCGTCCAGACGGCATGGGCGACCGAGCTCAAGGCCTGCTGCGCGCAGCTGTACTCCAACGACTGGGTCAAGATTCTGGTCGGCGAATCGCTGCATCCGGGCGGACTTGAGCTGACCCGGCATCTCGGCCACCTTCTCGGCCTCGGGCACGGTCGCACTCTCCTCGACGTTGCCTGTGGCCCGGGAACCTCTGCGATCTGGCTTGCGCGCGAGCTCGGCTGTGAGGTGACTGGGGTCGACTACGGCGTGGGCAATATAGCCTCGGCCGCACAGGCGGCAGCGAATGCCGGACTGTCCGCGCGCGTGCGCTTCCTGCCGGCAGACTCGGAAAATCTGCCGTTTGCTGATTGCTCGTTCGACGCCGTGATCTGCGAATGCTCGTTCTGCACGTTTCCGGACAAGCCACTCGCGGCGCGAGAGATCTTCCGGGTGCTGCGCCCAGGCGGAAGGTTCGGGATGACGGATGTTGTCCGATCTGGACCATTGCCCACGGAACTGGACAGCCTCCTCGCCTGGTCCGCCTGCATCACCGATGCTCGGCCGGTGGAGGAGTACTGTTCGATACTCGAGACCTGCGGCTTCGAGGTTGATCTGGTCGAGTGTCATGATGCTGCGCTTGTTGAGCTGGTCGACCGCGTTCGCCGCCGACTCGTCGGCGCACAGCTCGCCTCCGGACTGGGCAAGCTCGACCTACCGGGCATCGATTTGACGGCCGCGGCATCTCTGGCAAGAAGCGCAATGCGCGCGATCGTAGGCGGCCGTCTTGGCTACGCCCTTCTGCTGGCGGTCAAGTCGTGACTGTTCTCGAGGAATCGGGTTCCCGAACCTCCGAAGGGGCAGCTCAGAACCGTCAGCGCATGCCGTGCAGCTCGAGCCGGCGAAAGACCCCGGACTGTGAGCTGCATCACATGTGGACGAACTGCAGCAGTCGCAAACTATCGGCTGGGAGGTAACAGATGCCAAAAGAGATCGACCGCGACCAGGTCCAGCAGCTCCTTGACCGGGGCGCTCAGCTTGTCGAGGTTCTCCCGGCCGACGAGTATGAGGAGGATCACCTTGTCGGGGCGATAAACCTCCCGCTCAGACGTCTCGATAAGGAGGCTGTAGACACCCTCGACCGCACCCGTCCGGTGATCGTCTACTGCTGGGATACAGCTTGAGACATGTCTTCCAGAGCCGCGTGGCGGCTCGAGACACTGGGATTCAGCGAGGTGTACGACTATGTGGCCGGCAAGCTGGACTGGATGGCCGCCGGGCGTCCGACCGAAGGAACCAACGCGGCCCGTCCAAGGGCCGGCGAAGTCTCGCGCAAGGACGTGCCGACCGCCCGGCTTGAGGAACGGCTGGGCGATGTTCGTGAGCGTGTCCTGGCGGTCGGCTGGCGCGCGGTCGTGGTGACGAACGACGAGCGCGTTGTGCTGGGCCTCCTGCGGGCAAAAGAGCTTGACAAGGATCCCGATCTTCCGATTGAGCAGGCAATGCGCCCGGGGCCGAGCACCTTCCGCCCATACGTCGCGATCAAGGAAATGGCCGAGTTCATGACCGGGCACCAGCTCGATAGCTCCCCAGTAACAACTTCGGACGGGCGGCTCGTGGGCTTGCTTTTGCAGGAGGACGCGATCCGAACCGCAGGAGAGCAGGCATGAGTGACCGGGCAACCAAATCTAGAAGGTGCTCGAAGTGCGGCGTGGCCGTGGAGGCGTGCGCGTTTTGCGACAAGCCCGACTGTCCGGCTGTGATCTGCCATAGATGCATCAACACCACTTTTCTCGAGCGAACACGCCCCCAAACTACTGCCGCGTCACCGCAACGGAATTGACGCTGGCGTGATCGGCACATGACCGTCGATCTCGACTTTGATCTCTTGACTGTCGGCGGCGAGGTGTTCCATGCGGGCCGATTGCTCGGGCGTCCGACAATCCTGGTTTTGCTGCGCTACCTCGGTTGACTCTACTGCCTGGAGCACATCTCGCAGTTGCGGGAGTTCGATCACGAAATCGCTGCGTTGCACGGGCAAGTCGCGGTGATCTCGTTTGCCCGGCCTGACCGCCTCAAAAACTTCGCTGAGCGCTTGGGGCATCCGTATCTCTGGCTGGCCGATCCGAAACGCCAGAGTTATCGACGTCTGGGACTTGGACGCAGGGGTCTTCTGGCCGTGGTCCCGCCCCGAGTCCTGTGGGACTACACCCGTTTCGCATTGCAAGGAAAGATCTGGCATCCCGAGCATTGGGATATGGCGCAGATGGGCGGCGATCTGGTGTTCGATCGCCTCGGTAACGTGACGCTCAAACACCTGGGCTCCCGGTCCGACGATCGGCCCTCGCTACAGACAATCATGAGCGCCTTCCGCCGGGCGGCGAGGATCGGCGCTGTGGCCGCTGATGGGTCTGATGGCGCGTTGGACCTGGCGTGAGACCCCCCTCGAGTCCAGCCTGCGAGCCGACTGTCCCAGGGTCAGCTCAGGCGACGCAGGGTGCGAAGGGCTCGGCCGCGGATGCCGGTGGCGGCCGCCTCAAATGCAGCCTCGGCGGCCAGCTGCTGAACCGCGAATCCGAAGGTGGGGTAGACGTGGATCGTGGAGGCCAGATCCGACACAGTCAGTCCGCGATCGATCGCCAGGGCCAGCTCGTTGATGGTTTCTCCCGCAGCCCTGGACACCGCGGTCGCTCCGACCAGCTTCCCAGCCGAAGTTGTAATCAGCTTCAGGAAGCCCTCGCGCTCGCCTTCGGTCTGGGCCCGATCGACGCGATCGAGCTCCAGGCGGCGAACTTTGAGGTCGGTGAACTGCGCGCGTGCCTCCGCTTCGCTGAGGCCAGCCTGAGCACCCTCCGGATCTGTGAACACCGCCCAGGGCGTATTTGAGCGCACTCCCTCCTGGGTTCCCGGCAGAAGCGCGTTGCGAGCCGCCACGTAGCCCTGCCAGCCCGCGTAGTGAGTGAACTGGAAGCCGCCGGTTACGTCGCCGGCGGCGTAGACGCGCGCGTTGGTCGTGCGTAGGTTCTTGTCCACCTGGATCGCCCCGTTGCGCACCTCGACTCCTGCTCGCTCCAGGTCCAGGCCGGCGACTCGAGGGCTGCGCCCCGTAGCTACCAGGAGCGATTCAGCTTCAAGGTGCGAACTCCCGGCTTCAAGGCGCAAGCGTCCGTCCTTCGCTGTGACGCTGGTCACTGCGACCGACGTTCGAACCATTACTCCATCTGCTTCGAGGCGACTCTGGATGACGGCGCTGGCTTCCGGGTCCACCTCCGGCAGAACCGCATTCCGCTGGTCGATCAGCGTTACGTACGACCCGAGTCGGGCGAAAGCCTGCGCAAGCTCGACACCTATCGGGCCGGCTCCGAGGACGATCATGCTCGCCGGCAGGCGATTGATGTCGAACACGGTTTCGTATGTGAGGAAGGGGACGTCTGCCAAGCCCGGAATCGGCGGTATCGCCGGCACCGCTCCGGTGCATATCACGACGTGCTTTCCGCTAAAGGCACGCTCGCCGACCTCGATCGCCTCGCCCTTTACGAATCGGACCGGACCAATCGCTACGTCGATTCCACGCCTGGCCAGCACCTCAGGCGTTTCGAAGGAAT
>JBDTKH010000050.1:0-5076 GCA_039935415.1 Candidatus Dormiibacterota bacterium
GAAAAGAAAGAGGCCGAGCCTTGCGGCCCAGCCTCACGGGAGGAAGGGTTTTCAGCTAGTCCGAGCTAACCCACGTCATGGCTGCGGCGGGATGTTCACGAGAACCGTCGCCACCGGGTCGGTCGGCTCCGTGCCGGTCGAGGTCGTTGAGGTGTCGCTGCTTTCGGAACGGTTGCCGTTGCCGTTGCCGTTGCCGTTGCTCTTGTTCTTGCCGTTGGCGTTGCCCTGGCCGGGATTGTCTTTCTTGTCCTGGCCGGGGTTGTCTTTCTTGGCCTTGGGCGACGCTTTCACATCGGCGCCATGCTGCCTCGCGAACGATGAGACACACTGCCCGATGCCGTGCACGCCCAGGCGCTCTGCGCTGGCCTTGCATTCAGACACCACTTGCTTGACCTGCTGGCCCCAGTTGGCGGGGTTCAGGCTGCCTGTCGTCGCAACCTCTGTCGCCGCCGTGGCAACCGTCAGCGCCGCCGCTGCGACTGCCAAGCCTGTCAAGAGCTTGACGCCGATCGCGGCGCCTGCCCCACCCAAAAGCTTCTTCATGATCCCTCCAGATTCCGTGACTCTCCGCAGCGGGATCGTGGCGGCGGCGATCGGATCGAGGATCCGGTGCAGCTCGCTCTCCAGCTCCCGCTCGAAGTCGTTCATGTGCGAAGAAGAAACGCCCAGCTAGACCGAATCAACCATTTTTGGTTGACGGGTGTCGGCCAGGGCGACCTGCAGCTGCTTGCGGGCGGCGGCCAGACGCGAGGCGACAGTCGGCTCGGGCACGCCCAGCGCTGCGGCGATCTCTTTGTTGCTGTAGCCGTGGTAGTGGCGCATGACCAGCGCGGCAGCCTGCCTGGTCGGGAGCTTGCGCAGGGCGCGGATCAGGTCGGAGCGTTCGGCCAGCGAGGCGGGGTCGGGAGGTGGCCCCGGCCGGCCGAGCCGGCGAAGCAACTCGCCCACCTCGCCAAGACGGTGGTGCCTCCGATTTGAGATCGCGACGTTGATCGCGATCCGGTGGAGCCAGGCCTCGACGGGCGCGTCAGGCCGCCAAGTCTTCCAGCTCTTGTAAGCACGTTCGAACGTGTCCTGGGCGCAGTCTTCCGCCGCGGCCCGATCTCCGAGCACTGTGATCAGCGTGCCCAAGATGCGCCGGTACGTGTTCCGGTAGAGCCGCTCGAAGTCCGCCTCGGACCCGGGTTCGTAAGTCTCGGTCACGGCCGCATGTTCGCTTGACTCCGAACGAATGTTCGTCTAACCTCCCCTGGAACGTCATGTCCAGCTTCCCTGCATTCAACCCGGCCGACTTCCCAGGGGAGATAACGCTGGATTACGTGATTCCTGAAGCCAAAGCCACCTTTGGCCGGCTGCCCGCCGACCTGCAACCCGAGCTGGCGAGCGCGCTGGCCCGGCGTGGGATCGACCGCCTGTACTCCCATCAGGCCGATTCCTACGACGCCGTCCGTCGCGGCCGCCACTTGGTCGTGGTGACGCCCACGGCCAGCGGAAAAACCCTCTGCTACAACCTCCCCGTCCTGCAGCGCCTGCTCGAGGAACCCGAAAAGCGAGCCCTGTATGTATATCCGACCAAGGCGCTGGCGCAAGACCAGCTGGCGGAGCTCAGCGCGCTGAAGCACGGCCTGCCCATCGAGATCCGTGTCGACACCTACGACGGGGACACCCCGCCTGGCCGCCGGACCGCTATCCGTGAGGGCGGTCACGTGGTGATGACTAACCCGGACATGCTGCATGCGGGAATGCTGCCGCACCACACCAGGTGGCGCCGGCTGTTCTCCAGCCTGGAGTTCGTGGTCATCGACGAGCTGCACACGTATCGCGGGCTGTTCGGCAGCCAGGTCGCCAACGTCATCCGCCGCCTAAAACGGATCTGCGCCTTCTATGGGTCCAGCCCCACGTTCATCTGCGCCTCGGCGACCATCGCCAACCCGCTCGAGCTCGCCAAGCGACTACTCGAAGAGGACAACGTGCAGCTGGTCGATCGGAGCGGGGCGCCGCGCGGCGAGCGCCGCCTTGTCTTCTACAACCCTCCGCTCGTCAACCGCGAGATGGGCGTTCGCCGGAGCTCGATGCTCGAGGCACGGCGGATCGCCGCGCCATGGATCCGCGACGGCGTTCAGACCATCGTCTTCTGCCGGAGCCGCCTCCAGGTCGAGGTGATGCTCAGCTACCTCAGGCAGGACCTGGCGCCGCGCCTCGACGCGAGCCGGCGCGTGCGCGGCTACCGGGCCGGCTACCTGCCGCTGCACCGGCGCGAGATCGAGGCCGGATTACGAAGCGGGGACATCACCGGCGTCGTCAGCACCAACGCGCTCGAGCTCGGAATCGACATCGGCACCCTTCAGACCGCGGTCCTGGTCGGCTACCCCGGAACCATTGCGTCCACCTGGCAGCAGCTCGGCAGGGCAGGGCGCAGGTCCGGCTCCGTCGGGGTCTTCGTCGCGTCGAGCTCGCCGCTGGACCAGTTCATGGTCCGGCACCCCGAGTACTTCCTGAGCGCGGACCCGGAGGAGGGCCTCATCGACCCCGACAACCTGTCGTTGCTCGCGGGGCACCTGCAGGCCGGGTTGTTCGAGCTTCCTTTCGAGGACGCCGAACGGCTCGGGCGCGCCGACGTACGCGAGCTGCTGCAGCTCTTCGAGGAGGACGGGTCGGCGACGCGTTCGGCGGGACGATGGTTCTGGAGCCGCCAGGCGTTCCCCGCCGAAGAGCTGCACCTTCGCCGCATCGCAGCGGACAACGTCGTGATCATCGACACCTCGCACCCGCGACCGCAGGTCATCGGCGAGATGGACCAGTTCACCGCCCCGGTCCTCCTGCACGAAGAGGCGGTTTACCTGCACGAGGGCGCGCAGTTCCACGTCGACCGCCTGGACTGGGACGAGAAGAAGGCTTACGTGCGCCCCGTTGAAGTCGACTACTACACGGACGCGCTGGCGTCGGTGGCAGTGCAGGTGCTGGACACGTTCGCGGGCCCTGACGGCGACACACTTTCGTGCAGCCACGGCGAGTTGAAGATCACGTCTCTCGCCAGCATGTTCAAGAAGATCAAGTTCCACACGCACGAGAACATCGGCTCGGGCCCGATCCACCTCCCGGAGCAGACGCTGCACACGACCGGCTACTGGATCACCGTCGACGACGACGTCTGGCGATCGCTCGGCCGCGAGACCTTGGACCACCCCACGAAATCTGGCAATTTCGCGGGGGCCCCGGGAATGGAGGCAGGACTGCAGGGCATGGCGCACTCGCTGCGTCACGTCGCGAGCCTGCATTTGATGTGCGACCCGCGCGACCTTGGCTCCGTCGCCGAGGTCCGCTCGGTGACGACACGGCTCCCGACCGTGACCGTCTACGAGGTGTATCCCGGCGGTGTCGGCTTCTCGTCGCGCATGTACGAGCTCCATCGCGAGCTGCTCGACGACGCGGCCGCGCTCGTCCGCGAATGCCCCTGTTTGGCGGGCTGTCCCTCATGCGTCGGGCCGCTGCATCTCGTGGAAGGAGCCAAGGGAGCGTGCCTGAAGTTACTCTCCGCGAGCGCCTTACCCGTCTAGGCGCTCCGCCGCGCCCGCGACCGGAGGCGCCGAGCGAGCTGCCTCGCGGTTTCGTGGAGGTCCCGACTCGATTCGGGATCGCGGCGCTGCGCCAGGACGTGATCCCCCTGCCGCCACTCGAGCCCTCTCCCGGCAACGTCGCCTACGTCGACACCGAGACGACGGGCCTGACCGGAGGCGCGGGCACGTACGTCTTCGCCGCGGCGGTCGCGCGGCCGATCGACTGCGGCCTGCGCGTGGCGCAGCTCTTCCTGCCGCAACCCGGGATGGAAGCCGCGTTCCTGCACCTCCTGCGCGAAGAGATCGGCGCCGTCGAGGCGATCGCGACCTTCAACGGAGCCTCTTTCGACCTGCCCGTGCTGCGAACTCGGTGGGTGATGGCGCGCATGCCGGGGGAGCTCACCGAATCGCCACACGTCGACCTGCTCACCCTCACGCGCGCGCTGTACCGGCACCGGCTCGAGAGCTGCACGCTCCGCATGGTGGAGGAGCGCGTGCTCGGTTACGAGCGCGACGACCCGATTCCAAGCGCCCTGGTCCCCGACGCTTACTTCGGATACCTGCGTGCCGGGTCGGGCGAACTCCTCGAGGCCGCCCTGGAGCACAACCGGCTCGATGCGATCAGCCTCGTCCACCTCCACTCGCGGCTGCTGCTGCGGTTGAAGGGCGTCGAGACCGGCATGGACGCGGCCGACTGGCTGGCGCTTGGCCGCCATCGCTTCCGCAGGGGGGCGCGCGCAGACGGCTGGAGGGCGCTTCGCAACGCGACCACGTTCGGCGAGAGCGAGGCCGCCGCCACGGCCGGTCTTCTCATCTCAAGGCGGTTGGTTCGCCGCGGTTCGATCGCCGCCGCGGACCGCTTGCTTCGATGGCTGGAGTGGACCGCCGCCGACGACATCCGCGTGGCGCTTGCCCGCGCGCGGCTGCTCGAGTGGCGCCGTCGAGACCCGCAGCAGGCACTGAGCGTCGTGGAAGCCGCCGGGCACCGCATGCCGGATGCGGCGCCGGACCTCGAGCACAGGCGCGCGCGGCTGCGCCGAAAGGTCGAGCTAGTCGGCGGCCGGCGCCGCCGGAAGCGCCACGTCCGGGAGGTTCAGCTCGAGGCCTCCATCATGGACGGCCTTACCTAGAGTCTCGACGACTGCCGGATCGAACTCCGTGCCGGAACCCTCGAGCATTTTGTCCAGTGCCTCCTGCGAAGTGACGCGGGCGCAGCCACGGCCCGCGGTCAGCGCCTCGAACCTCTCGGTGACGGCTAGGATTCGAGCCAGGAGCGTGATGTTCTCGCCGGCCGTTCCGCCCGCCTGACCGACACCGTCCCAACGCTCGGGGTGATGCCGCACTGCAGCTACCACCTGGTCGGAGAAGTTCGCGTCCGCGACTATCTTCTCTCCCTCCTCGGCATGGCCCGGCGACTCGAGACTCTGCGCCCCGTTTGGCATCGTCATGTGGCCGACGTCGTGTAGGAATGCTGCGGTCCGCAGGTCCTCGAGCTGCTCTGACTGAAGGTTTGAGCGGC
>JBDTKH010000051.1:0-27761 GCA_039935415.1 Candidatus Dormiibacterota bacterium
TGCCCGGGGTCAAGACGATCGAGCTCGACCGCATCGCCGACCGCCTGATCCGGGAGGGGGGCGCCACCCCCGGCTTCCTGGGCTACCACGGGTTCCCCCGCTCGATCTGCGTCTCGATCAACGACGAGGCCGTTCACGGCATCCCCGGCGTGCGGAAGGTGGCCGAGGGCGACCTGGTCAGCCTGGACCTGGGCCTGGTGCTGGAAGGCTTCTGGGCCGACGTCGGCATCACGATCGGTGTGGGCAAGATCACCAAGGAGGCCGAGCGCCTGCTCAAGGTGACCGAGCAGGCCCTGTACGTGGGGATCGACAAGGCCCGCCCGGGCGGCTACCTGGGCGACATCTCGTCGGCCATCCAGGACCACGTCGAGGCCGCCGGGTTCTCCGTCATCCGCCAGTTCGTCGGCCACGGGATCGGCCGCCAGATGCACGAGGACCCCCAGGTGCCTAACTTCGGGACGCCTGGAACGCCGCCCAGGCTCAAGGCGGGCATGACGCTGGCGATCGAGCCGATGGTCAATGCCGGCTCCCACGACGTCTACATGAAGCCGGACGGCTGGACGATCTGCACCGCCGACGGCTCCCTGTCCGCCTACTTCGAGCACACCGTGGCGATCACCGACAAGGGCCCGATCGTCCTGACGAGCTCCCTCGCCCCTTCGGGGCGAGGGTAGGGAGTGGGGCTGAAGCGGGCACTCCCCGCCAAAGCAGCAGCTTTGGTACAATCGCCGTTCGTGCCCCAACGCTCCCCACTTGTGAAGGGGGTCGTGGTGGAGCCTCTTCCCAACGGCGTCTACCTGGTTGAGCTCGAGAACGGGGCGAAAGTCCTCGCTCACGTCGCCGATCGCGCAGGCACCCACTTCACCCGGCTCCTCGCTGGGGACAGGGTGGGGGTCGAATTGGCGGCCAGCGACCGATCGCGAGGGCGAATTCGAGAGATTTGGAGATGAAAGTACGACCGTCCGTCAAAAAGATGTGTTCGAGCTGCAAGGTGATCAAGCGCAACGGGGTGGTCCGCGTGATCTGCTCCAAGACGCCAAAGCACAAGCAGCGGCAGGGCTAGGGAGCTAGATGGCGAGAATCGCCGGCGTAGACATACCCCCGCAGAAGCAGGTCGGGATCTCCCTCATGTACATCCACGGCATCGGCCAGACGACCGCGCAGAAGATCGTCAAGGCCGCCAACCTGAACACCGTGACCAGGACCAAGGACCTGAGCGAGGAAGAGGTTGCCCGGCTGCGCCAGGTCATCGACCGAATGGCCGCCGCCAAGGAGATCCTGATCGAGGGAGACCTGCGGCGCGAGGTCGCGACCAACATCAAGCGCATGACCGAGATCGGCTCGTACCGGGGCTCACGGCACCGCCGCGGCCTGCCGGTTCGCGGCCAGCGCACTCGCACCAACGCCCGCAGCCGTCGCGGTCCCAAGCGCGCGGTCGCCGGCAAGAAGAAGGTCAAAGCAGGCAAGTGAAGGAGCTCTCCTAATGCCGAAGAAAAAAGTAGTGAGGACGCGGCGCCGCGAGCGCAAGAACGTGGTGAACGGCCAGGCTCACATCCAGAGCACCTTCAACAACACGATCATCTCGATCAGCGACATCGACGGGAACGTCATCTCGTGGGGCTCGGCCGGGGCGCAGGGCTTCAAGGGAAGCCGCAAATCGACTCCCTACGCTGCGCAGGTCACCGGCGAGGCGACCGCCAAGAAGGCGTTCGAGCACGGCATGCGCTCGATCGAGGTGTTCGTGCGCGGCCCGGGCGCCGGCCGAGAGGCGGCCATCCGCTCGCTGCAGGCGACCGGCCTGGAGGTGAGCGCGATCACCGACGTGACGCCCATCCCGCACAACGGCTGCCGCCCACCCAAGCGGAGGCGCGTCTAACAAATGGCTAACTACAACGGCCCCGTCTGCCGCTTCTGCCGCCGCGAGGGCGCCAAGCTCTACTTGAAGGGCGAGCGCTGCTACACCCCGAAGTGCGCCATCGAGCGCCGAGCGTACGCGCCAGGCATGCACGGCCAGGCGCGCAAGCGCAAGACGTCGGACTACGGCCTGCAGCTTCGCGCGAAGCAGAAGGCGCGGCGCATCTACGGCCTGCTCGAGAAGCAGTTCCGCAACTACTTCACCGCGGCGGCGGTCGAGCCGGGCGTCACCGGCATCAACCTGCTCCGCCACCTCGAGCTCCGGCTCGACAACGTCGTCTATCGGCTCGGCCTGGGCGCGTCGCGCAAGCAGGCGCGGCAGCTTGTGTCGCACCGC
Organism: Candidatus Dormiibacterota bacterium; assembly: GCA_039935415.1. Lineage (GTDB taxonomy): Bacteria > Chloroflexota > Dormibacteria > Dormibacterales > Dormibacteraceae > Palsa-870. Next base: position 2,252 of record JBDTKH010000051.1, read on the forward strand.
CACTTCGAGGTCAACGGGAAGACGGTGAACGTGCCGTCGTACCAGCTCAAGGTGGGTGACGTGCTGAAGGTCAAGCCGGCCAACAGCGTGAGCGAGATCGCGCTCGAGTCTTCCAAGGTACGGCCGGTGCCGTCATGGCTTTCATTCAACGCGGACGACAAGTCCGCCAAGATCCTCGCCCGCCCGGACCGGCACGAGATGGAGTCCGGCGTCGAGGAGCAGCTGGTCGTTGAGTTCTATTCACGGTAACCCCGTACGGAGGTAGGTATCCAATTGGCGATTGACACGCAGATGAGCGTTACCCCGCAGGTCCGCAAGCTCGAGACCAGCGCGAACTACGGCAAGTTCGATATCGAGCCGCTGGACCCGGGTTTCGGCACGACGCTGGGCAACACGCTCCGGCGCGTGCTCCTTTCTTCTCTCTGGGGCGCGGCCGTTACGTCGATCCAGATCGACGGCGTCGCCCACGAGTTCACCGCGATCCCGCACGTCAAAGAGGACGTGACCGAGGTCATCCTGAATCTCAAGAAGCTCTGCCTCAAGAGCTTCACCGAGGACCCGGTGACCCTGCTCCTCGACGTCAAGGGCCCCGCCGAGGTGCGGGCGTCGAACATCCAGGCGTCGTCGGACGTCGAGATCGTGAACCCGGACCTCTACATCTGCACGCTGGCGGCCAAGGGCCACCTCCGCATGGAGCTGAACGTCGAGCGCGGCAAGGGCTACGTTCCGGCGGACCGCAACAAACGCGAGGGCCAGCCCATCGGCGTGATCCCCATCGACGCCATCTTCTCGCCGGTCGAGAAGGCCAACTTCACGGTCGAGAAGACCCGTGTCGGGCAGTCGACAGACTATGACCGCCTGCTCATGGAGGTCTGGACGGACGGCACGATGTCGCCCGAGGAAGCGGTCAGCCACGCGGCCGAGCTCTTCACCCAGCACCTCGACCTGTTCGTCAAGTTTCGCGCATCGATCGACAAGCACGAGGCTGAGCTTCGGGGCGAGAAGGGTTCGCAGAACCGCCTCATGGACACGCCCATCGAGGAGCTCGACCTGTCGGTCAGGGCGTTCAACTGCCTGAAGGCGAACGAGATCCAGACCGTGGGACAGCTGCTGCAGAAGAGAGAAGAGGATCTGCTCGCGCTCCGCAACTTCGGACGCAAGTCCCTGGATGAGATCAAGGAGAAGCTGGTCGAGAAGGGCTTCATCAAGCCCGAGGAGATGGGCACGGTCCTGCGGGGCTAACCGATCTCATGCGACATCAAAAGAGCGGCCGCCACTTCAACCGGGACACCGACGCGCGCAAGGCGCTGATGCGCAACCTGTGCACGTCCCTCCTCGAGAGCGGCCGCATCACGACCACCGAGGCCAAGGCGAAGGAGATGAGGCGGTGGGTCGAACGGCTGATCACCACCGCCAAGGACCAGGACCTCAACGCGCGCCGGCGGGTGAGCGAGGAGATCTCCAAGCCCGAGGTGGTGGAGCGGTTGTTCTCGAACCTGATTCCCCGCCTGGCCGACCGGCCGGGCGGCTACACCCGAATCATCCACAAAGGCCCACGCCTGGGCGACGCCGCCCCGATGGTGATCATCGAACTCGTCGACTGACATTTGAATAGAAGCGTGGTGCTCAGGCCGGATTCACTCCGGCCGTCACCCAACGTACCCGCCTTGTCTCCAAGCGTTGTGCGGGGGAGGAGGGGGTACCGCGGGGGAGGACGAACCGTCCTCACCCGCGCCTTTTAAAAAGTGAATATCAAAGTCGTGCTGGAGTACGACGGGAGCGGGTTCGCGGGCTGGCAGCAGCAGGCCCACGGGCGCACCGTGGAAGCCGAGCTCAAGCGAGCGCTGAAAGCGATCACGGGTCAGGACCTCAAGGTTTACGCCGCCGGGCGGACGGACGCCGGTGCGCACGCCGAAGGCCAGGTCGTGAACTTCGAGACCGATGGGCGGATCTCCCCGCACCGGCTGACGGCGGCGCTCAACGCCCGCCTCCCCGCCGACGTGGCGGTGCTGTCCGCTGAAACGGTGCCCGATGACTTCCATGCTCGCTACTCCGCCCGCTGGCGTCGCTATCGCTATCGGTACGTCGACCGGCCATCGAGACCCGCGCTGCAGCGGGATCGCTGCTGGCACGTTCGCGGCGCGCTGGACGCGGACGCGATGTCGAAGGCGGCGAAGGCGCTCGTCGGCAAGCACGACTGGACCAGCTTCTGCTCGGCCTCCGAGCGGGCCGACGCGAGAGTGCGCGAGATGCGCTCCGCGAGCGTGGTGCGGCGGGGAGACATCGTCGAGCTCGAGCTGGTCGCGGAGGGCTTCATGCGCGGCCTGGCGAGGAGCATCGCCGGGGCGCTGGCGGAGGTCGGCAGGCTCCGGCGGCCGCCGGAGTGGGTGGGAGAGGTCCTCCGGGCGCGTGACCGCCGCAAGGCGGCGCGAACGGCCCCCGCGGGAGGCCTGACTTTGGTGGAAGTGATTTACTAGGCAACCTTGAACGAAAAGAAATGAGCAAACAGAAGACGTGGACGGCGAAAGCCGCGGATCTCAAGAGTGATTGGTTTGTCGTCGATGCGACAGACCAGGTACTCGGCCGCCTTGCCTCGGGCGTGGCGAAGGTCCTTCGCGGCAAGCACAAGCCCACGTTCACGCCGCACCTGAACACGGGCGACCACGTCGTCGTGATCAACGCGGCCAAGATCAAGGTCACGGGCGCCAAGCTCGGCGACAAGATCTACACTCGGTACAGCGGTTACCCGGGCGGCCTGCGCAAGCGGTCCCTGGCGAAGGCGCAGGAGCTCGACCCGACATTCCCACTCATGCACGCCGTGCGCGGCATGTTGCAGCACAACACTCTTGGAGCGGACATGCTCACCCGACTGCGCGTCTACGCCGGGGCCGAGCATGGACACCAGGCCCAGAAACCGAAGGCCCTGTCCTTCGACGAAAAGGGAGACTTGAAGATTGGCTGACGTGTTCACCAGAGGCACCGGGCGGCGCAAGAACGCCGTCGCACGCGTGCGCATCCAGCCCGGTGAGGGCCACGTGGTGATCAACGACAAGGAGACGCTCGCCTACCTGGGCCGGCGCGTGCTCGAGATGGCCGCCCTGGCTCCTCTGCGCATCACGAGCACCCAGCGCAAGTTCGACATCAGTGTCAAAGTGTTCGGCGGCGGAACCAGCGGGCAGGCGGGCGCGATCTCCCACGGCATCGCCCGAGCGCTCATCAAGTACGACCCGGACTTCCGCCCGGCGCTGAAGAAGGCCGGTCTTTTGACGCGTGACCCGAGGATGAAGGAGCGCAAGAAGTACGGCCTCAAGCGGGCGCGGAAGGCTCCCCAGTACACAAAGCGGTGATCTGTCCTCCCCGCTTGCCGGGGAGGTGGCCCGCAGGGCCGGTGGGGGGCCGGAGTTGGCGATAACCACTCGCCGGCTCGACTGGCCCGACTGCCGGAACGCGCGCGACCTCGGCGGCCTGCCCCGGCCGGGTGGGCTCACCCGCAGCCGGGTCGCCATCCGCTCCGACAACATCGCAAGCCTCACTGCCGCGGGACGGCAGGCCATGATCGACTACGGCGTCACGACTGTCATCGACCTGCGCAGCGAGGAGGAGGTGAGGGGCGGGCCGGTGGGTCCACCCTTCTCTGACTTCCAGAGCACGAGCCTTGTCCCGCTCGACGCTTCAGGCTCAAAGAGCGTGCGCGGCCGAGGCGAACCGACCTACAGAAACCTCCCGCTCGTGGACGACTCGACGGCGGAGGTCCTGAACGAAGCCCCGACGATGCCCGAGCGCTACCGGTTGATGATCGACCGTCGCCAGGCAGCCATAGGCGCCATCTTCCAGGCGATCGTCCAGGCCGAGGGCCCGGTCCTGTTTCACTGCTTCGCCGGCAAGGACCGAACGGGCCTCATCGCGGCGATGATGCTGTCGCTCGCGGACGTCGAGTCGGAAGCGATCGGCGCGGACTACGCCGAAACTGACACCCAGCTCGCCACCCGCTACGAGGAATGGCTGGCCAGAGCAAAGCCGGAGCGCCTGGAGTCGATGCGCGAGGAGCTGCGATGCCCACCGGACTGGATGCTGAGCACACTGGCCTACATCGATCAACGATGGGGCGGAGTCGCCGAGTACCTCGAAGCCGCAGGGATGGCACCGGCAGACATCGACCGCCTGACGGCAAAGCTGGCCTGAGGCAAGAGACTCTTCCCCATTCATGGGGAAGTACCGGGCGAAGCCGGGGGATGGGGCCGCCTCGGCTACACCAGCATCGCGTCGACCGTAGAGGCGAGGGAGGCCAGGGGCGTTCGATAGGAGTCCAACCGCCGGTGCCTCACGCTTTGCGGCTCGAGCTCCAACACCATCCACTCGCCTTCGATCCTTGCCAGAGAGGCGATCTCGCTGCTGGGAATGAGCAGGCAATCGCCGGCAAAGGAGCTCGTCTTACGCTCGAGTCCCAGCACGCAAACAAAAGTCGATGGTGCCGGCCGGAAGCTCGATCGCCGCACGTAGATCCGGTTCTCGGCGTGTGTGGTGTCCCACCCCGCCGTCTTGACCTGCAGCCCGAGAAATCGCCGCGAGACGATGTGCCGCACCAGCACTTCCACCGTCTCCAGGTCCGGAAACGGGCGAAACAGGTTCAGCGAGTCACCCTCCGCGAGGCGTCGGATCACCTCAGCCTCGCCCAGGAATCCCTCGCGCCCGCGGTCGACGCGGGTCCCAACCTCGAGGGCCTCCCCATGAGCACCGAGTCGGAGCGTGCCGAATCGCTCCGCCAACTTCTCGCGCGGGACCAGGTAAGCCGTCCACCGCGACGTCCCGCCCGCGTGCAGCTCGAAGGCCGCTGTGAGGTACTCTCGCCCCTCGACCACGTCACTCGCCGACAGCGACCGAAATGTGGCCTCGTCGACGACCAGCACCATCGACCCGAGCCGGTCGCCATCCACCAGCGTCGCAATCATGAAGGCGTCGTCGTCGACCAGGCTGCTGGCCGTGACGGTGATGTGCACCTGCCCTGCAGGAGTGAGTTCCATTCGCCCCTTCACCTGGACCGGAACGTAGGAGCCATCCGACAGCCGGTGCAGAACCCCGTCGATTCCAAGGTCGCGCAAAGGCAGAAACACGTGAAGGCCGCCCGTCGACTGCCGAATCAGCTCCGCCCACACCTTGAACTCGACGACCTGCCCGGCGGCAAGTGTCTGGCCGCGATGCCATACGACGTCCCCTTCCACCGACGGCATTGTCGTTCTTAACAGGCAGCGTTGGCGCTCACGCCTCAGCCCCCGAGAATCCGACTCCCAACCATCTCAACGGAGGCAAAAACGCAATGAAGGAAAAAGCGCCGGTCGTCAAGCAGCTGTACAGGCTCAACGTCGAACCACGAGTCGTCGATCAGCTCACGAAGCTCGCATCACGCACGGGCGAGCCCAAGAGCCGGCTCGCGACGCGCCTCTTCACCGAGGCGGTGATGGGATTCAAGCCCGCGGCCAGGGCGAAGGCGGCCGCAAGCAGGGCTTAATCCGCCGCGGTCTCGGCCGTCTCCCGCGCCTCGTCCACCGCGTGGCCGCCTGGCGGCTCGCCGTACATCGCGTCGATCTCCGGCTGGTACTTGGAGTGGATCACGCGGCGCTTGAGCTTCATCGTCGGCGTCAGCTCTTCAGACTCCGGCGTCCACTCGCCTGGCAGGATGGTGAAGCGCTTGAACTGTTCCACGCGCGAAACGTGGCCGTTCGCGACCGTCAGCGCGCGGCGCACCTCGTCCACCACCGTCGCGTGATCCGACAGCTCGGCCATCGAGGTGGCCGCGACGCCGTGCGCCTTCGCCCACAGAGGGGTGACCTGAGGGTCGAGCACCACGAGCACCGAGATGAACTTCCGCCCGTCTCCGATGGCGACCGCCTGGCCGATGATCGGGCTCGACTTGGCGAGCGCCTCCAGGTTGGCGGGCGAGATGTTCTTGCCCGCCGAGGTGATGATCAGCTCCTTCTTGCGATCGACGATCCGGAATTGGCCGTCGGTCCCCAGCGATCCGATGTCTCCGCTGTGGACCCAGCCTTCGGTGTCGATGATGTCGGCCGTCTTGCCCGGTTCGCGGTAGTAGCCCACCATGACGTTGCCGCCTCTCACGAGGATCTCTCCGTCGTCGGCGAGCCGCACCTCGACTCCTGCGATTGGCTTTCCGATCGACGGTGCCTTGTGATCGGCCATTGGAACAGCGGTCGCCGGGCCGGTCAGCTCGCTCATCCCCCAGACCTCGTACAGCGGCATGCCGATGGCGGCCCAGAACTCGTGGACTTCCGGCCGGCAGGGCGCGGTCGACGTGACGGGCACCGTGCATCGCTCGAGCCCCACCTTCGAGCGAAGGAGCATAAAAAGGGGCTGGGCCCTTTCGACCACCGCCTCGAGCTCGGCCGGCACCGACTGTCCGTCGCGTCGCAGCCGGTAGGCCTCGATCGCCATGGACAGGGCACCCTGCGCCATCTGCCGCTTCTGCTCGTCCGGCTCAGCGGCGAGCCCCGCCTGGAGGCCGGCCATCAGTTTTTCCCAAACACGAGGCACCCCGACGAACTCCGTCGGGTGGGCTTCGTTGAGGTAAACGAGCAACAGGTTTGGATCAGGGCAAAGCCAGACGTCGTGCCCGTAGAACATGCCGCCCCACTGGGACGTGAAGCGCTCAGCCACATGAGCCAGGGGCAGGTAGCTGACCAGGGTCCGTGGGCCCAGGTCCCAGAAGCGTCGCAGCGACTCGAGCGTCCACACGATGTTGTTGTGCGAATACACGACGCCCTTGGGCGGGCCTGTCGTGCCCGACGTGTAGATCAGCGACGTCGTGTCCTCCGGGCCGACCGCCCGCCAGGAAGCTTCGAAAGCCGCGGGGTCGGCCGTGAACATTGCGCGGCCCTTGGACATGAGCTCGTCCCACGACATCACCCCGGCCGGGGCCTTGCCGCGGACCAGGACCAGGTGTCGAAGGTGTGGCGTCAATGATCGGATGGAGAGGAACTTCTCGAGGAAGCCCTCGTCCTCGACGAAGGCGACGGTTGCTTCGGAATGGTTGGCGACGTACTCGATCTGCTCCGGCGCGAGCGTGTTGTAGACGCTGATCGCTGCGCCGCCCGAGTGCACGATGCCAAGGTCCGCGATCACGTGTTCTGGCGCGTTTCGCGCCATGATCAGCCCGAACTGGCCGGCGCCGAACCCGAGGGAGCGAAGCGCCAGGGTGACCGCCGCTACGTCGTCTCGGTAGCCGCGCCACGATAGTGAGCGCCACTCACCGTCGTCCTTCCAGCGCAACGCGGTGTGGTCGCCCCACTTCGAAACGGCATCCGCGAACAGCGTGCAGACCGTCTTGCCCGAGACCGCCCTGTCGATGTCAGCCCGCTCGGCGATCACGTCCATGTTCGGGAATACACTACTCGTTGGTGGGGCGCGCTTGATCTTCGTGAGATCGCGCCGGTCGATACTGACGCTCGGGGCCGCGGGGCTCGCTTGCGCGCTGGTTTTCGGCGTCCTCGCGGCCCTGGCGATCGGCGTGCCGGCCGGGTGGATCGCGGGCATCGCGCTGGCAGGTGGATCCCTAGGCGGCCTGTCGCTTGCGGCGTGGGCGGGGCTGAGGCTGAAGGCGTGGCCGTCGGGAAAGCTCGGCTTCTTCCGCGATCGCCTGGTCGTGATCCAGCCCAGGCACGAGATGGGCGCCGTCTGGGCCTCGATGGAGACCATCACCCTGTCGGACCCCAACTCCTGGCCACACGTCCGGCTCACCGACCGCCTTACCATCAACTTCAAGAGCGAGCCCTCGCTCACGTTCCGGCCGGCCCACTTCGGCCTCGATCCGGCGGCCTGCCGGGACCTCATCATCCGGCTGCGCGACGACGCCAGGCTACGGGCCAGGCTTCCCGAGTTCGACTCGGCTCGTGACCTGGCCGTCTCCCCGACCGTCGCCGGCGAGCTGATCGAACCGCGCCTCTAATTGAAAGGTCACTTCCCCATTCATGGGGAAGGTGGCGCGAAGCGCCGGATGGGGCTGATGGGTTTGCAGAGAGCTCGGGATGGGGCATGATCGCTGCCGTGACCGCTCTGGCCGGCCGTGACTTCCTCGACGTCGCCGACCTCTCTTTTGGCGAGCTGCGCCAGGTCCTCGACCTGGCGCACGCGATCAAGGCCGGCCGGTGGACCGGGCGCCCGCTGGAGGGCCGCCACGTGGCGATGCTCTTCCAGAAGCCCTCCCACCGCACGCGGGTTTCGTTCGAGGTCGGCATCGCGCGGCTTGGTGGCACGACCACGACTCTGGGCGAGCAGGACGTCCAGCTCGGCGTCAGGGAGACGATCGCCGACGCGGCCCGAGTGCTCGACCAGTATGTCGACGGAGTCGTCGCCAGGCTGCGGTCGCACGACGACCTGCTGACGCTCGCCCTGTCCTCCGCGAGGCCGGTCATCAACGGGCTCACGGACAGGTCACACCCGTGCCAGGTCCTGGCCGACCTGGTCACGCTCGAGGAGGTTCGCGGCGAGCTGCCTGAGCAGCACGTGGTCTATATCGGCGACGGCAACAACATCGCCGCCTCGCTCATGGAGGCGTCGGCGCTGACGGGTTTCGCACTGACCGTCGTCTCTCCGCCCGGTTACGGACCGGCGGCCCAGGTGGTGGAGCGCGCGCGTAGCATCAGCCCCGGGAAGCTCCAGGTCACGCTGACAAACAAAATCTCCGAAATCGACGACGCCACCGCGGTCTACACAGATGTGTGGGCATCGATGGGACGCGAAGGCGAGCGGGACACCCGCCGCCAGGCATTCGCCGCGTACCAGGTGAACCAGGCGGTGATGGACGCAGCGCCTGGCGCCGTCTTCATGCACTGCCTGCCGGCGCATCGCGGTGATGAGGTGACCGACGAGGTCATCGACGGTCCGCGCTCGGTCGTGTTCCAGCAAGCCGGCAACCGGCTGTACGCGCAGATGGCGCTGATGGCCGAGCTCTTCGACGGCGAGCAGTGATCCAGCAGTTCTTCTCGCAGCTCTTCGAAGCCGTCCGGCACGTGGGGCCCGGCGAGGTGATAGATGTCGCGGTGGTTGCCTTTGTGCTCTACCAGCTGCTCCGGCTGCTGCGCGGCACGCAGGGCACCCAGATCCTCGTCGGGCTCATCCTTCTCGCGGTCATCGGGGTCGTCGCGACCCAGCTGAACCTGGTCCTGTTGTCCTGGCTCTTCAGGAACGCGACGCTCTACATCGTGATCGCGGTCATCGTCATGTTCCAGCCCGAGCTGCGCCGGGCGCTGGATCAGCTCGGGCGCATCGGGCACATCGGGCGGCCGCTCTCCGGCTACAACACGCGCCAGTACAACCAGGCGATCTCCGAAGCGATCCGCGCCGCGGAGAGGCTGAGCTTGAAACACACAGGCGCCCTGATCGCCTTCGAGCGGGAGGTCGGCCTGGAGGACTACGCGGCCACCGGCGTCCGGATCAACGGCGAGATCTCGGCCGAGGTCCTGCAATCGATTTTCTATCCCAACTCGCCGCTGCACGACGGCGCGGTGATCGTGCGCGGCAACCGGATCATCGCCGCGGGCTGCCTGCTGCCTCTGCCCGAGGAGGGCGCGGTGCGTGAACGGCTCGGGACGCGCCATCGCGCGGCGCTCGGCCTGTCGCTGGCGTCAGACGCGCTGGTGCTCGTAATCTCCGAGGAGACTGGAAACATCTCGGTGGTCGAAGAGGGGAAGATCAGCCGCAACCTCGATTCCGACAGCCTGCGGCGCAGGGTAGCCGTCAAGGTCCCGTCGCCTAACGGCAACGGCCTGGCCCGGTTCAGGCTCCGCCGGTGAGCTGGAGCCTGGTCACCCAGGATTGGCGGCTCAAGCTGCTGGCGTCCGGGCTCGCGATCCTGATGCTCGGCGCGGTCGCCTTCTCACAGACGACCACCGCCACGGTGAAGGCCACCATCTATTACAACAACCTGCCGTCGGGCCTGATGCTCCTTGAACCGGTCGACAAGATCAATGTCTTTGCCACGGGGCCGGCCGACCTCATCGCCTCGTTGACCTCAGCCAGCATCACCGCGTCGGCCGACCTGACTCACTTGAAGAAAGGCTCCGCCGTCTCAGTCCCAATCGTGGTGAAGTCGACCGACCTGCGAATCACGGTTCTGCCACCGCCCCCCATCACCGTCAACGTGGACGACCAGACCTCCATCGCACTCAACGTCGATGTGCGCACACCGGTCCAGGCGACCGGCTGGTCGGTGACCCAGGCGGTGGCGCGATGCGGGCCCACCAGCGACCCCTGCAAGGTGACGTTCGTCGGCCCCGCCTCGGTGGCGACGGGGCTGCGGGCCTTCGTGACCATCAACGACCAGATCCAGGCGCTGTCGACCGACAGCCTCAACCAGACCGTCGAGTTCGAGCAGAACGGCCGCCCGATTGACATCACCAAGCTGACTACCATCCCGAAGATCACCGTCGATCCATCCACCGTCACGGCCCACGTCGAGGCCAAGCGCGGCACGGCGAGCGTCCAGGTCACCCTGGTCGACGACACGCCCACACGCCGGCCGTCGCCGGGCTATCGGGTGACCAACATCACGGTCGACCCCGTGTCGGTCCTGTGCACCGGGCCCGCGGATGCCATCGCGAGCCTCACGGCCATCACTCTGCCCGGCGTTGACCTGGGCAGCTCGACCTCCAACGCCAGCTTCAAGGTGCAGATCCCAGCTCCCACGGGTGTCACCTGCAGCTCCGCCACGGCAAGAGTGACCTACGCGATCTCGGCCAACCCGAATACCTCACCCAGCCCAAGCGCGAGCCCCTAGGAGTAACCTCACGGCCGCCGCGTGCGTTCAATCCACCACTGGCTGAAATACCCCGGCCGGGAGTTTCTGGTAAAGGTTTGAGAAATGTGCGGAATCATCGGCTACGTGGGCGAGCGGGAAGCCACCCCGATCCTGATGGAGAGCCTCAAGCGGCTCGAGTACCGTGGCTACGACTCGGCCGGCGTGGCCGTGCTCGAGAGGCCCCGCAACGGGTCGGCCGACCTGACCAGCGTGACGAAGTCGGAGAACAAGGTCGACACCTTGATCGAGAGGCTCAAGGCCAACATGCCCACCGGGACGCTCGGCATCGGGCACACGCGCTGGGCGACCCACGGCAAGCCGACCTACGTGAACGCCCACCCGCACACCGACTGCCACGGCCGGATCTTCGTCGTGCACAACGGCATCATCGAGAACTTCGCCGAGCTGAAGGCTGAGCTCGAGGCGAAAGGCCATGAGTTCACGTCTGAGACCGACACCGAGGTCATCCCGCACCTCATCGAGTCCTACTACAAGGGCGACTTCCTGGCCGCCGTCCGGGCGGCCCTCAAGCGGGTCCGCGGCGCCTACGCACTCGCCATGTTCACGACCGACGACCCCGAGCTGCTGGTCGGCGCCCGCCTCAACGCGCCGCTGGTGGTCGGTCTCGGCGACAACGAGTACTACATCGCCTCGGACATCACCGCGATCATCCCGTACACGAAGCGAGTCCTCGTCCTTGGAGAGGGGGAGATCGCCGCTGTCACGCCGCTCGGCCCGGAGGTCTCGACGCTGGATGGCGTCACGGTCAAGCCCAAGCTCATCCACGTCGACTGGGACGTAAGCCAGGCGCAGAAGGGCGGTTACCCGCACTTCATGCTGAAGGAGATCCACGAGTCGCCCGAGGCGGTCGCCAACGCGATGCGCGGCCGGCTGACTGACGACGGAATCGTCTCGTTCCGCGAGTTCGACGTCGACGACAAGACGCTGAAGGGTTACGACGAGGTCGTGCTGCTCGGCATGGGAACGTCGCGGCACGCGGCGATGGTGGGCGAGTTCCTGATCGAGGACTGGGCAGGCGTCCCGGCCCGGGCCATGGACGCGTCGGAGTTCCGATACCGCCGTCCAACCTTCGGTCCGAAAACGCTCGCGGTCGTCCTGACGCAGTCAGGTGAGACCGCGGACACGCTGGTCGGCCTGCACCAGGCCAAGGAGCGCGGCGCGCTGACGGTGGCGGTCACCAACGTGGTCGCCAGCTCGGCGGCTCGAGACGCCGACGGCGCCATCTACCTCCACTCGGGACCGGAGATCTGCGTCGCCTCGACGAAGACGCTCGCCGCCCACATGGTGAGCCTCGCACTGCTCAGCCTTCGCCTGGCCATAGTCAAGGGCCGGATCTCCGTCGAGCGGAGGCGTGAGCTGGTCGCTGCGCTCAGGGCGTTGCCCGAGCAGGTCCGCGAGCTGGTCAAGCGGGAGGAGGAGATCGCGAGACTCGCGCACAGGTACAGCCACTACCGCAACTTCATCTACTTCGGACGCGGCTTGAGCTACCCGATCGCCCTTGAAGGCGCCATCAAGCTGAAAGAGATCTCGTACGTCCACGCCGAGGGCACCACCGGGGGCGAGCTGAAGCACGGCCCCATCGCCTTGCTGGACACGGAATTTCCGGTCATCGCGCTGTGCACCGCGAGCCGGACGAAGGATAAGATGGTGAGCAACGTCCACGAGATAATCGCGCGCGACGCTCCGGTGCTTGCTCTCGTCACCAAGGGAGACCATTCGCTGGACGGCGTTGCGACCGACGTGTTCGAGATGCCGGCCGTGGAAGAGTCGGTCGGGGCGATCCTCAACACGGTCATGCTGCAGCTGTTCGCCTACCACATCGCCGTAGACCTGGGCCAGAACGTAGACCAACCACGCAACCTGGCAAAAAGCGTCACGGTCGAATAGGCGTCCGCGCGTAATGGGTCACTTCCCCATACATTGGGAAGGTGGCCCGAAGGGCCGGATGGGGCTGCCGAAACCAGCACTAAGCGCGAAAGGCGAACCCGCAGAATGTGTACATGCAGCGCATAGGCGTCGACGCGGTGTCCGTCGAGCGCATCGCGCTCGCCGTCAGGCGCTCCGGCACCGGCTTCCTGGACAAGGTCTACACCCCGGCCGAGCAGGCCTACTGCGCGGGCAACGACGAGCGCTTAGCGGGCCGGTGGGCGGCCAAAGAAGCCGTCATCAAGTGCTTTGACGGCACGGGGATCTGCTTCCCCCGGCGCCGCATCGAGGTCCTGCCTGGACCCAACGGCGCTCCCCGCGCTCGCCTGCTGGGCAACGATAACGGCGCCCGCCTCGAGGTGAGTATCACCCATCACAGCAAGCTGGCCGTCGCCACCGCCCACCTCGAGATGCCGGACGTCGTGGACACCCTCCTGCCGGCGCCCGACTCCGTTGTCATCCCGCACCGCCCGCCCGACGCCCACAAGGGCACCTTTGGCACGGCCCTGGTGCTGGCCGGCAGCCTGGGCTTCACCGGCGCGGCCTACCTGGCGGCGACGGGTGCCGCGCGCACCGGCGCCGGCCTCGTGAAGCTGCTGGTCGCCAACACCATTTACCCGATCCTTGCCGTGAAGTGCACCGAGGTCATGGCGACGCCGGTGCAGGAGGTCGCGCCCGGCGCCGTCGGGCATGCGGCCTTCGACTCGATCATGCGCCAGCTCGCTGCCTCGGAGGTGGGGGTGATCGGTCCGGGGCTCGGGCGCGACAGCTCAACCTGGCGCCTCGTCGTCGACCTCGCGTGGCACGCAAAGTGCCCGCTGGTCATCGACGCCGACGGCCTGAACGCCCTCTCCGATTCGCCCCGCTCGAAGGGCAAGCTGGGCAAGAACCGGGTCTTCACGCCGCACCCTGGCGAGCTGGCCCGCCTGACCGGAAAGACCATCGACTCCATCGCCGCCGACCGGACGGCGGCGGCCCGCAAGGCGGCCAAGGAATGGGGCGCGATCGTCGTCCTCAAGGGGGCGCACACGGTTGTCGCCCATCCCGACGGCCGCACCAGCGAGGACCCTCACGAGGTCCCCGCGCTCGCGACCGGTGGCACGGGTGACGTCCTGGCGGGGATCATCGGCGGGCTCATGGCGCAGGGCTCGGAGCCGTTCTCGGCCGCGGTCACTGGCGTGTACATCCACGCCGCGGCGGGCAGGCGGATCGCGCTGCGGCTCGGCGACTCCGGCCTGCTGGCGAGCGACCTGCTCCTGGAAATCCCGCTGGTCATGAACGTCCTTCGCCAGGGCGGTTTCTGACGACCCTCCGCTGGGCCGACGTCGACCTCGGCGCTGTGCGCGCCAACTGCGCCGCGATCCTGGCTCACCTCCCAACCGGCGCGCGGCTGTTCGCGGTCGTGAAGGCCGGCGGCTACGGGCACGGCGAGACGCAGGTCGCCCACGCGGCCCTCGACGGCGGCGCGAGCGGCCTCGCCGTGGCCACGCTGGAGGAGGCTGCGGCGTTGGGCGAGCTGGTCCCTCGCGAGCACATCCTCGTCATGGGCGGGCTTGTCGCCGCCCAGGCTCACGCGGCGGCTGCGGGCGGCTGGAGCATCGCCGTCTCCAGCTTTGAGCTCGCCACGGCGCTGGGAGGGACCGACACCGTCGTGCCGGTGCACATGAAGATCGACACGGGCATGGGCCGTTTCGGCGTCAGCGTGGAGGAGGCGCCGGCGCTGGCCAGGCTCATCGACCAGTCCGCGGGCCTGCGCCTCGCCGGCACGTGGACGCACTTCGCCTGCGCGGACTCCGATGACGCGATGACCCGCGCCCAGTTCGATCGCTTCCGTTCGGCGATGACCACGCTGTCGACGCTGGGCATCGACCCGGGGATGCGGCACGCGTGCAACTCGGCGGGTGCGCTGCGGCATCCAGAGTTCGCGCTCGATGCGGTCCGCTGCGGCATCGCCATCTACGGCTGCGAGTGGCCTGGAACCAAACCGGCGCTTGCGCTGCGCTCCGTGGTGACGCATGTCAAGACGGTGGCGGCTGGTGCCACCGTCGGCTACGGCGCGACCTGGATGGCCAGTGGTAAAAGGAGGGTCGCGACGGTCGCGATCGGCTACGCGGACGGGGTGTTGCGCGCCCGCTCCAGCCGAGGAGACGTGCTGGTCAGGGGCCGCCGGGCGCCACTTATCGGGGTCGTCAGCATGGACGCCATCACCCTGGACGTCACGGACATCCCCGCCGTGGAGGCGGGCGACATCGCCACGCTCATAGGGCCGGACGGCGAGGAGCGGATCACCGCGGAAGAAGTGGCGCAGTGGTCAAACACCATCTCCTACGAAGTCCTCACCTCTATCGGCTCAAGAGTGGAGAGGCGTTACCACCGGCATCAATAGGTCACTTCCCCGCCTTCCAGTGGGGTCCCCGCGCTGAAGGCGCGGGAGGTAGGCGAAGCGCCGGATGGGGGTGACGGAATACCTCCTAGCGAGCCGTTATTGGAAATGCTGGATGGGCAGGTGAACTTAAACTGGCAGTACAAATGGCAGAGTCTCCCGCAAGAACTGCCTTCGCCGAGGAGGCACTCACGCATCTCGACACTCTCTATCGCGGCGCGCTCCGGCTCACCCGTGACCCGGACCAGGCACAGGACCTCGTCCAGGAGGCCTACCTCCGCGCGCTCCGCTACCAACACAGCTACCAGCAGGGCACGAACATGAAGGCCTGGCTCTTCGCGATCATGCGCAACCTCTTCTGGGACCGCTTCAAGGGCAACCGCAAAGAGGACGTCAGCCTGGACGACGTGGGCGAATTCGTCCTCTACGAAAAGCTCCGCGACGAGGGCGCCCGGCCAGAGGCCGACGTCCTGGACAAGCTGGCCGCATCCGAGGTGGTGAAGGCGGTCGAGAAGCTGCCCCCGCTCCACCGAGAGGTGGTCCTCCTGGTCGACGTCGAAGGCATGTCCTACAAGGACGCCGCCCTGGCGCTGGAGGTGCCGATCGGCACTGTCATGTCCCGCCTCCACCGCGCCCGGCAGCAGCTGCAAAAATCCCTCTATGACTACGCCGTCGAATCGGGTATCGTCCGCGGCAACGGCGGCCAGCAGGTGCAACCACAATGAAGTGCAAAGACTGTTCTGAAAAGCTCGATCGGTTCGTCGACCGGGAGCTGAACTCCACGGAGGTACTCGAGCTGCAGCTGCACCTCGAGAGCTGCCCCGACTGCGCCGACCACTACGAGTTCCAGGCTCACCTGAAGCGCCTGGTGCACCACTCGTGCGACTGCGACGCGCCGGCCGACTTCCGCGAAAAGCTTCGGCAGATCCTGAGCTAACGAGACAGCCCCAGGTCGAACGGCTGGCGGCGGCTCGCCTCTACGTCATCACACCCGACGCTCCGCCCGAAAACCTGCTGGAGCTGGCTGCGGCCGCCCTGCGCGGCGGCGCCGACGTGCTGCAGCTCCGCCACAAGACGCTGCCTCGAGGCGAGCTCCTCGCCCTTGCGCGCAAGCTTCGGGCCACAGCGGCCGGCGCGCTTTTCGTCGTCAACGACCACGTCGACATCGCGCTGCTGTCGGGCGCCGACGGGGTGCACCTCGGCCCCGACGACCTCTCCATCGCGGCCGCCCGGCGGGTGGCGGGCGATCGCCTGATCATCGGCGCCTCGGCGTCGACCCCTGACGCAGCTCGGACCGCTGTCGACGAGGGCGCGGACTATCTCGGCACGGGTCCGGCGTTCGCCACGCCGATCAAGACCTCCAAGACCGTGATCGGCCCGCAGGGCGTGGCGGCCGTAGCCGAGGCCGTGGGCAGGGAGGTCCCCGTTTTCGCCATCGGTGGCATCGACGAGTCGAACCTCGCCCAGCTCACGGCCCTCGGCGTGCGCCGCGCCTGCGTCATCAGGGCGGTCGCCGAGGCACGAGATCCAGAGCAGGCCGCACGCCGCCTGCGTGCGATGCTGACCGGGTGACGAAGCTCGAAGGTCTCGGCGAATCGGAGCTGCTGCGCCGGATCAAGCCCTACCTCACGACCACGGGGTACGCGGTGGTGGCCGGCGAGGATGACGCAGCCGTCTGGCCGAGCGTCGACCCGGACTACCCGCAGGACTATGTCGTCGCAAGCTGCGATACCTCGGTCGAGGGAGTCCACTTCGACCTGTCCTGGATGACGCCGGCCCAGGCCGGCGAGCGGGCCCTCGCCCTGGCCCTCGGCGACCTCGCGGCCAAGGGCGCGGCGCCGAAGTACGTGCTGGTCGCGCTCGCCGCCCCCGGCTCGTGGCCCGTCGAAAACGTGACAGGGCTGTACGAAGGGATCCACAACCTCGCGGAGCGAGTCGACATGGCAGTCGCCGGCGGCGACACGACCGCCATCGATGGGCCCGCGGTCCTGACTCTGACGGTCTTCGGTACGACTTCGGAAGTGCCGATCGCGCGGTCGAGAGTCCAGCCGGGATGGGTCGTCGCCGTAACCGGATCGCTGGGAGCGGCCGCCGTCGCGCTCCGCGAGAAGCGCGTCATGGCGCTGTATCCGAAATTTGAGGAGGGCAGCCGGCTGAACGAAGCTGAGCTCTGCTGCGGCGACATCTCCGACGGCCTTGTTCGGGAGATGGAGAAGTTTGCGTTCGCCTCGGGCGCCGGCTGCGTGATCCATGCCGCGGATGTCCCGATCGCTCCCGGCGCCACCGTGGAGGACGCTC
This sequence comes from Candidatus Dormiibacterota bacterium, assembly GCA_039935415.1. GTDB lineage: Bacteria > Chloroflexota > Dormibacteria > Dormibacterales > Dormibacteraceae > Palsa-870. The sequence continues at coordinate 19,687 of JBDTKH010000051.1, forward strand.
TGACGAGCGGGGAGGAGGTCGAGCTCGTCTGCGTCGGTCCTGAGGACAGGGTGATTCACGCCGGCCTCAGGCCCCTTGGGCTCATGACGAAGGACCCTGCGATCCGTGTCGTCGGCGCCGACGGGTCAGAGATCGTGCTTTCAGCCAGGGGCTATGACCACTTCGCATGACCTCATCACCACGTCGCCCGCGGAGACGGAAGCCGCCGGCGAGCGCCTCGGGGCCAGGTTGCGTCCGGGCGACATCGTGCTGCTGACTGGCGAGCTGGGAGCTGGGAAGACGACATTTGTGCGGGGGGTCGCACGCGGAATCGGCTCGACCGCGGCGGTTGCCAGCCCGACCTTCCAGCTCGTCCGCGTTTACCCGGGCCGTGTGCAGCTTGCGCACGTCGACCTCTACCGGATCGAGAACAACGTGGAGCTGAGGGACCTCGGCCTTGACGAGCTGGCCGGTGGCGGCGCGGTCGTGGTCGAGTGGGGCGACCGGCTGGACGTGCCAAAAGCGGCTCTTATCCACCTCGAGCACCTGGAAGGCGAGCGTCGAGTGATCCGGACCAAACGTGATCTTCGTCATTGATACCTCGGCGACGATGACCGCACGACTGGCGGTGGTCGATCCCTCCGGGCATGGTCACCGGGAGCTGTTCACAACATCGCGAGACGTCGACCTGGCGGCGCATTTGAAGTCGCTGGCTCGAGGGCAAAGGCTCACCGGGGTCGCGGTGGCGACCGGGCCCGGATCGTTTACGGGACTGCGCGTCGGAGCCTCCTTCGGCCTGGGGCTTGCCAAGGGACTGGGCATCCCGTTGTATCCGCTGCCGACTCTCGACCTGCATGCGGTGCGCAGCGATTCGCCTGCGACGGCGGTCGTGGAGGCCGGCCGCGGTCGGGTCTACTACAGGCTTCCCGGTGGCGAGCCGGCACTCGGCGAACCAGCCGAAGTACCCACCACGCACCCGCTGGTGGGCAATGTCTCGCTGCAAACCGAGCTGGCCCTCATTGGGGCTGGGCACCATTTCCGGCCTGAGCAGGAGCTGCGAAGCTTTAGTGAGGCGGCCGCCCTGCTGCTCAAGACGGCTCGCGAAGTTCCCTACAGCAGTCTTAAACTCGAATACATGCAGTCGTTTTCGGCGAGCAAGTGATGGTGCAGATCCGCCAGCAGCTGGCGATCGAGCTGATGCGTGAGGGCGACGTGGCGACCGTGCAGGAGATCGAGCGCGAGATCTTCGCCACGCCATGGCCGCGCAACGCCTACTACCGGGAGCTGGCCTCGCGCGCGAGCGCGCACTACGTGGTGCTGCGGCAGGAGGGCCTGGTCGAAGCGCCGGCGGGCTTCCGGGCCCCGGACCTCGACCCGACGATCATCGGCTACGGCGGGATGTGGCGGATGTACGACGAGGCCCACGTCACGACCATCGGCGTGCGCCGCGACCTTCAGCACCGTGGCTACGGCCGGATCCTCTTCGCCGGGCTGGTGCAGGCCGCCTATGACATGGGCGCGAAGTGGGTGACGCTCGAGGTCCGTACGACCAACGACAACGCCATGAAGATGTACGAGAACTTCAGCTTCAAAGTCATCGGGCGGCGCAAGGGCTACTACACCGACAACGGCGAGGACGCGATCGTGATGTGGTCCGACTCGATCCACTCCCCCCGCTTCCGCAAGGCCTACGAAGTCAACCTGGAAAGAATCGACGCCGACGTCCAGGGCCTCCGCCGAGACCTGCTGACAAAGCAAGACAGCTGAGTAAGACTGCATCAATAGGTCACTTCCCCACGAGTGGGGAAGACGTCCCGACGCGCAGCGTCCAGACAGATGGGGAGGCCCGAGCTTGCCACTGACACTCGGAATCGAAACGTCATGCGACGAGACCTCGGTCGCGGTCGTAGAAGACGGCCGCCGGGTCCTCTCGAACGTCATCCACTCGCAGGTCGACCTGCACAAAGAGTTCGGAGGAGTGGTCCCGGAGCTCGCCGCGCGCGACCACCTCGAACGGCTGCCCCACTTGCTCGACATGGCCCTCGAACGCGCCGGCGCAAAACCCGCCGACCTGGACCTGCTCGCGGTGACCAGGGGCCCGGGCCTGGCGGGCTGCCTGCTCGTCGGGGTCGGCGTGGCGGAAGGCCTAGCCGCGGCCTGGTCCCGCCCGCTGACCGGGGTGAACCACCTCTGGGGCCACATCTACGCGGCGATGCTCACGCGCCAGGACCTGGAACCGCCGCTCCTTGGCCTCGTCGTGAGTGGCGCGCACTCCGACCTGGTCCGGATGCCAGAGCACAGCCGCTTCGAGGTGATCGGCCGCACCCGGGACGACGCGGCGGGTGAGGCGTTCGACAAGGCGGCCCGCATGCTGGGCCTCGGCTACCCGGGCGGCCCGGCGCTCGACCGTCTGGCGCGGACGGGCAACCCGCGCCGCCAACCGCTGCCACAACCCTCGCTCCCTGGCCTGGAGTACAGCTTCAGCGGGCTGAAGACGGCGCTCCTCTACCGGCTCCGCGACCTGGGCGAGTCAGCCGGCCCGCAGGAACGTGCCGACCTCGCCGCCTCGTTCGAGCGCTCGGCGGTCGAGTCGCTGCTCGAGAAGCTGGACGCCGCCCTGTCCGACGAGCCGGTTCGAGAGGTCGTCGTATGCGGTGGGGTGGCCGCCAACACCCTGCTCCGCAGCCGGGCCGCCGAGGTGGTGGGAGACCGCGCGAGGCTGACCATGCCACCGCTGGACCTGTGCACGGACAACGCGGCAATGATCGCCGCCGCCGGCTACCACGCTGGGATCAACCCGACAACCGTCGACCCGTCACTGAGCTGGTAAGCCTGCATCAGTAGGTCACTTCCCCGCTCGCGGGGAAGACGTCCCGTCCGGACAGATGGAGCCCAAACTCCCCCCGGCGCTTCAAGCAGAATTGGTGCGTGGGCGTCAAAGGCTGGACAGTCGTGTGGCGCGGCGATCGAATCCAGGCCGACTTCATCGCCGCCGTGCTCCAGGCGGACGGCCTCCGGGTGGAGGTGCTGGGCGACAACGCCTACGGGGTCGGGATCAACCTGACGGACGCCCGGATCATGGTCCCCGACGAGCAGGCCGAGAACGCCCGTGACGTGATCCGCCAGGCCGATGAGCAGCCGGACGACCCAGAGGAAGCCTAGCCGCCCCTTAAAACGCATCAATAGGTCACTTCCCCGCCTGCGGGGAAGGTGGCGGCGAAGCCGCCGGATGGGGCTGGAGGTTTAAGCACTGCCGAACAAGGGGTAGTAGAATTAGCAGTCGTCCCTCCTGAGTGCTAAGCGCTCGGGCCTGGGGATTGCCAACCCATATTCAAAGTAGCCGAGGAGGGCGTTCATGAACCTGAGACCGTTGGGCGACCGCGTGGTCGTAAAGCCCGTCGAGAAGGAAGAGAAGACCAAGAGTGGGATCGTGCTTCCGGACACCGCCAAGGAGAAGCCCCAGGAGGGCATCGTCGAGGCCGTGGGCACTGGAAGGATCCTGGACAACGGCACCAAGGTGCCGATGGAGCTCAAGGTCGGCGACAAGGTGCTTTACGCCAAGTACGCCGGCAACGAATTCAAGCTCGACGAGGTCGAGTACCTGATCGTCTCGGAGAAGGACGTGCTCGCGGTCCTCTCCTCGAAGAACGGCAAGAAGTAAGTCAAACCAAGAAGAAGAGGGAGTTCATATGGCAAAGACAGTCACATTCGACGTAGAGGCGCGACAGGCCCTCAAGAAGGGCATTGACGTGGTCGCCTCAGCAGTACGCATTACGCTCGGCCCCAAGGGCCGCAACGTGGTCCTCGAGAAGAAGTTCGGCGCCCCGACGGTCACCAACGACGGTGTGACCATCGTGCGCGAGATCGAGCTCAAGGACCCCATGGAGAACACCGGCGCGCAGCTGCTGCGCGAGGTGGCGACCAAGACCAACGACGTGGCCGGTGACGGCACCACCACGGCGACGCTTTTGGCGCAGACCATGATCAACGAAGGCTTCCGCAACGTCACCGCGGGCGCCAACCCGATGCAGCTCAAGATCGGGATCGAGAAGGCCGTTGAGTCCGTCGTCGAGGAGATCAAGAAGCTGTCGGTGCCCGTGAAGGGCCACGACGACGTCGCGCACGTCGCGGCGATCTCGAGCCAGAGCGAGCAGATCGGCAACCTGATCGCCGACGCGATGGACAAGGTCGGCAAGGACGGCGTCATCACAGTCGAGGACAACCAGGCCGTCGCGACCGAGCTCGAAGTGGTCGAAGGCATGCAGTTCGACCGCGGCTACGTGGCCGCGTACATGGTCACGAACCCCGACCGGATGGAAGCGGTGCTCGAGGACCCGTACGTCCTGATCACCGACCGCAAGATCTCCTCGATCCAGGAGCTCCTCCCAGTGCTCGAGCGCGTGGTCCAGCAGGGCAAGCCCTTGCTGATCGTCGCCGAGGACGTCGAGGGCGAGGCGCTGGCCACCCTGGTCGTCAACAAGCTGCGCGGCACTTTCACCGCCGTCGCCGTCAAGGCGCCGGGCTTCGGTGACCGCCGCAAGGCGATGCTCGAGGACATGGCGATCCTGACCGGTGGCACCGTCATCTCCGAGGATGCCGGCTTCAAGCTGGACCAGACGAAGGTCGAGCAGCTGGGCAAGGCGCGCCGGGTCACCGTGACCAAGGACGACACCACCATCGTGGAGGGCGCCGGCAAGACGGAGCTCATCCAGGCCCGGATCAAGCAGATCAAGGCCCAGGTCGAGGAGACCACCTCCGACTTCGACAAGGAGAAGCTGCAGGAGCGGCTCGCGAAGCTCGCTGGCGGCGTCGCCGTGATCAAGGTCGGTGCAGCCACCGAGGTGGAGCAGAAAGAGAAGAAGCACCGCATCGAGGACGCGCTGAGCGCGACCAAGGCCGCGGTGGAAGAGGGCATCGTCGCGGGCGGCGGCACCGTGCTGCTGAACGCGCAGAAGAAGCTCGACGGCGGGCTCGGCCTCAAGGACGACCAGCTGACCGGTGTCAACATCGTCCGCAAGGCGCTCGAGGAGCCGGTCAAGCAGATCTGCCTGAACTCCGGCAAGGAAGGCTCCGTCATCATCGAGGAGATCCGCAAGGGCAAGCCCGGACACGGATACGACGCGTTGAACGACAAGTACGTCGACATGTTCGCCGCCGGGATCGTCGACCCGGCCAAGGTGACCCGGTCGGCGCTTCAGAACGCTGCGTCGATCGCAGCGATGGTGCTCACCACCGAAGCGATGGTGACCGAGATCCCCGAAGAGAAGCGCGGCGGCGGTGGCATGGGCGGCATGTCCCCGGACATGATGTAAAAGGCTCCGGCCTAAGAACTACGACTCACACGAGCCCCTCGCTTCGGCGGGGGGCTCTTCTCTTTGCCGGCCGGCTCGTCCACCGGGATGATCCCGCCGAGTCCGGCAATCCGCCGCCCGGCAAACGTCACCGCGAACGGAAGCAGGAGCATGAACGTGGCGACGACCACCGACAGCGAGTCGGGCAGGCGGCGCGGGTCGCGCAGCCCGAGGTAAGTCAGGTAGCCGCCGCCGGACGCGGTCACCAGCACGATCAGGACCGCGGCGCCGATCGCCCACATCCGGTACTCGCGAAAGAGAGGCGGCGCGCTGCGGCTGGCGAGGCGAAGGAGCCACCAGGCGGTCAGGCCGTTGAGCACGAGGCCGCTGAGCAGGGCGCAGGCGGCGATCCCGAACCGGAACTGGGTGAGGTGTCCCATGACGAAGGCAGATGCGTTCACCGCGAGGATGCCGACGGGCGTGATGACACCAAGCGTCAGCAACACGGACTCCCGCAACCGCCGAGACCGGAGGAGCGTATTCACCTCCCCGCCATGCGGGGAGGTCGGCGCGTTGGCGCCGGGTGGGGGTGGTGCACATTCACCTCCCCGCCATGCGGGGAGGACGGCGCGTTAGCGCCGGGTGGGGGTGGTGCCCTTTGCTAGTGCCCGCAGCCGCAGGCTTTCGCGCCGCCGGCGTCTTCGCCGGTGTCGAAGGAGCTGCCGCACGAGCACGAGTGCACCGCGTTGGGGTTGTGCACTGTGAAGCCGGCTCCCATCAGGCTGTCGACGTAGTCGATCTCCGAGCCTGTGATATAGGGAGCACTGAAGTCGTCCACGATCATCTGCACGCCGTCCTGGTCGATGACGACGTCGTCTGGGCGCCGGTTGTCGTCGAAGGCCATGCCGTACTGCATCCCGGAACATCCGCCACCGCTCACGAAGATGCGGAGGGCCAGCTGAGGATTGCCTTCCTTGGCAAGAAGCTCTTTCAAGCGTGACTGCGCGTCGGGGGTGAGTGAGACGACAGCTTGTTCGATCACACTTGGGATGTTAGCACGCCGGTCGGGAGATCAATTCCGCCCAAAGAAAGCGCCTGGGAAAGACTGCATGAAAAGGTCACTTCCCCACTCGTGGGGAAGACGTCCCGACGCGAAGCGTCCGGACAGCTGGGGAGACGGAGCCCGCACCCGCCGCGGGGATCAGCCTCTACCGAGCTTGAACCCGCCCCGCTTGGTCGGCTTCGCCTCGGCGCTGGCCGTCGAGCCGGCGATCAGCTGGGCCAGCTGCTCCGCCCCGCGCGAGATCGCGCTCTTGGGATCGGTGAGCACGAGGATCTCTCCCTTGACCGCCGCCTCGTCAGGCTTGGTTCCGTCGAAATCGATCTCCACGGCGAGCTCCTGCTTGAGCGTGCGGACGACGTCCTCCTTGCTCACGACCGACTTGGGAACCTTGTTGTTGAGGGCGAGGATGACCCGGCCCGGGACGATGTTCAGCACGTTGGTGAAGATGTTGAGCAGCTCGCCGACGTCCTTGAGCGACGACAGCTCGGGGGTGACGAGCACCAGCACCCGCTGGGAGTGGTCCAGCACGCTGATCACGATGTCGGTGAAGGCGACACCGAGATCGAAGACGATGTACCGGAACGCGTTGACCAGGATCCCCATCGCCCGGTTGACCAGGTCGACGGTGATCAGGTCCGCCTGCTCCGCACGCAGCACCCCAGGAAGCAGCATCATGCCGCCCGGGTGGTGGAGGATCGCCCCCAGGACCGCCTCCTCGAAGTTGGCGGGGGGGACCTGGCTGGCCGCGGCGAGGCATCCCGTCGGTGTCAGGTAGGAAATGAGCGCGGCGTGGTTGTAGGGCAGCGCCAGGTCGACGAGCAGGACCTCGCCGGGGAACCGCTTGCCCAGGGCCGCCGCCAGGTTCACCGCCACCGTGGTGCGGCCCGAACCGCCCTTGGGCGAGTAAACGGCCACCGTCGACGCGGCCTGCTCCGGGGCGACCATCCGGGCGCGGGCGATCAGGTTGGGGAGCGTGTCCTTGCGCTGCTCGACCAGCTTGGTAAGCTCGATGATGGCGTCGGAGTCCGGCGGCAGCGTCTCGTAGAGGGTCTTGCGGTCGAGAGTGAGCAGCTTGCAGTCCTCGAGCGCCCGAACGCTCGCGGTGCGGGTTTCTTCAGAGATCAGAGCCATCTCGCCGAAGAAATCGTCGGGACCCATCAGGGCGATGGTGATCGTGTGGCCCGGGGACTCCTCGACGAAAACCTCGCAGCGACCTGACTCGACCACGAACATGGTGTCTCCGGGATCGCCCTGATGGACGATCACCGAGCCCCGGCTGGCCGAAGCGGGGGCCAGGCGGCGCGCCAGCGCGTGGAGGATGTTGTCCGGCAGGGTGAAGAAGATCGCGACGCGCTCCAGTATCTGGAACCGCTTCCGGAGCTCGTCCGGTGATCCCCCTCCGCCACGTTCGTTGTCGGTCACGCGATGGAATTATAGGTGTGGGGTTCCGGCCCTCAGCCCAACTGCGGCCGAACCGGGCTTTATATCGTCCGCTGGTAGACTTCTCCGCCGTCGGTCCCGTGGTGTAGCCTGGCCAAACACGCGGCCCTGTCAAGGCCGAGAACGCCGGTTCGAATCCGGTCGGGACCGCCATCTCAGCCTCGAGTGAGCTTGGGCGCCGGGCGCGCGCAGGGCGCCCCGATCAATAGATATGCTCACAGCCGGTTCCGGAGAGGTGGCCGAGTCCGGTTGAAGGCGACGGTCTCGAAAACCGTTATGGGTCACTGGCCCATCGAGAGTTC
>JBDTKH010000052.1:0-6303 GCA_039935415.1 Candidatus Dormiibacterota bacterium
GCACCCTGCTCGTGACCGGTGATGTCATCCCCGCGCGCGGAGTTGCCTACTTCGCAGCGGTCAAGCACGACTACCTGTGGCCGTTTCGCGCCACCGCGGACTACACCAAGAACGCCGACATCACGTATATCAACCTAGAAGCGCCGCTGTTCGCAGGCTGTCCGGTAAGCCCGGCTGAAAGCTTCACTTTCTGTGGCGACGCGCGTTTCATCGACGGGCTGACCTACATGGGCGCGGACGTCGTCAATCTCGCCAACAACCACCTCAGCAACTACGGGGCGGAAGGGATCACGGCCACCGAGCAGCTGCTGCAATCGCACGGCATGCAGATGTCGGGCCTCGGGCCCGTGGGCGTGATCGATGTTCGCGGTATCAAGTTCGGCTTCATCGGGTTCAACGGTGTCGGCCGGGCGATCGACCAGACGGCCCTCAAGGAGGGCATCGCCCGGGCCCGCCAGCTGGCCGACGTGGTCGTGGTGCAGTTCCACTGGGGCAAGGAATACGAGCGGCAGCCGATGCCGGACCGCGGCGTCCCGACCCCCGACGATCCCGTGGCGATCGGGCATGAAGCCATCGACTGGGGCGCCGACATCGTGATCGGCAACCATCCGCACTGGTACCAGGGCGTCGAGGTGTACCACGGCAAGCTGATCACCTACGCGCACGGCAACTTCGTGTTCGACCAGATGTGGTCGGAGGAAACGCGTGAGGGAGTGATCGGAACCTACACGTTTTACGGGACGCAGCTCGTGTCGGCGACGTGGAAGCCGGTGCGCAGCTACGACTACGGGCAGCCGGTCTTCATGAACCAGAAGGACGCCGGGACCGCGCTCCAGACCATGGAAGCCGCAAGCGACCAGCTCGCTGCGCGACTCAACGAACCGTCCACCTCTCCAGTGCCTGCAATGCCGCCTGCACCTGTCTACGCGCCGGAGCACGCGCCTGTGCCTCTGCCGACAAGCTAAGCGGGCCGCCCGCAGGACAGCTCGACAAGACGCGGCCTTGGCGGCTGGTGTCGAGGAGCCGACGAGCACGTGAGGGAGCGCATCGCGTAGATGCGTGACCGAGCGCGCGCAGGAGGCGACGCAGGCATCAGCGCAGCCCGGCCGCCTAGCCGATGGATTGTCGAGCGCTCCCGCGGGCGGACCGCTTACAATTTCCGAAATTCCAACAGGGGGTCCCCACCGTCGCAGCTTACGTCCCAGATGCAGGGAGCTCTCGGATCCGCGGCCGGCAGAGACGGCGGCGTGATCGGCTCACGTTTCTAGTCGCGATAGGCGTCGTCGTCGCGGGCGCGGCCACGACCGGTTTCGCTTTCGCCAACCATCACTCGCCGATCACGTACAGGCTGGAACGCTCGAGCGCTCCCGCGCCCGCGAACTTCGATCATTTCGAGTTCTCGAACTTCTGGCTCGCGACGCACCCGCAGCCCGCGCTTCCGATCCACGGCCAGGCGGCCTACCTTGTCGACCTGGACACGCGAATGGTGATGTGGGAGAAAGACCCGGAGACCATACGGGCACCGGCCAGCCTGACCAAGCTGGTGACGGCCATGGTCGCAGTCGACGACGCCGGGGCGCTCGACCGGGTCGTGACGGTGACCCCGCAGTCAACCCAGGTGGTGCCGAGCGTGATGGGGTTGTCGCCAGGCGAGCGATTGACCGTGCGCCAGCTGCTCGACGGCCTGTTCCTGGATTCCGGCAACGATGCCGCCGAAGCGCTGGCAGCCGGGATCGTGCCGCGCGACAAGTTCATCCAGCAGATGAACCTGAAGGCCGGCAGCATCGGGCTGACCAACAGCCACTTCATGGACCCGAGCGGCCTTGACGCCGTCGGTCACGGCATGTCCGCCCACGACCTCGTGCACGTAGCGGCGTATCTCGATCGGTACTACCCCGAGCTGGCGGCGATCGCTGCGACCAAAGACGTGTCAATCCCGGCGAGTGCCGACCACAAGGCCTTTTACCCGCACAACCTCAACCGACTGCTGTGGACGTACCCGGGCGCGACCGGCCTGAAGACCGGCCTCACGGACAATGCGGGCCGCTGCATGCTCGCGACCGCGACGCGCGACGGGCGCCACCTGGCCGTTGTCGTCCTCAACGCCACCCTTCACTCGACCGATGATGCGGCAGTGCTCTTGAACTACGGCTTCGGCGTGCGCACCGATGCGTCGTTTGGACCGTGGTCGACACGCGCCGGCTCCTGAGCCGACCCCTCTCAAATCCGCGCGCCGTTCAAAAGTAGACTTTCGGGGTCGTGGCTCGCCTGACTGGACTCTCCGCGCTCGAGGTGCTGGATTCTCGCGGCAATCCCACCATCGCGGTCACCGCGCACACCGAGCAGGGGATCGGCCGGGCGATCGTGCCGTCGGGCGCGTCGACTGGCGTTCACGAAGCCGTAGAGCTGCGCGACGGAGACCCCAAGCGCTACGGCGGAAAGGGGGTCACGAAGGCCGTCGCGAACGTGCTCGGCGAGATCGCCGCGCGCCTGAGCGGGTTCGACGTGCTGGATCAGAGGGGGCTCGACCGGGCGCTTATCGAGCTCGACGGAACGCCCAACAAGTCGCGGCTGGGCGCGAACGCGATCCTCGGCACGTCGCTGGCCGCGGCACACGCCGCCGCGCAGTCGAAGGGCGTTCCACTCTACCGGTACCTCGGTGGCGATGGAGCTGCGACGCTGCCCCTGCCGATGGCCAACATCCTCAACGGCGGCGCGCACGCGGACACCTCGGTCGACCTGCAGGAGTTCATGGTCTGCGCGGTCGGGTCGCCGAGCTTCAAGGAGGCGATGCGCGCCACGTCGGAGGTTTACCACGTGCTCAAGAAGGTCCTCAAGGCTCAGCACCTGGACACGGCCGTCGGCGACGAGGGCGGCTTCGCGCCGAGCCTGGCCTCGAATGAGGACGCCCTCAAGCTGATCGTGGAGGCGATCAAAGAGGCCGGATATGAGCCCGGCCGCGACATCGCGCTTGCCCTGGACCCGGCGGCCAGCGAGTTCTACGCCGACGGGAAGTACACGCTCAAGGGCGAAGGCCGCTCGCTCGACGCCGCGGCGCTGGTTGACCTCTATGCCGACTGGATCGCGCGCTATCCGATCGTGTCGATCGAGGACGGGATGGCCGAGGACGACTGGGACGGCTGGCGCCTCCTGACAGAGCGCATCGGCAAACAGGTCCAGCTGGTGGGCGACGACCTCTTTGTCACCAACGTCAAGCGCCTACAGGAAGGGATCGACCGCGGTGTCGCCAACTCGCTGCTGGTCAAGGTGAACCAGATCGGCACGCTAACCGAGACCCTGGAGGCGATCGACCTCGCGCGCGGGGCCGGCTACAGCTCGGTGATCTCGCATCGTTCCGGCGAGACGGAGGACACGACGATCGCGGACCTGGTGGTGGCCACCGGGGTGGGGATGATCAAGACCGGGGCGCCGGCCCGCTCGGAGCGCGTCGCCAAGTACAACCGCCTCCTCGCGATCGAAGCGGAGCTCGGCACTGCCGCCGTTTACGCGGGACGCAGCCCGCTCAGGTGAAGCCGTCCTCGCGCGCGGTGCACGCCGGCCACCCTCTCGGGTCGCGGGCGCCGCTCGCGCCCGACCTGAGCACCGCCGCCGTCCACGTCTACACCGACCTCGACGACTACGACGCCGTCGCGCGGGGTGAGCGGCCGGGCCACTACTACGGCCGCAACTCGAACGCCAACCGCGACATGCTCGAGGACGCGGTCGCGGAGCTCGAGGGCGCACAGGCCGGTCTCGCCACCGCCTCGGGCATGGCTGCGCTCCACGGCATCATGCTCGCGCTGGCGCCGCGCCCGGTCACCATCGTCGCGACGCGTGAGCTCTACGGCGGGACGCTGGCGCTGCTGCGCCAGGACTTCGAGCCGGCCGGGTACGAGGTTAACTTCATCGACATGGCGGACCTCGACGTTGTGCGCCGGGCGATGGAAAGCGCCGGCCTGGTTCTGGCCGAGACGATCACGAACCCGCTGTGCCGGGTGCCGGACCTCCAGGCGATCGGAGCGATGGCGCGGGAGCGCGGTGTGCCGTTCCTGGTCGACAATACGTTTGCGTCCCCGATCCTGTGCCGGCCCCTCGAGCTCGGCGCGACCGCCGTGATGCACAGCGCGACCAAGTTCATCGGTGGACATTCCGACCTGGTCGCGGGGATCGCGGTGGGCAGCGCCGAAACGATCGGAGCCGCGCGGGCGCGTTCTGTGCGGACCGGGACGCCGCTGGGTCCGTTTGACGCCTGGCTCGCGCTTCGCGGCCTCCGCACGCTGGACGTGAGGATGAGGAGGCACAGCGAGAACTCACTGGCTCTGGCCCGGGCGATGCTGCCCATGAAAGGCGTCGCGCGCGTGCACCATCCGCTGCTCGACGGATCGCCCTCGTTCGGCGTCGCCAGCCGGCTGCTGCCGCAGGGAGCGGGGGGGATGATGGCCTTCGACCTGGACGGGGGACGGCCGGCGCTCCAGCGGATGATGGCTCGCTTCGAGTTCGTCCGTTTCGCCGCCAGCCTCGGCGGCGTCGAGACGACGATCTCGTACCCGGAGATCACTTCCCACAGGTCCCTCACGCGGGAGGAGCGCGCCGAGCTCGGCGTCACCGCAGGGACGGTGCGCGTATCCGTCGGCATCGAGGATGCTGACGACATCGTCGCGGACTTCGCGCAAGCGATCGCCGGTTAGGCATGTCGGCCTACACGCTGCTCCAGCTGATCGAGGTGCTCGCCGCCAGCGCGGTCCTGCTCTACGGCGTGCTCAACAGCCTCTCATCGCTCACCTTGCTCGGAGGCGGCTTCTTGATCGGCAAGGCGATCCTCAACATACTCACCCCGGAGGGCGGCAGTGTGTTCCGCCGCTCGCTGATCGGCTATGGGTTCGCAGCGGTCTACGTCGTTGGCGCCATCACCATCCTCCACTTCTGGCACTAGGGCGAGCTTTCTATTCTTTGACCATGGCTTCGAGCACTGGAACCGCAGGCATCACGCACCTCGTCGGCAACACGCCGCTGTTGCGGGTTCGGCTTTTCGAGCGTGAGTTCCCGCGCGTCGAGGTCTACGCCAAAGCTGAGTGGTTCAATCCGGGAGGCTCCGTGAAGGACCGCGCCGCGCTGTCGATGATCGAGGATGGCGAGCGACGCGGCGCGCTCACGCGCGACAAGACGATCATCGACTCCACCTCCGGCAACACGGGCATCGCCTATGCGTTGATCGGCGCAGCGAAGGGCTACCGCGTGAAGCTGGTGATGCCGGCCAACGTCAGCGCCGAGCGCAAGGAGCTGGTCACCGCCTACGGCGCGGAGATCGTGTACAGCGAGGCGGGCGAAGGATCGGACGGAGCGATCCTGATGGTCCGCGAGCTCGTCGCCCGGGACCCGCATCTCTATTTCTATCCAGACCAGTACTCGAATCCAGCCAACCCGCGGGCGCACTACGAAGGCACCGCGGTGGAGATCCTTGAGCAGACATCGGGGCGCATCACCCACTTCGTGGCCGGGCTCGGCACGACCGGGACCTTCGTCGGCACCTCGCGGAGGCTCAAGGAGCACGATCCGGCGATACGGACCATCGCGGTTCAGCCGGAGGACTCATTCCACGGGCTCGAGGGCATGAAGCACCTGCCGACGGCGATCGTACCGAAGATCTGGGACGCCGCCCTTGCTGACGAGACCTGGGACTGCCCTACCGAGCCCGCCTACGACCTTGCCCGAACCATCGCCCGGACCGAGGGACTTCTCGTGGGCCACTCGAGCGGCGCCGCGCTGTGGGCGGTGCGGAAGCTCGCCGATTCCCTCCGCGAGGGCGTGGTCGTCACCGTGTTTCCCGACTCAGGCGACCGCTATCTCTCGACCGGACTCTATGGATCGCGGGTCAGATGAAGATCGCTCGCGGCGCGCTCGACGCGATCCAGCGGCACGGGGCCGAAGGCTATCCAGACGAGATTTGCGGGATCATGCTCGGACCGCGAGGCGAGGGCCGCGTGACCGAGGTCAAGCGCGCGCGCAACATCATCGTCGAGCGGTCGCGCGACCGCTACGAGATCGACCCGCGCGACCAGATACGCCTCCAGCGCGAGGCTGATGCGGCCGGGCTCGACATCGTGGGCTACTACCACAGCCATCCGGACCACCCGGCGCAGGCGTCGCGCTTCGACACGGAGCGCGCCTGGGCCGGATACGTCTACCTCATCGTCTCGATCGTCGAAGGCAAGCCGGTCGACGCGAACGGTTTTATCGCCGACAAGGACGGCGGGCCGTTCCGACCCGAAGTGCTGGAACCCGGCTGAGCCCGGGCGGAGCCAA
>JBDTKH010000053.1:0-44159 GCA_039935415.1 Candidatus Dormiibacterota bacterium
CAGAGCGCCTGGGAAGGTCTGATCCAACCAAGAGTCTTGCGTGGCCGGCGGTTCATCTGGGTGGCAACGAACTCGAGGTGTTCGGAGCTGTGGGTTGAGAGGTCGGTGCCTTTGGGAAAGTACTGGCGAAGCAGTCCGTTGGTGTTCTCGTTAGAGCCGCGCTGCCATGGCTTGGCCGGGTCGCAGAAGTAGATGTCGAGACCAGTCGCGACGCTGATCTGGAAGTGGTTCCCCATCTCTTTGCCCTGGTCCCAGGTCAGGCTCTGCCAAAGCGTCTCAGGCAACTTGCAGGTGGCAGCTGTCATGGCCCTTTCAACCTCATCGGCACCGTGCCCGTTGGGCAGGTGCAGCAGCATCACGTAACGACTGGCCCGCTCGACTAGGTGAAGTTCCTGGATACATATGAGACAGGTTGTATACCGACGCTGCGGTCCGTCCTGGCCGGCGTCCATGCCAATTCGCGGGTCGATGTGGGGCCGCTCCCTGTGAATACGATTTGCGCTCGATCCAAGTTCGGCCTATCTCCCTCCGAGATCTTGGAAGCCGGTCCCGCAGCTGCGTCCCAGCACCCTGCCACAGGAGTCTCAGATGTGTGCAGGAACTTCAACTAGGGTGCCGATGGCGGACTTGCCATTCTTGCCAATGATGAGGTCGCCCTCCCAGTGTCCGGGCACAGCCCGATCCTCGACCTCAGCAGGACGCTCGGAGATATTGACCATCCCTTGGATGCGACCACGACGTTCCTGGCCCTTGCGTCGGGGCTTGCGCATGGCCCGACCGGTGCGGAGGCAGATGGCCAGCTCCCGCCGCAATGCGCCTCGTCCTTGAACGTAGATCGACTGGTAAATCGTCTCATGCGACACCCACATCTCCGAATCATCTGGGAACTCGCTGCGAAGTTCGACAGCGATCTGCTCGGGACTCAGCCTCTCAATGAGCTTGGCTTGCACGATTTCGCGCAGGGGGAGGTTGGTCGCCAGTCGGGCCGACTTGGGCCGTCGACCTGCATTGTCGGCTCTTCGCTGTGCCAAGCTCGGTCGATACTCCCATGGTGCCGTCCTCGGGCGGCCCCGTTGGTGATCCAACTGTGATCGGGTCCGATACTGCTGCTTTGACATATTCCGTCGCAGCTCGCGCTGAACCGTTGAAGGGGCCCGGCCGATGGCTTTGGCGATGGCATTGATAGACAGGTCTCGCTCGACGCCGGCGAAGATTTCTTCACGCTCTGAAAAAGCCAGATATCGATTGGAGGGATGTGCAAGGACGTCTGGTGGGACCACGCCGCCAGCTTGACGAAACCATCGCCCGCTGGCCGTCCGACCAACCCCCGCTGCCGCCGCCGCCGCCCTCGGTGATAAACCCGACCGAATCAACAGCCAGAACTGACGCCGAACATCACGCCGGGGAGGAAGGTTCATCCAACACTCCTTTTACTCAGGGGTGTTGCGACGACTCCTTGAACTCAAGCTTGCGACATCTGTCCACTATGTGCTGAAATCACACACCTCCCTTCCCGCCATCACTTTCAAGCAGCTCTCTGAGAGTACCGCCTGACCGCTACGTATCCATGCCGAGAGCGAAACGCAGGGCGTCCTCCACCTCTGCCATGCGGGCGCCTGACAGGACCGTGAGGCGCTCGCGCAGCGAGCTCTTCGCGATCGTGGTGATCGTGTCGAGATTCACCACACTTGCCCGCGGCACTCCATCGGCCGCGCTGAGTGGAACTTCCACCGGGATAGCCCGAACTCGCGTAGTGACTGGTGCCACGGTAACGAGCGCTCTGACCTCATAGGCATCGTTACGAGACAGAAGGAGCACCGGTCTGCGTCCTGCCGACTCCGGCAGGTCAGCCCACCAAATTTCGCCGCGCCTCACTCCCAGGGCTCGGAGGCGAGGAGCGCGACGGCACTTTGAGTCGCGGCCTCAACCTCTTCCGCGGCCTCCGGGTGATCGACATATCCCCGGCGGTAGACCTCGGCCGATGACTCGGCGCCAATGGTCAGCCGAGCTGAGGCAGCTTCCCTGAAGTACTGGCTGCGCGACTCACCGCGGCGTCGACGGACCCGATCGACTTCACCCAGCAACTGCTCTGGAAGGCTGATGGCCACCTTCACCGTCTTGTTCATACCGGCAATCATACCGGGAGCAAGCGCACGGCCACGCCACGTTGCCGTTCTTGTCAGGAGTCGCGTTCAGGACTCGAGCCAGGAGTACAGCCGGTCCCTTGGGTCGCCCGAGCTGCCATGCCCCAGCGCCCTTGTCACAATACTTCGGCGCCGGGAATGGTGCGGCCGAGCCACTCGGCGTGCTGGCTTGGAAGCACTGGATCGTCCGGATCGTGCCACACCTGGGTCGGCACTGCATTCGCACTCGGAGCCCCGCCAGACTCTTTGACCGTTCGCGAGGTCAGTCGACTGCACCTCGTGGGGCTGGTTCCAGCGTTGGGTTTGATGTCGCGTCCTGATGGCGCACGACGTCAATGAGCCGAGTGAGCGGGATTTCGGGATAGAGTGTGCGGAGGTCGCGCGGATCGAAGCTCATGTTCCCGGTCGCCATGACAACTCCGGCCTGGAGAAGGCGCGCCACGTCTGGCCGGACGGGACGCATCAACAGAGCGCCGATTCGCATCGCCGGCAACGGGATGCGCCTGACCGCCGCTTTCCGGCCGCGAACCCTGTCGACGATCTCGCCCACGTTCTTCATCGTCAAGTTTTCCGGCCCACCGAGGTCCAGTGTCGCCCGCCGAAGCCGGGGATCCGACAGAGAGAGGTGGATGAAGCGAGCGACGTCGCCAGCCGAAACGAAGTTGATCGGGTTGTCGCCCCGTCCGAAGAGCGTGGTCTTGCCCTTCTCCGTCCCGGAACCACCGATGATGCCTGCCCAGAGCTCCATGAACACTGTGGGGCGGATGATGGTCCAGTCGAGCCGACTCTTCCGCAGGCGCTGCTCCGCGTAGAACTTCATGCGGTTGAGCTCCATCGGGTGATCGGGGCCTGCTCGATGGATCGAGACCAGGATGAATTGCTTGGCGCCGGCGGCCTCAGCCGCCGCGATCAGGTTATCGTTGCCCAGGAAGTCGACCGGCCTCGGGCCATCCCCTCCCGGACCGAAGCCGGTGACGGCTGAGATCACCGTTTCGACGCCCGCGAGGGCTGGCGCCAGGGATGGCGCATCCCGCACGTCGCCCACCACGACGTGGGCATTCCGGGTGGAAAGCGTTTGAGCCCCCTTCGGGTGGCGCGTCAAAAGGCGAACTTGCAGGCCGCCGGTGGCCAGCAATTGCACCAATGTGCCTCCCAGGCGGCCAGTGCCGCCTGCGACCAGAATCACCGGCCCACCGCCTGCTTCACAGCGGCATCCACGCCAATCCCGCCATCCTCCACCCGCTCCAGGTAGAAGCGCACCGAGGTGAACTCGCCTTCGCCCACCTCAAAGATGGAGACGCCACGCATCAGATGCTTCACACCGTCACACCGCGCGCCCCGCATCTCCCACTCCGTCCAGACGGCGTTACCGTCGACGGACGAGCGGACCATGTCGGCCTCAATGTCTGGAACACTGCTGAAAATTTGGGCCCAGTTCTTCCGCACCTGTTCACGGCCATAGAACGAGCGCGCCGGGTGCACCGGCGTTTCGTTGACAAAGTCCTGGGCAAAGCAACCAGCCAATGCTTCAAGGTCGTGCCGGTTGACCGCGTCATGCAGGCGCTGAGCCAGCGCAAGGCCGGATGATGTGCGTGTGTCCATTTCGATTTCCTCCAGAGTTCTGCTAATCGGCAGACTATAAGTCTGATCGGTAGACTCATAGTCTGATGGATGGCAAGGAGCGTGTCAAACGGCCATACCAGTCGACTCTGCGCGGTGCGCAGGCTCAGTCAACCCGCTGGGCTGTAATCGCCGCCGCGGCGAAGCTCTTCGCCGAACGCGGATACGGAGCAACGTCGATCGACGATATTGCGGAAGAGGCAGGGGTCAGCCGGGCAACTGTCTTCACGTCAGTCGGCGGTAAACCGATGCTGCTCAAAGCCGCAGTGGACGTCGCGATCGTCGGTGACGACGAGCAGGTGTCGCTGCCGGAGCGCCCGCGCTCGATAGCAGTTCGCTCGGAACCCGATCCACGCAAGTACCTTGCTCTGTACGCAGAGTTGCTAACTGAGATTGGAGGTCGGCTGGCCTCGGTGTACGAGGCGCTGCGTGGCGCTGCTGGAACTGATATGGACGCACGCGCACTATGGGAATCCCACCTACATCAGAGGCAACAGGGGGCGGCCAACGTGGTCGGCGACGTTCTCAGGAAGGGAACGCTCCGTAAAGGCGTGGACAGGAATGCCGCCGCCGACATCGTCTGGCTGCTCAACGATCCCGGTCTCTACCACCTCTTGGTCCACCGCCGCGGCTGGACTCCAGCCCACTTCCAGGCCTGGCTGGCGGAGACCCTGATCCGCCAGCTGCAACCTGACCTGGGCAAGCCTCCCCGACCCCTAACCCGGGAGGCTGTGCCCGGACGCCTCAAACAAAGGAG
Organism: Candidatus Dormiibacterota bacterium; assembly: GCA_039935415.1. Classification (GTDB taxonomy): domain Bacteria; phylum Chloroflexota; class Dormibacteria; order Dormibacterales; family Dormibacteraceae; genus Palsa-870. The sequence continues at coordinate 4,522 of JBDTKH010000053.1, forward strand.
ATCTCGCGCCCATTGAGGTCCACGCTTTTGGCATTTGGTGAAGTGAGAGTTCGAAAAGTGTCTACGACACCCCGCCATCCGCAAGTACTCCTCCAGCGACAGGTACCCAAGAACGGGTATCGAGTCGGATGGTTTGAGGTATTTCTCGCCTTTTGGCGACCACCCCTTGATTCATAGCCTCATCTCACGGCTTGCACGCGGGTCAACGCCGAATTTGAGAAGGAGGTCGATACCGCGAAATGAGCGACAACTACAGGCTCTACGCGCAGAAGATGGACGAGCAGCGCGAGCGGCGCGCCAACAGTCCGCTCAGCGTCCAGGTCCAGGAGCTGCTGGCGGTCGTGCGAGAGTGCGAGGCGAGATGGGCCCTCGAAGACCGCATCGAGCGCGCCCGCTAGCGACTCGCCGACGCGCGGGGACCTGAGTCCAGCCGCTTCCTTGTGAGTTGGTAAACGACCGACTCGCGATACGGGCGGAATCCCAGCTTGTGGTTGATGCCAAGCATCGGCTCGTTCGAGCCGGCGTTGCCGGTGACCACCCATCTCGTCTGCGGGTACCGATCCACCACGTACAGCAACATGGACGCCTTCGCCCATTTGCCCAGCCCGCGGCCGCGATAGTCCGTGCCCACGCCCGTGAAAGCCTGCTGTATGCGGTCCACCTCGAACGGTATGAAAAGAATCGTTGTGAGGCCCGCGATTGCCCCGTCTGCCTCCCGTGCAATGTACGTGTGAACCACTCCGCCCAGCACGGCAATTCTTGAGAAGAAATCCTCAGCGGATTCGGGCGTGAAGACCTCGGCGCCATGTTCCAGCTCTTCCATCGGCGCGGTGTTGACCATCTCGGTCAGCGCCCGGGCGTATTCGGGCAACACGTCAGCAGGGACTCGATTCTCGTAAAGGACGAGCTCCGTCCGCGGGTTCCGCTGTGCGCCCTCCTCGACCCACTTTCGAACCATCGACCAGTCCACCTTTGTGAAGTCGAGGCGGCTCTCCCTATCGGTCAACCGCGGCTCGGCGCCGAGGCCCTTCAGGAATCGGTGCCCGTCTCCTTCGTCGGTCGACACCGTGAGCACGGTGCAGCCGTACTGATCCATCACCCTCGCGACCACCGGCAGCCAGCTTCTGCCCAGGCCCTGTCGCCGATGCTGCTCGAGCACAGCCCCTTCGACGTCCAGAAACTGCTTGTTGCCCTCGTACTGCGGTGAACCTGGCCTGTGCGCGAAGGTCTCCAACACGCTCACGATCTGGTCGCCAGATTCGATGCAGAAAAGAGAGTGGCGTTTCAACGGGCTGTCTCGCTTGACGTGCGCCTCGAAAAGCTCATCCGGCAGCAGCGGATCATCTGGGCGCCATTCCAGCTGACGCAGCCGCCGGTACTCGTGAAACTTGCGCCACCAGTCGCGTGATGCGCTCCTGACGTTGACCTCGAGGGTGGCCATGGCGAAGGAGCATATAGACTCGAATGATGGTCAGACAGGCGGCGGCGCTCGCCTCGATCGCCGTTCTACTGGCGACCGCGTGCACCCGGACGAACACCGGCGCCGGAGCGAGCCCCTCATCGACCCCGTCGTCGGCGAGCAGCCTCGCCTGGAAAGACTGTGGTGGCGGGCTTCAATGCGCCACCCTCCAGGTGCCGCTCGACTACTCGCATCCCAGCGCGCGCAGCATCGGGCTCGCCCTGATCCGCAAACCCGTAACCGATGCGGCAAACCGAATCGGGTCGCTGCTGCTCAACTTCGGCGGTCCCGGCGAATCCGGCCTCCAGTTCATGCACGACGGCGCCAGCACGTTCAAGAACCTGAACACAAGGTTCGACCTGGTGAGCTTCGACCCGCGCGGCGTCGGACAGAGCGCACCGGTGTCTTGCGTCGATGGTCCCGCGGAGGACGCCTACCTCGGACTGGACGGAGTGCTGGACGATCCGCAGGAGAAGCAGGCGGCAATCCAGGCCGACAAGGACTTCGCCGCCGGCTGCCAGGCGCGAAGCGGAGACCTCCTACCGTTCATGGACAGCATGAGCACCGCCAGGGACATGGACATGATTCGCGCCGCAGTGGGCGACTCCAAGCTGACCTATCTCGGATTCTCCTACGGGACGTACATCGGCCAGGCCTATGCGCACCTGTTTCCAACCCGAGTGCGCGCGCTCTCGCTGGACGGAGTCGTGGACGCCACCGTGCCGGCCAACGAGAGCAACCTGTCCCAGGTCGTGGGGTTCGAGCAGAACCTCCAGGCATTCCTGACCGACTGCCGGAAGAATAAAAACGCCGCCAAGCCCTGCGCGTTTGCGCAGGTGGGCGATCCCGCTGCCAAGCTCACCCAGTTGATGCAGATCCTGGACACGACTCCCATGCAGGTCGGAAGCCGCCAGTTGACGCGTGCCCTGGCCATGACGGGGGTCCTGCAGGCGCTCTATGACCAGAGCCTGTGGGCGTACCTGGACCAGGCACTCACCGCAGCCGACCGCGGCGACGGAAGGATCCTCCTGGTGCTGGCCGATTTCTACAACCAGCGCAACGCTGACGGCACCTACGCGAACCTTTTCAACGGGGCATTTCTTTCGACCTACTGCCTGGACTGGCCGGTGCCGCAGGACGTCGCCGCATACGACGCTCTCGGCCCCGCGTTTGCGACAGCCTCGCCGCTGTTCGGACCATGGAGCCAGTACTCAAATCTTCAGTGCGCTTACTGGCCCGTGAAGGCGATCGGCACCAATGCACCGATGACTGTGAGCGGGGCGCCGCCGATCCTCCTGGTCGGAGGCACGGACGACCCGGCCACGCCGTACGCGGAGTCGCAGTCGGTGAACCGCCAGATCCGGGGCTCGATCCTGCTCACGCGCCAGGGCAACGGGCACACTTCATACCAAACCAGCCTGTGCGCGCAGGCGGCGGAAGACCTCTACTTGATCGACCTCAAGCTCCCGGCGGCCGGGACCATCTGCTCGAGTTGAAAGTCCGGGCTTAGCTGGCCTTCGCGGCCGTGACGGGCTCGGCCTTGTCGAACGTCAGCTCGCCGTCCTTCGCATCGACCACGATCTTCTCCCCCTCCACGAACTTGCCCTCGAGCAGCATCATCGCGAGCGGGTCCTGCACCAGGCGCTGAATCGCGCGCTTCAACGGTCGGGCGCCGTAGACAGGGTCCCAGCCTCGCTTCGCCAGCAGCTTGCGCGCCGCGTCGGTGACGACCAGGCTGACCCGCCGATCCGCGAGGCGGCCTTCGAGCCGCTTCAGCTGGATGTCGACGATTGAGGTGATCTGCTCCTCGGTCAACGCCTTGAAGACGATCACCTCATCCACGCGGTTCAGGAACTCCGGCCGGAAGTGCTCCCGCAGCACCGCGACCACCTTGTCCCGGACCCGCTCGAAGTCCTGGCCGGACATCTCCTGAATGATCTGGCCGCCAAGGTTCGACGTCATGATGAGGACGGTGTTGCGGAAGTCGATGGTCCGTCCCTGCCCGTCGGTCAGGCGGCCGTCGTCAAGGATCTGCAGCAGGACGTTGAACACGTCGGGGTGCGCCTTCTCGATCTCGTCGAAGAGGACCACCGAGTAAGGCCTGCGGCGAACCGCCTCGGTCAGCTGTCCGCCTTCGTCATATCCGACGTAGCCAGGTGGCGCGCCAAGCATGCGGGCGACGGTGTGCTTCTCCTGGTACTCGGACATGTCGAGCCGGATGAGCGCCTGCTCGTCGTCGAAGAGAAACTCGGCCAGCGCGCGTGCCAGCTCGGTCTTGCCGACCCCGGTCGGTCCCAGGAAGATGAATGACCCAACCGGCCGGTTGGGATCCGCAAGTCCCGAACGCGATCGCCTCACGGCGTTCGCGACAGCCTCGACCGCTTCGTCCTGGCCGATGACGCGGTCGTGCAGGCGCTGCTCCATCTGGATGAGCTTGGCGACCTCGCCTTCCACGAGCCTCGAGACCGGGATCCTGGTCCACCGGCTGACGATCTCCGCGATGTCCTCCTCGCCGACCTCCTCCTTCAACAGGGGATGGCCGGCTTGCAGCTCCAGGAGCTTCGCGTTCGCCTGCTCGAGCTGCTTTTCGAGCTCGACAGCCCTTCCGTAGCGGAGCTCGGCGGCCTTGGCGAATTCCGCCGATCGCTCGGCCCGTTCGGCCTCGGCGCGAACCCCTTCGAGCTGGACCTTGAGCTTGCGGATGCGCTCGATGACCTGCTTTTCCTGGTCCCATCGCGCCCTCAGGGCGTTGCGGCTCTCGGACAGCTGGGCCAGCTCGCGCTCGATCGCGGCCAAACGCTCCTTGGAGGCCCTGTCGGTCTCCTTCTTGAGCGCCTGCCGCTCGATCTCGCGCTGGCGGATCTGCCGTTCGAGCTCGTCGAGCTCGGTCGGCAGCGAGTCCATCTCGGTGCGCAGCCTGGCGGCCGCCTCGTCGATCAGGTCGATCGCTTTGTCAGGCAGGAAGCGGTCGGTGATGTAGCGATGTGACAGCACCGCGGCGGCCACGATTGCTGCGTCCTTGATGCGCACGCCGTGATGGACCTCGTATCGCTCGCGAAGTCCACGCAGGATGCTGATCGTGTCCTCGACCGTGGGCTCGGAGACCATCACGGGCTGGAAGCGGCGCTCGAGAGCGGCGTCCTTCTCGATGTGCTTGCGGTACTCGTCGAGCGTGGTCGCACCGATGGCCCGCAGCTCGCCTCGTGCCAGCGCCGGCTTCAGGAGGTTGGCCGCGTCGATGGCGCCTTCGGCGGCGCCGGCGCCGACGAGCGTGTGCAGCTCGTCGATGAACAGGACGACCTGGCCGTTGGACCCTTCGATCTCCTTGAGCACGGCCTTCAGGCGGTCTTCGAACTCGCCGCGGAACTTGGTTCCGGCGACAAGTGCGCCCAGGTCGAGGGCGATGACGCGCTTTCCCTTGAGGCCCTCGGGGACATCGCCCGACGCGATGCGTTGCGCAAGACCCTCGGCGATGGCTGTCTTGCCGACACCGGGCTCGCCGATGAGGACGGGGTTGTTCTTGGTGCGCCGCGAGAGGACCTGGATCACGCGCCGGATCTCTTCGTCGCGGCCGATGACCGGGTCGAGCTTGCCCCCCGCCGCGAGCTTGGTCAGGTCGCGGCCGTACTTCTCGAGCGCTTCGTACTTGGACTCGGGGTTCGGGTCGGTCACGCGTTGGTTACCGCGGATCTGCCGCAGCGCCTGAAGCATCGCGTCATGCGTCACATCGGCGTCTTTGAGCGTCTTGTGGTCGGCGAGCGCGAGCAGCATGTGTTCCGTCGAGAGGTACTCGTCCTTCAGGCGGTCCGCCTCTTTTTCGGCTTGCTCGAGGATTTTGTTCAGCGCCGGGCTCAGATAGGGCTGGCCACCGCCACTGACCTTCGGGAAGCGCGCCACGGCCGAGGCGAGGGCAGGTTCGAGGGCCTGCACCGATGCTCCGGCGCGCTCGAGGAGAGTCCGGGCGACGCCTTCGTCCTCGCGCACGAGGGCAAGTAGAAGGTGCTCCGGTTCAACCGCCTGCTGGCCGCTCTCACGGGCCAGCTCGGCAGCGTTCTGCAGAGCCTCCTGGGCCTTCTCGGTGAACTTGTCAGTCCGCATTTATTGAGGCTACCCCCAGCCCTCAGGGCCCAAACCGAGAGCCCGTATCTTGACGGCATGCCAGAGCTTCCCGAGCTGGAGGCGGTGCGGATCCGCCTCGAACCCCGCCTGAAGGGCAAACTTATCACGGCCACGACGGTCAACCCGAAGAAGGCTCACCTGCTCCGCTACCCGGTCGACAACTTCGCCCTCGAGTTGCCGGCACGGCGGATAACGTCGGTCTCGCGGAAGGGCAAGCACATGGTTTTCGGCACCGAGCTCGGTGGCGGCGGATCCCCTCGATGGCTGGTCATCAACCCGATGTTGGGCGGGCGTTTCCAGGTGGCTGCGGCGGATGCGCCGGTTCCGGCGACGGAGGTCTTTACGATCCGGGTCGAAGGCAAGCAGGAGCTGCGCTACCTCGACTTCCGAGACATGGGACGAATCTACTGGGTCGCGGACCGCGACCAGGAGGTGCCCGGCTGGCGCGAGCTGGGCTCGGAGGCGGACTCGGTACGAGAGATGGGCTTCGAGGTGTTCCGCAAGCGGCTGCGCCGCTTTCGCGACGAGCTCAAGGACCTGCTCCGAAACCAGGAGTTCCTGGCGGGGATCGGCAACGCGTACTCGGACGAGATCCTTTTCGAAGCGCGGCTGCTGCCGCTGCGGCGACGAGCATCGCTGAAGCCCGCCGAGGAGGTGGCGCTGTTCGAGGCCATCCCGCTGGTCCTGTCGCGGGCGGTCGAAGCGATCCTGGCGAACCCGAACTACGACGAGTCGAAGCAGGACCGATCGTTCATGGCCGTCCACATGAAAGGCGGGCAGACGTGCCCCCGATGCGGGCACCGGATCAGCCAGCTCGGTTCGAACCGGGAGCCCTTGAACTTTTGCCGGGGCTGCCAGCTCTAAAAAGGCAGACTCCTGCGGGGTTCCTCCCTCCTCGGAGCCGGTCCCTCCCCCGCCGGCCAACCGAGCTCAGCGTACGAAGGCCGTCAACCCAGCCTGTTAAGACCGGCCGGCCAGGTTCCCCGCGATCGTCTCGAGCAGCCGCTGCGAGGACAGCGCGATCTCGTCGACCGCTCCCTCGAACGCCGCCTGGTGGCGGCTCGACGGCTCCCGAAACCCGCTCACCTTGCGCACGAACTGGCGCGCGGCGGCGCGGATCTCCTTATCCGTGGCGACGACATCCGAGTGGCGCAACGTCTTGATGCTCCGGCACATGCGACAACCATACCGAGCCGATCAGCTGCCCCGGTGGGGCGGCAGTTCAGGCAGGTCGGACGGCGCGAGCCGGGTGGGGTCGAGACCGGCCCGCTGGAGCATCGCGTTCGCCAGCCGGTCGTACCTCCGCTCGGCGATGTCGCCCACCGGGTCCGCGCTGGCCGACATGAGCTGTCGAAAGCTCAACGTCGAGACGGCGCGGTACGCCAGCACCGCGCGAGCCTGGTCCGCCCTTCCCGTAATCGAAGCGATGCGCACGAACGCCAGCGCGGCGCCCGTCTCCCGCATGTCGCGCCATCGCCACCCGGCGTACGGCAGCAGCACAAGGAGGATCGGGGGAAGCGCAACGAGCAGGGCCATCACAACAGCGAAATGGAAGATCGCGTCGTGGATGTTGTGTCCCGCGGAAACCAGCGGGTCCCCCGAGTACTTCTTCAGGTTGTCGGCAGTGTCGAGGAGGAACTGAGTCAGGAGGGGAATCCCCCCAGGCACCGCATGCCTGAAGGACGCGATCCATCCGTTGAAGGTGACCCCCGTGCTGGCGATCCCGTCCGCGATCGCCTCCAGCCCCATGATGGTCTGGTAGATCAACCAGCCCAGGTACGCCCACACGATCGTCCAGGCGACGGTCACGGTATCTGCCAGCACGCGAAGGAACGCGGGCCAGCCCCGATCCGGATAGACCTTGATCATCACGCGGACCATAAGTCACTTGGGATGAAACTGGGCCACGCAGGTCGGCTGGAGCCTGGTGCTGATCGGCGCCGGCGCGATCACGCTGTTCACCGCCACGTAAGCGTTCACCTCCCCACCCGTATGGGAGGTCGGCGCGTTAGCGCCGGGTGGGGGTGGTGGGCACGGGCGGGGCGACGGAGCTCTCACCCAATTGAGTAATCCACTTCGACGGTGACGGCGATGCTCAGCTCGCCGACCGGGAGCTGCGTCGCCGCGGGCGTCGCCGCCCGGATGTCGTAGCCGGCCGACGTGTAACCCGACATCGTCAGGTCGCTGACGAGGATCACCTGGCCCAGCCTGACACCCGCGGCAGCGGCCATGGCCTGCGCCCGCGACCGAGCGTCCGCGATGGCGAGCGTTCGGGCTTCGGCCCTGGCCGCCTTCGGGTCGGCGAGTCCAAAGCTCACGCTGACCTGGGTCGCGCCGCCTTCCTGCACCAATGCGTCCAGCGTCTTGCCAATCGTGTCGACGCTGTGCCACTTCAGCTGGAGCTGCTCGGAGGCGCGGTATCCGGCGATGGTCTGCTCGCCAGACGTGTAGTACGGCGCGACCGAATATCCCGATGTGTTGATGTCCCGGTCGGCGATGCCGAGCGCCTGCGCCCTGGCGATCAGCCTGGCGGCCTTGTTCGCGAGGTCGCTCTGCGCGGCCGCCGCGGTGGGCTGCTGCGAGTCCACGCCGGCGTAAACGAAAGCGATGTCGGGTTTCTTGGAGACCGTCGCATCGCCGCTGGTGAGGATCCCCGGCTCAACGGTCGTGGTCGACGCGGACGCGGCGGGCGCGCCCAGGAGGACGGCCGGCCGCTCGGCGCCCACGACGACCAGCGCGATGGCGAGCGAGCACGCAACCGCGGCGGCAACGGAGATCAGGACGACGCGGAGCGTTTGGGGCATTTGCGAATCCTCCTTGCAACCGAAACGCCCGGCGCGCAGGCAGGTAACGAGCCCCCGTGGGCAGACTCTCAGGCGAATTTGAGGCGGCTCACAGGCGCTGGATCGACAATCGACATAAGATCACGAATCGACCGAACGACATCCAGGAGGTGCGCGCAACGTGAACTACTACGGTAATGCGGGCATGGGCTTCGCCGGACTCTTCGCCATGCTCGCGGTCCTGCTTCTTGTCGCCGGAGTTGTGGTCATGGTCATCTGGTTGATCAGGGCGTCTGGGGGACCAGCCTCAGGCGGCCAATCTGGATCACGCCCGCCAGGGTCGCCCAATCCGCCTGAATCTCCGCTCGATATCCTGGCCCGTCGATTCGCGTCCGGCGAGATCAGCGCCGAGGACTATCAGAAGGCTCGCGACCTGCTCAGAGAAAGCCCCAAACCGTGAGGCAGCGCACCCTCGGCGTCTTTGCGGCGCTGCTTCTGGCGGGCGGCGTGGTGTTCGGTGTCGGAGCGGTAATCGCCGCGTCCAGGGCCCAGCCTCCGGGGCCGAACGCGCAGGCTTTGCCGCTTCATCGACAACCGATTCATCGAGGCCACTTCTTCGGGCCGGGCTTCCAGCAGCCGCCTGGGCGACCTGGGATTCCCGGCAGCCGGCGTCCCGGTATCTAGCTCAACAGTTCGTCCCGCGCGCCTCCGCCGCTTCTGCCTCGGCCCAGTTGAAAGCTGGAAGGCTGGGCGAGTAGGAGCGTGAACCCGCGCAAGCCGCGGCATCAACCTGGTTCCGAAGGGCCGGTTCAAGCTCATATCGCGAGCTGAGAAGCGCCGGGGTGGCGTCGCTCGACAGCTCGGCCAGGTACTGGGCATCGATCTTGTGCGCCGACTGCGCATGGCTGGTGTTGAGCGCGACGACCAGCGCTTCGGGATTCAGGAAGTTCAGCGCCAGCAGTAGAGCGAGCGCTGTCGCGGATGTCGCGCCGACGAACCAACGGCGACGGTGCCCGGCGCCTGCCAGATCGGCGGCAAACAATAGGAACACGACGGCGATCCACACGGCAAAGATGTGGCTGTAGAGACGCAGCATGGTGAAGCCGTATGCCTGCTCGTAGAGGCTCAGCCTCTCGAAGGCGACCCCGACGATGAGCAAGGTGAGGGCGGTCGCAGCCAGCGCGAGGATCACGAACGCGATCCTGTGTCTTCGGTTGGTGAACCCGGTGATCCGGCTGAACAGGACCAGGGCAACAAGGGTGATGCCGCTCACCCACAGCAGCTGGAAGAAGCCTGAGCGGGCGTAGTCCGCGTAGGTCACCCCTGCGGAACGCAACGTCGCATCGGCCGAACCCGTCGCGGCCAGCACCTGCGCCAGGGCGAAAGCCGCAAAGACTGCGTCGAGCACCGCCAGCACCACCAGGCTCTCGACGGCGCCCAACCGCCAGGCCGGTCCATCGACTCGCTCTACGGGCTCTGAGGCTGCGAGCCGAAGGAGAGCGGCGGCCCACAACGATCCACCGAAAACGAAAACGCCGTCCAGCACCAGGGGGCCGAAGTCGACGTTGAGCGTGAAAAAGGAAGCGAAGACAGGATCGGCTGAAGCGAGAAGGACGGCAAGGAGCACGGCGATCGGGGTCGCGATGAGGAGGCCACGGGCCAGTGGCGCGGCAGACTTGAAGCGCCAGCGCGTCTCGGCGACCGGCCTGCCAACGAACCCAAATCCGGCCGATGCGTGGAGAAGCGCATTCACTGCCCGGGCCGCGAGCTCGGCGATCCCGAGGTCGAACAGGGCGCCTCGAACCGCGAACGAAGCGGCCAGGCCCATCAGCGCCGCGCTCACAAAGAGGTCCGGCCACAACAGCCAGGGGCTGGCGCGAAGGGTGAACCAGGCTGCAAAGATCCCGGCCAGGACGATCAGGATCCTGGACTCGATCCGCTCCAGCCTGCCGGCCAACATCAAGATCACAGCGGCGGACACGAACGTCACGGACGCCGCGAGGCCAAAGACGCCAACCCGAAGAGCTTGGTCTGCGAGAAGACCGATCAGGACGACGCAACCGAGCGTGAGCCAGCTCGCGCGGGACCTCAGCTTCAGGTTGGCCCAGGCGGGGAAGGCCGAATCTGTGGCCGGCTTCCACGCGGCGCCATCCCACCGCCAGCGCCCGTCTGGCGAAAGCTGGCCCACATGTGCAGATCGGGCCTCTGACACCAGGAGGTTGAACAGCGGTGAAGGGGTGAATGGTTACGCTCGACCCGTGGGCGACCCCGGCTCTGGCATCGATGACTACGGCGCCCGGGTGCTCGCGAACTTTCTCGATGCCGGCGATCGCCTGGTCGAGATCCCCGCCCAGCGCAAGAAGCGGCTCGCGATCCTGCGGTGGCCGGTCGAAGACTTTCAGCCCGGCCACCGATACACGGAGACGGAGGTCAACCAGGTCATCACCCGACGTCATCCCGACTTCGCGACGCTGCGCCGTCAGCTCGTCGACGAGGAGCTCATGCAGAGGCGGCGTGCGACGCAACCCCATAGCCTCCGCGCCAGGCCCGACGACGCTGGGCGACGAGATCTACCTGGACAAGCCCTACCTCTCGATCAGGTGGCGACAACCACCGATTGGCGATTCGGAAATTCGACTCTGTAAAGGCGGCGACCACGTGGGCGCTGACCGGCCTGGCTGAGCGCTAACCAGCCGGACTGAGGCAGGTGGCGGAGGGGCAGGGATTTGAACCCTGGATAGGCTTGCACCTATAACGGTTTTCAAGACCGTCGCCATCAACCGGACTCGGCCACCCCTCCGAGGGCATCAAGGATTCTAGGAGTCGGGCTTCTAACGGGCCCCGATCAGCTCCACCCCGCCCATGTACGGCTTCAGCGCCTCCGGCACCGCGACCAGCCCGTCCGCGCGCTGGTACGTCTCGATGATCGCGTCGATCGTGCGAGGCAACGCGAGGCCGCTGCCGTTGATCGTATGCGCGAACTTTGGCGACACGCCGCGCCCGGGTCGATAGCGGATGTTGGCACGCATGGCCTGGAAGTCGTTGAACACCGAGCACGACGAAACTTCGAGGTAGCGGTCCACGCCGGGAGCCCATGCATTCAGGTCGTACTTCTTGTACTGCGCGAAGCCCATGTCGCCGGTGCACATCGCCATCACCTGATAATGCAGACCGAGACGCCGCAGGATGTCCTCGGCGTCCATCGTCAGCTTCTCGAACTCGTCCATGGATGTCTCAGCGGTGGTGACTTTGACGAGCTCGACCTTCGAGAACTGATGCAGGCGGATGAAGCCGCGCGTGTCTTTGCCTGCGGCGCCCGCCTCCGTGCGCCACGAGGGCGCATAGGCGACGTATTTGAGCGGCAGTCGATCCATATCCAGGATCTCGTCACGGTGCATGTTCGTGACGGGCACCTCCGCCGTCGGGATGAGCCAGAGGTCCCGATCCTCGATCTTGAAAGCTTGGTCGGCGAATTTTGGCAGGTTCGCGGTGCCGACCATCGAAGCGGAGTTGACCAGCATCGGCGGCCACACCTCTTTGTAGCCGTGCTCGCGCGTGTGCACGTCGAGCATGAACTGCACGAGAGCGCGCTCGAGGCGCGCGCCGTCTCCGAGGAGAAACGCAAAGCGGGATCCTGAAACGCGTGCGGCCCGTTCGAAATCCATGATGCCGAGCGACTCGCCGATGTCGTAGTGCGTGCGCGCAGGGAACCCGAGCTCAGGCTTCGTCCCCCACTCCCTGTCGACGACGTTGTCGGCCTCGGTTTCTCCGATCGGGACGGATTCATGGAACAGATTCGGCACCCGAAGCAGAAGGTCGTCGAGCTCGCCCTTGACCGCCTCAGCCTTAGCCAGCTCCTCTTTGGCAACGTCGGCCATCTCGCGCAACTTTTCCTTGAGCGCGTCGTCCCGAGTCTTGGCGAACTCCCTGGACAGCCGGTTCTGCTCTGCCTTGATCGACTCCGCTTTGTGGAGGTGGCCGCGCCAAGCAACGTCGAGCTTCAAGATCTCGTCGACCGGCGCCGGCTCGCCCTTCAGCTCCGCGGCACGCTTCACGCCTTCCGGATCCTTACGGATCAACTCCAGCGGAAGCACTAGGTCTCCGCCTTCATCAGTGGGAACAGGATCACGTCCCGGATCGCCGGCTGGTCGGTCAGAAGCATGACCAGGCGATCGATGCCCATGCCCACCCCGCCGCACGGCGGCAACCCGTACTCGACCGCGCGCAGGAAGTCTTCGTCCATCGGGTGCGCTTCGACGTCGCCGGTCGCTCGCCGCGCCGCCTGCGCCTCGAATCGCGCCCGCTGATCGATCGGGTCCGTCAGCTCCGTGAACGCGTTCGCGTACTCGCGGCCCAGGATGACCAGCTCGAACCGCTCGACGAACCGCGGGTCGTCCTCGCGCGGCCGCGCCAGCGGCGAGATCTCGACCGGGTAGTCGAGGACGAAAGTCGGCTGGCGGAGGCGAGGCTCCACGTGCTCCTCGAACAGGTCGTTCAACTCCTGCCCGACCGCGTGCCGCCCGGTGTGCTCGAGCACCAGGTCCGCCATCCGCGCGCGGCGGAACGGTGGCGTGAGGTTGACCGCCTCACCCTGGTAGGACGTCTCCAGGGGACGGCCCGCGGCCATCGCCGCCGCCACGATCACGTCTTCTACCAGGCGCATCACGTCGTCGTAGTCCGCGTACGCCTGGTAGCACTCGAGCAGCGTGAACTCGGGGTTGTGCCGCGGCGACAGACCCTCGTTGCGGAACACACGCCCGATCTCGTAGACGCGCTCGAAACCGCCGACCAGAAGGCGCTTCAAATGCAGCTCGAGCGCGATCCGCAGGAAGAGGTCGCGGTCGAGCGAGTTATGGTGCGTGACGAACGGCCGCGCGTGGCCGCCGCCCGGCACCTCCTGCAGGACGGGGGTGTCGACGTCGAGAAAGTCACGCTCGTCCAGCAGGCCGCGGATGGCGGTGATGATCCTGGTCCGCGCCCGGAACACCTCACGGACGGCGGGATTCGCGATCAGGTCGACGTACCGCTGCCGGTAGCGGATCTCCACGTCTTTCAGGCCGTGCCATTTCTCAGGCAACGGGCGGAGGGACTTGGTCAGGAGCTGAAAGGAATGCACCTCGAGCGTGATCTCACCCCGGCGCGTCTTGAAGATCGGTCCCGTGGCCCCGATGATGTCCCCGGGGTCGAGCTCCGCAAAGCGGCCGAACTCCTCCTCGCCGAGGATGTCGCGATTTGCCATCAGCTGGATGCGGCCCCTGCCGTCCTGGAGGTCGGCGAACGCCACGCCGCCCTGCAACCGCTTGACCATCAGCCTGCCGGCGACGGAAACCGGGTCGGTCCGCTCTGCATCGCCAAGCAGCGCCTTGGCCGCCTGGCTGTCGTGGGTGGGCCTGAACCCACGCGAATAAGGGTCGATCCCGGCCGCGCGTAGGCGCTCGAGCTTCTCGCGCCGGTCGCGCATCACGGCCGGCAGGTCGGGCTCTGTCTCTTCCGTCACGATCGGAAAAGGGTAAGGGTTAGAGCGCTATCTCCTGTTCTTCGGCCGCCGGGAAGGCGTTGATGTCCGCGCCCCCGGCCTGCTGGTAGTTGCCCATGGCCTCCTCGATCAGCGCGTCGATCTCGCTGTCCGAATGCACCGGGTCGTGATGGAAGAAGGCCAGCTCCTTCGCGCCGGCCTGCTCGGCGAGGGCCAGCGATTCCTCGTATGTCGAATGGCCGAAGCCCGCGTGCGTCTTGTACTCCTCGGTGCTGTACTGCGCGTCGTGGACGAGCAGGTCCGCGTCCCGGCACCAGTTCGCCATGTCCTTCAAAGTCCCGTTTCCTTCGTTCGCGAACATCGCGATCTCGTTGTCGGTGGCGAAACAGAAGCGAGAGGGTCCCTCGTCGATTCGGTAGCCGAAGGTCGGGATCGGGTGCATCAGGAGGTGAGGCGTGATGCGCAGCGCCCCGACCTCGAACGTCTCGCCCGGATTGCGCTCGATGAACTCCATCTCCGCGGGCATGTGGCTCAGCCGCACCGGGAAGTAAGCGGGATCCATCTGATCGGCAAACGCCGCCTGCAGCGACTTCGCCGACCCGGCAGGACCGACGATCGTGAGGTGCGTGCCCGGGACGAACGCCGGGAGAAAGAACGGGAAGCCCTGGATGTGGTCGAGGTGGGTGTGCGTGATCAGCAGGTGCGCCTGGAGTGGATCGGTGGCGCTGAAGCCGCTGCCGAGCTCCGCGATGCCGGAGCCCGAGTCGATGATGATGAGGTTGTCGTCCCTGTCCCTCACCTCGACGGAGGTCGTGTTGCCACCGTACCTGAGGGTGCGCCGGCCCGGCGTGGGCCTCGTGCCCCGCGTGCCCCAGAACTTGATCCTCACGAGCGCGACGTGACGTGGTAGATCTTCTTGTCGACGAACACCTCGAGCAGGGCGCGATCCAGCTTGCCCCTATCTGCTTCGTCTTGGAGGATGTCGAGCGCGGTGCGAGTCGGGACTGCCGGCTTATAGGGCCGGTCCTGGGCGGTCAGCGCGTCGTAGATGTCCGAGATGGTCATCATCCGGGCTTGAATCGGGATCTGCTCACCAGTCAGGCCGCGGGGGTAGCCGGAGCCGTCCAGCTTCTCATGGTGGCCGTACGCGATGTTGGGGATGCTCCCCATCGTCGGCCCCCACGGGATCTTGGTCAGGAAATCGAAGCTGTGCGTGACATGCGACTCTATCTCCAGGCGCTCCTGCGGGTCGAGCGTGCCCTTGCGGATGCTGAGGAAGCGGAACTCCTGTGGGTCGAGCATCGGGTGGGGCTTGCCTGACATGTCGTAGTAGGTCTGCTTGCACAGGAACTCGTACACCGAGGCCTTGTCCTCGGGCAGCACGCTGGGCTCGTTGGCCGCCACGATGCCCTGGATCCACTGGTTGAGCTGGACAAGTTCCTGCTCGAGCCGCTTGTCGATCTCGCCCAGCACCGTGGCGCTTCCGCGACCCGCGAGCATCGCGTCGAGCTTCTCTGTCGCGTATTTGACCTGGACGGATCGCTCGACAAAGGCAAACCGCGCCTGGATGACCTCGAGCTGGCCCGGCATCAGCTTCTTGGCCTTGATCAGGATGGGCTCGCGCACGCCGACCTTCCCGAAGTCGTGCAGGAGGCAGGCGTAGCGCAGCTCCTTGAACTCGTCCTCGCTCAGGCTGAAGTCGCGGTACTTGCCCACGCCGATGCCTGACACGGCGCGCGCGAGGCTGGTGGTGAGCGCCTCGACGCGTTCGGAATGGCCCTTGGTGCTCGGGTCTCTCTGCTCGATCGCGTGCACGCTCGCCGTCACGAAGCCGTCGAACATGGCCTGGATCTCAATGAGGAGATTCCTGTTGTCGATCGCGACCGCGGCCTGGCTGGCGACCGACTCGAGCATCTCCAGGTCTTCGGGCCGGAAGCTGACCACCTCGTCGTCGACCGTCTCGACGGCGAGACGGGTCTCGTATATCCGCTTGGCGTTGATCAGCTGGATCGCGCCGATGACCTCGTCTTTGTGGTTGCGCATCGGCACGGTTAGCATCGACTTGGTCCGGTAGCCGAACTGGGCGTCGAAGCCCTTGCCGCCCTGGGGCCGGCCCGGCGGCGGCAGGTAGGCATCGTCGTAGATCTGGCTCTCGCGCTTGGTCACCGTGTATCCAACGACCGTCTTCTCGTCCACCGGCACCGTGAAGTCCCGATAGGTGTTGTCGATCGAGTTGTTCTGGCTCGAAGCCATGCGCAGCTTCGGCTCGCCATCGTCGCCGACCGTCTTCAGCCACAGGCTCGCCCCGTCGGCGTTGGTCAGCTGCCGCATCGTGGTGAGGATGAACTCCTGGAGCTTGGACATGTCGCGCTCCACGGAGAGAGCGATTCCGATGCGGTTGAGCTCCTCGAACTGGCGGTGGTGCCGCCGCGCCTGTTCCTCGAGCTGGGTCACGGACTGCTTGAGGGCGGCATTCTCGATGGCGATTCGCAGCAGCTCGCGCAGCGCTGAAGGCGAGGCATCGGCGGGCGGGGCGATCGCGATGTCCTCGAGCCCCTTCGGCGCCTGCTGGCCAGGGCCCACCAGGATCACCGCCGGCTGCACCAGCTCCGCCGGATCCCTGAGCCACTCGCCCTGGAGGCCGAGCTCGGCCAGCGCTCCGGTGAACGCTCCGAGGTCCGGGTTGCCCACCAGGTAGAGATGAAATGCCGGGGCTGTCTTCATCAGCCTCCTATTTGACCCTTGCCGTCGGCGTTTTGAGCGTAGATAAGACGTAAACCATCCAGCGTGAGGAGCGGGTCGGTGACCTCGATCACGTGGGTCAGGCCCGCCACGAGCGACGCCTGGCCGCCGGTCGCGATCACCCTGGCCGAGCCGCCAAGCTCGGAAACCATCCGCTGGACCATGCCCTCCACCTGGGCGACAAACCCCCAGACCAGCCCGGATTGGATCGAGGTGACCGTATTGCGGCCGATCACAGAGTCGGGAGCGACAGGCTCGACGCGGCGGAGCATGGCCGTATGGGAGACGAGCGCGTCGAGCGAGATCTCCACGCCGGGGGCGATCGCGCCCCCGAGGTAGTCGCCCTCCGCGTTGATCGCGTCGTAGGTGACCGCCGTGCCGAAGTCGATCACGATGGCCGGTCCGCCGTATTTCGTAAAGGCCGCCAGCGCGTTCGCGATCCTGTCGGCTCCGACGTCCTTCGGATTGTCGTAGCGGATCCGGACGCTGGTCTTGACGCCAGGCCCAACCATCACCGGCTCGATCTTGAGGTAGCGCCGGGAGGCCTCGAGCAACGCCGGGTTGATGGTGGGCACCACGCTCGCGATCACGACACCGTCGACCACCCCTAGCTCGTATCCGCGCAGCTCGAACAGCTGCCGGAGCTCGAGCGCCATCTCGTCGGCGGTCCGCTCGCGATGCGAGCTGACACGCCAGTCGGCGACCAGCCGCTCGCCCTCGAAAAGGGCAAGGGTCACGTTCGTGTTGCCGACGTCAACGGCAAGCAGCATCAGCGAACCCGAACTCTAGTGGACCGGACCTCCCGCACGGACCGCAGTCCACGGCAGGCGACCGTTAGGGCGCCGGTCTGGGCGCCGAGACGAAGGAAGGGGTGGCCCTAGGAGGAGCGCACTGCAAGCGCGTGACGACGACGGGCCGGGCCCCCGGACGCACGTATCGGTGCGCAGAGCCACGAAATGCGGTCTGGGCGGGGGGCCGGTCCACTACTTGGGCAGCACGGGTGGGTGGCCCTTTGTCCAGCGCCGGAGCGCCGCAGTTTCGCGCCGGATGGCTGTCGCGCGGCTCGCCACGCGCCGGGGGTTGGGCGCCCCGAGCAGGTCGCGCCTTGCCAGCGACCCTCTCACGTTCCACGGTGCCTGCAGCCTGCCTTCGAGAACCTGCCGTCCGATCAAATCGTGGGCTTTGCGGAACGGAGCGCCCGCCTGGACGAGGGCCTCCGCGGCGTCGGTCGCGAGCAGCGACGGGTCGCTAGCGGCCGCCTCCAGCATCTTGCGGTCGAAGTCGAGGTGGTCCACGAGCAGGGTGGCGGCGGCCAGCGACTCGGTGGTGCTGTCGACCGCCGCGAACAGAGCCGGCTTGTCCTCCTGGAGGTCGCGGTCATAGGCGAGCGGAAGCCCTTTCAACACGGTCGCGAGCGCCACCAGGCTTCCCAGCGGGCGGCCGGCGCGACCCCTCAGGAGCTCGGCGATGTCCGGGTTCTTCTTCTGGGGCATGAGGCTGGAGCCGGTCGAGATCTCGTCGGCAAGCATGACGAACCCAAACTCCGCGCTCGCCCACAGCACGACGTCCTCGCCCAGCCGGCTGAGGTGAATCGACGCGCTCACGCAGGCGTACAGGAGGTCGAGCGCGAAGTCGCGATCGGCGACCGCGTCGATGCTGTTCTGGCTGACGCGCGAGAACCCGAGCTGTTTTGCCACGACCTCGCGCTTCAGGGGGAGTGTCGAACCGGCGAGGGCCCCGGCGCCAAGAGGCATCTCGTCGGCTGATTCGTACGCGTGACGGAACCGCTGCGCGTCGCGCAGCAGCGGTTCCGCGTGCGCGAGCAGGTGATGCCCGACGGTCACGGGTTGCGCGCGCTGAAGGTGCGTGTACCCGGGCATCACCCACGCGGCATGCGCCCGAGCCTTTGAAGCGAGCGCATCGACCACGTCGGCAACCGCTGCCACGGAGCTTGCCGCGGCGACGCGACAGTAGAGACGCAGGTCGAGCGCGACCTGGTCGTTGCGCGAGCGTCCGGCGTGGAGCGAAGCACCCGCGGGCGTGATCTCCGTCAGCCTCCGCTCGACAGCCGTGTGGATGTCCTCGTCGGTCTCGCGGAACTTGAAAACGCCCTCGTCGAGCTCGTGCCTCACGCGGCGCAGCCCGCGCTCGATCGCGGTCAGGCGCGCCCGAGAGATGATCCCCGCCGCGGCAAGCCCGCGGGCGTGCGCGATGCTGCCTGCGATGTCGTAGGGATAAAGCTCGAAGTCGGTCTCGAGCGAGGATGAGAACCTGTCGAGCTCGGGCAGCAGGCGGCCGCGAAAGCGCCCGCCCCATAACTTGCCTATGGGGTCAGCCTCTTCACGTCGGCCAGCAGGTTGCCCAGCTCCCGGGCGTGCAGCCGGCCCTGGACCTGGGCCGAGGTCCGCACCCCCATCCCCCACAGCTTGATGAAGCCGGCCGCGGCGGACTGGTCGAAGGCGTCGCCCTTCCCATAGGTCGCGAGCGACAGCTGGTACAGCTGGTGCGGACCCTTGCGGCCGACGACCTGCGACGAGCCCTTGAAGAGCTTCACACGCACGTCGCCGGTCACATGCTGCTGCGACTCCGAGACGAAGGCGTAAAGGGCGTCGCGCAGCGGGCTGAACCACAGGCCGTCGTAGACCATCTGCGCCCACTGCTGCGCCACGAGGTCCTTGAACCTGGCGACCTCTTTTGGCAGCGTGATGTCCTCCAGCGCCTGGTGCGCCTGCAGGAGCAGCACGGCCGCCGGCGCCTCGTAGATCTCGCGTGATTTGATGCCGATGAGCCGGTTCTCCAGGTGGTCGATGCGCCCGACCCCGTGCTCGCCGCCGATCCGGTTGAGCGTGGTGACGAGCTCAAGGGGGTGGACGGTCTTGCCGTCCAGTGTGACCGGAAGGCCCAGCTTGAACCCGATCTCGACATAGGCCGGCTCGTCGGGGCAGTCGCGTGGATCGCGTGTCCAGCTGTAGACGTCGCGGGGCGGCTCCTCCCACGGATCCTCGAGCACGCCGGCCTCGATCGAACGGCCCCACAGGTTCTCATCGGTTGAGTAAGGCGACCGAACGGTCGCCGGCACCTCGATGCCGTGCTGTGCCGCGTACTCGATCTCGTCGTCGCGGTTCATACCCCACTCGCGAACTGGCGCGATGACCTGGAGGTCGGGAGCGAGAGCGGCAGTCGCGACTTCGAAGCGCACCTGGTCATTGCCCTTTCCGGTGCAGCCGTGCGCGATCGCCGCCGCTCCCTCACGACGCGCGACCTCGACCATCATGGCCGCGATCAGCGGCCGGCCGAGCGCGGTCGCCAGCGGGTATTCCTTTTCGTAGACCGCTCCGGCTTGCAGCGATGGCCACACGAACAGCTGGAGGAAGGACGCGCGGCCGTCGGCGACGTAGGCGGCCGAGGCACCGGTCTTCAGCGCGCGGGCCTGGATCGCGTCGAGGTCCTTCTTCTCGCCCAGGTCGACCGTGAACGCGATCACGTCCCATCCGAGGTCCTTCAGCCAGCTGATCGCGACAGAGGTGTCGAGCCCGCCTGAATACGCGAGCACGACCTTCTTAGACGGCATGAGCAAGCAGCTCTTTGAGGGCGCGAGCGGCGCCCGGCTTGCGCAGGACGGCGATGATCGTGTCGTCGCCGGCCACGGTGCCCGCGACGCCGGGCAGCGCGGCCTCGTCGATGCGCCGGGCGACCAGGTTCGCGGTTCCCGGCGGCGTTTTGATCACGGCCAGCGGTGACACGAGCTCGACAGACAGCACGAGCTCGCTCACCAGGGCCGCCGAGCTTCGATAGCCCCCGCCCGACCTGACGAGCCCGAGCGCCTGGATGTCCCGCGAGATCGTCGCCTGGGTTGTGCGCATGCCGCGGCGTGCGAGGGCGGCGGCGATCTCGTGCTGCGTCTGCGCCGTGCCTTGGTTGACGAGCTCGAGGATCGCACTGTGGCGCTCGGTCTTGGTGGGCGTCACCGGGTCGCCTGCCGCGTCGGCGTCATCGCGCCGCCTTTCGCATCGTCGCGTGGGCTCGATCGATCTGCTCTGCGGTGACGATCAGCGGTGGCACCAGCCGCACGGAGTGGTCGTCGACTGCGTTCACGATCAGCCCCGCCTCCAGACAGGACTGCTGAAAGGCCTTGGCACGCGGCCCCTCGAACTCGAACGCCTGCATCAGTCCCAATCCGCGCACGTCACTGGCTCCCAGGTCCTGCAGCGCCCCGTGGAGGACGTCACCCATCTCGGCGGCGTGTCCCACGAGGCCGTCGCGTTCGATGACGGACAGCACGGCAATCGCCGCGGCGCAGGCGAGCGGGTTGCCGCCGAACGTCGAGCCGTGATCGCCGGGCTCGAACACGTCTGCGCGCGGGGCGGCGAGGCAAGCGCCGATCGGCACCCCGCCACCGAGCCCCTTCGCTAGCGTCATGACGTCCGGCGTGATGCCGTGGTGCTGGTGAGCGAACCAGCGACCGGTTCTCCCGAGCCCGGTCTGGACCTCATCGAGGATGAGCAGGAGGTTGTTCTCGTCGCACCAGCGACGCACGCCCGGGAGGTAGCCGATCGCGGCGGGGATGATGCCGATCTCGCCCATGACCGGCTCGAGCATCACCGCTACCGTGCGGTCACTCGTTGCGGCCTTGATCGCCTCGAGGTCGTTGTACGGCACGTGGACGAAGCCCTCGGGCAGAGGCTTGAAAGGGTCGGAGTACTTGTGCTGCCCACCCGCGGTCACCGTGGCCAGGGTTCGCCCGTGGAATGAGCCCGCGGTCGTGATGATCTCGAAGGCGCCGAGGCGATTACGGGAGCCCCACTTGCGCGCGAGCTTGATCGCCGCTTCGTTAGCTTCGGCGCCGGAGTTGCAGAGAAAGACGCGCGAAGGGAACGAGAGCTCAACCAATCGCTGCGCGAGCGCGACCTGCGGCTGGGTGAAGTAGAGGTTCGATGTGTGGATGAGCGTGCGGGCCTGCTCGGTTACGGCCGCCACGACATCCGGGTGGGCGTGGCCGAGAAGGTTCACCGCGATGCCGGCGACCAGGTCGAGATACTCGCGTCCCGCGTCGTCGTAGACCAGGCACCCCTGGCCCCTCACGAAAGTGACCGGCAGGCGCCGGCCGGTCTGCATGAGGTAGCGGCCGGCCAGCTCGGCTGTGGTCTCGGTCATCCGCAAGGTAGACCTCGCCATTGAATACCGGAGCGCTCCGCCGGCACACCCCCGCCCCACCCACTGACCCCACCGCCCTCCCTCTGGGGCATCCCTGTGTGGCAAGGCGCACCGTATGGGTGCGCGAGGAGGCTGTCAATCCAGCCTGTAAAGAGCGTCACGGCGTGACCATGGTCCCGATGCCGGCCTCCGTGAACAGCTCGAGCAACAGTGCATGTGGCGTCCGGCCGTCGACGATGTGCGCGAGCGGCACGACGTCGAGCGCGCGGAGGCACGCCTCGAGCTTCGGGATCATCCCGCCGGTGACCTCGCCGGCTTCGATTCGATTCCGGGCATCCTCGCGCGACAGCACCGCGACGACCTCGCCGTCCACACCCTGAACGCCGGGCACGTCCGTGAGCAGGATCACCTTGGCCGCCTGCAGCGCGACGGCGATCTCCGCGGCGACGGTGTCGGCGTTGATGTTGTATGCGTGCCCGTCGTAGCCGAGGCCGATGGAAGCGATGACCGGGATGTAGCCGCGTCCGATGAGCGCGGTGATGGGCTCCTTGTTGACCTGCGTCACGCGTCCGACGAAGCCCAACGACTCGTCGAGAGGCTCCGCGATGATCGTTGGCCCGTCCTCGCCGCTCATCCCCACCGCCTGCCCGCCGAGCCGGTGGATCGAGGCCACCAGGTCGGGGCTGACCTTGCCGGTCAGCACCATCTTCACGACCTCCATCGTCTTCTCGTCCGTCACGCGCAGGCCCCTTTTAAACGCCGGCTTCAGCCCAAGCCTCTCGCTCATCGCGGTGATCTCGGGGCCGCCACCGTGCACGAGGACGGGCTGCATCCCGACGTACCGGAGCAGGACAACGTCGAGCAGCGTTTCGTCGCGGGCGGAATCGATGGCGTTGCCCCCGATCTTGATCACGACGACCTGCCCGTGGAACCGCTTGATGTATGGCAGCGCCTCGACCAGGACTTTCGCCCGCTCCTCAACCGTCAGGGTCATGTGGTGTAGTCGGCGTTGATTCGCACGTACTCCTCCGAAAGGTCACATCCCCAGGCTTCGGCGTGGCCGTCCGCCAGCCCGAGTGTAGCCACGATCTCAATCTCCGGTTGCTCGAACGCATGCCGAACGGCCGTCAGGTCTACGTCGACGCCGGACCCACGCTCGAAGACGACGAGGCCGCCGATGGTCAGGTGAAGCTTGTCGAGCGCGAGTTCCGCGCCACTGTACCCGAGCGCGCACACGATCCGTCCCCAGTTGGGATCCCCTCCGTGCACCGCCGTCTTGACCAGGCTGGAGGAGGCCACCGCGCGTGCAGCCATGCGCGCCTCGGAATCCGAGGCCGCGTCGATCACCTTGACGGTGATGAGCTTGGTCGCGCCTTCTCCGTCGCGCGCGATGTCGCGGGCCAGCCGCTGGGCGACGTCCATCAGTGCCTGCTCGAGCTGCAGGGCTTCGACGCTGCCCGCCCGGACAGGCTTGTTGCCGGCCGCGCCGTTCGCGAGCATCAGGAACGTATCGTTGGTCGAGCTGTCGCCGTCGACGGTGACCTGGTTGAAGCTGCGGTCCGCGACCGACTTGACAAGCTTGCCCATCAGGCCCGCCTCGACCGCGGCGTCCGTCGTGACGTAGGCCAGCATCGTGGCCATGTTCGGGTGAATCATCCCGGACCCCTTGCACATCCCTCCCACGCGAACCGCCGTCCCACCCAACTCGAGCTCGAGCCTGGCAGTCTTGGGCACGGTGTCGGTCGTCATGATCGCGCGCGCGGCGGCGGCGCCACCCTCCGGGCTCAGGTTCCCGCACGCCTCGGCGATGCCGGACTTGATCGCGGTCATCGGCAGGTAGCGGCCGATCACGCCGGTCGAGCTCACCAGCACCTGGTCGGGGTCCAGGTCCAGGCGGTCGGCGGACAGCTTCGCCATCAGCAGCGCGTCCTTGAAGCCCTGTGCCCCGGTGCAGGCGTTGGCGTTGCCGGAGTTGACAGTCAGCGCCTGCACCCGGTTGTGCTGCAGGTGAAGCTGGTCGATCACCACCGACGCCGACTTGACGCGGTTGGTGGTGAAGACACCGCCCACGTCGCAGCGCGACGACGAGTGAATGACGCACAGGTCGTCCTTTTGTCCGGTCGGGATGGCCGATGCGCCGGCGGTGAAAGCCTTGATGCCACAGGCGGCGGTCCCGGCACGAAAGCCTCGAGGAAAGGTCACGGCCACTGGAGGGGTCCCTCGAGGGCAGTCGTCCGCTCGAAGCCGAACGCGATGTTGAAGCACTCGACCCCCTGGCCCGACGCGCCTTTGACCAGGTTATCGAGCGCCGCGGTGACCACGGCCTTCTTCCCCTGCGCCGCCACGTTGACCAGGCACAGGTTGGAGTGGCTGGCGAGCTTGGTCGTGGGCGATTGGGGCAACACCTTCGTGAAGGGCTGGCCGGCATAGAACTCGCGGTAGGCCCCCTGCAGCTCGGCGAGTGACCCATTCAGATCGAAGTAGCAGGTGACCAGGATTCCCCGCGTCATCGGCACCAGGTGAGGGACAAAAGTAATCAATAAGTCACCTCCGCTGGAGGTGCCCCTCCCCGCCCCGCGGGGAGGGTGGCGCGGATGCGCCGGGTGGGGGTCGCGGAGCTGGCTTAGCTCCTGAACGATCTCCGGCAAATGCCGGTGGCCGCTGATCGCGTAGGCACCGACCGACTCGTTGACCTCGCTGAAGTGCACGCCCATGCCCGGCGACCGGCCGGAGCCGCTGACCCCGGACTTCGCGTCGACCACGAAGTCAGGGCCTGCAAGCCCCGCGGCAACCGCCGGGGCGAGCGCGAGGATCGCGGCCGTCGAGTAGCACCCAGGGACCGCGATGAGCCTCGCGTCCTCGAGCTCCTTGGCGTGAAGCTCCGGCAGTCCGAACACCGCCACTTTGAGCAGGTCGGGCGACGGATGCTCCTGGCGGTACCAGGTGGGGTACAGGGCCGGGTCGTGGAGTCGGAAGTCGGCGCTCATGTCAATCACGCGAGCCCCGCCCGCGAGCCAGCCCGCAACCTTCGCCGCGCCGACGTTGTGCGGAAGGCAGCTGAAGACCACGTCGATGCCGTCAGGCTCAGGCCCTGGGCGGAACTCGCCGGCTAGATCGAGCAACGGAAAAACCTCTGAGTAAGGCTTGCCGGCGAACGACCGCGAGGTCAGCTGGCTGAGCTCAACCCCAGGATGGCGCGCAAGGAGGTTGACGAGCGTCATCCCGGCGTAGCCATTGGCCCCCGCGACGGCGACCTTCAGCCTTTTTGCCATGAACGCATGAGTATACGGAATAGTGCATAAACATGTGCCTTGTTCCCTCTCCCGCCAAGCGGGAGCAATCAATAAGTCCCCAACCTCATCGCCGCTCGCGCGGGCTAGGGTGAGGGCGCGAAACCCTAATCAGTCACCTCGTTGAAGAAGCACGACACGGCTCCTGTATGGCAAGCGGGACCGGCGGCGTTCACCCGCAACAGCACGCTGTCGAGGTCGCAGTCCAGCCGCGCCTCGACCACCTCCATCGTGTTTCCCGACGTCGCCCCCTTCTCCCACAGGCCTCGCTCGCGGGAGTGGAACCAGGCCCGGCCGCTCTCGCGCGTGTGCGCCCAGGCCTCCTCGTCCATGTACGCCACCATCAGCACGTCGCCTGTCTCGGCATCCTGCACCACGGCCGGCACGAGGCCTTTCGAGAAATCGGGTTTCAGGGCCTGACCTCCAAACCCCTGGCGGACAGCTCCTGCTTGACCGCACCGATTGACAGCTCGCCGAAATGGAAGACCGACGCGGCCAGCATCGCTTCCGCGCCCCCTTCAGTCAGCGCTTCGTACATGTGCTGGACGGAGCCCGCGCCCCCGGACGCGATGACCGGCAGGCGCACGGCCGAGCTCACCGCCTTCAGCATGCCCAGGTCATAGCCCGCCTCCGTGCCGTCCTGGTCCATCGACGTGAGCAGGATCTCCCCCGCTCCGAGCTTTTCCCCCAGAACCGCCCACTCCACCACGTCGCGTGCCGCGGAGCGCCGCCCTCCGTGACTGAACACTTCCCAACCTGGTGCGTCAGCGCGGCGGCGCGCGTCGATGGCGAGCACGAAGCACTGCGACCCGAACACCTCCGCGCATCGCGTGATGAGCTCGGGGTCTTCGAGCGCCGCCGTGTTGACCGAGACCTTGTCGGCCCCGTGGGTGAGCAGCTCGGCCATGTCATCGACGCTGCGGACTCCACCCCCGACTGTTAGCGGGATGAAGACCTGGTCCGCCGTCCGCTCGACAGCTTCGATCAGGATCTTTCGCGCGTCGGACGAAGCCGTGATGTCCAGGAACACGATCTCGTCCGCGCCCTCCCGATCGTATGTAGCGGCCAGCTCGGCGGGGTCACCGGCGTCGCGAAGGTCCTTGAAGCGAACGCCTTTCACGACGCGACCTTCGGTCACGTCCAGGCACGGGATGATTCGTTTGGCGGGCAAAAGAGTTCCGCCTACCCGCAGAGCTCGAGGAAGTTCCGGTAGATGCGCAGCCCGTCCTCGCCGCTCTTCTCGGGGTGGAATTGCGTGCCCATGACGTTGCGACGGCCTGCCGCGGCCACCGGCGAGTGCTCGCTCCACGCGATCGCGCTTGGCGACGAAGCCGGTGTGTACGAGTGCACGAAATAGAAATACGAGCGGTCCTTGATCCCGTGCCACAGCATCGAATCGTCGCTCTGCGCGACGCGGCACCAGCCGATCACGGGAAGGCGAGGGCTGTCCTTGACCTCAACCACCTTTCCTGGCAGTAGGCCAAGGCCCTGGTGCCTGCCGTGCTCCGATGACTCTTCGAACAGGAGCTGGTAGCCGAGGCAGACGCCGAGCACGGGCTTGCCCCTCGCCGCAAGCTCCACGACCCGGCGGCCCAACCCGTGGTCGGTGAGCTTTTCCAGCGCGGGCCCAAACGCGCCAACTCCAGGCAGCACCACGCCGTCGGCGTGCTCGAGCTCGTCGGGGTCGGCCGTGAGCCTTGGCTCGGCGCCGACGTGGGCAAGCGCCCGCTCGACGGAGCGCACGTTGCCGACGCCGTAGTCCACGATCGCGATCACCCCAGTAGTCCCTTCGAGGATGGCGTGCCGGGAGCGCCGCCGGGAGCCATCGCCTGACGAAGCGCCAGGCCCAAGGCCTTGAACGTCGCCTCCGCGATGTGGTGCCGGTTGCGCCCGCGGATCACGTCGACGTGGATCGTCGCCCCCAGGTGGATCGACAGCGCCCTCCAGAACTCCTCGAGCACCTCGGACTCGAGTGTCCCGATCCGGCCGCGCAGCGGAACGTTGTAGGAGATGAACGGGCGCTTGCCCAGGTCAACCACGACGCGCGCGAGCGATTCGTCGAGCGGGGCGTAGGCCGACGCAAATCTGTTAATGCCGGCGCGGTCTTCGAGCGCGGCCGACAGCACCTGTCCGAGCACGATGCCCGCGTCCTCGACCAGGTGGTGCACGTCGACGTGAACGTCGCCGGCGCCGGTCAGCGTGAGGTCGAACCCGCCGTAGCGGCCGACCTGCTCGATCATGTGGTCGAGAAACGGGACGCCCGTCGCCACTTTGACCCGGCCGTGTCCCTCGAGCAAGACCTTGGCGACCAGACGCGTCTCCTTCGACTTGCGAGCGACCACTCCCTTCCTACTCAAGGCGTACCTCCACTGCGTGCGCGTGCGCGCCAAGTCCCTCCATCTCCGCGAGGCGCACGCAGGCCTCTTGCATCATCTCCAGGTCACCACGATTGAGGCTCAGCACGCTCGACCGCTTCAGGAACGTGTGTACTCCCAGCGGCGAAGCGAAGCGCGCCGCTCCTGCGGTCGGAAGCGTGTGGTTGGGACCCGCGACGTAGTCGCCCAGCGGCACCGTCGCGTACGGACCGACGAACACGGCGCCGGCATTCTCGACCTGCGTCGCCAGTCGGCCCGCGTCCGAGGTGACGATGAGGAGGTGCTCGGGCGCGAAGTCGTTGGCGAGCTGCATCGCCTGGCGCAGGTCTTCCGCGACGACGATGCAGCAGTTCGCCTGGCGGATGATCTCCTTGCGCTCGAGCCCCGAGACAAGGCTCTCCAGCTCTTCCTCGACGCGATCGGCAAGCTTTGCCGAGTCGGTGATGAGCACACCCCACGCCAGTGGGTCGTGCTCCAGCTGGGCGGCGAGGTCGGCGGCGATGAAATCAGGCCGGGCCGCCGCGTCCGCGATGACGAGGATCTCCGTCGGGCCCTCGATGCCGTCCACCCCCACAGCGCCGAACACCTCGCGCTTGGCGAGCGTGACGTAGATGTTGCCCGGGCCGGCCACGACGTCGACCCGAGGGATGTTGGCGGTGCCGTACGCCATCGCCGCGATCGCTTGCGCACCACCGATCCGATACACGGCGTCCACGCCGGCGATGTGCGCGGCGGCGAGGATCGCCGACGGCACCGTGCCGTCCGCCCGCGGAGGAGTGGCAAGCACGACCTCGCGCACTTTCGCGACTCGCGCCGGGATCGCGGTCATGAGCACCGTCGACGGGTAAGCCGCCCGGCCGCCCGGCGCATAGAGGCCGGCGCGCCGGACCGGCCGCGTGAGCAGCTTCAGGCCAGGCGGACCGGTCGACGCCGGTTGCAACTGTCGTGCGTGGAAGTCCTTGATCCGCTGGGCGGCGAACTCCAGGGCGGCGCGATCCGGTGCGGACAGCCTGGCGGCCGCACCGGCCACCTCGCTCGGCGGTACCTGGAAGCTCTGGTCCGCATCGGGCGCCCACCCGTCGAACTTCTTGCCGAGCTCCCGCAGCGCCTTGTCACCTTCGCTTGCAACCCGCGCGCAGATCTCCGCAACCACGGCCCTCTCAGAGGCGAACTGCGAGAGGTCGAGGCGACGCCGGGACAGCGGTGAGTCGAGCCACGAGCCGACGTCGAACCTCTTCACCGTCATGAGCCGGCCGCCTCGCGCAGCCGGCCGGCCGCAGCCTGCACGGCATCGGTGCGCGTCTTGAGGCTCGCCTGGTTGGCGATCAGCCGAGCGGTGGACGCGCCAAGCACCGCGGCCACCCGCAAGCGGTTTTCCTTCAGGGTCCGCCCCGTCGCCGTCAGGTCGACGATCGCGTCGACCAGCCCGACCTGCGGCGCGAGCTCGACAGAACCGTGGAGGCGCACGATCTCCACGGCCTGCCCGCGCGATTCGAACCAGGCAGCCGAGGTTCGTGGGTACTTGGTGGCGATGCGAATCTCCGGCGGCCACGTGTCCGGGCCGTCGAGCTTCGATGCGTCCGGCACCGCGAGCACCAGCCGGCACCCGCCGAAGCGGAGATCGACGAGCTCGTAGTGCGCGCCCGCGGTCTCCCACAGGATGTCCTTGCCGACGATTCCGAGGTCGGCGGCTCCGTGGTCGACGTATGCCGGAACGTCGGCGGGCCGGACGAGGATCACGCGGACCCCGGTGCGGTCGACCATGAGCTGGCGACCGAGTTCGTCCGCGCTGAGCCGCGCCAGGCCCGAACGTCCCAGGAGCCGCAGCGCACCTGCAAGCAGGGCGCCCGTCGGCAGCGCGATCGAGACCTTGCCGGTCTTCATGAATTGCGCCCTGCGCGCGCCCGGCGCGTCAGGCCTCCAGCCAGGCGAGCGGCCACCTGCTCTGGCGGCAACCGCTGCGTGCGCGCGCCTCGCGCAGTCCACGAAACAGCCGTCTCGCTCCGGCAGTGGATGAGGTTCACAGCGCCGACGGCGCGCCACCAGGCACGCGCCTCGGCCTGGTCTCGCGCCTGCGTGTCGACCACCGCCCTCGTGCCGAACAGGCGCAGTGTCGAGCCAAGCCTGAGCGCGGTCTTCAGCCCGGTTCCCGCCCATGCCACAGCGGCGTCGATCCGCGGCAGCGCCGGCGGACGCGAGGCGCGGGTGAGCATCTCCCACACCAAATCGAGCTGGACGACAAATCCCGTCGCGGGCGCCGGTCGCCCGAAGCGCGCGAGAAGCCGGTCGTAGCGACCGCCCTGCGCTACGGGCCGTCCGACCTCCGGCCCGTAGCCCTCGAAGATGATCCCCGTGTAGTAATCGAAGTCGCGGATCGCACCAAGGTCGAGGCGGACGACGTCGTCGAGCCCGTGGACGACGAGCAGGTCGCGCACCTCGGCCAGCTCCGACAGCGCGCGCTCAGATCGACGGTTGCGCACCAGGCCGCCGGCCGCCTTGAGAATCTCGGGTCCGCCGCGCAGCGCCGGGAAACGCAAGAGCAGCTCGTGTTCCGCAGAGCGCAGCGGCGTGTGTTCGAGGAGCGCCTCCAGGGCGACGAAATCGCGAGCCGCCAGCGCCACCCGGACCGCGGCCTTGACCTCGTCGGGCAGCTTGACCGCGTCCATGATCCCGTGGAAGAACTCGGCGTGCCCGACGTCGATCTGGAATCGCTTGACCCCGCTTGCCTCCAGGCAGCGCGCGGCCAACGCGATCACCTCCGCGTCGGCGACGGTTCCGGACGCGCCGACAAGCTCCGCCCCCACCTGGTAGGTCTCGCGGCGCTGGTCGAAGCGTCCTTCGTCGGTCGAAAGGACCGGCCCCGCGTAACAGAGCCGCAGGGGCAGAGGCGACGTCCTCAGCTTGCCGGCGACAAGCCTCGCCACAGGGACCGTGCGCTCACCGACCAGCGCCACGACCTCGCCGCGCGCGTCGGCAAACTTGAACAGGCGCCGTCTCTGCTCCGGTCCGATACCGAGCTCGAGCACGTCAATGCTCTCCACCATCGGGGTGATAACGTGCCGGTAACCCCACCGGCGCATCTCGGCCAGGACCGATTCCTGCGCCTCGCGCAGGACCTCGGCTTCTGGAGGAAGGAGGTCGCGAAACCCGGGCACGCCGCCCAACGCGGGAGCGCGTTTAGCCTCGGTGAAGAGACCTCCGGGCCGGGGCCACTCCGTCGGCGTCAGCTGTCGTCATCGTCATCGTCATCTTTGTCTTCGTCCGCATCCTCGCTGAAGTCGACCGGCTCTGCATCGTCCTCGACAGCGTGCATCCCTTCTTCGATGTCATCCCCGGCGGCCGCTTCGACGAGCGGCTCCTCCTCATCGTCCTCGCCGGCAAACACCTCGACCTCACGGTGGAGCAGGCTCTCCTTGGTGTACGGGCGGAACTCGACATCGCGCTTGCGGCGCATCGGGAAGCTTGGCTTTCCGGCAAAACGCGGGTCCTGGTAGGTCTCGCGAACGATCAGCCTCACCGTGTTGTTGTCACACGCCGTGACGCCCGCCTGGTAGCGGTTGCCGCCTCGCATGAACTTGATCAGCCGGCGAGCCAGCTTGGCCTCGAGCGCCCCGAGCTTCACGCCCCGCGACGTCTCGGCGACGATGCTGTCGCCGTCGATGTGCAGCTCGGCGATGTCGCCGGCGGCCACTTTGGAGCAGATGTCAGGCCCCGGTCCGCTCTCGAGGGTGGTGATCACGGTCTTCCCCATCTCCTCGACGAAGAGGTTCAGGTCGACGCGTGTTCCGCCGACCTTCAAGCCCTCCTTCTGGTGGAGCAGGGTGTTGATGCGGGCGGCGTTCTTTTTCGCGATCGAGTTCATCGGGTTGAGCTTGAGCGCGGCCTCGTAGGCGGCTTTTGCATCCTTCAACTTCCCGAGCTCGGAGAGTGCCTTGCCGAGCCGGTTCTGCGTCTCCTCGTCAGCCCCGAAGCTCTCGACGATGAATTTGTTCAGCTTGACGGCGTCGTCCCACTTGCCCGCGATGGCAAGCTGCACGGCGTCGTCGGCGTACTGCGACCGGGGCTTGAGATGTTCTCCGGTGTCGATTTTCAAATGCGCGCGCTCCTAGGGATTGGGTGAAGGGGCCGGGCGCGCGCGGGGGGCGCTCCCCGCCGGGCGCGCGCAGGGCGCATCCAGCGAATTACGAGTATAAGTACTGCCGATACCTGATAGATCGTCTCCGGGGCGTGGACAATTTCACAGTGCGCCCGGCCTGGACCATCACAGCCGCTGCGTGCGCGGCATTTCTCATCGCCCTACCGGCGTGCAATGTTGTCGGCGCGGGACCCCCCGCCGCGGACACGATCAAGATCGGCGTCGACCTCCCCTTGACGGGCCCAGAGGGCCGAGCCGGCCGAGGCGCGCTGAACGGTATCCGCTTCTTCGTGCACCAGCACGCGACGCTCGACGGCTTGAGCGTCGCGATCGACGCCCGCGACGACACGTCGACACCGACGAATGCGGACCGCGGCCTGCAGAACCTCCAGGCGTTCATCGCCGACCCGCACGTCGTCGCCATGATCGGGCCGTTCGACTCGAGCACCGCCCGCGCCCAGATCCCGATCGCCAATCAAGCTCGCCTCGCGATGGTGACCCCTGCGACGAGTAACCGGTGCCTGACCAAAGAGCCATACCTGCCGGCCGCCCTCAACCCGCGGCGCACGCCTATCTCCTGCGCCGCCGCAGGCCTGCCCTCTCCGAAAGACCTCCGGCCGACCGGATCGAACAACTACTTCCGCCTTTCGACCACCGACGAGCTTCAGGGACCGGCGGCGGCCGACTTCGCGTCGACCCACCTCCACCTGAAGCGGGTCGCCGTCCTGTCCGACGGAGAGGCGTACGGGCAGGCCCTGGCCGACGGCTTCATCGCGAGGTTCGACAAGCTCCGAGGCACCGTTGTCGCCGCCCAGCAGTTCGACCCGTCTCAAAGCCCCGACCTCACCGGGTTCCTACAGCGCGCAAAGAACGATGGCGCCCAGGGTGTCTATTTCGGCGGCGCGTCCGCCGATCACGGCTGCGCCGTGCGTCAGCAGATGGCTGCGGTGTTCGGTCCAGGCGAGGCTGCCCCCTTCATGGGAGGTGACGGCATCGCACTGGACCCGGCGTGCCTGCGCGATGCCGGCACCAACGCGACAGGTATCTACGCGACCGTGCCCGGACTCGACGCCCAGAGGATCGACTCGGCACAGCCGGTCATCCGGGCTTTCAGGACGGAGTTCGGACGCCCCACCGACTACGGCGCTTACACCGTCGCCGCCTACGACGCGGCGGGGGTCCTGTACAGCGCGCTCGACCGGGCGATCAGGGCGACAGGAGGAAAGCTCCCGGCCCGCGACAGCGTCGTGGCGGAGCTGGCGACCACCACCACGTTCACAGGCGCCACCGGCACCTTCGGCTTCGACAAGGCGGGTGACACGACCTTGCGGCAGCTGTCGGTGTACGAGTCTCCCGCCGCCGCCTCGAAGGGCGGCTGGACGTGGGTCGGCTCCGTAGATTATAGCGCTGCACTACCCTATTGATACAACAGCACACCCGCATTCCGGGTGCAGGGACGGGATTCCGCAAGGCCGTGCTTGACTTGAAGCCTCCATTGAGCCCAGAGTTCTGACCGGAGTAGTGGTTCGGCCATCCCATGTGGCCGCATTCGCCGCCGGCGCACTCTCGCCCCG
Source organism: Candidatus Dormiibacterota bacterium (assembly GCA_039935415.1). Classification (GTDB taxonomy): domain Bacteria; phylum Chloroflexota; class Dormibacteria; order Dormibacterales; family Dormibacteraceae; genus Palsa-870. Next base: position 37,629 of record JBDTKH010000053.1, read on the forward strand.
CCTCTGCTGAGATGGGAAGAGGGCGGCGTATGAGGGGAGGCAAGCCGCGCTTGCGGTTCGTGCCTCCCAAAAAACACAAGGGGGAACCATATGCTTCGAGCTAGGGGACTCGCAGTCCTCATTTCGGCGACTTTCATCGCATTTGCCTGCGGCGGTAGCGGCGGCGGCGGTGGGTCAAAGGGCGAGATCGACATCGCCAGTGACCTCCCGGTCTCGGGCGCTGACGCATCCAGCGGCCTGCCCACTCAGCAGGGCGCCCAGTTCGCGGTCACCCGCGCAGGGTCTGTGCGCGGCTACACACTGAAGTTCGTGCCCTTCGACGACGCGGTCAACGGGGTGCACGATGCCCAGAAGGGCGTGCAGAACGTCCAGGCCATGCTGTCCAACAGCAAGATCCTGGGCATGGTCGGACCGTTCAACTCCGGGGTCGCGAAGGCCGAGATCCCGGTCGCCAACCAGGCGCCCCTGGCCATGATCAGCCCGTCGAACACCAACGAATGCCTGACCCAGACATTCGACTACTGCCAGGCGGCCAACGGGTACACGCCCGCCAGCCTCCGGCCAACCGGCAAGAACAACTACTTCCGCGTCGCCGCGGCGGACACCTTCCAGGGTCCTGCCATGGCCGACTTCGCCCTCAAGGCTGGACCTCCTCCGGCCGGTCTCGGCATCACCAAGGTCGCTGTTTGGGATGACGAGGAGACCTTCGGTCAGGGCGTCGCCAACAACTTCGCCAAGGAATTCACAGCGAAGGGCGGCACCGTCGTCGACCGCAAGAGCTACGACCCCAAGGCCAAGTCGGACTTCAAGGACTTCCTCGCGTCGGCCAAGGACAAGGGCGCGCAGGGAATCTACGTCGGCGCCACCTCCGCCACGGGCGGATGCGTCGGCCGTGGCCAGATGGCAGGCCTTTTCAACCCGGACATCTACTACCTCGGTCCCGATGGCATCGGTGACTCGCAGTGCATCAAGGACTCGGGCCCGATGGCGACCAGCAACATGTTCGCCACCCAGGGCGTATCGGACGCCACCCAGAATCCGGACGCCAAGACGATCGTCGCCGCCTACGCAGCTGCGTACCCCGGGGCGTCCAACGTCGGCGCCTACACCTACGCCGGATACGACTGCGCCGCGATCCTGATTGACGCGATCGGACGCGCGATCGACGCCAACGGCGGCAACATGCCAACCCGGCAGCAGGTCATCGACCAGGTCGCCAAGACCACCGCGTTCAAGGGCCTGACCGGCGTCATCACCTTCAACGCCGTCGGCGACCCGACGACTCCGACCCTGCAGCTTCAGGAGCTGAAGGGCAGCCCACCCGTATGGACTTTCGTGACGCAGTTCCAGCAGGGCGGCTAGTAGAAACCATTCCGTAAACTGTAAATTAGGGAGGGGGCGACGTCGCCCCCTCCTTATCATTGGGTGAGCTTGGGAGAGGAGAGCACTTGATCGGAGCTCTGGCCCGGACACTGGCCGCGTTGCGCAACTTCGGCAACTCCAACTTCGCCACGCTGATGGGGCTCCTGGTCGTGGCGGTCGCCGTCGTCCTGACCATCCAGCACGTGCTGCAGCACGGCGCCTCCTACTTCTTCCAGATCCTGACCATCGGGATCGCCGACGGTTCGATCTATGCGCTGATCGCACTCGGGTACACGATGGTCTACGGCATCATCGAGCTGATCAACTTCGCCCACGGCGACGTGTTCACGCTCGGCGCTTTCGTCTCCCTTGCCCTCTTTCCGCTGTTCGGCGTGAAGGAAGGCACGAGCGGCTTGGGCTACGTGATCCCGTTGCTCGCGATCGCGATCATCACCATGGGGCTGGTCGGGATGGTCAACGTGGCGATCGAGCGAGTCGCCTATCGCCCGCTGCGCCACGCTCCTCGCCTGGCGCCCCTGATCACGGCGATCGGCATGTCCTCGATCCTCGAGGGCGCGATGTACCTATGGCGTGGGCCCTACAGACTCCACTACCCGGACCTCCTGCCGGCCACACGTCTCAACATCAACGGCGTGTCGATCGGCGTGAAGGACCTCATCGTCTTGACCCTGGCCATCGCGCTGGCTATCGCATTCACGCTCTTCACCAACCTGAGCACGCTGGGCAAGGCGATGAGAGCCACCGCGCAGGACCGTGACGCCGCGCAGTTGATGGGGATTGACATCAACCGGACCATCGCGGCGACCTTCTTCATCGGTGCCGTCCTCGCCGGCGCGGGTGGAATCATCTACGGCCTTTACATCAACAACGTCACGTTCGACCTTGGATTCATCTCTGGTCTGATCGCTTTCACGGCGGCCGTGTTTGGCGGCATCGGCAACATCCCGGGCGCCGCCATCGGGGGCCTCCTCATCGGCGTCATAGCGGCGTTCAACAACGGCTACTTCGACTCGGCGTGGACCGAGATCGTCATCTTCGGAATCCTGATCGCGACTCTCGTTTTCCGTCCTACAGGACTCCTCGGGATGCGAGTGCCTGAGAAATGACCCGCCTCCGCCAGCTGATCCGCGATAACCGGAGCAACCCCAACGCCATCGCGTACGCCGTCATGGCCATCGCCGCGGTCAGCTTCCCCGCCATCGCCCAGTTCGCCACGGGTGGAAACGCCGACTACCTTGTGAGCCTCGCTGCCGATGGAGGCGTGTTCGTGCTGCTGGCCATCGGCCTCAACGTGGTGGTCGGGTTCGCCGGGTTGCTGGACCTGGGATACGCGGCGTTCTTCGCCATTGGTTCGTACACCTACGGAATGCTCGCTTCGGAGCAGCTGATCAGCTCACCCATCCACCACGCTCTGCACGTGCCGTTCTGGATCGCGCTCGTCCTTGGAACCTTCATCGCGGCCGGCGCCGGTGCGTTGCTTGGCGCTCCCACCTTGCGATTGCGCGGTGACTATCTCGCCATCGTCACGCTCGGGTTCGGCGAGATCGTGCCCAGGTTCTTCCGCAACATGAAGGACTGGACGAGCGGCGTGAACGGGATCAGCGCGCTCGACGTCCCAACATTGCCGTTCTGGATCACCGGTCCGTGGGCGAACACCCAACTCGCGATCGAACAGAACTTCCGCTTCGTCTCTTTCAACGCCACGGCCTGGTACGTCCTGATCATCATCCTTATCGTCGCCTCCGTGATCGGGGTAAACAACCTGTATGGGTCGCGGCTGGGCCGCGCCTGGATGGCCGTGCGCGAGGATGAGACGGCGGCCGCGGCCATGGGGGTCAACACCGTGAACACGAAGCTGCTCGCGTTCGCGATCGGAGCGTCCTTCAGCGGCTTCGCAGGGGCCTTCTACGGCGCCAAGCTGTCCCTGGTCAGCCCGGACAGCTTCGGTTTCATCGTCTCGATCACCATCCTGTCGATGGTTGTGCTGGGCGGGATGGGCAACATCCCCGGCGCCATGGTCGGCGCGATCCTCCTCTACTGGGTGCTCTACAAGTTCCTGCCCGACGCGCCCCAGCAGGTGTCGGCCCTGGCGGACAACCTCGGTTTCCACTCGTTGAACGTCGTGACTCCCGACTGGCCGGGCATCGCCGAGTTCGTTTCGCGGCTCAAGTTCATCCTGTTCGGATTGATCCTGGTCAGCATCATGCTTCTGCGCCCTCAGGGGCTCCTGCCCAGCCGCCTGAGGTCCCAGGAGCTGCAGCGCGGCGTCCACGACGAGTCGGCGGTCGTGACCTCATGAGCGCCGAGACCGCACAGCCGATCCTCTCCCTGCAGGGAGTCACGAAACGATTCGGCGGGCTCACCGCCGTCGACCAGGTGAGCTTCGACGTGGCCAAGGGCCAGGTCTTCGCGCTGATCGGCCCCAACGGCGCGGGCAAGACGACGCTGTTCAACTGCATCACGGGTATGCACGTGCCGACTGCGGGGCGCGTCGTGTTCGAAAACCGCGACATCGCCGGCTCCAAGCCATACAAGACCGCCCAGCTCGGGATCGCCCGCACATTCCAGAACATCCGCCTCTTCGAGTACCTGAGCGCGCTCGACAACGTGAAGGTGGGCGAGCACGTGCGGATGAAGGCCAAGCTGTGGGACGCCATCTTCCGCACCCCATTCGCGAAGCGCGAGGAGCGGGAGGTGACAGAGCGCGCTATGGGGTACCTGAAATTCGTCGGGATCGAGCGCCATGCGGACAACTACGCGCGAAACCTTGCGTATGGGCAGCAGCGCCGCCTCGAGATCGCCCGCGCCCTTGCGACCGAGCCTCACCTCCTGCTGCTGGACGAGCCGGCAGCGGGCTTCACGCCACAGGAGAAGGTCGAGCTGATGGCCCTCGTCGACAAGATCATCGCCAAGGGCATCACCGTGTTCCTGATCGAGCATGACATGAAGGTTGTGATGCACGTCTCACAGAGAATCGTCGTGCTCGACCACGGCGAGAAGATCGCCGAGGGCCCTCCGGCCGAGGTTCGCACCAACCAGCGCGTGATCGAGGCCTACCTGGGCAAGTCTGCCTAGATGGCCTTACTCGAAGTCTCTGGCATCGATGTCTTTTACGGCCGCGTGCAGGCCGTGCGAGGCGAATCGCTCGAGGTCGACGCCGGGGAGGTCGTGGCGCTCATCGGGTCCAACGGCGCAGGCAAGACGACCACGCTTCGCACTATCTCCGGCCTCCTCCACCCGACCCGCGGCACGATCAAGTTCGATGGCCAGGACATCACTCACATGCAGCCGCAGAAGATCGTCGGCTTGGGCATCTGCCAGTCCCCCGAAGGCCGGCGCCTGTTCGCGCGCATGAGCGTGCTCGACAACCTCAGGATGGGCGCCTACACACGCAAGAACAGCGCCGAGATCAAGAGCGACATGGAGCGGGTATTCGAGCTCTTCCCCAGGCTGAAGGAACGGTTGCACCAGGTCGCGGGAACGCTGTCGGGAGGAGAGCAACAGATGGTCGCGATGGGCCGCGCGCTGATGGCGAAACCCAAGCTGCTGATGCTCGACGAGCCCTCACTGGGCCTCGCCCCGATCCTGGTCGAAACGATCTTCAGCATCGTGCGCGAGATCAACTCGCAGGGGACGCCGGTGCTGCTGGTCGAACAGAACGCCCACAAGGCGCTCGAGGTCGCGCACCGCGCATACGTGCTCGAGACAGGAGTCATCGTCCAGTGCGGCACGGGTAAAGAGCTGCTGGAGTCGGAGGAGGTCCAGAAGGCCTACCTCGGGATGTAGCTACCTACCGGGTTGGTAGCTCGAGACGAACAGGTAAACCAGAACCACCGCGAACGCGCCGTACTCCAGCACCACGTTGCGCGAGAAGCTGTCCTCGACCGTGTGCCGGACCAGGCCTCGGTTGATGTACCAGGCGAAGAGCAGCATCACTGCGAACGTGCCTTCGTTCACGACGAGGTAGATCGAGAGCGCGGTGATCGCCCACGCCAGGAACGTGACGACCTGGGCGACGAACAGCGAGAAGATGAATGCACGCCGAGGCGCGACCGCCGAGCCGTTGATCCGAAAGCTCCGGTACGAGGCCAGGAAGGTGATCGTGAAAATCCACGCGAGCTGGAGGATGGCATTGAAGTGCAGCGACACGACGACCAGGTATGCGCCGGCAAGCGCCAGGATCAGGATCGTCTCCTGAAGCACCACGTGGCCGCGCTTCTCCGAGTCGCGCAGCCGCAGGTAGTCGAGTCGCGCCGCCAGGACGAACCCCGCGCCGAAGAGCGCGGTCAACGCCAGGTACTTCCAGAGCTCGGGAACGAGCAGCGACAGCCCTGCCAGCGTGATCGCGCCCAGGGCGACCGGGATGTAGTGCTCGATCCGTGGAAATTCATCAGTGCCCCGCAGGTAGCCGAGCAGGGCGGGCGCGGCCAGCACAACCAGGCCCAGGGCCAGGGCCCAGACCTGCCCCTGCCCGAGCAGCTCCGACTTGAAGCCGATCGCGATCGCCACCAGCACGACGCCGGCGAAGATCAGGAAGCTCCGGTCATGCTCGGACCTGGTCGCAGTCGTGGCGGGCGCGAACTTCTCGGCCGGAATCGGCGGGGTCTTCATTTGACCGGTGGAAGTCTAAAGGGGAGGTTCATGTCCCGGCTCGCCCGTACCGGTCTTCGAGGCGCACGACGTCGTCGATCTCCGGCGTCGAAACCTCGAAGATGTCCGTGTCTTCCAGCGCTGTGAGGCGGTGCCGAGTGCCCGGCGTGATGTGCAGCGTGTCGCCGGCCTTCATCACGTGCGTGGTCAGCACGCCGTCCGGACCGCCGAGCTCCATCACCATGCTGCCCCTGACCACGTACTGAAACTCGTCCTTGATGTCGTGGTACTGGAGCGAGAGCGCTTCGCCCCGGTTCACGTGCAGGACCTTGCCCACGTAGCGATCGGTGAGCGCCCAGCGAAGCTCGTAGCCCCACGGTTTTTCGACCTTCGTCGCTTCCGCGCGCCCGAACTCAGGCAGGGGCATGCGCAGGCAACGTGATGAAGGGGGCCGGCGAGAGATTCGGTGTCCAGGTGGCCCAGATGCTAGGCGCGGCCGAGCACCGGAGCGAGCCCATCCGTTGATCGGTGAGCGAGGAGCGCAGGCCGCAACGACGC